>JAFRTE010000019.1 GCA_017427285.1 Clostridia bacterium
AATGGGAACGTATTTTATAGACGGTAAAACGAAGAAAAACGTTGAGGACGCAAACGAAGCGTTTCTTGCCGCACTTGAAGGCAACGCGCAGGCGGAATCGCACGATCAGAAGCTTACGGAAGTAATAATCGGTCCTACGGATGCGATCGCATCGCTTGCTGTAATGATAATACTGAACGTTATAATCGTTTGTATATATTATACGGACAGAAGACAGTACGTAACGGCGGTAAAGAAGTTTATCGGATATTCAAAAAGCATGATATTCGGCGGGATATTCTCGGGATTTTTAAAGCTCGCCGCGATCGGCTTTGCAATCGGAGCGCTGATAACGTTTATAATAACGGTAACTCCGGCAAAAGAAATACAGATGTTCGGCGCATTGTCGCTAAATCTTCCGACAGTACTTTTCTCCGTCGCCGCAACCGCGCTTCTGGCGTTCCTTTTCGCCGTCATCGCCGTAAACAGAACGTATTCCCGCGATACAAGCGACGTTATAAGGGAATAATAAAAAGAAATAATATCAAGCAATACGGTCTGCCTTTCAGCAGACCGTAGTTTTAGTTATTATTTTTATTTTATTTCGTTCCGAAAATCCTGTCTCCCGCGTCGCCGAGACCGGGTACGATATAACCGTTTTCGTTGAGCCGTTCGTCAACGTTTGCGCATATTATCTCAACGTCCGGATGCGCCTCGGAAAGAGCTTTGATGCCTTCGGGTGCGGCGATAATGCAAAGGAATTTAATGTGCGTTCCGCCGTAAGATTTGATCTGAGTTATTGCGTCGACCGCAGAGCCGCCCGTTGCAAGCATCGGGTCTACTACAACGATCAGTCTTTCTTCGATATCCGCAGGCAGTTTGCAGTAATACTCGTGGGGCTGAAGCGTTACTTCGTCACGGTACATGCCTATATGTCCTACCTTTGCGGCGGGAACAAGCGAGAGAAGACCGTTTACCATTCCGAGACCCGCGCGGAGAATAGGTACTATGGCAAGCTTTTTGCCTTTGAGTACTTTCTGCCTTGTTTTGCATATGGGCGTTTCGATGTCGATTTCTTCAAGAGGAAGGTCTCTTAGCGCCTCATAGCACATAAGCATCGTTATTTCTTCGATACTCTCGCGAAATTCTTTGTTCGGAGTTTCCTTCTGACGGAGAATAGTTGTTTTATGCTGAATAAGAGGATGATCAAGAATAGTTACTTTGCTCATTTATTTCTCCTTATTGGTTTTCCTTCGATTTGGAAACTAACAGGTTGACTATTATACCGAGAATGAGTGCGCATGCAACGGATGTGATCGTGATCTGACCGAATGTAAGTGTAAGTCCGCCGATACCCGCAATAAGAATTACGGACGCAGCAAACAGATTTCTGTTCTGTTCAAGATCAACGTTTTTAAGCATCTTAAGACCGGATACCGCGATAAATCCGTAAAGGGCCATGCAAACGCCGCCCATAACGCATTTCGGAATAGAATTTACAAAAGCAACGAACGGTGAAAGGAAAGAAATGAGTATGGCGCCTATCGCAGCGGCGAGGATAGTTACAACGGAGGCATTCTTTGTTATCGCTACGCATCCGATCGATTCGCCGTAAGTCGTGTTCGGACATCCGCCGAATATAGCGCCAGCAAAAGAGCCGATACCGTCGCCGAGAAGCGTTCTGTGAAGACCGGGGTCTTCAAGAAGGTCTTTTTCGATAATTGAGGAGATATTCTTGTGGTCTGCAACGTGTTCCGCAAATACAACGAATGCTACGGGAACGTATGCAACGGCAATCTTAGCTATATATTCGCCGCTGATTTCGGAAAATCCGCCGAGCGCAGTTAAGAATGTGAAATCGGGCAGCTGGAGGAACGTTCCGAGACCTACGCCGTCTTTGACGAGATCGGAGAAAATGCCGAAATTGATAATTTTCAATGAGTCTATATTTGCAGCGTTTCCGATTACCGTAAATATTGTCGCAAGGCAGTATCCTGCGAGAATACCGATGACAAACGGAATAAGTCTTGCCATTTTTTTGCCGTATGTCGAGCAGAGAATGGTAACGATAAGAGTTACAAGACCGATGAGTACGCAGATAAGAACGTTTGCTACGGGTACATTATTTGTTATTTGAGTAAGAAGTATCGTTTCGCCTTCTGCTGAAACGGATTCAATTGTCTGAATAACGTTGTCGGTAGCTCCGATGGTCCATTCGGTAACTTCTTTCGTAACGCCGCCGACCTGAAGGTCGCCTATGGCGTTGCCTGCGAGCGAAAGGCCGATTATTGCAACTGTCGGGCCGATAACAACGGGAGGCATCAGTTTGTTGAGCCAGTTAACACCCGCGATTTTAACGGCTATTGCAATGATAACATAGACGAGACCTGCAAAAGCAGCGCCGATTATAAGACCGAGATATCCGACGGCCATTGATACTCCGCCGGCAAATGCTGCTGCCATTGAGCCGAGGAAAGCGAATGACGAACCAAGAAAAACAGGGCTCTTTGCCTGAGTAAACAGAATATAAACCAGTGTTCCTACGCCGGCGCCGAATAATGCCGCGGCAGGGCTCATGTTATGTCCTATAATAACGGGGACAACAAGAGTCGCAGCCATGATCGCAAGCAGCTGCTGGATAGCGAAAATCAGCAACTGCCCGAACTTGGGCTTGTCGTTAACGCCATAGATCAATTTCATACATATACCTCCGTTTTGGGCTTTCACCCATATTTAATTTTAAACCGATTTCTGTATCGGCATGTTTTTATACTATCGTTTATTATACTAAATTGATATTGCTTTGTCAATAGACATAACGGTGATATCAAAAAAAATTCCGAAAAAAAATTCCCCCGTCAGGGGGAACTTCTTTATCAGTCAAGTATTTCCGCGTCAGACAGCGTGCAGTATCTGTATTCATCTTCATAGTATGTTTCGAAGGTCCCTTCGACCGTTATTTCTTCACCGAGTTCAGGGTATTCATCCGGAAAAATCCTGTTTTCCGCAAGCTCGAATTCGATCCCCTGGGCGCAGCAAGCCGTAGCGTCCTCGATAATACAGGCGTAGTAATATCGGTCGATGCCCTCAGCGTATGAAAACAGACCATGCATTTTTACGGTCTTTCCCTCGTATTCTTCGGGGACCGTCATCATATTCAAAACCTCTGAATAAACCATCGTTCCGCTCATTGAAGTAAGATCGATATAATTCGGATCGTATATCTGTTCGTTGCCGCATGCAAAAAAAGAAAGACAAATTATCGCAGCCGTCAGCAAAACCAAGCATTTTTTCATCTTTTTATTTCTCCTTTTATCACGCCTGCGATGAAAAATATTAAAAATACAAAAATATCGACCGCAACTATTGTCGAACCTACCGGAGTTCCTGCCATAATCGAAACGATAATTCCCGTAAATGCGCTTATTACGGATACAACCGCCGAACAGACCGTTACGGATCTGAACGTTTTAAATACTCTCATTGCCGAAAGCGCGGGGAAGATCACAAGAGCGGAAATCAGAAGCGAACCCACAAGATTCATCGCAAGTACGATGATCACCGCTATTATAACCGCGATCAGCAGATTGTAAAGACTCGCTCTCGTTCCTGTTGCTCTCGCAAAATTCTCATCGAAAGTTACGGCAAATATCTTGTTGTAAAATACTATGAATACAACGACCGTAATAACCGAAAGAACGCCGCATATCCACACCTCTGCAGTTGTAAGCGTAAGGATCGAAGTCGAACCGAAAAGGGTGGAGCATACGTCTCCCGAAATATTGCTTGATTTTGAAAACAAATTCAGCAGCAGATACCCGATCGCGAGCGCCCCCACGGATATCATCGCTATTGCGGCGTCGCCTTTGATCTTGGCGTTCTGACCTAACTGCAAAAGCAGTACTGCGCTTATTACCGTTACCGCAAGCACAAACGGCATATTGTTTGTAAGGTTGAATACCGCCGCAAGAGCCATTGCCCCGAATGCTACGTGCGAAAGTCCGTCTCCTATAAAGGAAAACCTTTTGAGAACAAGCGTTACTCCGAGCAAGGACGAACAAAGCGCTATCAGTATCCCGACTATCAGGGCATATATAACGAACGGATAGTGAAAATACAGTATAAGCTTATCAAAAAGATCAGCCATTTTCTTCACCGTCCTTTATAAACAGTCTTGCCTCCACGCTTGAAAGATATTCGTCTTTACTGCCGCAAAATACCGTTTTTCCTATATGTATTACCTTTGTCGCGTATTTCATCGCCGCTTCGATATCGTGCGATATCATCACAACAGTTATTCCATCTTCGCGGTTCAAGCGGCAGACGATATCGTATATCTCGGCAGTTACGATCGGGTCAAGACCGGTTACCGGTTCATCGAGAAGAAGCATTTTACCCGTTGCGCAAAGCGCTCTTGCAAGCAAAACACGCTGCTGCTGACCGCCAGAAAGATTTCTGTAGCAGCTTTTTATATATGGCGTCATTCCTAATTTTTCAATTATCTCGCGCGCCTCGCGTTTTTCGTCTTTACTGTAAAACGGGCGGATCCCCGTTCTGTTAAGGCAGCCCGAAAGGACTATTTCCCAAACGGAAGCCGGAAAATCTCTCTGAATAACGGTCTGTTGCGGCAGATACCCTATCTCCGTCTGCTTAAACCCGTCTCCCGTAATGATTTTGCCGTCAAGAGGGGACTGCAGCCCGAGGATCGTTTTCATCAGCGTGCTTTTGCCGGACCCGTTTTCGCCTACAATGCAAAGATAATCGCCCGAATCTATCTCAAAATTCAGGTCTTTTACTATCGCATGTCCCTCATATCCCAGGGCAAGGTTTCTGCATGTGAGTAGCGCCATTTCGTCTCCCTATTCCAGTGCCTGTTCGATTGCTTCAAGATTCTTTTCCATAACGGAAATATACGTCACTCCGTTTTTAACGTCTTCAAGCGTTAACGACTGCATCGAGTCAAGAACAATTATTTTCTGATCTTTATTTTTTGTGTTTTCCCTTATCGTATTTGCAATTTTTCCGTCGGAGCTTTCAATATGCACTATCGCATTCAGACCGAGCTCATCGGTTTTGTTTGCAAGAAACACGATCGTTTCAAAGCTCGCTTCCGTTTCTGCGGAACATCCTGCAAAAGCTGCATAATAGTCAAGTCCGTAATCGTCGGTGAGGTATCGAAACGGAAATCTGTCTCCGAATAAAAGCGTGTTTTTGTTTGTATCGCTCAATGCGGATTCATATTTTTTATCAAGAGCATTCAGCTTTTCAATGTATTCCGCGAGATTGGCTTCGTATATTTCTCTGTTTTCGGGATCTTTTTCCGAAATCTTTTTTTCAGTTTCGCGGCAGATCTTTACGGCGTTTTTTAAGGAAAGCCAGACATGCTCGTCGTATTCCTTTTCCTCGTCGTCACCGTGTTCGTGACTGTGTTCTTCCTCTTCCTGCATTCCCTCAACAGTCTCTTCTTCCTTTACATAGTTTCCGAGCGTTTCAATAAGATTGATGATTGTCATATCTTTGTTTACGGCGCTTTTCAGAACGTCGTCGACCCATTTGTCAGACTCGCCTCCGACGTATATAAATATATCGCAGGTCGAAATTTTGATTATATCGTCAGCCGTCGGCTGGTAGCTGTGAAGATCAACACCCTTGTCAAGCAGCAAAGTTACGTCTGCTTCTGCGGCTTTTTCCCCGAGGATATTCATTACCCAGTCGTATTCGGGAAAAATCGTTGTAACTATTGTAAATTTTTCGTTATTTAAAGGAATGCTTCCGCACCCGGAAAGCAGGGACAGAATAAATATAAACAGAATAAAAGCGGTATATATTTTCTTCATTTGAAATCACCTTTTTATTGCTCAGAGACTTTCTCTTTTTCTCTGCATTTGTCGCAAAGTCCGTAAAAAACAGTTCTTCCCGCATTCATTGTGAAATTGTGAGTTTTTAAAAGATGTTCCTCGATTTCTTTTATCTCTTCGCATTGCAGGTGAATAAGTCTGCCGCACTCAACGCATTTGCAGTGGAAACACTCTTCGTCGTGTTTGTCACATTCGTCGCCGTATTCAAAACAGGCGGACGAAGTGGAGTCGATAGTAAACTTTTTTACCGTTCCCTCGTCAACAAGTCTGTCAAGCTGCCTGTAAACGGTCGATACTCCGATATTTACTCCGATACTTTTAAAATGTTCGCAGACATCTCCCGCGGTAACGTGCTGTCCCGGGACTGTTTTTAAATATGAAACTATAAGATCTCTCTGCTTTGTATTGTATTTTGATTTCTTTTCCATTTTCGACCCTTTTTGCCAATTTGAAAACTGTTTTCAATTTTAGCACAGATCAGTCTGTTTGTCAAGCAATTTGAAAAAAGTTTTCAAATTCGGCATCAAAATAATCCCGAACGGTCGTTTTGCCGTTCGGGACTGCGTTTTGATTTGAAATTCTATTCCTTTTCTGCTTTTGCTTTCGGGAAAAACCTGAAAACCATCGGCCAGGCAGCACCTGCAACAGTGACCGTGATAAAATAGCGAAGCAGCGTTCCCCACGTATTTTCGTCGAGGATCGCATTGAGAGGTATTTTCAGTAGCTCTTTGAGTATCAGCAGGACGGCAAAGCCGCCGACAGCTTTTATTATCTGCGCCCACCATACGGCTTTCGTATCAAAACGGACCCATTTGCTGTCAATAACATATGCCAAAATCATACCCAGAGCGGCTCCCAGCAGCGTGAATCCGTTCTTTACGGCGCCGTCGTATTCCTTTATGTTTTCCGCGGCATAAACGCTTTCCGGAAACCTGTAAAAGCAAACGAATAAGATATATAAAATATTGACGAGTATTACAACGCCGATTGCGGGTACCAGGATTTTGCTGTTGTTTTCCGCTTTTTTGAAAATAAAATATCCGGCAACGGCAAAAACAACGGCAATGGCAAATCCGACCCCTACGTCAAGCGGGGTATGTACGCCGAGATAAAGTCTTGAAAACGGGATAAGCAAACAAAGAACTATTGCGACGATTTTTACCGCTTTGTTCTTATTCCACATGGCAATTCCGCCGTAAAGTCCTACAGAGCACTGAGTATGTCCGCTTGGGAAAGAGTATCCCGTAGCTCCCGCTCTTGCCGCTTCAACTATTGTAAAATCAGGGTCGATGACCCACGGACGTGGTACTGTGAATATCATTTTGAGGAAATTGTTTACTATAGCTCCGAGCCCGCCGACGGCAAGAAGATAGTATCCTTCAATTTTATTTACGCACCAGTAAAACGTAAGTCCTACCGCCATAAAAAGCGTTTCTTCTCCAAGGAGCGTGATAATGGAGAAAAAGAAATCTAAAACGGGATTTCGTATACCTTCCAAAGCATATAAAACAGACAAATTATCATCTCCTTTTAATTTTCCTGATCATTATATCATATTTGTCTGTTTTTTTCAAGACCCATTCGCCTATGCGCCCGAAAAATAAAAAAATATCGTAAAATTGCAATTTATGCTTGAAAATCTTTATATTATGATGTATAATAATGATAAAGGATTTTTATTTTCGGGAGGCGAAAGATATGAAGTACAGGATATTTCGATACGATCCGGGGCTTTTGCCATATAAAAACGATATCGACCTTCGTATGGAAAGCTATGCCCGAAAAAAACAGGAACTCCTATCTTCCGTTCCGTCTCTGACCGATTTTGCCAATGGTCATGAATACTTCGGCTTTCACAAAACCGAAAACGGTTGGTATTATCGCGAATGGGCGCCGGCGGCAGACGAGGTTTTTCTCACGGGAGACATGGTTTCATGGCGCTGGTTCGATTTAAAACTTGAAAAAAAAGGCGGGGGAGTGTTCGAAATATTCCTTCCGGGTACGGACTTTCTTTACGACGGCTGCCGTGTCAAAACAATAATCAGTCATAACGGTAGTTTCCTTGAACGCATTCCTTTGTATATCCGCCGAGTAATACAGGATACAAACACTTTTGCCTGGACCGGCGTTATCGAGGACAAACCGCGCTATATCTGGAAAAACGTCCCGTTTAAACCCGATAAAAAGGGCCTTTGTATTTACGAATGCCATATCGGTATGGCTCAGGAAAAAGAAGGCATAGGCACATATTCGGAATTTCGCGAAAATATCCTTCCTCATATCCGAGATCTCGGATACAGCGCAATTCAGATAATGGCTGTAATGGAGCATCCCTATTACGGCTCGTTCGGCTATCAGGTCACGTCGTTTTTCGCCGCGTCGTCGCGCTACGGCACGTCTGATGAGCTTAAAGAGCTTATTGATGCCGCGCACGGAATGGGTATAGCCGTTCTTCTCGACGTCGTTCACTCTCACGCCGCAAAAAACACTTCCGAAGGAATAAACGAATTTGACGGCACACCGTATCAGTTTTTCCACGAAGGACCTCGGGGCGATCATCCTGCTTGGGGGACAAAGCTTTTTAATTACGGCAAAGACGAGGTGCTGCATTTCCTGCTTTCAAATTTAAAATACTGGCTTTGCGAATTTCATTTTGACGGATTCCGTTTTGACGGCGTTACTTCCATGATATACCGAAACCACGGGCTCGGAGTAGCTTTTACCGATTACGGCAAATATTTTTCGCTGAATACCGATATCGAAGCTCTTACGTATCTTCAGCTTGCAAACGATCTCGTTAAAGAGGTAAATCCGGATGCGATCACGGTCGCGGAAGATATGTCCGGTATGCCCGGCATGTGTCTGCCCGTAAAATACGGCGGAATAGGGTTTGACTATCGTCTCGCAATGGGGCAGCCGGACCTCTGGATAAAGCTTATCAAAGAGCAGCCCGACGATAAATGGGATTTATGGACTATCTGGTCAGAGCTTACAATCCGCCGTCCGGGAGAAAAATACGTCGCATATTCCGAATCTCACGATCAGTCCCTTGTCGGAGACAAAACACTCATTTTCCGCCTTTGCGACAGCGCAATGTATACAGATATGTCCGTTTTCAGACAAAGCAGTATAATCGACCGCGGTATGGCGCTGCTTAAAATGATACGTTTTATCACAATGACCGCAGGCGGCGAGGGGTATCTGAATTTTATGGGCAACGAGTTCGGACATCCCGAATGGGTGGATTTCCCTCGCGAGGGTAACGGCTGGAGCCATTTTTACTGCCGCCGTCAATGGCATCTTCTTGACGATACTACGCTCAGATACAGATTTCTCAATGAATTTGAAAAAGAAATGATCCGTTTTATAAGAAAGAAAGGTATCCTGAAAAAACCGGCAAAAGCGCTTTTTATCGACTCTCAGTGTCAGGTCCTTACCTACGAATGCGCGGGATATGTCTTTGCGATGAATTTCAGCCCGACAAATTCTTACGAAGGATACTGGCTTACCGTTCCGTCTGAAGGAAAATACAAGACGGTTATGTCTACCGACGAAGGACGTTTCGGCGGATTTGACAGGATCTCCCTTGATTATGTTTATTCAGCCGAGACGGACGCCGAAAACAATTTCAAGCTTCGCATATATCTTCCTTCGAGAACCGCTCTTTGCATGAAAAATCTTTAAACGTACCGTTTCTTATCTACATTATTTATAATAGGGAGCATAAAATGAAAACAATTCTAAAAAACGCCTTCGTTGTAAACGTGTTTACGGAAGAGATCGAAAAACAGGATGTTCTTATCGAAAACGGGATCATCCTCGGAGTAGGGGACTACTCGGACGTTACGGCGGACAGCACTGCGGATTTGACCGGTAAATATATATGCCCCGGTTTTATCGACGGACATATCCATATCGAAAGCACAATGCTCATTCCCTATGAGTTTGCGAAAGCATGCGCCCCTCACGGCACTACTGCGGTTATTGCCGATCCCCACGAAATAGCAAACGTATGCGGCAAAGACGGCATTCGCTATATGCTTCAGGCGAGCGAAGGTCTTCCTCTTACCGTTTATATCATGCTTCCGTCGTGTGTTCCTTCCACCTCGTTTGACGAATCGGGGGCTTCCCTTACCGCCGAAGATCTCGAAGAGTTTTATTCTCATCCGCGCGTTCTCGGTCTTGCCGAGGTTATGGATTATCCCGGTGTTATCTCCGAAAACGAGGGACTGATCAAAAAAATCAATTCCGCAAAAGCTCACGGCGCCGTAATAAACGGACACGCTCCGCTCCTTACCGGGCACAGTCTCGATAAATATATTTCTGCGGGGATTTACGACGATCACGAGTGTTCGTCGGTCGAAGAGGCGTGCGAGCGTATCAGAAAAGGACAGTTTATTATGATAAGGCAGGGGACCGCAGCCAAAAATCTCGTCGATCTCCTTCCTCTTTTCAAAAAACCGTGGTCAGACCGCTGTATGCTCGTTTCGGACGACAAACATCCCGCGGATCTTATTGAAAGAGGACATATCGACGACGCCGTGAGGATTGCTGTCAAAAGAGGCGCATCACCGCTTGCGGCGATAAAAATGGCTTCTTTCAATGCGGCGCAGCATTTCGGGCTTAAAAACGTCGGCGCGATCGCTCCCGGTTACGCTGCGGATCTGATAGTTCTCAACAGTCTTGAAGCCGTTGAGATATGCGACGTATATAAAAACGGAAAGAAGGTTTCTTCAAACGGCTCGGTCGTTCCTTTTGAAAAACCCGTTGTCGATAATGCTCTTGAAAGCAGAGTTCACCGTACTTTCAGTCTCGATATGATGAAAGGATCCGATTTTATTATAAACTGCGGCGAAAAACGCAAATGCAATATTATCAGAGCCTTCCGCAGACAGATAATTACCGAAAAGGAAACTGCTGTAATCGATTTTTCCGTAAATAACGGCATTGATATCGAAAACGACTTATTAAAAATAGCCGTTATCGAACGTCATAAGCATACCGGACATATGGGCGTCGCATTTATTCGCGGTATAGGCCTTAAATGCGGAGCTATCGCGTCGTCCGTGGCGCACGATTCGCATAACCTGATCGTCGTCGGCACAAACGAGGCGGATATGGCGTTTGCCGCAAATACCGTAATTGAGGCGGGCGGAGGGCTTGCCGCCGTAAATAACGGAGCGGTCGTCAGCAAAATGGCTCTTCCCGTTGCAGGTATTATGAGCGAGGAGGACGCCCGCGTATGTGCCGAACAAAACGCCGAAATTAAAAATGCTGCGCTTTTGCTCGGCTGTCCCGAAAGGTCCGAACCGTTTATGAGAATGTCGTTTATCAGTCTTCCCGTAATTCCTCATATAAAACTTACTACTTTCGGACTTTTTGACGGAGATTCTTTTTCTCTTATGCCTCTTTTTGCGGACTGAAAACCGATAAAGACATAATCTTCCTTTTTTGCGGAAGCTTTTTGCCGATAATGTATTATTTTGGTATTACGGAATGCATAATAATCAGTTCGGAGATATTTGTTTTTTCAGACAGAGTTCCGATAGCAGCTGTAATAATGCGATTTTTAATAATTTCCCCGCGGAAAAATAAAAAATTTTCAAATAAAGTATTGACAATTCCGTAGAATTATTGTATAATAAGGCGTATAACTTAATTAAGCGAAAAATACGCTTAGTGTTAAATCTAATTTGGAGGATTGTACTATGAAAAGAATGATCGCGGTCTTTCTTGCTCTCATGATGGTTTTCTCCATGTTCGCTCTTGCAGCGTGCGACACGGAAACACCCTCCGGTGAA
Organism: Clostridia bacterium; assembly: GCA_017427285.1. Classification (GTDB taxonomy): domain Bacteria; phylum Bacillota; class Clostridia; order Oscillospirales; family UBA644; genus HGM12619. The sequence goes on from JAFRTE010000019.1 coordinate 11,639, forward strand.
GGAAATGAGAATACAGAGACCCAGCCCGGCAACGAAACAACCGAACCGGGTAACGAACCTGCGTCTTCCGCAGATGACGGTGTTTACGATGGCGTAGCCGGCAAAGACTACTCTGACGAAGCATCCTATACTTTCCTTGACTTCATGGGCGGAACTACAGGTCTTAACTGGAACCCCCACGCATGGGAAACATCCGATGACTCTTACGTTCTCGGTTATATTACCACAGCTCTTTACGACTTCGTTATCAACGAAGACCTCTCGGGTTACACAATTATTCCCGAAGCTGCAGCTGCTCTCCCCGTTGATGTTACGGCTGACTATGTTGGTCAGTACGGCATCAAGGAAGGCGACACCGCAAAAGCTTGGAAAATCGCTCTTAACCCGCTCGTAACCTGGTCTGACGGCACAAAGATCAACGCTGAAACATACGTTTACTCTATGAAACAGCTCCTTGATCCTCTCGCTCTCAACAGACGTGCCGACTCCTTCTATTCAGGCGATTTCGAAATCGTTAATGCAAAAGCATACTTCTACAACGGAAAAGTTTCCTACTCCCTCGCAGGCGACGCTCTTGCTGACGCCCTTGCAAACGGAAACCTTTTCCTTGATATGGATTTCTGGGGCCTTACAGGCGCTCTCGATGCTGACGGCAACGCAGCTCCCCGTTATGTCAACGTAAACGACGAAACTCTCTACCGTGACGAAGCGGTTGAAGAGGGTCAGGACGAAGACTGGGTTTCTGCTAAATATATTTATGATACATATCTCGCAGAAGGCGCTCCCTATAATTCCTACGCTGCAGACTATATGTATGTTTCTCAGTCCCTTCCCGCAGCTGCTTGGGACGAAGTAGGTATCAAAGCTCTTGACGAGTATACAATTCTTATTGTTACCGCCACACCTATTGCAGAGCCTGAATTCTATGTACCCTACAACCTCAGCTCCACATGGCTTGTTAAACAGGATCTTTATGAATCCTGCCAGACATGGTATGACGCAGACGGTAATGTAGTTGAAGCAGGCGCAGACAATGCGGCTTCTATCTCCAATACCTACTGCACAACCGTTGACAGCTCAGTTTCTTACGGTCCTTACGACCTCACTTACTATGAGCTCGACAAACAGCTCACCTTCACAAGAAACGACAACTGGTACGGTTACAGCGACGGCAAACACGTAGGTCAGTATCAGACAGACAAGATCTCCTGCCAGATCATCTCCGAACATAAGACCGCTCTCCAGGCGTTCCTTAACGGCGAAGTAGACAGTATCGGTCTTGACTCCACAGACCTCGAGACATACGCTTCCAGCGACCGTCTCCTTTACACACCGCAGTCTTACACAACCAAGATCACATTCAACACCAATAAAGAAAAACTCGAAGCTATCGGCAACAACGCTGTAGTTCTTACAATCAAAGAATTCAGACAGGCATTCTCGCTCTCTATCGACCGTGAAAAATTCTGCGCTGAATACACTGCGGCTCACGAACCCGGCTTCGGACTTCTCAACTACATGTATTGCTACAACCCGTTCACCGGCGAACTTTACCGTGACAGCGATTACGCTAAGAAAGCCATCGTTGATCTTTACGACATCGAATACGGCGACGGCAAAGCATACGGCGATCTCGACGAAGCTTATGATTCCATCACCGGTTACGATCCCGACAAGGCAACCGAACTCATGGGCGTAGCTGCTCAGAAAGCTATCGACGACGGTCTTTGGGACGGTTCTTCCGATATCATCCTCGACTTCCGTGTATACTCTTCCGATGAAATCTACGTTAAGATGTTCAACTTCTTCAACGATTCCATCAAAGCAGTTTGCGTAGGCACACCGTTTGAAGGAAAAGTATCTCTCCAGATGACTGAAGACCCCGACTACTACAATACGATGTATTCCGGAAACGCAACCATCATCTTCTCCACTTGGGGCGGCGCTTCCATGTCTCCGTTCACACTTCTCTATCAGTGCTACTGTGACGCTGCTGACGGCTCCGGTAACCAGATGGAAGTTGGTTTCGAAACCGATAAGGTTCTCGTTGATGTTACCGTTAACGGCCAGACCATCAGCGCATCCCTTCAGAACTGGGCTCACTGGTGCAACGGCGATGCAGTTGACGCTATCGATTCCAAAGTCGGCAGATTTGCTGATCATACGTATCCCGAAAGATGCGAAGTATTCGCAACTCTCGAAAACGCATACCTCGAAAGCTTTGTAACTGCTCCTATTTACTACAGAAACTCTGCATCTCTCCTTACACGTAAGGTTGAATATGCTACAAAAGATTATCTCCAGCTCGTTGAGTACGGCGGACTCAGATTCCTCACCTACAACTACAACGACGAAGAGTGGGCTTCTGTAAAGAGCGGTATATCTTATTAATTGATTTAATCTGATATTCCTTGAGCCGGTCGCCGGCTCCCGAATAGATCTTCGGGCAGTGCACTTTTCGTACCCTGCCCGAAGATTTGATTATATCCGAAACAGTATGGACTGACGTAATATTTATCGTAAAATTACGGTATTATTAATTCTGCCCACACTGTTTTGGATGTAATCGGATATTTAAAAGAGAAAACTGAATGGAGCTTGGGTGAAATGGTAAAATATACCATAAAAAGAATTCTTTTGATGTTCTTCACATTGTTTGTTATCATGACAATGTGCTTTGTCCTTATCAAACTCCTTCCGCTTCCTGCGGTAAAGGAAATGGGCAAAGATATAAACATCATTCTTATGAAACGTGAACAGATGGGTTACGGCAAACCGATACCCGTCCAGTACGGTATATTCCTTAAAAACGTTTTAACGAAGTGGGACTGGGGAGTAGGGGAACAGATGTATGAGACCCTCGGAATATGGGATGTTTTGATGAAAAAACTTCCGTATACCATTATGGTAAACCTCTACTCTATACTTATAGCGATACCGATAGGTCTCGGTTTCGGTATATATGCTGCTTTGAAGAAAAACAAATGGCAGGATCACGTTATCTCCACCGCCGTTATGATCTTCATTTCCGTCCCGTCATATGTTTACGCCTTCCTTGTACAGTATTTTCTCTGCTTCAAGGCGGGTCTTTTCCCGATAACCATTCCATCCGGTGAAACAGCGTCGCTATTCAGCGTTAAAATGTTTGTCAGCATGATGCCCGCCGTTATTTCTCTCGGTTTCGGCGTTATAGCCAATCTTGCACGTTATACAAGAGCCGAACTTTCAGAGGTATTGACCGGCGATTACATGCTTCTTGCACGTACCAAAGGTCTTACAAAAGCTCAGGCGACCGCACGTCACGCTATGAGAAACGCTATGGTCGTTATTTTACCAATGATAATCGGTGAATTCCTCGGAATTATTTACGGTTCACTTATTATCGAAAAAATATTTGCTATTCCTGGCGTCGGAGACCTTTATATCAGCTCCATAAACCTTCGTGACTATAACTTCTTTATGGCTCTCACTTTCTTCTATACGTTTATCGGTCTTGCATCCGGTATTCTTATGGATATCAGCTACGGATTCATCGATCCGAGAATCAGAATGGGGGCGAAGAAATAATGCAGAATAACGAATATATGTCAATACCGAAAGAGAAATTCGAATTTGCTCCCGTCGGTGAAAAAATATACGATAAAAAGCTCGAAACGAAGCCAATCGGCTATTTTAAAGATGCCTGGATCCGTTTCTGCAAAAACAAAAGCTCCGTTGTTGCGGCGATCATCATTTTAATCCTTGTGTTGTTCGCAATAATCGTTCCCATTTTCTCTCCGTATACGGTAGACCACCGCGACGGGTACTACAAAACCGTTCTTCCCAAGTCAGAGCTTTTCGCTCCACTCGGCATCTGGGACGGTACATTTACAAAAACAGATACGCCCGCCGGTTATCTTTACTATAAGTCGATCGGTGTCGAAAGCGGACGCAATGCCGTTATAGGCGAAGGAAAACTCGGTAAGGATACCGACGGCAACGATTATTACACGTTTAAGGTCGATTCATACAACACTGTCGGCTACGTATTTGTAAACCTCACTCAAAACGAGTATATCGCTCTTCAGCAGTATCAGGATGAAAATGAAGTTCAGATCATATACCCGATGCCTGAAAACTACAAAACAAATTACACGATCGGCAATGCGGGCGCAAACTTCTGGTATAAACTGAAAAACGATAAAGCAACTTCCACAGGCGAACCCGTTCTCGATAAAGACGGCAATTATATCCCTAATTACATAACAAGCTCAAATAAAGACCGCGGCGACTACATAAGCAAAATGCGCTTACCCACAGATACCGGCGAAAACGGCAAATGGTTCACATACGCCGTTAAAAACCAGACAGGTTATAAAGTCCGCGTTCTTTACCGCGAATATTATATCTACAAAAACGGTCACGAACCGTCGTTCCTGTTCGGCACAAACGCTTACGGTCAGGATATTTTCACCTGTCTTGCGGCAGGTGCGAGACTGTCTTTTCTGCTAGCGGTTTTTGTCTCCGTTATCAACCTTACGATCGGCGCACTCTACGGTTCCGTAGAAGGTTATTACGGCGGCGCAGTCGATATAATTCTTGAACGTATAAGCGACATCCTCGCTTCCGTTCCGTTTATAGTCGTTGTTACGCTGTTTAAACTTCATTTGGCGGATAAGGTCGGAGCATTGCCTTCATTGCTCTTTGCGTTCGTTATGACGGGCTGGGTCGGAATGGCTTCGAGAGTCCGTTTGCAGTTCTACCGCTTCAAGGGCCATGAATATATCCTTGCCGCAAGAACGCTCGGTGCAAAAGACGGCAGACTTATGTTCAAGCATATTTTCCCGAACTCTATCGGTACTATCATCACAGGCGCCGTTCTTACAATTCCCGGCGTTATTTTCTCGGAATCGTCGCTTTCATATTTAGGTATTATAAATCTCGAAACGTCTTCTCTTACGTCGGTAGGTACAATGCTTGCTCAGGGACAGGGCTATTTGCAGACATTCCCGCATATCATTCTTTTCCCGGCAGTATTTATCTCGCTTCTTGAGATTTCGTTCAACTTATTCGGCAACGGATTGCGCGATGCGTTCAACCCGTCGCTGCGCGGAGTGGAGGAATAAATTATGGCAAACAAATTGGAAGTCAGAAATTTAAGAATCTCTTTCCGCACCGTATCAGGCAAACTTCAGGCAGTAAGAGATATCTCGTTTGATTTAAAAGACGGCGAAACTCTCGCTATCGTCGGCGAATCCGGCTCGGGTAAATCCGTTACTTCAAAAGCCATTCTCGGTATTCTTGCAGGAAATGCGATTATCGACGGCGGCGAGATCATTTACGACGGCAGAGACCTTCTGAAAATCCCCGAAGACGAATTTTACAAGATCCGCGGCGACAAGATCGCCATGATTTTCCAGGATCCGCTTTCAAGTCTTAACCCGATTATGAGGATAGGCAAACAGCTTACGGAAGCTATGATCCTCAAAGGCAAAGCGCGCCAGAAATCATGCAGAAAGGCGTTTAACGAATATCTTGCCCGCCTCGAAAAGGCAATGATCAAATCAAACGCCGCAAACGACCCCGAAAAAGCCAGAAGCATTTCGGAAAAGTGCAAAAATTTCGATAAATTCGAAGGTACTCATCTTAAACTTGAAACCGCTTATAACAGTGCTGTAAACAACGCAAACGAAGCAATTGCGGAAATCGAAAACGCGCTCTTCCTTATTGAGAAAAACGCGTTTAAAGATGAGAAAAACATTATTTCAAACATCTGCGAGCTTTCTCTCGGCACCGTAAACGACTATGTCGTATCTGATGATTCGGCTGAGCTTCACACTCTTGTTTCTTCTCTTAAAACCGCCGCTTCCGCTTCTAAAAAGTCCGGTAATTATGACGAAGTAACCGCAAATCTCAATAAGATCAACGAAATTCTCAAAGCGGCTATCGCAAAAGAGATGCCTAACTTCTTCTCGATGGGCTATTACCTTACTTTCTCGGGCGAACCGCTTCCCGATCTTCCAGTTTCCGAGCTCAATCAATTTCTCCGCAAGTATCTCGACGACAACTATATGCTCGAGTTTATCGAGTATGTAGAGAATGCTTTGCGCGATTCAGCAAAAGAGCATCTTGTCAAAAAGGAAGCAGTTGTAAAAGAGCTTAAAGAATCTCTTAATACTTTCAGGGCAGACGTATATTCTCGTCCCGAAATCGATACGCTCGTAAACAAGCTCGTAAAAGACGTTCATGACTCCATAGACCCCATGGAAATTAACAGAGACAGCACGGCGTATACTTTCGAATCAAGTCTTCGCAGCGCGGTTGAGGTCTATTTCAACGGTGAAAAACAGAATGTAGTTGAAACGAAACGTTACGAAAAACAGAAAGCAAGTTACGACAGAAAAGCCGCAAGGGCAGGGGGTGAACTGTCATGGAAAGTCACACCTGCCGCGATAGTCGATTTACAGCTCGCAAAAGATAATATCTGCACGATCATTATTCGTCTTACGGAACATTACGAAGAGCTCCTTGCTCAGAAAGATCAGCGCGATTACGGTGAAGAAGCCGTTGCGGTAATAGATTATCTTAAATTGAACGCGTCCGGTTTCGCAAATAAAGTTACGCGTCGTTTGGCAAAGCTTCGCGCGCTCAAACTTATGGAAGAAGTCGGTATCCCCGAACCGAGAAAGAGATACAGACAGTATCCGTTCGAGTTCTCGGGCGGTATGAGACAGCGTATAGTTATCGCTATCGCGCTTGCCGCAAACCCCGATATCCTTATCTGCGACGAACCTACGACCGCGCTCGACGTTACCATTCAGGCGCAGATACTCGAGCTTATCAACAAGCTCAAAAAAGAAAGAAATCTTTCTATTATCTTCATAACTCACGACCTCGGCGTTGTTGCGAATATGGCAGATAAGATCGCCGTAATGTATGCGGGTAAAATCGTTGAATATGGTACTTCAAGAGACGTATTCTATTCTCCCGCACATCCGTATACATGGGCGCTCCTGTCTTCTATGCCGGACCTCGATACAAACGAGAAGCTCGAAGCAATACCGGGTACTCCGCCGAATATGATCTATCCTCCCGTTGGCGATGCTTTTGCCGAAAGAAATAAATTTGCTTTAAAGATCGACTTTGAAAAACAGCCTCCTATGTTCCGCATAAGCGATACTCACAGCGCGGCAACATGGTTGCTCCATCCCGATGCGCCGCATGTCGATCCGCCCAAGATCGTCACCGAACGTATAGCAAGAAGCAAAAAGAATGCAGGAGGTGACAGCAATGGCTGAGCTTAACAAACAGGTAACTCCTTCCAACGATGACAATGTCCTTCTCAGAGTCGAAAATCTCTCTCAGCATTTCGGAGAACTCAAAGCCGTAGACAACGTATCCTTTGATATTAAAAAGGGCGAAGTTTTCGGGCTTGTAGGTGAGTCCGGATGCGGAAAAACAACGACCGGAAGATCGATCATCAAACTTTACAATATTACATCCGGCAGCATTTATTTTAAAGGACAAAGAATAGGCGCAGGCACTCTTTCTTATAAAAATGCCATTAAAGACGCCAAAAAGAAATTCAAAGATGAAGTTGCCGAACTCAAAAACAGCGATGACCCGGATAAAGCCGCTGTAATTGCTGAAAAAAAGGCGGAGCTTGGCAAACTTATTTCCGATATGCGCAAGCAGATAGCGTCCGCCAAATACGACAACAGTCACGTTGACAAGGACCTTATCACCCAGATCCAGATGATCTTCCAGGACCCCATCGCTTCTCTCGACCCGCGTATGACGGTCAGAGAAATCATTTCCGAAGGTCTTGTGATTAAGGGAATGAAAGATAAAAAACAGATCGACGAAATGGTTTACGATGTTCTCGAAACTGTCGGACTTGTCAGAGAGCATGCCGGAAGATACCCTCACGAATTTTCAGGAGGACAGAGACAGCGTATAGGCGTTGCGCGTTCCGTTATTATGAAACCGGAGCTGATAATTGCCGATGAACCGGTTTCCGCTCTTGACGTTTCTATTCAGGCGCAGGTCATCAATCTTCTTAACGACCTTCGCCATGATCTCGGTATTACCATTCTGTTCGTTGCTCACGACCTTTCAGTCGTTAAATATTTTTCGGACAGGATCGGCGTAATGTATTTCGGCAAACTTGTTGAACTTGCAGATTCGGATGAGCTTTTCAAGCACCCGCTCCATCCGTATACTCGTTCGCTTCTTTCCGCCATACCGCTTCCAGACCCGGACTATGAAAAGAACAGAAAACGTATTACCTACGTTCCGCTGCGCGACCACGACTATTCGGTTGAACAGCCGACTTTCAGAGAAGTTTCTCCAAATCATTTTGTCCTCTGCTCCGACAGCGAAGAAGAGAAATACCGCAGTATTATCGGAGGTTAAACCGAGTGAAGAAAAAACTGTTGCAGTATGGGATCTGTTTCCTTATCGGAGCTGCCATGGCGCTCTGGATCATGGATTCGGAAGGACTGTTTATTCAAAACAGCCATGTCGATGTTTCGGCTGTCCTCTGTGATGCTTTTTTCGTACCTGGCATACTGCTTGTTATGGTTGGGTGCCTTTTCTGGATTTCAACCACAGGCCTTTTCGATGCTCTCGGCTATGCTTTTCGCGTCGCAGGACATACTCTTTTCCCGTTTCTGTTTAAGGCGAACAGTGAATCGTTTTATGACTATAAAACGGAAAAAGACGGTAAACGGGTAAAAACACCGGCATTCATTTTTATAGTCGGCACTGTTTTCCTTGCAGCTTCGGGAATAGCGCTTGCCGTGTATTATCTCAAATAAAATCAGGCACAAGGTTTAGTTTTAAACCTTGTGCCTTTTAAATTTAAGTATTCTCAAAGCCATCCCATATCGGTAAACCAGTTTTTCAAAAGCCCTGTCCATTGCGCAACGTGCGGCATTCCCGCAGCGATATCAAGTCCGTGAGGCCCGTCCGGAAAAATGTGCATTTCGTGCAAAATGTTATGCTTTCTAAGCGCCGTTGCGTATAAATAGCTGTTTATTACGCTTACTCCGCCGTCATTCGAGGTATGCCAGATAAAAGCTTTGGGCGTATTGCTGTCAACAAGCAGATCGGGTGATAATTCTCTGTGTTCCTTTTCGTCTCCCGTCAGATTGTAATAGCTTCCTTTATGGCAACATTCGTCGTCGGGGTGATGGATTACGGGATAGCAAAGTATAGTTGCGTTCGGTATGGGCGACATTCCGTCGATCTCATCAGCACCTTCAAAATCTATCGCTTCTTTATAAGTTGAAACAAGCGCCGCAAGATGTCCGCCTGCTGATGAACCCATTACGGCGATTTTGTCTGGATCGACGCCTAACTTTTCAGCGTGATATCTAACGTACCGTACAGCGCGCCTGGCGTCGAGCAGAGGAATGGGAAATCTGTACGGCGCGACTCTGTATTCGCATACATAAGCGTCCATCCCTATCGAATTAAGAAATACCGCATAGCCGTCTCCTTCTTTCGGAGCTCTTCCGCCGTATCCTCCGCCGGGGAAAACTACTACCGCAGCGTCGGTAGCTTTATTTTTTGCGGGATAATATTCAAGTACGGGCGTTTCACCGTTAAGTGCAGGTACGTTTTCCCATAAGTCAAGTACTTTCATAACTAAGCTCCTTTATACTTTGTGTTTATGGCTCCAGCTCATATCAAATTCTTTTCCGATAACAGGGAAAGACGCAGTTTTTACAAATCCGTTTTTTGTCGCTTCAAATTCATAAGTAGCGTCGCCGTTGTAATATACCTGATTTTCCTTTGTATACTTTAACACCTCGCGCAGTTTATGAATATTGTCGTATGCGTGAGCTCCGTAAAATCTGTTCGGCACGGAAGCGACGGGAGCGCTTATCCACTCGTACATTTTCGGCAGATTGTTGAAGCAGTGGTGCGCGACTTGAACCATTTCCGCTTTCCAAAGCTCAGGATTTCCGTATTTTTCGGTAAATTCTTCCGCTTCGCTCGATGTGTCTCCAAGAAGCATAAATCTTTGACCGTTGATCGTCAGTTTAACGATCGTTGAAGTCGAGTTAAAGTCTCTCAGAGGCCAGAAGTCGAGCGCATCCGCGCTTATCATGTCTTCGGCGGCATAAAGGACTTCTACGGTCATATCGGAAAGACTGAATTTCTGTCCGGTATGCATTTTAAGCGTTTTAACGTCGGGATAATACTCTGAAACCGCTTCCTTCATATCAAGGTAGGCAGGAGAAAATCCTCTGCATATACTGCGTGACTGAAAACCGTGCATTACTCTTTCAAGGATGATCTTATCGTGAAAACGGTCGAGAATTCTCGTGCAGCCGTCTGTGTGGTCGTCATGTCCGTGAGTAAAATACCAGCAGCTGATCCTAATTTTACCGTCTTCCCGCTTATCGGCAAGGTCATACATAAATTTAAAAAGTGCGTCGTTTGCCTCTTTGCTGTGCTGAAAAACATATCCTCCGTCAACTACAAACAGACTTCCGTCCGAAAGTCTTACGATATAAACCATTCCGCAGTTTATCGTGTTTATTCCGCCTCCGTTTGCGGGGTCATAATACAGACCGTAGGCATAAAGCAAGGTTTTTCTGTCGCCCGTATCGGAATATGCAAACCGGTCAAGCGAGAGCGGAGACTGATCTTCAATGATCCGTATCTCGCTACGTTTTGCCCAATATACCGCATGATATTGCTTATTGTTGTATTCAAATCCGATACATCTGTCATCGACCATTGAATTTTCAAGATATATCCTTGCGCCGCTTGATTTGATTTTTTCAATGTACTTTTCAAAATCCTCTTTTTTAACGCTGCAGACTATCTGCATTCTGGAATCCTCATCTGTCGGACCGTTTGTGTCGTCTTTAAGCATCGGTCCGGAATTGTAATATCCTTTTGCAATTATTTTGCCGTCCGGCATCGGACAGGCGATAATCTGATTTTCTTTCATATCCATTTCAGTATCCTTAATACGGTTCAAAAATATAATTTCGGATGATTTAATCGTCCTGGTTTATATAACTGATATAATTGTGCCAGTCTTCACGTCCGAAAAAGTGGGTTCCGCTGCGCATGTGGTACCCTATATCTCCCTCGTGGAAACGGTCTCCTACGGTCGGCAGTCTGTCTGGGTGAACAAAGCCCTCTTTACCGAGTTTTTTGTAGTATCCGTCAGCTGCAACGCACGCAAGATATTCGTTTTTCGGACATGCCCATCCGTCTTCTGCGGCGCTTGCTACGTATACTTTATGCGGAGCGTTTGCCGCAATAAGCCAATGCTGGTCAAAAGGCAGGCTTTCAACATTTTCCTGGTATTTTTTGTAGTTTTCGCAAAACCAGTAGGGGAACGTTGTGCAGATATTCTTTATCGTTTCGCCGGTAGTCTCTCTTGCAAGAGCGGCGCCGCTGCAGCCGGAATCGTTTGAAAACGCACAATAAAAGCGTTTATCGAGCGCTCCCGCAAGCAGAGCGGTCTTTCCTAAGCGCGAGTGTCCCGCTACGGATATCTTTTTATGGTCAAGTTCCGGCAAAGTTAAAGCATAATCCATAACCGCCATCGCGGACCATGCCCAGAGCCCGATCTTTCCGCAGTCATCGTTTTCTCTGACCCCGTCGGGATATACAACGCCTGCAAACTTATCCGTAAAATCATCATTATCCGCAGTAATATCCTGATAATAAACGGTTAATATTGCATATCCGTTATCGATTATCTCTTCCGTCGGCTGATATTTGTCGGGAATAAGATCGCGGAAGTTTAAGTGTATAAAGCAAGGGATCGATGTTCCGATTTTTGGGGCGGCATAATAAACGGGAAAAGTAAATTCTCCCCATTCGCCCTTGCAGCAAAGAGATATCTTTTTGAGCGACGCTTTGCCTGCGGCAAAATTATTGTCATTCTGTTCAACAGTCGCCGTAACGGAATACGGTCTTGCTGGTAAAAATCCGTATTCCTCTTTCAAAAGCATAGTTATAATTTCGTCTTTTCTGAAATTTACAGGATCGGGCAGATTGTTTATCATTTCCATAACCTTATTCTCCTTGTCATTCTATTTAACTATCCAGAAATCCGACTGTAACGGTAAATCGGCAGAAGATCCGCCTATCATCACTCTCATCTGACCAGGTTCTACTACCCACTGATATTTCGGATTCAGAGTTCTGAAAGCAAGCGTGCCAAGCTCTTTTTCAACAGTTTTCGTCTCTCCCGGTTCGAGGTGGATTCTTTCGCATTCTTTAAGCTCCATTCCGGGCTTTACAACAGACGCAAAATAGTCTTTTATGTAAACCTGACAAACTTCTTCTCCGGCAACGTCTCCCGTATTCGTGATTTTAAACGATACTTTGAGAGTTTCATCGGGTTTGATGGCGTCTGATGAAAGCTTGAGGTCGGAATACCTGAAAGTCGTATACGAAAGACCGTAGCCGAACGGGAAGAGGGGACTTCTGTCAAATCCTTCAACGTACCGTTTTCCGCCTGCGGGTTTTCTGCTGTAATGTACGGGGATCTGTCCGAGCGTTTTCGGGAAAGAACATGAGAGTTTTCCTGATGGATTTACGTTGCCGAAAAGTACGTCCGCGATCGCCTTTCCGCCGAGTTCGCCCGCAAAGAACGCCTGGACTATTGCGGGAATATGCTCGTTTTCCCATGTCAGCGTCATCGGACGTCCGCTTTGCAATACAAGCACGATCGGTGTGCCGGTCGCATATACGGCTTTGAGAAAATCAAGCTGTTTTCCCGGGAGATTCAGGTCGCAGCGGTCAAAGTTTTCGCCCGTTGTTATCTGATCCTTGTCACCGAGCGATAAGATCGCAACGTCCGCGCCCTTTACCGCTTCAAGCGCTTCGTTTATATCTGCCGGTTTTCCCCTCCAGCCGAGAATAACTGCAGCGCCGCGTTCGTCGTTTCTGTATTCTATTTTTATGTTGTATCTCTTTTTCTCAAATTTAAACGGAGCAAGCACATCCGTGCCTCTTCTGTCGCCCCATGCGTCAACAACAAGCTTGTCGTCGACCCACAGTTTGATACTGTCGCGGCAGTTAAATCCGATAAATGCGTCTTCATCGATTTTCGATTCGATTACGCCTGTCCAGCGTGCAGAAAACTGTGCGTCAACGTTTCCCGCCGCTTTTTCCGCAATAAAGCTGAAATCTATCGCTCTGTCGTCTCTTATAAGCACGGGTTCGCCCGTCGGTTCAATGGAATTGTTGAAATATTCGCCTTTGAGCTCCACATACCAGTCGTTCGGAATACGTTTCAGCGTAAGCTCTTTAAAGTCGCATCCTTTTGCGTAAACAACCTCCGTTTTGTCTCCAACGATTTCTTTTATTGACGAATACAGAGTTATTTTATCGTATGTTTCATCCGATACGCTGTAATCTCCGAAATTCAGAATGTTTGCCGAAGGACCGAGCACGGCGATTTTCTTCATTCCCTTTTTAAGAGGAAGAAGCTTGTTTTCGTTTTTCAGAAGAGTTATCGACTTTGAGGCGATTTTATACGCAAGATCCTTATGTTCTTTACAATGCAATACTTTATCCTGAAGCGTTTCGTCAACATATGGGTCGTCAAACAGACCGAGATCGAATTTCGTCCTCAATACTCTGCTTACCGCACGGTCAAGAGTTTCAAGCGGCAAAAGACCTCTTTTTACGTAATCAACTATCGTACTCTGATAAAAATCATGAGGGAAATCGTGAAGCTGTACGTCTGTTCCCGCTTCAAGTGCCATCCTTATTGCTTCCTCTCTCGAGTCGGCAACGTTATGGTCGCAGTTGAGCATTGAAATCGCGCACATGTCGGAACGAACAAATCCTCTCATGCCCCACTGTCCGCGCAATACGTCCGTAAGAAGTTCATGGTCCGAGGGAAGGGGCTGTCCGTCTATCGAGCTGTAAGAACACATTACGTTATATGCTCCCGCGTCTTTAACTGCCGCTTCAAAAACGGGCTGACAGTATTCAAATACCTCATGTCTGCCAAGAGCGGCTACGGCACAGTTCAGTCCTCCTACGGGTACTCCGTATGCCGTATAATGCTTAAGCTCGGAAATTACCTTGTCGGGCCTTGAAACGTCGTCTCCCTGAAGTCCTCTTACTATATGATATGCAAATCTGGACGAAAGATAAGTGTCTTCGCCGAAGTTTTCTTCAGTTCTGCCCCATCTGGGCTCTCTTGCCAGGTCGCATACGGGGTTCCACGTCTCCTGCACTCCGCACGCGCGTTCTTCTCTTGCGATCGCTTCACCCATTTCTTCACCGAGGGACGGGTCAAAAGTGCATCCGAGCGCTATCTGCTGCGGAAAAACGGTCGCGCCGACGCGGCAGTAGCCGTGAAGGGCTTCGCTGCAGAATAAAACGGGTATTCCGAGTCTTGTGTTTTCAATCACGTATCTCTGGATCTCGTTATAAAGCTTTGCTGAGCTTCTTCCGAGACCGGCATTTCCGTATGCGTTGTTTCCCATCAGCTTCAGCTTTTCGTAGTCAACCTTTAATTCTCCCGTTTCTTTGTCTTGCATACAGAAATCGGAAGGCGAATACTGATCGATCTGTCTAGCCTTCTCCTCAAGCGTCATTCTCGAAATAAGATCCGCTATCCTCTCGTTTACGGGCAGCGATTTGTCTTTATATTTTTCCATACCGTGTTCTCCTTTATATATCTATATATCTTTTTAAAAATAATAACACAGATTTTTACCGTTGTCAAGCCGAAAATCAAAAGCTCCGCAAATTAATTTTACGGAGCCCTCTCATCAGTTGTCTTTTATTATATTTTTAGCCCAAATACCGGATTTCAGCATCGGCAGGCCTATCATGATCTTGATAATATCCGAAAACTGTACGATAAAATAGATCGTTACAATGCTTAGCGACGTAAACCTGCAAAGAAAAAACGAAATAACAACGGGTACGCACCATGTATAAACACTGTCAAACAAAAACGTTATAAAAGTCCGTCCGCCCGAGCGTATCGTAAAATACGTTGCGTGAATAAGCGCATGAATGGGAAGCGACGCTCCCGCTATTATCAGAAAACTTGTAGCCAGCTGCCTTACGTCGGCTTCGGTGTTGTAAATAAGCGGAATAAACGGAGATATCGCTATCAGCAAAAGTCCGATAACCGTGTTTGACGCGACCGTCAGGAATATAAGCTTTCTGTCCGCATCTCTCGCTTCCTCCGTTTTGCCCGCGCCGAGCTTTTGTCCTACCATTATCGCGATCGCGCTTCCCATCGAAAACATTATTATGCAAAACATGCTCCAGACGGTTGACGATATATTGCTCGCCGCAACTACGGAAAGACCTCTTGTTGAATAATTCTGATTAACGAAAGTCGTGCCCATTGACCAGAGCACTTCATTTATCAGCAGGGGCGTTCCCTTCCTGAATATTTTGAATACAAGAAAAGAGGGGACTTTCAACGACCTGTAGACACCTTGAATGAAGATGTGTTTATCGCGGTTTTTATGAGTATATACTATAATATAGACCATTTCAACAAATCTTGCAATTACCGTAGCTATCGCAGCGCCCACAACGCCCATTGCCGGTATAAACAGAAAACCGAAAATAAGTACAATGTTAAGCACGAAATTTACGGCAATCGAAATAACGGAAGCGATCATCGGCGCTACTGTATCGCCCGCTTCGCGTAAAGTGCTCGTATAGACCTGCACGATCATAAACGGAAAAAGTCCTATGATCGCAACGGAAAGGTAGTCGAGCGCAAAATGGAGCGTAACGGAAACGTCTATGTCAACGTTTGCCTCATTGTCAAGAAAAAGCATTATCAGACTGCTACCGAATACAGCAAAAACGGCTGTCGCCGCAATGCTCGTAACAATACCGAAAATCATCTTGAAACGGAAAGTATTTCTTACGCCTTCATTGTCTCCTACGCCGAAAAACTGAGCGCCGAAAATCGAAGCGCCCGAGATCCCGCCGAAAATCGTAAGATTAAATATGAATATTATCTGATTTACTATCGCTACGCCGCTCATCGGCTCCGTGCCGAGAGACCCGACCATTACATTGTCCAGCAGATTTACTATATTCGTTATTCCTTGCTGTATTATAATCGGTATGATCAGGCGTATAACGGATCTGTAAAAAGCTTTATCGCCTAAATATTTCTTTTTAAAGCTCATAAAAACAGTTTTTCCTCTTGATTTTTTTATGACAATGATATATAATAATGTCGGAGAGTGTGATGAATATGGGTGCAAACAAACGAAAAATAATGACTGGCACGGAACTTGCAGGATGGGGGGTCCCGCTTCTTGCCATGTATGCAAATCTTTCTTCGGAGCCCGTCCTTCAAAATCACGACCACGGAGAATTATTTGAAATCTGTTATTTGAAACGCGGAATGCAAAAATATTTTATCGGAAACGAAGAATATAATCTTCGCGGAGGGGATGTTTTTATAACGTTTCCAAACGAAATCCATTCTTCCGGCGATAACCCGCAGTCCCGCGGATGCCTTTATTGGATTCATATAGACAGCACTTCAAGCTGCCTCCTCGGGCTTGATAAAGACAGCTCGGATACTCTCATTAAATATTTGTATTCCATAAAAAACAGAAAATTCCGTATTCGCGACGACGTAGCGTCGGGGCTTATAAACGCCTGCGAAATGATCGAAAAAGGCGAAAAACTCGAAATAATCGTTGCCAGAGCGATGCTTGTTGAATTTCTTTACGAGCTTATAAACTCAGAAAACTGTCAGGAAAACCGAAACATCGTCTCCGATCCGATCGCGGAAGCAAAAATATATATCGACGAAAACATCAAGGAACAGCTCAGTCTTGCCTCCGTTGCGGACAGGGTAGGGTTTTCGCTTTCGCATTTCAAATATAAATTCACCAAAGAAACAGGTATGACGCCGGGCGAATACATAATGCAAAAGAAAATTTACGATTCCGTATCTCTTCTTCCCGACAGATCGCTTACTTATATCGCTTACGAATACAATTTTTCTTCGCCTCAGCACTATTCCAAAAACTTTAAAGCGGTTACGGGAATGACTCCGAAAGAATACAGAAACAAATTGAAGAATCGCACCAAATAGTAATTATACCATATAACCGAACGAAAATCAACCCAAAAAAACGGACTGCTTTCAGTCCGTTTTCGATTTTTCAAGTTATTCTTGCCGTAAATACAGAAAAAACAGTGTATTTCCTTTCTTCTGTCGGTAAATCACAGTTTTCAATATCCGGTATAATCGGCCTTACGTCTGTCCCGGGCGCCGATCTGTGCGGTTTTGTTCTGAATATCAAACGTGAAACGGAATTAACTTTTTGTATATTTCTGATTTTTCCCGCTTTTTTCCCGTCTATAAACACTTCCGTTTCGCATAAAACGCAGTCCTGCTCAAAAGACAGTGTATGCTTGTTTTCGTCAAAATCGTGAATATACTGCTTTATCGATGTATTCCTTCCGAAAACCCGTCCTTTTTCGATATAAAACCTTTCACATACGATCCCGTTGCTATCGGCAAGCTCAATTTCAAGAGCGCTGTCGTATCTGCTGCACTGCAATTCGATATCGCAACGGAATTTTTCGCACTCAGGAAAATTAAGCTCGGCAATGGCATAGTCAAGAGGGTCTTTATCGGTAATAACCATAGCCGTCCCGACGTTTTCCGCTTTTGCCCACTTGGACGAATATATATTCCACGGCTCGAGATAGCGGTTGTTTTCGAAATTTCCTCCGAAAAATTCGTCTGCTTCGCTTTTTACGGGAACCGGTATCCTGCTTACCCATATATCCTCTTTATTTACACTGTATGTAAGCCATACCGCGTCAGACGGTTTTTCTGCGTTTTCCTCGCATATCCCGCGAATATACTGCGGACCGTAATCCTTGTTCAGCCCTTCGTATCTTCTGGGCGGTACTTCTCCGAAAACAGCCGCAATATCATCAAATTCGATCCCGTTTTCCGATGTTACACTCACAAGAGGATATCTGTGTTCGCTCGATATGCTGTTGATGTAGAACAAAGCAAATTTCCCGTCGGAGGTTTTTTCTCCCCACGCCTTTGCTCCCGTTGTAACAAACGACGGTTCTTTTTTTATCAGCCAGTTTTCGCCGTTGTCAAACGATATCCCCGTTATACCGTGCTTCCAGAGGGCAACGACGGTATCTTTGTTGATATGATATCTTGTAAACGCCTGATATGGCTTGTTGTCGCTTCTTCCGTAAACTTCACAGTGTGTTTTAAGCGCAACATATTCGCAGTCGTTTCCGTGTTCTTCAGCCCATTGCTGCGTTTCGAATTTGTCCTTTAAAAGCGCGTTGCATGCGTTGATAAAGCCCGAATCTTCCGACTTGCCGTATTCGGGGTAGGGCAGGGACGCTTCATTCCACCCCGATGACCTCATAATGTATATGAAGTATATCGGGCCTAACGTTCCGTCTCTGTATACTTCTCTTACGACGCGTCCGAGCCCGTTGTTCTCCCACGGAACGGCATGGTCGGGCGAATATCCGTAAAATCCCGTTGTGAGCAGTCTTCCGTTCGGCGCGGAATAAAACGCTGTTCGCTGGTGCATTACTGCATACGTGTTTTCCGGAATACGGATAACGGCTCCGTCCTTGCAGATATTTTCTCCGTGCGGCAAAAGAACTTTCGGAAAAGAAACGGTTGGCTTTTCCCATGCAATGCCGTCTTTCGATCGCGCAATAAACGATATTCCGCCCGGCTCGTGCTCATCCTTTGGGTTGGATAAATACTGGACCCAGAAATACCCGAACC
This sequence comes from Clostridia bacterium, assembly GCA_017427285.1. Taxonomy (GTDB): domain Bacteria; phylum Bacillota; class Clostridia; order Oscillospirales; family UBA644; genus HGM12619. Next base: position 30,396 of record JAFRTE010000019.1, read on the forward strand.
AGTATGTCATATCAGGCGCATGATTGTACGTATAACCTGCGTCATCCGCCAATTCTGGATGATTTCTGTTTGCTCTCAGTATCTGATAACTCGAAACGCCTACGGTATGTTTGAGTCCGCCGTCGCTTTTGCTCAAATCGGCAAAAACTTTGCCTGTATACCTCGGAGTTTCGTTTTCGGACATTTTATATCCTGCCATTTTTATCTCCGTTTAAATCAGTATGCCATAAGCAGTATATTGGCTGCCGTTTCAAGCGTAAATATAACTATAAACAGCCACATTGCCCATGAAGAAAGTGTTGCGCCTACAAGCTTTCCGCCGTAAACAGGGGCGATCTGCTTTTCGTGATTTTCTTTTCTTTCCTTTATCCTTCTTACAATAAAAATCACAAGGCAGATTGTTCCGATTGCGACCGTCGCAATATCGTAAACAGTATAAAGGACTGTATACGTTTCTTCCGGCAGCTTGCCGTAAAGTACCGAGAATATGCAGGAAATAAAATTGTTTATAAAGTGAAGGATTATTCCTATAAGGAGCGTATCGTATTTTACATAAAGATATCCGAGGAAAAGCCCCATTAAAAATGCAAACGGTATCTGCTGAACTGTTGCATGAACAAGACTGAATGCGAGCGCGGAAAGGATGATCGCCGCGGTTGTGTTGTATTCTTTGATAAGACCGCAGATAACTCCTCTGAAAATAAACTCCTCGCAAATTGCAGGCATGATAGCTATAACGATAAGATACAGCGCAAATTGAAGCGGCGATTCGGGAGAGGGAATATATTCTTCCATATCAGGCACGGGTACGCCGAGACTGATAATAAAATTTGTGATAAATTCAGATATATACGATCCTACTGTGCCTATTCCGAGAAAAGCCCCGACGGCAAGCAATGCGTCAACAGCAGGCGCATTTGATATCTTAACTGTATTTTTAACTTTACGTTTTGCGACCGTGACCATAAATACAGACGCAAGCGCCGTAAGTATGGGGTAAAGAAGCTGTGGGACAGCAAATGAAAGAATATACGACAAATCGTCGCCTGCGGCGGAAGCGCTCGGCGATGCCAAAGATAAAATCCCGTATACAAATACCGGCAATACCGCAATTATGGACAGTATCGGGAACGTGCAAAGAATAAGAAAAATGCCTCGGATTGTTTTTTTATACATCTTTTCCGGTGTAACGATCTCGTTTTCCGCTTTATACTGCTCCGCGTCTTTAACTACGGCCACCGCGGTGCTGTAATACGGCTGACGGTAGTATTCGGCTTCCTGCGTGTTTGTCTGCGGTATTTCGACGGTTTGTTCCTGTTCGGTTTTCGCCTCTTCGGTTATTGTTGTCTCTTTCTGCGGCGCAATATCCTCCTGCGCCCCCGGATTGTCATTGATCGATTCTGGGATATCGGTTGCTGTATCCGTAAAGGATTCGTTTTCGCTCATAATAACTCCTTATGTAAACTGTCGTTTTCTGTTTATTTATCATATATATTAACATATAAATAAGAAAAAATCAATACTTTTTTGAGTGTTTTTATTATTATCGCATTTACAGTCGAATAACAGTTACATTTATTTCGTAAAACGGTTGACAAAACGAAAAAAAAGTGATAGAATAACACATCAAAGAAACTTAATTCCGAAAGGACGGAAATACGATGCCTATTACGGATTTTCTGGAAAAAAATGCAAAGCTTTACCCAAACGATATAGCTCTTGTCGAAATAAACCCCGATAAAAAACCGTCTCACCCCATAACATGGCGTGAGTACAGTCTTATCGAATCGGCGCCGGGTGGAAAATACCGCAGAGAAATGTCGTGGCGTGAGTTTGATATAAAGGCAAATCGTTTTGCCAATCTCCTCCTCACAAGAGGCGTGAAAAAAGGCGATAAAGTCGCCGTTTTACTGATGAACTGCCTTGAATGGCTCCCGATCTACTTCGGTATCCTTAAAACGGGCGCGCTTGCCGTCCCGATGAATTATCGCTATACTGCCGAAGAAATAAAATACTGCCTTGATCTCGCAGACGTTTCGGTCCTTGTTTTCGGACCCGAATTTATCGGACGTATCGAGCAGATACGCGACGAGATAGCTTATGTCAAGCATCTGTTCTATGTCGGAAGCGACGTTCCTTCGTTTGCTGACGGCTATGACGAACTCGTTACCTACTGTTCGTCCGTTGCTCCTGCTATCGACGTCAGAGACGAAGACCTCGGCGCCATCTATTTCTCGTCCGGCACAACGGGCTTTCCCAAGGCGATCCTTCATTATCACAGCGCTCTTGTTTCTTCCTGCGTTACCGAACAGAATCATCACGGACAGACCAGAGACGACGTTTTCCTCTGCATTCCGCCTCTTTATCATACCGGCGCTAAAATGCACTGGTTCGGAAGTCTAATTTCCGGCTCGAAGGCTGTCATTCTGCGCGGAGTAAGCCCCGAATGGATACTTCGCACCGTTTCTGACGAAGGCGCAACTATCGTTTGGCTGCTCGTTCCCTGGGCTCAGGATATACTTGACAGCATCGAAAGAGGCGACATCGATATCTCCGACTACAATACGTCGCAATGGCGGCTTATGCATATCGGCGCTCAGCCCGTACCGCCGAGTCTTATCCGCCGCTGGAGATCCGTATTCCCCAATCATCAGTACGATACAAACTACGGTCTTTCCGAGTCTATCGGGCCCGGCTGCGTCCATCTCGGCGTTGATAACATCGATAAAGTCGGATCGATCGGCAAACCCGGTTATCTCTGGCAGGCAAAAGTCGTCGGCGATAACGGAAAAGAAGTTGAAAACGACGAGGTCGGCGAGCTTCTCGTAAAAGGCCCCGGCGTAATGAAATGCTATTACAAAAATCCCGAGGCAACCGATGAAGTCCTTAAAAACGGCTGGCTTTATACCGGCGATATGGCGCGCGTAGACGAAGACGGCTTTATCTGGCTTGTAGACCGTAAAAAGGACGTTATCATTACGGGCGGCGAAAACATATATCCCGTTCAGATCGAAGATTTCCTTCGCGCTTACTCTAAAATAAAGGACGTTGCAGTGATAGGTATTCCCGATAACCGTCTTGGCGAGATTGCCGCGGCTATCATTTCCGTTAAAGACGATACCGAATGTACCGAGCAGGAGATAAACGAATACTGCGCCGCTCTTCCCAGATATAAACGTCCCAGAAAGATAATTTTTGCCGACGTTCCCAGAAATCCCACCGGAAAGATCGAAAAACCGAAGCTTCGCGAAATGTACTGCGGCGGACGGCTTGTTGAAGAACAGATCACAAGATAAAATAAAACGGAGTATCAAAAAAAGATGCTCCGTTTTTGTATTTTTGACCGTTTATAACAGCTCTCTCAGTTTATCGAGAAACGCTTCTTCCCCGAAAGTGTTTATCTTAAAGAAAATTGCCTGACTTCCTCCCGAGGTCACCGCGCAAATGCGTATCGGCCCCGAACCGTTCTGAAAAAGCGTCACGCTCATGCTTAAACGGTTGTTTCCTATATAGCTGTATCTTTCAAATACCCTTACGCTGCATCTCGCGCCGCCGTCGTAAAAGTCTGTGGAAGCTTCAAGAGATGCCGAAATACTTCCGTTTATTATTCCGCTTTCGATCCTGTTCAGTATTTCGATAAAACTTCCGTTTAAAGTCTGCTCAAGCTTTGCCATTGTTTTACCTCTCCTTCATATATCATTATACACTCAGTTTTTCGTTGTTAACGACGGTTCGTAAACGGTTTCGTCTTTTTTCTTGTCTCCCTCGTCATTTTCGGCAGGATGCGGCAGATTCCACTGAAAATGCGCCGCAAGACAGCGCAAAACGAATATTACCGCAGCGCCGCAAAGCATGGCGGGCAGCTGACCGATAGGTACCCATAAAAGGCAGCATATTATTGCGCCTGCAATAGACGCGAGAGCGTAAATATGCTTTGTGAAAATATACGGCAGACTGTTTGATAAAACGTCTCTCAGCGCGCCGCCTCCCACGCCCGTTATAACGCCGAGGAATATATGCATCAGAATTCCGCCGTTAGGCACTGCGGAAATCGAAGCGTTTACGCCCACAACCGTAAAAATTCCGAGTCCGAGCGAGTCCATTATAAGTAATGTCAGGTCGTATATCTTCCTTTTTCTCGTTACCGTCCTGCGTATTGACGGCACGAGAAAAACAAGCGCAGTCAGTGCCGCTATCCCCGCATGAAGCGGATTTCTGAAAACTGCGGGTATATCCTGATTCAGTATAATATCCCTTATCAGTCCTCCTCCGACCGCCGTTGTGATCCCCAGAAATACCGTCCCGAAAAGGTCGAGTCTCTTTCTCATTCCCGAAATAACGCCCGAAACGGTAAACGATATCGTTCCGAGTATTTCAATTACCGTGATAATAATACTATCCATTTTATAATGCACCTTTTACGCCTGAAATTGCTCTGTTTTGCTTATTTTAACATTTTTATCCGTATTTGTCAATCATTGATTATTCTTTTCCGATTTAGCATAATAATATGTAAAATTTTTGTAATAATATGCGGGACTACTTGAAATTTCGCTTGCTTTATGCTATACTTACACCAAATTTTTAATAAAACGGAGTGAGTTTATGAGTATCAGAATAGGTATTTTCGGCTACGGAAATCTCGGCAGGGGAGTGGAGTGCGCGATCAGGCAGAATCCGGATATGCAGCTTGCCGCCGTTTTTACGAGACGAGACACGTCTTCAGTTTCTCTTGCAACAAAAAATGTTCCCGTAGTTTCTTCCGACGACGTGGAAAAATATGTCGGTAAAATAGACGTAATGATAATTTGCGGAGGCAGCGCAACCGATCTTCCGGTCCAGACTCCCTTTCTTGCAAAATTTTTCCCTGTTATAGACAGCTTTGATACTCACGCAAAGATCCCAGAACATTTCGCCAATGTTGACGCTGCCGCAAAAGAGGGCGGACATGCGGCTATGATTTCCGTCGGTTGGGACCCGGGTATGTTCTCTCTTAACCGTTTTCTTGCGTCCGCAATTCTTCCTGACGGAGAGGATTATACCTTCTGGGGTAAAGGCGTAAGTCAGGGCCATTCCGATGCCATACGCAGGATTGACGGCGTTCTCGACGCAAAACAGTATACCGTTCCCGTTGAAGAAGCTCTTAACGCCGTAAGAAGCGGTTCTTCTCCCAAGCTGACAACCCGTCAGAAACATATAAGAGAATGCTATGTCGTTGCAAAACCCGGCGCAGATCTTGACCGCATTGAAAATGAAATAAAAACCATGCCAAACTATTTTGCCGATTACGATACTACCGTCCGTTTCATTTCAATGGAAGAGCTTAAGCGCGACCACAGCGCGATCCCTCACGGCGGTTTTGTTATCCGCACGGGCAGGACAGGCGCAAACTGCGAGAATAAACACGTTATCGAATATAGCTTGAAACTTGATTCCAATCCCGAGTTTACATCCTCTGTTCTGATTGCATACGCAAGAGCCGTTTTCCGTCTTCAAAACGAGGGCAATTTCGGCTGTAAAACCGTTTTCGACATCCCGCCCGTTTATCTTTCCGCAAAACCCTTGTCGGAAATAATCAAAAATCTTCTGTGATACTCTGTATATCTCGCTGTTTTTAAATTCTCCGCCCGTGCCGACCGATGCAGGGCGGAGAATTACGTTTTTTTGCGGTTTGTTTATTTTTAACAAAAAAATACAACTATATAAGTGATTTTTTTTTCAATTTAAATTAAAACGGCTATTGACAATATTTGTCGTAAATGCTATAATAATTGCGGAAAGCGGAAAAATGCCGTTGCGAAAACCGAAATTTGAAGGGTTTTTCATAACGGAATTGTCGTTGGTTTTATTTCAAATTAAATGGGGTCGAACATGAAAAGTATTATTTCCGATATTTGGTCAGGCATTAAAAAATCTCCGTTTCTCTTCTTTTTCATATTTATACAGATCGTTATCACGAGCGTAGTCTTGTATTCTATGCTCGCTACTTTTTATTGGACCGAAGAGCAGACTGCAACGGCGCAGACTAAGCTAAGTGATAACGAATACCTCAGATGTGTCTCTTATCCGGGTATCCCGGGCAAAATAATCTCTTTGGTGTTATCCTCCAATTATCAAGCCACAAATCTGGAAAAAGAAAAACGTGAAAACCTCTCGTTTTTTTATAAAATCGACTCTTTTTATAAAGATCTGAGAAAAAATACTGATATCATGGTTCTTGTCTGTCAGAATGAAGCGCAGATTAATTTGAAAGAGCCAAAAGAATGGGAGGAAGCGGATAAAACAAGGGAAGGCAACGGCTTATTATACAGCGAAGTCAGCACTTGGCATCCTTTTGATAACGTCAAAGCGCTTGTCGTAGGCTCAAATTATCTTGATTATTTTGATATAAAGCTCAGCGAGGGAGAATATTTTCAAGAAGAAGATTATCTTTATGAAGGCGATTATGTTCCGGTTCTGATGGGTAGCATTTATAAAAAATACTATACTCTCGGCGAGGAGTTTGAAGGACATCTTCAATTAAATTTCAAAAAAACTTTAAAGTTTAAAGTTATCGGTTTTATTGCGGAAAATCAATATTTTGCTGCTCCTGCACATCCTTCTTCCGTCAGTCGCTATGATAATTATATCGTTGTTCCTGATTTGGAAAAAGATCTTGACGGGTGTCTTGCCGCAAATTTTTCCAGATTATTTACGGCAAGATTTATAGACGCTTATTATGCGTGCGAACCTCAGAAACTCGATGACGTCAAAGCTACAATAAATACTCTTCTCGAAAAAAACGGCTTAGGCGATTATTTTTACGCTTTCAGGTGCCGCAGTCAGTCGGAGCTGGCGAGCAACTACGTTGATAAACTTTCAATAAGCATTGCCGCATGTATCGCAACGCTGCTGTTTTCTCTTTTCAGCTTCATTTTCACCATGCTCTATAAGATCGACGACAATATCAAAAATTACGCTATACGCATGGTAGTGGGCGAAACTTATGCGAATATCTCTTTTCGGTATTTGTTTGAGTCTTTTATCGTTTTCTTCCTCGGCCAGCTTACCGGATATTTTGCGTTTAAGATATATTCGGTTTATTCCTTTATTTATGAAGGTTACAAATATCTCGAAGAGCCGACGTTAAAAACAGGGCTTCTTCTCAATATAGCTTTTTATATAATTACTGCTGTAATTCTGAGTATTTGCGTAAATGTAAAATTGAGAACGTATTCTCTTGCAACGCTTATAAGAGGCAACGAGGTGAAAAGAGAAAAACGAATCCCGCTTTACAGAGTAGTTATCTTCATCATGCTTGCCATAGTCGGCGTATTCGGAATGTTTATCGCGAGCTACAAAGTTGCGGACGCAAGGATAGATGTTTACTATACGGGATTTTTTACTAAAAACGTAAAAAATGTGAGTGTAAACAGATACTCCGATCCCGACGCTCCCGAAGTTGTCATAAATATAGACGAGATCGGCGAAAAAGCCGATAATGCGGTGATCTTCAGATTTGCCGACACGCGATACAGGGGCGACGATCTGTTGGATGAAAGAGGAATTTACTATAACGGATATATCGATTCCGTAAATATGCTCGAAGGCAGATTCTTTACCCCGGAGGAAACCGCTTCGGAGAATAATGATATCGCAGTCGTCGGAAAAGAAGTTTATAAATACGTAACGTTTGATGAGAAAGGAAACGCGTATTATTACAGCGATTATTTGGAAAAAAACTTCCGTGTTATAGGCGTTATGGGCAAAGAAGACCAGTCCACCTCCATAGACCTGATGGTGCTCTTTCCGATAAAAACTGCGATAGGGGTATTGGGCCCGGAAGGTAATTACTACATAGACGGAAAAGACAAGCAGATCGTTGATAATCTTGAAAAAGCGTTTATCAGCCATGCCGTTCCTACCGCAAACGTATCCTCTTTTAAATTCACCCCACGTATAACGGTGGAAGCCCCCGCCGACATACTTATTATGCTGCTGATAATAATCATCATAAACTCGATGGTATTCTGTTTTTATTACGTATCCAAGCAGGGTCATATCCATGCGGTAAAGAAGATAATAGGATACTCTAAAACGATGATATTGACCGATACCTTTACGGACTTTCTCTTACTCTCGCTCGGCGCATTCGTAGCGGGCAACGCGTTAGTCGTTTTGCTGAAAGAAACGTTATTTGCAAACGTTCAGCTTTTCTCGATATATATGCTCGACCCATTCGTAATACTCGTTTCTCTCGCCGGGGTGATCCTCCTTACGGTGTTCCTTTCCGTAATCGCCGTAACAAAGACCTTCGCCTCCGGCAATATGAACCAATACAGATCGTAAACGTAAACGACACATAAGAATAAATATTATTCCCAAAAGCCCCGATCGGAAAAAAGTTGATCGGGGCTCTGTTTATTTTTCACCGTCCTTTTTTGAAATAAAATAATAAAATGTAATATTTTTTTTAACTGTGTTGATTTTTAAGAATTGATGTGATATAATACTGATCATAATGGGGTAATTTGAATTTAAATATAAAAAAGCGTAAAAAAAGGAGAATGTATGGATATTTTTTCTGTCACAACCATGCTCGGAGGACTTGCCTTTTTCCTCTACGGCATGCGATTACTTTCAGACAGTCTTGAAAAATCCTATAACGGAGACCTCAACAAAAACCTTAAAGCCGTAACGAAAAACAAGTTTTTGACCATTCTTTTCGGGGCAGGACTTACCATAGCCGTTCAGTCGTCCTCTGCCGTTACCGTAATGCTTGTAGGCCTTGTAAACTCGGGCATTATCGAATTCGGCGATACGATAGGCGTTATGATGGGTTCCAATATCGGCACGACCCTCACCGCATGGATTTTAAGCTTGGCGGGTATTGACGGAAGCGCATGGTATATAAATATTTTCAAACCCGCAAACTTCGCCCCCATCCTGGCCTTTATCGGTATTTTGATCACAATGATCGGCAAAAAACAGAAAACCAAAAACGCCGGCTATGTCCTTCTCGGTTTTGCTATTCTTCTTTTCGGCATGACCGTTATGTCTGACGCGATGGCGCCGCTTGCCGAAATTGATGAATTCAAAAATATACTTACTGCATTCAAAAACCCGATTCTTGCCGTCCTTGTAGGCGCGATATTTACGGGGATTATCCAGAGCTCCGCAGCGTCCGTTGCTATCCTTCAGGCGTTCTCGATTTCTGGCGGCATAACTTACGGCATGGCGATCCCGCTTATTATGGGCCTTAATATCGGTACGTGCGTTACCGCGATGATTTCAAGTATCGGCGTAAGCAAAAACGCCAAAAAAGTTGCCGTAACGCATCTTACGATCAAAATAATCGGCACTTTGATATTCCTTATTCCTTTCTATATTCTCGATGCGATTTTCAACTTCGCCTTTGTCGATACTTCGATCAACCCGGTCATGATAGCCGTAATACACAGTGTATTCAATATCGCGAATACGGTTATTCTTCTTCCCTTTACAAAACAGCTTGAAGCTCTTACAAATAAGCTTGTCCCCGGCGGAGATAAAAGCGACGGCTTCCGCATCGTTCTCGACGACAGACTTCTCGCTATGCCATCTGTCGCCGTTGAAAGATCTCTTGAAACCCTTATAGATATGTCCGATCTTTCAATGAGATCCTTCCTTGAATCCGTTGAAATTATCTTTGAGTATAACGACGATAAGGCCGAAGAAATACTTGCAATGGAAGATCAGATAGATAAATACGAAGACTACCTCGGCACTTTCATGATGAAGCTCTCAAAAATCAGTCTTTCAGACGCCGATACGAAAAGTGTCACAAAGATCCTTCACACCATAGACGATTTTGAGCGAATAGGGGACCATGCGGTAAATCTCGTTGACGTTGCGCGCGAAATTTACGAGAAAAAAGTTGAATTTTCACCGGACGCACAAAAAGAGATCCAGACTATTACCGCCGCTATGCGCGAAATAGTAGACATTACCCAGAGATGCTTCAAAACCAACGATACGTCCCTCGCTTCCTATGTAGAACCTCTCGAACAGGTTATAGACGGACTGAAGCTTATTATCAAGAAAAATCATATCAACCGCCTCCAGACTGGCGTATGCACCATAAACCACGGCTTTGTGCTTAACGATTTGATAACCAATTACGGCAGAGTTTCAGACCACTGTTCAAACGTTGCCGTTGCCGTTATCGAATCTTATCACGGTACTTTCGGTACTCACGAATATTTGAATTCCGTTAAAAACCACAACAATGAGGATTTCGAAAGAAAATTCAACGAATTCAGCGAGCGTTTCGCTCTATAAGCAAAAAAAATCAAAAAAAACGGTGAGATGTTTTCATCCCACCGTCATTTTTTCTAACCGTCTGATTATTCGGCTTTTTCTTCTTTTTCTTCCTCTTTGGGTTCATCCTTTTTCCTTAAGGATCTTGCCTTGTTTACTGCCTTAACAACAAGGAAAAGGAATATGGCGGTAAGAAGGAAGTTGATGATCAGCTCAATAAGATTGCCGTATGCGATTATTGTCGCGCCGTTAGCGGTAGCTTCTTCGAGGGTAGCTCCTTCTCCTTTAAGAAGAATGAACATTTCCTGGAAGTTCGTTTTGCCTGTAATAAGACTTACTATCGGCATAAGTATATCGTTTACAACGCTGTTAACTATTTTCGTAAACATACCGCCGATAACCATGCCTATGGCAAGATCCATTACGCTGCCTTTTGAGATGAATTCCTTGAATTCGCCGATAAATTTTTTCATGTTAAACTTCTCCGTTTCTGAATTTATTTGATTTTTTTTGCTTCAATGTAAAACCGCTTGTCGTCCGCTTCGCCCATGGAAAACGTTTTTCTCGGCAAAGCGCCCGCCAGCATGACCATGTCAAAAAGGTCTCCTTTTGATATGGAGGGCATCAGCACCGCGATATTCCCCGGTTTTCTTCCGAGCTCGATCGCCACTCCGTCGCCGTGTATATAGTCGATTTTTGCGTTAGTATCAACGTTTTTGAGATAATAGTCGAGAAATTCCTGAACACACGCTATCGGGAGCTTCTCTTCTTTTGATTCAAGCTCGTAAACGTGATTTATATCTTCGGTTACGGTTACAAAATCGTTGAATTCGTCAACGTCGCATACGTCTTCTTTGATCTCGTTTTTGAAATACTTCAAAAGCTCGTCCCTGAAAAGTTCCGTATCCGTACCGAAAACAACTCTGTGCACGGGCTCGAAATCAAGCGACTTATCGTGAATGTTTACGACCTCGGCAAGAGCAAAACGGGCGGGGTGTGACAGTTTTTCTTCTTCCGTAAGTCCCTGCTTTATTTCTTCCCAGCATGTTTTTGCCGTTGCAAGCGAATGATTTCCGTCGCCGACCGCAAAGAAAATGGGGGCTCTTTTTCCCGCATGCTCGATACTTCTTTCAAGCAGTTCTTCAAATCCTTTGTCTATGCTTTCTTTAGCGGCCTCGCCAACGTCCCATCCGGAAATGTAACCGCTGTTTTCCATCAGCTTGAAGCTGTAAATTTTCTGCATGAGATGCTTGTATTTTTCAAGGTTCGAGAAAATAACGTTTCCGGGGTCGTCAAACAGGATCATTATATGCGGCAGCTCGAGCGGAGCGTTTTTACGGATTTTTACTCTCGGAGGGATCCTTTCCGTTACCGTTTTTTCCGTTGCGCGTATCAGCGCTTTGGAGTCCTGAGCAAAATCGTATTCTTCAAGGTCTATTACTCCTACGATTCCCTGCCTTACCGTATCTGAACGCAGAGTCCTTTCAACATAAATATAAGTGTTTTTATATTCGTTAAAAATATCTTCTTCAAGATATTTTGCCATCGTGGCGTTTATTTTTTCAACACGCTTCTCCACGTCGTCTTTTTCAAGATATATTTCCGGAAGCGTAATTCTTAACGTGCTCGGAGCGTCGCCGACTGTTTTTTCAACATCGTCCCAGTAGTTAGGGTCTGACGTATACTGATCGCACGCTATAACGCTCCATTTTTCAAGTCCCGTTTTTGGTATGAGTATGTCGGCCGGATAAAAAGGCGCTTTCATAAATTACTCCTGTACTGATTGCCTTGCAGTAAATGATTTATGAATATTATATCTTTATTTCGTTTATCTTATGTGACATTTTTAAGAAATTTGTTGAACGAAATGGGCACAAAAGCGAAATTTCTCCGCAGTTGCCGCCTGATTTAAAACAGCCGTACTTCGGAAACATTATTTGGTACAAAAAATTTACAAAGAAAACTATTGATATTTCTCCGTATTAATGATATAATAAATAAAAACATGATATAAACCGAAAGGAGCCTTTTTATGGATATCAGCAACATAAACAAAGACGAGCTTATCGCAAAAGGCAAGGAAGTTACCGACGCCGCATATCAGAAAAGCCTTGAAGTGATTGAAAAAACAAAGATCAGATTCAAGCTTCAGGAAGCTAAAACTCAACAGAGACGCGCTTATTTGCAGCTCGGCAAAATCGCATATGAACAGATCAAATCAGGCGATATCAAGCCGGATGAGCGTATGCAGAGCGCAGAATCCGAAATCGATACCGCCAACTATACGGTTAAACTTCTTATGCGTGAGCTCAACGAGCTTCGCGGAGCGGCTGTCTGCCCGAAGTGCGGCGCGCTCAATCCCGAAAGAGCCAAATTCTGCTCGGAATGCGCAAGCCCTCTTCATGAAGAAACTGAAAACAAGTAATGTCTGAAAGAAAACAAAGCGTTGCATACGGAGCGTTTGTGCTTTCCGTATCCGGCTTTCTCGTAAAGCTTGTCGGCGCCGTATTCAGGATCCCTCTTACCAATCTTGTCGGCGCTGCGGCAATGAGCTATTTCACCTCGGCATACAGTATATATGTCTTTCTACTTGCAATCGCCACTTCGGGGCTGCCTACCGGCATCGCTACCATGGTTTCCCGTTCTCTTGCTCTTGAAAAGTATAAAGACGTCCCTAAAATACTGAAAATTGCTGCGATGATTTTTATTCCTCTCGGCATTTGTCTCGCTCTGCTCGGTTTTATTTTCGCAATGCCGCTTGCGGAAGCGATGAACAGCCGCGAGGCGTATTGGTCCGTTGCCGCTATTATGCCCGCAATCGTCTGTATTTGCATAGTTTCTGTTTTTAAGGGCTTTTTCCAGGGCTACAGGAATATGACTCCCACCGCCGTTTCAAACCTCATAGAAGCGATCGTAAAGCTTCTGGCGGGATACGGGATCGCTTATTACCTTTACAACAACGGATACAATGACAGACTTGAGATCGTTGTCGGCGGCGCTGTCCTCGGCGTTTCGATAAGTACTTTTGTCGCCATGGTCTTCATGTCCGCGCGTTTTCTTATGCGCGGAAAAGAATACCGATTGCCTCCAAAAGAAGCTCTTCCCGAAACCGAAACCGCATGGAAAAAACTCAGCCGTGATTTCCTTATAATATCTTTACCCCTTATCGTAAGCTCCGTTACCGCAAACCTGATGAGTCTTGTTGACGCATTCGTCGTTATGAACCGGCTTAAAACATATATGCCCGTTGACGATGCAAAGCTTCTCTGGGGCGCATACGGTAATATGGCTCTTACAATATTTAATCTTCCATCGTTTCTTGTAACGGCAATCGGCATGAGTCTTATTCCCGCGATAGCTGCGGCGCACGCGAAAAAAGACAGAGAACAGATAATAAAAACTTCAAACGACACTTTGCGTTTTTCCGCAATTCTCGCTTTCGGCAGCGCTTTCGGACTGAACGCCGTCTCGCAGCCTGTACTGAATCTTTTCTTCCCGCGTGATCCCTCCGGGGTAGAGGTCGCAACGCCGCTTTTGCAGATAATTTCATTTGCGCTTATTTCCGTAGGGCTTACCAATATCACCGCGTCGATCCTTCAGGCGGTAGGGAAAACATATCTCCCCGTAATATCTGTCGCCGTAGGCGCGCTTATCAAAACAGTCAGCACTCTCATCCTTGTCAGTATCCCCTCGGTAAATGTTCTCGGAGCGCCTATAGCAACAAACATCGCATACCCCGTAATGTTCGTAATGAATATTGTCTTTATCAAAAAACATCTCGGTTTTTTACCCGAATGGGTAAACGTGATTTTCAAGCCGCTTGCGTCCGGAGCCGTATGCTGGGGTGCCGCAAAACTCTTTTTTTTCCTCTTCGATAAAATCTTGCCGCAAAAAATCGCACTTTTCCCTTCAATTATATGTGCAATATTGGTATATTTTGTCTTTATGATACTGATAAATTTAGTAAGTTTTAATGAATTTAAAGATTTTTTGTTAAAAAGAAGAAATAAAGCTTGAAAAATTGCCGAAAAAGGTGTAAAATAGTACACAGTAAATATATAACTAACAGTTTTTGGAGGTATTAAAATGAATAAAAACGTAATTGTTTCCGAGGTTGCGGAAAAAACAGGTCTTTCCAAGAAGGATACTGCAAAGGTAATCGATACTTTTATCGACAGCATCGCCAATGCTCTTAAAGCAGGCGACAAAGTTCAGCTCGTCGGTTTCGGTTGCTTCGAAGTTCGCGAGAGAGCAGCAAGAGAAGGCAGAAATCCTCAGAAGCCCGATGAAAAGATCGCTATCCCCGCAACCAAGGTTCCTGTATTCAAAGCAGGTAAAGTTCTTCGCGAAGAAATCAAATAATAGTGCGGCTCGATAAATTTCTGAAAGTATCGCGTCTTATTAAAAGACGTACGGTCGCAAACGAAGCATGTTCCGGCTCACATGTGAGTGTTAACGGAAAAACCGCCAAACCCGCATACGATTTAAAAGTGGGTGACGTTATAGAGCTTTATCTCGGCGGAAAGACTTCAAGATTCGAAGTCCTCTCTCTTTCCGAACATGCCTCAAAGGAAAATGCGTCGCAGATGTATCGCGCATTGACCGAATAAAACAAATAACGGTAAATACTTCGCATCTGGCATGCGGAGTATTTTTCTGTCCGCGATATTTCGTTCTGCTCTGTCAAACAAGTGTATTTTGCCGATTGTCAAGAAAAGTTCGTAAATATTACGAAAAAAAAGAAGTAAATACTTGCAAAAAGGCGCAAAATATGATATAATAGAAAAAGACGATAAAGAAGGATGGGGGATTATGTCCAAAACAAGCATGTTTATAAGACTCTTGCTGTTTGTTATTGCGGCAGCATCTGTCATCAGTCTTATTTTTATGCAGCTCGATATTACCGACAAAGAACGCGAAATCGCCCTTGTTACCGAACGAATCAAAGAACAGCGCATCCGCAACAGTGAGCTTGCCGATCTTCTTGCCGAGGGCAACGAAGACGATTTTTACCGTACAATAGCCGAAGACAATCTGGGTTTCGGGCAGAACGACGAAAAAATATATAAAGATATTTCAGGTAACTGATCTAAGGAGGAATAATCCGCATGGCCATTGAGGTCGGGCATATTTATGACGGCACAGTAACGGGTCTTTCGAAATTCGGCGCATTTGTCAAACTCCCGGGAGGAAAAAGCGGAATGGTCCACATATCCGAAGTTTCAACAGAGTATGTTAAAGACATAAGCGAGCATCTTTCCGAAGGAAGCACCGTCCGTGTCAAGGTCATTTCCGTAGATGAAAAAGGCAGAATAAATCTTTCCGTCAGAAAAGCTATGGAAGAAGAGTTTATTCCCGATAAAAAACCTGTTTCATTTGAAGATATGCTCTCAAAATTCAAGCAGGAAAGCGACGATAAATTTGCCGATTTCAAAATGACTAAGGAAAACCGACGCAGCGACTACGCAAAACGCAAAAAATAGTCATATATACTCATTAATTTCCGCAGGGTAAAATCCTTTGCGGATTTTATTTATGTCTTCGTACGTCGTTTAGATATTTTATCCGATTTTGAATTATTATTAATATTTACGCCACATTTATAATGTATATTTACATGGTATACATTAAAAAGGAGATAACTGCAATGCTGATGTGCCCTGTTTGCGGCAAAGTATTTAGCGATAAAACGGCCTACTGCGATAATTGCGGGTGGACGTTCGGTAACGATATTACCGCTCTTGCCGATCCGCTCTGCGTGAAAGCCGACGAAATACGCGCATACGATCTTCGGGTCTACGAAGCAAGAATGAAATATCAGAATCATATAAACGATAATATGATCGCCGTTTTTGCCCGCAAGTTCAGCGACGATGAGCTAAACTGCGCGCCAAACGCTCTTATAGCCGAAATATTCAACAATGTTTCTCCCATGCTCGGCGATTTTCTTTTAAAGAGACTCAATGACGATAAAAAACGGACCTTCCTTTCCGAAAGTGATCCCCGGTTCCTTTCGATTCAAAACGAGATCAACGGCTATTTTTCCGAAACTGCAGCCGTATTAAGCGGAATGAACGGCAATATCGTCAATGAAGGGCTGTTTTTCAGATGCGACGACCTAATATTTTTCGCAAACGGCAACGATGGCGGATGTCTTTACAAAATGTATCCCGATTCCGGCGCAGTTAAACGAGTTTGTTATGACGAGTGCTTTTCCGTTTATGCCTACGGAAATTATATATACTATTGCAATCTTGCCGATAACTGCCGTATTTACAGGATCAGAAGAGACGGCACAGCAAGAAAAGCATTGAATAACGATATTTCGTGTTTTATAACCGTAAGAGATAATTATGTATATTATTCAAGCCGAAGCGACCGTTACGGACTTTACAGAATGTCTGTAGACGGTACCGGAAGAAAACGTCTTATTTCCGACGGAGTGCGCGATATTTATATCGTCGGAAATACCGTATATTTCAGAAATTACAGCCAAAAAGACAGAGTTTTTTCTGTCAATATCGACGGTACTGACTTGAAACAACTAAACGACGACGATTCTTCTTTCCTCAATTTCAGCGACGGAAAGCTCTATTACTGCAACGGTTCGGACGGAAATTCGGTATACGTTATGGATACAGACGGTTCAAACAAACAAAAGCTTTGCGGCGACAGCTGCTACTATATTAACGTTTTCAGAGATCATATTTTTTACAGTAATCACTCCGACCGCAACAGACTTTATAGGATAAATAAGGACGGATCGGGAAAAACGGTCCTTAACAACGACGATACTTCGTATATCAACGTCGCCGGCGACTGGATATACTACAAAAACCGCAAAGACAAAAACCGTATCTATAAAATCCGTACAGACGGTACTGATTGGCAGAGAATGGAATGATCTTGAATTATTTTGCGAAATATTATAAAAATAACAAAATATTACAAGGCATGACAAAATATTGTCTTGACATTTCACGCGATACATTTTATAATTCAGTTATAATTCAATAAAGAGGTATTTATTATGAGCATTCTTGACGATATCAGAGAAAATTTGATAAAAGGCAAAGCAAAGATCGTTACAGAGCTTGTTACTCAGGCATTAAACGAGGGCGTCGGCGCAAAGCAGATTCTTGAAGAAGGTCTTCTTGCAGGTATGAACGTTGTCGGTGAAAGATTCCAGAAAAACGAGATCTACGTTCCCGAAGTTCTTGTTGCCGCAAGAGCAATGAATAAAGGCACGGAAATATTAAAACCGCTTCTCGCAGCATCGGGTGTTGAACCGATAGGCAAGGTTTGTATCGGCACCGTCAGAGGCGACCTTCACGATATAGGTAAAAACCTTGTTAAGATGATGCTTGAAGGTAAAGGTTTCGAAGTTATCGATCTCGGCACCGACGTCGCGCCCGAAACTTTTGTTGAAACCGCAAAGAACGAGGGCTGCCAGATAATCTGCTGCTCCGCTCTTCTTACCACTACAATGGGCGCAATGAAGGAAGTTGTAGACTGCGCAGTAGCCGCAGGCATCCGCGATCAGGTTAAAATTATGGTCGGCGGTGCACCGCTTACCGATTCTTTCTGCAAACAGATAGGCGCAGATGCGTATACTCCCGATGCCGCAACCGCTGCAGACGTAGCCGCAAGCTTCGTAGGCAAGTAATTTAAGTAAAAAAAACAGAAACACCGAGCGATCGGTGTTTCATTTTATATTGACAAATTTTCATCCTTATGGTAAAATACAGAAAGGATATTAACGCATGTCGGAGGCAACTTATGTCCCGTTTTGAGATACGCAAAGAGGGCTTCTTTTTTGACGATAAAAAAATAACAGTTCTTTCGGGGGCAATGCATTATTTCCGTATCCTTCCCGACTATTGGGAGGACAGACTGAAAAAACTTAAAGCTTGCGGACTTAATACCGTTGAAACATATATTCCTTGGAATTTACACGAAAAAAGTGAAGGGGAGTTTGATTTTTCGGGCATAGCCGACGTCGAGCGCTATATTTCACTTGCCGCGTCTTACGGGCTTCACGTTATTCTGCGCCCGAGCCCTTATATCTGTTCGGAATGGGATTTCGGAGGACTGCCCGCATGGCTTCTTGCAGACAGAAACATCAATGTCCGCTGCTCATGTCCTAAATACCTTGAAAAGGTCAGTAAATATTACAGTGTTCTCATTCCGCGGCTTGCCAAATATCAGTGCGATAACGGCGGTCCCGTAATAATGTTTCAGATAGAAAACGAATACGGCAGCTACGGAAACGACAAATCATATCTTCGTTTTCTTAAACATCTTATGACCGATCTCGGCGTGACCGTTCCCATGTTTACGTCGGACGGAGGTACTTTTACTCATTTAAACGGCGGTTCGCTCCCCGATGTCTTTAAGGTTGCGAATTTCGGCGGATGGCCCGATGAAGACCTTAACTGCCTTAAAGAATTTCAGCCCGATATGCCTCTTATGTGCGGCGAATTCTGGAACGGCTGGTTCGACCATTTCGGTGAAGCGCACCACGTCCGCGATCTTTCGGACTACGAAAAATGTCTTGACCGTCTTTTTGATCTGGGCGCAAGCGTAAATATATATATGTTCCACGGCGGCACGTCTTTCGGGTGGATGGCAGGAGCAAATCACGGCGGTAAATATGAGCCGGATGTTTCAAGCTACGATTACGACGCTCTTCTTGACGAGGCGGGAAACATTACCGAAAAATACCGTATAACTCAAAAAGTTATCCGTAAGCATTTCGGCGACTTCCCGTCGGAAGAATTTCCTAAAACGCCCGCTTGCGCATATCCCGATATCACGTTTACCTCCCAGGCCTCTCTTTTCAGCTGTCTTGACGGTATTTCCGAAAAGCGCCACACGTCATCCGCTCTTCCTATGGAAATGTACGGACAGAATTACGGCTTTATCCTTTACAAAACCACAGTTCCTTACTACAACGAAGCGACGCTTACGATAGATTCGCCGCACGACCGCGCGCATATTTTCATAAATGGTAAAAGACAGGCGATAATTTACAGAAACGACGCCGAAAAAACCGTAAAAGTCTCGTTTCCCGAAAAAGAAAACACTCTTGAAATATTTGTCGATACGTTCGGAAGAGTGAATTTCGGGCATCCTCTTCTCGACAGAAAAGGGCTCGACTGCCCCGTGATACTCAATTCTTTTCAGGAGCTTTTCGAGTGGGACGTTTTCTGCATCGAGCCGCAAAATCTCTCTTCGATCCCGTTTGAAAAATCTTCTGAAAACATCGACGGCCCGGCGTTTCTCCGTTCTGTTTTCGAGATTAACGGAGATATCTGCGATACGTACCTTCGTCTTGACGGTTTTTCACGCGGACAGATCTGGGTAAACGGATTTAACCTTGCAAGATACTGGATAACCGCAGGGCCTCAAAAAACTTTCTATATTCCGTCCGCTCTTCTTTCCCGCGGCAAAAATGAAATAATACTTTTTGAAACCGATTGTTCCGAAACATTAACGGCGCAATTCACAGATACGCCTGAAATATAATTAATTTTAAGGAGATTAATCATGAAAAAATTTGTTTTAGCTTTATTTACTGTTGCTTTGTCCGTATTTATGCTGGCGTCCTGCTCGCCGTCATCAGAAACTCTCGACGACCTTCATCAGACCGTTGAAAAGGCGTGCGCTGCCGCCGATTTTTCAAACCTCGAATTCAATTTTAAAAGCGACGATTACTCCGAGGAGATTTTAATGTATATGTACGGAGTTGAAGATGAAGACTTGATCGACAGCATCGAAGATTTCGTCCTTTCCGAGCGCTCCGGAATGTCGGCTTCCACCTTTTCAGTTATCAGATTTAAATCCGGTACCGAAAAATCCGTAATTGATTCCGTTAAAACGGCGGTTGAAGAGGTTTACGTTCAGTCTCTCATGAACGCTCTTATGCCGTATGATCCCACCGAATATGAAATATCCAAAGAGTATAAATTCAAAACTATCGGCAACGACCTCGTTCTTGTTATAAGCAAGGATGCGGACGCAGTCCTCGAAGCAGTCGTCAAATAAGCGAAATTTAAAATAATATCCGTAAACAGGGAAACGAAATGTACAGATTTGAAAAAACAGATTTCAGTGTAACCGATCCATTAGCGGTAAGAAACGGTATTTTTCAGCAGACGTCCTATTGGGCGTCATTCCGCTCATTTATGAAGCCGCACGCTTTTGCCGGATACGACGAAAACGGAAGCATCGTTCTCAGCTGTCTTATGCTGTGCCTTCCGGTTTACTTAACGCCTTATTCTGTAGGGTATATAACGAGAGGATTTGTCTGCGATTATTCAAACAGAACTCTTGTTTCGGAGTTTACCGAATATTTAAAGGAATACTGCAAAAAACATCATATTGCGTATGTGATATTCGACCCGTTCTGCGATTACAGAGTCGATTTTGAGGAAGCAGGGGATGACAATATCGTTTCTTTCCTTGGATCTCTCGGCTACGAAAAAAACACAACGGGCGTATTGCAGCCGAGAACAAACTACCGTCTTCTCTTTTCTACTGAAAACGGGATCGAAGAAGAACGCAAAAAAATGTATTCCAATTTCACCGTTCATCTGAAAAACGATATAAAGTTTTCTCATGACAGAGGCGTTACGCTTGAGCTTTGCAAAGGCGAAACCCTCGAACACGGAGTCCGCATTTTTTACGATCTTTTGGTCGAAACGACTGAAAAGAAAGGGTTTGGCAGAAGAAATCTCGATTATTACATCAAGTTTGCGCGATCCCTTAAAGATTTTGTATCAATCTATCTCTACAAATACGACTATGAAAAAGACAAAGCGTATACGGACGAAATATTAAAACAGGCAACGTTTCGTCTTAAAACACTGACGGATGAATTTGACGATCCCGACACCACCGAGCAGAAACGCGGCAGACTCGAGCCCAAAATAAGAGAGGCGAAAAAGCAGATAGGCGCAACCGTAAAACGTGCGGAAATCGCGGAAAAATATAAAAACTGTCCTTATCTGAGCGCTTCGTTTTTTATTAAAATGGGCGATAAGGCGTATAATTTTTACGGTGCCAACTCTTCCGCTCTCAGGGAGCTCAAACTTACCGCAAATTATGCCGATATGCTTGAAGATTCGCTTGACGGCAAAGTATCGTCTTTCAATATGGGCGGCACCCTCCGTCTCGATACCGAGAATATAAAAGACGATAAAATGTATGAGCTTTACCAGTATAAAAAACAGTACGGCGGCGAATTCGTTGAGATGCCCGGCGAGTTTTTCCTTGTAATCAACCGTAAAGCGTTCAACATACTCAACGGTAAACTCAATTATTTCAGAAGAATAATTTACAGGAGATAATCCATGCATAATTCGGTCAAGGAACATGCTGTATATGCCCTGAAGGGCTTTACCATCGGTTCTCTGATGACGGTTCCCGGTGTCAGCGGCGGCACGCTTGCAATAATTCTCAATATTTACGATAAACTTGTTTCCGCGGTCGCAAACCTTTTTTCGGATTTTAAAAGAAACTTCATTTTTCTTTTAACGGTCGGTATATCCCTTCTTTTCGGAATGGTTACTCTTTCAAAGCTTATCCTTCTTGCTTTGGATTACGCTCCCATACCCGTCAGTTGGTTTTTTATCGGCTCTATTGCCGGCAGTATTCCAATGCTTTTTAAAAAAACTGGTCTGAAAAAATTCAGTTTTTCCGCATTGCTTTGTGCGCTCGGCGGAATAATATGCGTTTTTTTGCTCGATGTTATCCCCGAGGGTATTCTTGAGCTTTCCGGAGATTTTCGTATTGAGCAACTCCCCGCGTTTTGCGTTTGCGGCATTGCGCTTGCTGTTGCCGTTATCGTTCCGGGCGTTAGCTTTTCCCATATGCTTGTGATATTCGGTATTTATGAGAGGTTTTACAGCGCGCTGTCGTCTCTGGATATCGTTTTTCTTCTCTGCGTCGGCGTCCCGACCGCTATCGCGCTGTTGGCCCTGATCCGTCTTTTTAACTATTTGTTAAAAAAATATCCCGCTCAGTCATATTCTGCAATTCTGGGGTTTGTTGTCGCTTCAATAAAAGATATTTATGCGGGGATCCCGTCCGATGCCGTTATGATAATCGCATCAGTTTTTGCGCTCCTTTGCGGTATTGCGGCAGTATTTGCGGTAACGGGTATTTTCACTAAAAAACAGGAAGTAAAATGAGCATTCTTACAGTTTCGGGACTTACAAAGTCCTTCGCTTCAAGAACTATTTTTTCGGAAGTTTCGTTCCGTGTTGAGAATAATGATAAAATAGGCGTCGTCGGCGTTAACGGCTGCGGAAAAACAACTCTTTTCCGTGTCCTGATGGGGCTTGAGGATTTTGAACTCGGCTCTGTTAATAAGGAACGCCGTATTTTAGTGTCATATATGGCTCAGCACAGCGACTATACTTCTCAAAAAACGCCTATGGAAGAGGTTTTGTCGCTGTTTTCGCATTTTGAAGCGATGGAAAACGAGCTTAACGAGTTGAATAAAAAACTCGAACTTTTTCCCGATAAAACATGGCTCGAAACACAGCATAAACTTACCGAACGCTATATCGCCGAAGGCGGAATGACTTATAAAAGCCGCTGCCGCGCTACTCTTCTCGGGCTCGGATTTCTCGAAAGCGAGCTGTCGTTGCCTCTTGAAAAGCTTTCGGGAGGACAAAGAACAAGAGTTTTGCTCGCAAAGATCCTTCTTTCCGGCTCGGACCTTTTATTGCTCGACGAACCTACAAACCATCTCGATATCCGTGCAATTCAGTGGCTTGAAGATTTTCTCGCTTCTTATAAGGGCGCGGTTATGGTAATATCTCATGACCGATATTTCCTTGATAAGATCTGCAATAAAACATTTGAGATCGAAAACGAAACGCTCCGCGAATACAAAGGGAATTATACGAAGTTCAAAGAACAGAAAGCTTTGGACAGACTTACATCTCAAAGAGATTATGACAGAAAACAAAAAGAGATCGAGCGTATAGAGGGCATAATCGAGCAGCAGAAGCGTTTCGGGCAGGAGCGGAATTTCGTTACTATAAAATCCAAGCTGAAACAGATAGAGCATATCAAAGCTACCGTAACGGAGCCGGAAAAGGACCCGGAAGAAGTATCGTTTTCTTTCAAGGCATGTTCCGAAACGGGTCAGGACGCCCTTATCGTTGAAAACGTGACACGGCGCTTCGGTTCAAGAACTTTGTTTTCAGGCGTAAATATGCTTATAAAAGCAAAAGAGCGCGCTTTTTTAGTCGGGCCTAACGGCTGCGGAAAAACAACTCTGTTTCGTATAATAATGGGCGAATTGCCCCCCTCGGAAGGCAGATGCTTAAAAGGAGCTCGTGTCGTTTACGGGTATTACGATCAGAATATCAGCGGACTTGATATGTCAAAAACGATCTTCGACGAAATATCCGACTCTTTTCCGTCAATGACAAACGGTCAGATTCGTTCAGCGCTCGGCACGTTCCTATTCAGGGGCGACGAAGTATTCAAGGAAATATCGAAGCTCAGCGGCGGCGAAAGAGCGCGTGTAGAACTTGCCAAGCTCATGCTTTGCAAAACGAATTTCCTTATTCTTGACGAACCTACAAACCACCTCGATATCGCTTCAAAAGAAGCGCTTGAAGATGCTTTGCTCGAATATGACGGTACCATGCTCGTCGTATCTCACGACCGTTATTTTATAAATAAGCTGGCTACTCAGATATTCGCTATGGAAGACGCTGATTCAGATACCGGAAGCAGAGTGGTTTTATATCCGGGCGGCTACGGCAATTATCTTAACGAACTTGAAAAGAAAAAGCAGTCTCTTCCCTCCGAACAGTCGAAATCAACAAAAGAAAACAATTATTACAAAAAGAAAGCGGAAGATTCTGAAAAAAGAAAGAGAAAAAGAAAAATCGACTTATTAGAAGCCGAACTTGAAAAATCCGATTCCGAAAAACGTCTGCTTGAACAGAAGCTCTCAGATGGCAGTATTTCCGACGATTACGAAAAAATGCTTGAAATATCCGAAAAGATCGCGTCTTTGACAGATAATTACAACAAGCTTTACGCAGAATGGGAAACGCTTGTGGAGGAGGAAATGTAACGTGTCATTGTCAGCATACATCCATATCCCGTTCTGTAAGCGAAAATGCAGCTACTGCGCCTTTTACTCCGCTCAGGCGGGTGAGAGTAAGAAAGACGAATACGTTTCCGCGCTCGTAAATCAGATCATGTCTTCAAAAGATGCGGGAGAAAAGCTTAAATCCGTTTTTTTGGGAGGAGGGACCCCGTCCGTTTTATTCCCATCGCACTTAACACGCATTCTCGACGCTCTGGAGGTCGTTTTTGATGTTTCCGACGCGGAGGTGACGACCGAGCTTAACCCCGAAAGCGTTCAGAATCTGCTTGATTGCCGGCTTATAAAACGGTTTACGCGTTTCAGTATGGGTGTACAGTCGTTCGACGACGAAGAACTGTCTTTGCTCGGCAGGCTTCACAGCTCAAATCAGGCAAAAGAAGCGTTCTCCGCTCTTCGCAATTTCGGCGCAGAAAACATTAATATTGATTTGATGCTTGCCCTTCCGGGGAAAAACCATCTGCAAAAGCTTGAAAAAACTCTCGACATTGCCGTTTCGCTTTCTCCCGAACATATTTCTGCGTATATTCTTACTCCCGAAAAAGGTACTTCGCTTTTTGAAAAGTACGGTCAAAATAACGACGACCTGTCGTCGGAAGCATATCTTATGGCTTGCGAAAAGCTTGAAAAAGCAGGATATGAGCATTACGAAATATCCAATTTCGCCAAAAAGGGCAAAAGATGCGTTCACAATATGTGTTATTGGACTCAGCAAAAGTATCTTGCATTCGGACCCTCTGCCTGCGGCTTTGACGGAAACCGAAGATACCGGATCGACTGTTCAACAGACGAATATGTCAAAAATAAGGGTATTGTCGCTCCGCTTCTTGAAGAAGAATTAAACGGTACCGAGCTTTTATCTGAAAGAATAATGCTTTCACTCCGTCTTTCGGACGGCATAGACGGCGAAACTTTAAATGAGATCCGTCGGAATAAGGAAAAAGAAAGATTTATAGAAAGTTTAGTTTCTTCTTCGCTTGCAAAGTATAACGAAAGGGGAGGTATCTCACTTACAGATCGTGGTTTTCTTGTTTCCAACAACATAATTTCTCGGTTAATGTAAAAGCATAACGGCTTCCCGTTATGCTTTTACATTTTTATTCTGATTTCTCCGGAGGAAAGTGTTTTTATCTCTCCGTTTCCGTCTTCAATTACGAGACGGCATTTTTGGTCTATGTCCAAAATTGTCGCCGGATAAAAACTGCCCGTTGCGGTATTTACTATATCTGCTTTCCTGCCTAAAACAAGGCTTCTCTTTTTATATTCTTCAAAAACTATGTCGTAATCACTCAGCGACGAAAAAAAATTAAGAAATTCCGCGGCTGTTTTTTCTCGTAAATCAGGTATGGTTTCTTCGCATATCGCTCCTGCGGTATCTTTGATTTCCGCAGGGAATCCTTCGGCAGGTACAAATACGTTTATTCCGATACCCATTACGGCGTATCTGATTTTTTCTTTAACTGCCGCAGCTTCGGTCAAAATTCCGCCAACCTTTTTCCCCTCCGAAAAAATATCGTTTACCCACTTGATCTGCGGAAATTTGTCCGTCAGCTTTTCGATCGTTCTGCATGCCGCAACGGCGGCGCGCGCCGTTATCAATACTGCTTTTTCCGCTTCTGTTTCGGACCTGACAAGTACGCTTATGTATATACCCGTTCCTGCTGGCGAAAAGAAGCTTCTTCCCATTCTGCCTTTTCCCGCAGTCTGACTTTCCGCGATCACTACCGTGCCGTCTGCCGCGCCTTTTTCTGCCATTTCCTTCAGCAATGTGTTTGTAGACGTTACAGACTCAAACACCGAGATATCGTATCTTTTTGCGGCTCCTTTAAGACTTTGCCTTAATATATCTTCGCTTATCATTTCAGAAATCCGCTTTCTGCAAGCTTTTCGTATTCTTTCAGTATTTTATACGGGGCTGCGGGATCGATTATCGAAGCGGTGCCTATCATTACGGCTTTTGCGCCCGCATACATAAATTCAACAACGTTTTCCGCATTCATTATTCCGCCCATGCCTATTACCGGTATTTTTACCGCGTGGGAAACCTGATAAACCATTCTTAACGCAACAGGCAATACTGCAGGACCGGACAGTCCTCCGAAAACATTAGCAAGTATGGGCTTTCCCGTTTTAATGTCTATCCTCATTCCGAGCAGCGTGTTTATAAGCGAAACCGCGTCGGCGCCGGCGCTTTCCGCAGCAAGCGCCATATCCGTGATGCTTGTAACGTTGGGCGAAAGCTTTACTATAAGCGGCTGACGAAGGACATCTTTTACCTTTTTTGTTATTTCTTCGATGTTTTTTGTATCTGTTCCGAATGCAAGACCGCCGTTTTTAATGTTCGGACATGAAATATTAAGCTCGACCATGTCCGTACCGGTAGAGGATATCCGTCTTGCGGTTTCAACGTATTCTTCTACGGTGCTGCCGGCGATATTCGCAATTACCGTTGCTCCCGCTTTTTTCATAAACGGAAGCTCTTTTTCTATAAACCAGTCAACTCCGGGATTTTGCAAACCTACGGAATTAAGCATGCCCGAAGGCGTTTCGGCGATCCTCGGCGAAGGGTTTCCTTCTCTCGGATTTAGCGTTGTTCCTTTTCCCGATATCGCGCCAAGCGCGGATATCGGGAATATTTCGTTCATTTCTCGCCCGAATCCGCATGTTCCCGAAGCAGTGATTATTGGATTTTTAAGAGTTATTCCGGCTATATTTACTGAAATATCCATTTTTTACCTTCCAAAGCTTTCAGCTGATTTAATTATATACTCCGTTGCTGTCTGTTTGTCCGCATCTTTCAAAACAACGGATAATTTCCCGTCTTTTTTTGCGAATACTATGTATTTTCCGGCGGCGCCGGTAACCCCGATATCCGCCTCCGCAGCTTCTCCCGGCCCGTTTACAACACAGCCCATAACCGCAACCTTCATATGCGTCTTTATTCCCGAAAGACTCTTTTCAAGCTCTCCCGCGAGTCCCGAAACGTCTATTGTCGTTCTTCCGCATGTCGGACATGCTATGATCTCAACGCCCTCATTTCTCAATCCCAGAGAACGCAGCAGCGTTTTTGCGGCGATTACCTCTTCAACAGGCGGGGCGGACAGCGAATACCGTATCGTGCTCCCGATCCCGTCAAGAAGCAGAGCGCCTATCCCTGCCGAGTTTTTTATCAGCCCGGAAGCAAACGTTCCCGCTTCCGTAACCCCGATATGAAGAGGATATCTTTCATTATTCATACCGTCAAAAATCCTGTACGCCTGCACGGTTTTTTTTACGTCAGAGCTTTTAATAGAAACTATAATGTCGCCGAAATCAAGGTTTTCCAGCAGCTCAACGTTGTTTTTTGCGCTTTCCGCAAGCGCTTCCGGTGTAGGCGAGCCGTATTTTTCAAGGAGAGCTTTTTCAAGAGAACCGCTGTTTACTCCCACTCTGATCGGTATAT
The DNA here is from genome assembly GCA_017427285.1 of Clostridia bacterium. GTDB lineage: Bacteria > Bacillota > Clostridia > Oscillospirales > UBA644 > HGM12619. The sequence goes on from JAFRTE010000019.1 coordinate 58,253, forward strand.
GATGCTCTTTTGCTTTTTTAACAACGGTTTTTATATTGTCTTTCCCGATATTGCCGGGATTGATCCTTATTTTGTCTGCCCCTGAGTCGATCGCTTTGAGGGCAAGTCTGTAATCAAAATGTATATCCGCTACAAGAGGGATCTTCAACTCTTTTTTTAAAGCGGCGAACATTTCCGCGCTTTTAGGGTCGGGGACAGATACGCGCAGTATCTCGCACCCCGCTTCTTCAAGCTCCTTTGCCTGTAAAACAAGTTCGCTGTATCTCGAAAACGGTACAGAACACATGGACTGCACCGATACGGGAAAAGCGCCGCCTACCGCGACGGCGCCGACGTTTACGGTTTTGTAAGTCATTAAATACACCTATACGATCGGAAAGAAAATATCTTTAAATACAATTACAACCATCAATATCATCAGTATAACAATGCCTGCAAAGCTGATCGCCGCCTCTATTTTCTGAGGTACTTTCTTTCTGAATATCAGTTCAATAAGCAGAAATACGAGCTTTCCGCCGTCCAGAGCGGGGAGGGGGAGCAGATTTACAACGGCAAGGTTGATTGATATGAGCGCAACAAGCGAAAGCAACGTCTCAATACCCGTTTTGGCGGCCTGATAAATAACAGTTGAAGTCCCTACCGGGCCCGAAACATATTTTACGGACAGCTTTCCTGTCACCATGTCTATTATCGTGTCATACATCAGCGTAACAAAAGAGCCTGTCCTGAATACCGAATGCTTGAGGACATTCAAAACCGTATTGTCTTCCGCCTTCACCTTAAAATCGATGTCGGGAGACGATAAATCCTCCGCGGCCTGAAAAACGGGGAAACGAACGCCTTCAAGCACGACTGTTTCTCCGTTTCTATCAACCGTGATATCAAGAGTATCTTTATTGTACGCTACGGAAAACGCCGTTGCAATATCCGTATATATACTTATATTTTTACCGTTGATCTTTAGTATCCTGTCGCCGATCTGCAAACCGGACTGCTCCGAAAGCGCACCGTCAACAAATCCCCCGACGATTGTTGAAGGAAGACCGGACGATACTTTAAAATCGATTTTCGGATAATTCTTTCCGTTTTTTTCTTCTGTCGGGAAAGAAACGTTTTCAAGAGTTATCTCTTCGCCTTTTCTAACTACCTTGATATCGAGCGCGCCCGATCCTTCCGAACGCGAAAACACTCTGCTTATATCACCGTAATTATTAACAGAAACTCCGTTTACCTCAACTATCCTGTCTCCGGGATTCAGACCACTCTGTGACGAGAGCGCGTCGGGTTCGAATCCTAAAACAGTTGTCGACGCTGATACTGTGGACATTATAACGAGCGCCGTTGTTATCACAAATCCGAGGATCAGATTCATCGCTGCTCCGGCAACTACTATAAGCATCCTTTTCCAAACGCTTTTTTTGTTGAACGCTCTGTCGTCTTCGCTGTCCTCTTCTTCGCCTTCCATCGCAACAAATCCTCCTATAGGTAAAAGACGTATCGCGTATGTCGTTTCTTTACCCTTTATTCTGAAAAGGGTAGGTCCCATTCCTATCGCAAATTCGTTAACTTTTACCCCGGACAGTTTAGCTGTGATGAAATGCCCAAGTTCATGTATTAAAATCAATACACCGAGAACGATAACAGTGTAAATGATCTGTAAAAGAATATCCATTTGATCTCCGGTTGCCGTGTCGTTAATAAAAATACAATAAATGCGCTGATTTCTAAAAGTAAAAGTGATTATTCCTCTTTCAGCTTGCGGATTACTTTCTCATACCCGTCCGCGCCGTACATCAGCGCGCGGTTTACGCGTGAAATGGTCGCTGTTGAAGCTCCCGTTTTTCCTACGATTTCCGAATACTGCATACCGTCAAGAAGCATTCTTGCAACGGTAAATCTCTGTTCCATGCTCTTTAATTCCGAAACCGTGCAGAGGTCTTCAAGAAAAGCATAGCAGTCGTCGGGAGTCTGCAGAGAAAGGATCCCCTGAACTAGTATATCCATTTGTTCGTTTCTGAGTTTGTCTATCATGGCTGTTTTCCTGTATATTTTTAGTTATTTTTCAATTCTTCTTCGAGTGGGGACGTTTTCGCGTCTTGACTGTTCATACATTTCCTGTCTTCTCTGTCTTCTGAGTCTGTCACGTTTTCTTCTGCGTGCGTTGGAAATAAAGAACAGAAGCACAAGCGCTCCGATTATGATGAGTATGACTGCTAGAATTATTAGAAATACCTTCAGTCCCGTTGACATACCCTGCTTTTCGGGCTTGCTTTCGGCAGACGTTTCTTCGCTGCCGTTGTTTGCGGGGGTCGTGCTCGCGGTTACGGGGATTGGATTCGTTAACTGCTTTTCGGTATGCGTCAATTCAAATGTTCCTATATTCGGATACATATATGAGCCGTCCGCTATCGAAAGCGTTACCGTCGGGTTGATGTCGTACCAGCTGTAAGTTTCATTGATGTTTATCTGGAAAACGACGTCCTCCTCCGAAACTGAAGTATGTCTAAGATAATACATGTCGCTTGCGGGACTTACTGCAACGGTCGCTACAACGTTATTGTTTTCCACGATTTTTGAAACGGTTGGTTTAACGTCGTTAACGGTTATCGGAGTTTTTGCAAAATTGTCGTAACCGTAATCGAGCAATGTCCTCAGATCGCTGAATCTGTTTGCTCCGCTTGTAGATCCCAATACAACGGCGACGAGAGTTTTGTCTCCTCTTTTTGCAACGGCAACGCCCGTATATCCGGCAGGCGCCGTATATCCTGTTTTTCCTCCGATTATTCCTTCGTAATACTGCGGATCCGCGCCTTTTATCATTGCAAATCCGGTCGAAATAGTTAAAACTTCACTTTTTTTGTTATCCGGAGGAATATCGTATATGATAGTAGTGAATATTTTGAGAAACTTCTCGTTTGTAATCGCAAATCTTGTGATCTGAGCCATGTCGTAGGCCGTTGTTACGTGATTTTCGTCTGGCAGTCCGTGTGGGTTTGTAAAATTAGTGTTTTTTGCACCGAGCTGAACTGCTCTTTCGTTCATAAGCTCGGCAAACGCTGCAACAGATCCTGAAACGGACTCCGCAATGCAGTTAGCTGCGTCGTTGGCGGATTCAATCATCGTTGCATACATAAGATCTTCCATACGGATGTTTTCTCCCGCAGTCAGCGCGATATGCATGCTGTCGGAATAATCCGGCTTATCCATTATCGTTGCGTCTGCGGAAACAGTTACAACGGTATCGGGATTCGCGTTTTCCACGGCAAGAAGAACAGTCATGATTTTAGTGATACTTGCGGGATATAACTGCTGATCCATGTTCTTTTCAACGAGGACCTGTCCTGTCGTCGCATCCATCAGAACATATGCCCCTGCGGTAATTCCTTCGGGAAGCGCAGATACGCTGACGGGAATCACCGATAAAAACATCGCAATTACGGTCACAGCGCAAAGCAGTTTCAATATCTGTCTGTGCATTTAACAATCGTCTCCTGTCATAATATCCATCTGCCGAAAAACCGGCAGTTTAGCCAATTAACTATACACTGATATTATAATATATTTTGTCACAATAGTCAAGTGGTAAAATTAATAAATTTACCGCTTGACAATATGCGTTTTATGTTGTATAATGATATTTGTGAAATTGTATGCAGCAAATAATGCTTTGGAGGCGTTTTTATGAATAAAAGGACAGCCGTATATCTTGCCCTCGGTATCGTTCAGATCATTGCCGGGTTTTTCGGTTCTTTCTTTGTTTTTATCGTTTCCGGGACTTTTATGCTCTTCAAAGCTCTTTCGGTTCATTTAAAAAGAGCAAAAAAACCATTCCAGATCGTTATTTCCGCAATTTTCGCTTTGATAAATCTTTATTTTATTTATTATTCTTCTTTGATGTTTATTTCCGAAATCGATTACGCCGCATTCCGTCCCGAAACGTGGATAATAATCCCCATTTCAATTACTCTGATCGTTTATATCGCATTACTTCTTTTTACTGCGGATTCGGCAGTCGAAATTCAAGATCCGACCGATAACGGAGTGAGATCTCTGATCGACAGCTCTGTCGAGGATTTCACCGTATTTGCTCTTGTTTTTATCGGATGGATCGGTACTTATGTTTTTGAATTCTTTTTTGAATATGTCGCCGCATTCTGTATTACGGTATGCGCGCTGAAGAATATTTACGACGTCGTTTTTACCAAACAAACAATACAAACCGCAACAACACAAAAGTCCGCAGCGGAAGATTTACTTCCGGAAACGGAGCAGACAGTAAAGGAAACATGATATGTTCGAAAAAAATATCGGTATAGACCTCGGAACCGCGTCGGTTCTGATATATGTAAAAGGCAAGGGTATAGTATTGCGCGAACCCTCGGTAGTTGCCATAGACAGGACTACCGGAAAAATACTCAAAGTAGGCGTTGAAGCGCAGGAAATGCTCGGGAGGACTCCTGGAAACATCCTTGCGATCCGTCCGCTGCGCGACGGTGTGATCTCAGATTACGAAACAACGGAGCGCATGCTCAAATATTTTATAAAACGGGTTAACGGTCATTCCATATTCAGACCGAATATCGTCGTATGCATACCTTCAAGAATAAACGAAGTTGAAGAACGTGCCGTTCGAGACGCCGCGCTCAACGCCGGAGCAAAATCAGTAGAACTGATCGAAGAACCCATGGCGGCAGCAATAGGGGCGGGGATAGATATTTCCAAACCTCGCGGAGTAATGGTAATAGATATCGGAGGCGGTACAGCAGATATCGCTGTAATCTCTCTCGGCGACGTTGTCGTTTCCGAAAGCGTTAAGGTCGCTGGAGACAGATTTGATGAAGCGCTCGTTAAATTTATAAGAAAAGAATGGGGAATACTTATCGGTGAACGTACAGCCGAAGATATCAAAATACGTATCGGCTGCGTATCGCCGCGCCCCGAAAAACTCTCCATGACAGTTCGCGGCAGAGACCTCACTTCGGGGCTTCCGCGCGAATTTACTATCACGTCGGAAGATACCATGGAGGCATATCAGGAACCGGGCAGAAGCGTCGCAGAAGCCACGCATGATGTCCTTTCACGTACTCCGCCCGAGCTGATAGGCGATATCTCGCTTGACGGTATTATCATGACCGGCGGCGGAAGTCTTTTATACGGATTTGATAAAATGATAGCCGAATATGTCGGAATACGCGTTGCAGTTGCGGATGACGCTGTTTCGTGCGTTGCAAAAGGCACCGGCGCCGCTCTGGAGCTTGTAAGCGATCTGTCTTCAATAAAGGCAAATTCCCCGAATAAAAAGCTCTGGGGCTGATGTAAAACCGAATAAATATAATTTCCCCGAAAGCAAAACCGCTTTCGGGGAAATTTTAATACTGTGGCCTTTATTTTTTACCGTCTCTGTTTTCGTAATCCTCTTCAATATCCTTTTTCCATGTCGCCGTCAACGGAGCGCATGCTCTTACCGTGCCTATCGCTTCGCTCAGTACGTCAAAATTGAGTCTTGTTCCGCGTTTGTCCGCTTTATAGTTTACCGCTCTGTCTGCGCCGATACCGAAATTTTTCGCAGTTTCGACCGCGTCGATATTAGCGCCCAAAAAAAGAAACTCCCAGCCATATTTGTCTTTTTGCTTTTCAATCATGTTTTTAACCGTTTTGCTGTCATATTCCCTGCTTGCGTTTTCCATTCCGTCTGTCGTGATAATAAATATCGTGTGCTCCGGAACGTCCTCTTCTCTTGCGTATTTATGCACGTTGCCTATGTGATGTATCGCTCCTCCGATAGCGTCGATCAGAGCTGTGCAGCCCCCGACAGTATAATCTCTGTCTGTCATCGGTTCGATTTTTTTGATATCAACTCTGTCGTGCAATACTTCGCTTCTGTTGTCGAAAAGTATTGTTGAAACAAGCGCTTCTCCTTCCTCTTTTCTTTGCTTTTCGATCATCGAGTTAAAACCGCCTATGGTGTCGCTTTCAAGTCCGCTCATCGAACCGCTCCTGTCAAGAATAAATACGATCTCCGTTAAGTTCTTTTTCATTTTTAAATCCTCCGTAAATAAATAATAGCTGCTCGGTTTCTTTACCTTGCAGCTATATTATAACGTATTTAATTAACCGTTTGGTCGCTTTTTAAGCGACATTTATTTTTTTAATCTGAAATATCGGAGTCGGGCTGAATGAAAAATGTGTAATCCGGATATTCCTTCTGTACTTCCTGCGTCAATACGTTCAAAGCTTCCTTCTTTGCAATGTCAAAACTTATAACAACGTCAAACCTTGCGGTCTTTTCAGTTATATCAACGTGAAATCCGTGCAGCTGAAGAGCCCAGTCGTGAGAAAGAACGATTTTTTGTATGCTGTTTCTCATCTTTGCGGCATCATCGTCGCTCGTATTATACGAATATACTCCAACGCCGGTCAGAATAACGCCCGTTTCTCTGTAAACAATTGTTTCTATTTTTCTTGTCAGCTTGTCTACCTCTTCAACAGTCATTATATCCGGCAGCTCGATATGCACCGAAGCATAGTTTTTGTCCGGACCGTAATTGTTGATGATAAGGTCGTATGCTCCGCGTACCTCCGGCTCTTCGTTTATTATTTTCTTGATCTCTTTTGTCAGCTCTGCGTCGGCTCTTCTTCCGAGAATATCCGCCAAAGTGTCCGTTATCATTTCAAAGCCGGACTTAATTATCATAACTGATATCAGCACGCCTACGTATGCTTCGAGTGAAATGCCGAATATTTTGAATATCAGCGCAGACGCAAGGACCGATGACGATATTATCGCGTCAAAAAGAGCGTCAGCACCCGATGCCGAGAGCGCTCCTGAAGCGGCTTTTTTGCCCTGATTTTTAACAAACAGTCCGAGTATGATCTTTACCGCGACCGCAACTGCGATTATTATAAGAGATACGGTCGAATAGTCCGCTTCTTCGGGAGTAATTATCTTTTTTACAGACTCTATCAGCGATGTAATACCTGCGTATAATACGATCGCCGATACGATCATCGCGCTAAGATATTCAATTCTTCCGTGACCGTAAGGGTGCTTTTTATCCGGCGCTCTTCCGGCAAGCTTTGCTCCGATTACGGTTATTACCGAAGACAATGCGTCCGATAAATTGTTTACGGCGTCAAGCGTAACTGCTATCGAATTTGAGATAATGCCTACAAATGCTTTGAATGCGGCAAGTATTACGTTCGTTCCTATCCCGATTAAACTCGTTTTTACAATTATTTTTTCTCTGTTTACAGCAGAGAGCAATTTTTCGTCCATTTTTCCTCCAAAATGCTATGTTATAAATATAACTATGCTCCGAGCAGATTCTGATCGAAAGCAAACAGCGCCTCGTTGATCTCAAAAATATTGTAATTCCCGTTTGAGATGAAATATTCGATAATAATGTCGAATTTATTGGAATGTGAAAGCGCAAAGCCGGCTTTCATAAGCAATTCCTTCGTTTCTTCAAGCGAAAGCTCGAGCGCAACGGCAAATGCGATTGCCGTCTGCTTCCTTGGTTTATAAAGTCTGTCGCTTCTTATTTTTGAAAAAAGCTTCCTGTCGATATTCGCCTTTTTATAGCATTCGGCGTCCGTCATCCCCGATTCGTCGATTTTTCTCATCAGCATCTGAGAAAAACTTTCGTCGATCTGTTCAAGCGCAGATTCAAGCGTAGTCGGCTTCCTTTCTGAAGTCGGGATCCTCGCTCCTGCCGTCGGTGCGGGCATCATATCGCATTCCGAGTCGTATCTGCCTGCAGATCTTGCAAACCTGTTTTTAACTCCTCTTTTCGGGACGGATGATTCCGAATATGACGCAGCGTAGGTGATTTCTTCGTGTGGCAGACGGTCGTTGATATATTCGTTCAGCTTTTCGAAATCTCTGTTTTGCCTTATCAATTCGTCTTTTTCGCCGACGGTAATGTAAACAGTCATATCGCCGTCTGCAAGAGTATCCGAAATTGACTGCTCGGCAATTTTCAGAAGTCTGTCTGTATCTAAAAAGCGCTCTTTTTCAGTAAACAGGGGAAGAGTGATCGAAGCAACTTCCTCTTTTCTCGCCAGCGATATGGTTTCAGCGTAAAGGGTTGCGATTAACTCTTCCGTTTTATCTTTGATATCCTTTTTCGGGATAACGGCATTTATTTTAACGGGAAAACCATCCTTGCTTTCCTCAAATACTTCGCCCGCTTTTCTTTTACCTAAAAAATCGGGACTTTTTTCAACAGCAACGGCGTCCGTAGTAATCTTTGCAGGAGAATTCACTATATAAAGCGGCATTTTATCGCCTCCTTTCGGATGATCCCGTTCTGATTAATCACTATATTTTATCACAAATCCGCTTTTGTGTCAAGTCTTTTGACGATACAAAAACAGGCCCCCGAAGAGGCCTGTAAACTTGTTAATTAAAACTATTTTCTTAGGATCTCGTATACGGTTGCATTTATTCTTTCCGAAGTGTTCTTGCTGTCTGCGGTAATTGTTATAAGCTCGGCAAGATTGTCGTTCATGCTTACAAGATTTGTGCATGCGTCAAGAAGGATAAATCCGTAGCAAACAGATACGAACGCCAGAACAACGCTTATTATTATTATGAAAAATCCGGCGATTATTGCGGCGGCTCCGCCTATGGCAGGCATCGCGATATCACCGTAAGGTGAAGCAATGGCGGAAACGGATCCTACGGACATGACCGTAATGCCCATTATTATTCCCATTATAATAATACCTGCAAACGAAAGCCAGAGCATTACTTTTGCAAAGGTGATCCATCCCGTACCCTTGCCCTTTTTTACCGTGTATGTTTTACTCATACCGGGATTCGGCGGCGGCAGTGGCATACCTCCCTGCGGCTGCGGTGCATGCTGCTCTTGATACTGAGGCGCAGCGGCGCCATACGGCGCTCCGCATTTCGGGCATTCCTTTGCTCCGTCTTCGATCGGGTTTCCGCAAATTAAACAGTTCATTTTTTTACCTCTTTCTTTTTTAAAATAGTTATTGACAAATGCTAAAAAAAGTGCTATAATCTTTCAAAAGTAAATATTGCTTTGGGGTACCGTTAAATCGGTTGAGAAACACCCATTGAACCTGATGAGGTTAATACCTCCGTAGGAAAAGCAATCAGACTGTCTCTTCGGGTTCGCATTATTTATGCGGACCTTTTATTATTTTTATAAACAGTAAGGAGTTTTTATTATGCAACAAGAAAACGATACTTCTTTCAAAAAAACAAACAGAAACAACAAGCTCAAACGCCTTGTCCTCTGTGCAATTATGATCGCGCTGGCAACGGTATTAAGCATTTTTCCGAAAATTGAAGCGCCTCTGGGCGGTTCGATTACCGTTGCAAGCATGGTCCCGATAATGCTTGTATCATTTGTTTACGGGCCTAAATGGGGCGTTCCGGTCGCAATAGGATATTCCGTCGTCCAGCTGCTTCTTGATATCGCCAAAGTCGCGTCGTGGGGTCTTACTCCCGGCGTATTTGTCGGTTGTCTTATTCTGGACTATATACTTGCCTTTTCCGTGATCAGCGTCTGCGGCGTTTTTACCCTTAAAAAGACTACGCTTCCCCGCGTAATAACCGGAACATTGACTGCCGGACTTCTTCGCTATCTATGCCATTTTATCTCAGGGTATTTCTTTTTCGGAGCATGGGCAGAGGAGGGCTTTTCACCGCTTACATGGTCGATCGCATATAACGGCGCTTATATGCTTCCGGATACCGCTATCTGTATCGTTGTGATGCTCGCGCTTTATAAGCTTATACCGAAATTCAAAGAAATGTAAATAAGTCCAATCCCTTATCTACGAACGGCGTGAAAACGCCGTTCTTTCTTCTTCAGCTCTCTTTTTTTGAAAGACTTGCCAGCACTTCCCTGTAAACTCTGTAAGGGTCGTTTTTAAAGCTGGTGATCATTATATTCGCCTGGTCGGTCGTAGGTGCATACATTTTAAGATCCATAAGCGGTTCGCCCTCGTCCTTGAGCGTAAAGCATACGTCGTATCCGCCGCCGTGTCTTTCCTTGTAAGACGCCATGATCTCGAGGTCTTTTCTCAGCTTTGCAATTTCTTTTGCCGTTGTGAGAATGATCTTTTCGCGTAAAGATGATGAAAGGTCTCTTCCGAGCGCAGATACAATTTCTCTGCCTGTTTTTTCCAATAGCGCATATTCGGTTCCGTCGTCGGTTATAAGCGATATATGCCCCTGATCGCGCAGCTCGAAAAGCTCTCCCGCGGTTCTTATCTGTCCGATGCCACATTCGTCGATTATCTGTGCGACCGTGTCGGACGGTATCATGCCTCCCGCAGAACGCAGAGCGAACATTATCATCATTTTTATGTGCATCTCGTCGTTTATCATTATTATCCCTTTATTTGTAGCTTTCGTCGCCCGAAAGTCTCCGTACAGTGAAAATAGACGGTATCATCTGCTCGATAATACATTTGTCGCTTGCTGAACCGTATGATTCCAATACTTCGACCGGCGACATTTTCGCAAGATTTGAATATAAACTGTTGAGCACTGCGTCTCCGCCGTCAGGCCAGAAACTGTATTTGCAGTTTTTGCTCATTTCAATAAGTATCTTATAGTCTCTCGCGTCGCTGAAAACGTTGGTTTCATAGTAATTTTCTATCGACGCGGCGTCGGGATACTGTTCAAGCGGAGAGAAAATCTCGTCTATCAGTATCGCGGAGCATTCAATTTCTTTAGCGTAGATCGGAATAGAGAGCGTTTCTGCCTTTTCGTAAAAACCGACGTATTTTGTCGGATCTCCGTAAGGACCGGCAGGGAAGGGGAGAAGCCCGAAATTATCCACCTTATATGCTATTTTATCAAAAATTTCTCCTGAGGAAGTGAGAAGCATTGCCGCTTCGCCGTTCATAAACGTATTGGTATAGTTCCAGTCTCCAAAATCGGTATCCGTAAATTTATACATATTTTCGTCGTAGTTGTCTATAACGAATTTTACCCACTCCAGAGCTTCGATTCCCGCCTCGGTAGTCCATCCGCAGTAGTATTCCGAAACGTCGTCGTTAAATTCCGCAAACGAAGTTCCGTTGTTGAGGAGCGCGGAGCGGATAAAATGCTTAAGACATGCCGCAAGACCTTTTATCGGCGTTGAGCGCGTGTTGTCTGTGCAGTCGACCGCAACCTCCATCATTTTTTCTCTCGTCCATTCTCCCTGCTCGTATATTTCACGCAGATCGTAATAACCGAACGTTCCCGTTATATCGGAATTGAAAACGATCGGATAGAAAATAGCGGGTCCCATATTCATCCAGGATACGGGCACAACGCCGCACATCGTACCGTTGCACATCAGAAACTCCCATACATTCGGTGCACCCCATTTGGACTCGTCGTAAATATTTATGTAATCCGAAACATATTCGATATTTACAAGTCCTCCGAGATTTCCGTATTCTCTTATCTGCGCCGGATCCGTGAAAATAATATCCGCAAGTGCGTCTCCTATTGCAAGAGAGGCGGAAAGAAGCGTTTTAAAGGTAGTATCTGAACCGATATATTTCAGCGCTATCTCGCAGCTGTGGCTCTTTTCAACGTCTTTGATCCTCTGAAGAGCATTGTCCGCAAGATTAGTATCGCGCAGATAATAAAGCGGCTTGTCGTCAATACCTGATGTCTGAAGTATTTCAAAATGATGACCGCTCCAGTCGGTCGAGTCCGTTGCGCCGAGCGCCTCTTCAAAAGCTTCCTCCTTGTTTCCTGAACACGATACAAGCAGGGCAATCGCCGTTAATACTGCAAGCAATAAAGAAATCTTTTTCAAATCGGAAACCTCCCATATTATTATATATCATAATTATACAATAAAGCAAAATGGTTGTCAATAGGATATTTCGTGTTTGGCAAAATCATTTTGTGTAAGGGATCCATACTCTCATCTGGTTTTTACCTCTGTTTGCCCAAAGACAGTACGGAATTCCGATAAGCTCCGCTTCTTTCATTTCGGGTAAAGCGTCGCTGTAAAGCGAATTCTGATATTCTCTTCTGTAACCGAAAGCTTTCAGCTTCCTTGTTCCTCCCAAAAGTGATGCGTCGTATTTTTCAAACACGGGTTTTCTTTCAATATCTGCGAAAAGAGAAAGAACGTCATCTCCGTTGTCAACACCTTCAAAGCAGTATACCAGAGGTCCGGCGCAAACTGCTGTTTTCCCCGAAAGCGCGGGAACGTATTGCGATGCAAAAACATATCTCGGTGAAATATCGAGCGATAAACAGATCTCGTCCCCGTCAACGACCGATATCAGGATATATCCTTTATCGGGACTTACCGATAAACTCTCGCCGTTTTTCATAACAGCAAAGTGTTTGCTCCATGCGGGGATCCTCAGCGCGATATTTCCCTTTCCTTCGGTTTTATAGCATATTTCACCGGAATACGGGTAGTCCGTCTGGCAGCAAAGCTTCATTCCGTTTTCAAATTCAACTTCTCCCGCAGCAAAAAGATTGCAAAATAAGGTGTTTCCCTTTTCTCCGTAAGCATATTTTCCTATCGAAGAAATCAGCCTTGCAGCGTTCGGCGGACAGCATGCGCATCCGTACCACCCGGGACGGGTCAGTTTGACGTGTCTTTGCGTCTGCGCAACTTCTGAAATACCGGGAACTGCTTCAAGAGGATTTACATAAAAAAATCTCTTGCCGTCTGTCTGTATGCCTGCCAGAACGGTGTTGTAAAACGCCGTTTCCATAACGTCCGCGTATTCTCCGTTTATCTCGTCGGCAAGCATTCTCGAAGCAAACATCATCAGCGCTATCGAAGCGCATGTTTCTGCGTATACGGTATCTGACGGCAGATCGTAGTCCGTTGAAAATGCTTCACCGTGACATGTCGAACCTATTCCGCCCGTTATATACATTCGTCTGTCAACTATGCTCCTCCATAAGCGGCTGCACGCATCTGAAAGCTCTTTGTCCTCCGTTGCGGTCGCAACGTCTTTCATTCCTGAATAAAGATACGCAGCTCTTACGGCATGACCTTTTGCGTCTTTCGCATCTCTTAAAGGCATATCGGACTGCTGATATGCATAATCCGACGGATTGTTGCCCCAGATTTGCCAGTCTCTTCTTTTTCTTTCCTTTTCGTAATAGTTCGGGTCAGCGCCCCTGCAGTCAATAAAATGCTTTGCAAGTTCGAGACAGTGCGTGTTCCCCGTAATCGAGTATACTTTCATCAGAGCGAGTTCAACTTCGGGGTGTCCCGGGTATCCTTCCGCCTTCTGAACAATAAAATGATTGTAAATATGCTCCGCATTTTTAACAATAACGTCAAGGAGGTTGCGTTTTCCCGTCGCTTCGTAATATGCGCACGCAGCTTCCATCATATGTCCCGCGCAGTATAGCTCATGTGCTTCAAGAAGGTTTTGCCAGCGCCTCTCTTTTTGAGAAATTGTAAATCTCGTATCGAGATATCCGTCTTCATCCTGTGCCTGACAGACAGTATTAACTACTTCGTCAAGTTCTTTTTCGAGCTTTTTATCCGGAAAAACGGCAAGAGAGTACGATGCAGCCTCGATCCATTTGGCAACGTCGCTGTCCTGAAATACCATCCCGTAAAAATCCCCGTGTTCTTCTCCGCGAAGCGCTTTTCCGGCATTAATGAAATTTTCTATCGCTGCGCTTTTTGCAACGCCTTCAACTTCGTCTTTCAGAACATGATACTGATACGGTATCATTTCATTGTGAACAAGCTCCTGATACCTTTTTATAAAGCCTGACGGCTTATAGCTTCGGATAGATATGTTTCCCATCTTTTTCATGTTAAGCACCTGATATCCCGTTATCTGTCTTTAAGCTTTTTCAGTCTCTTCATAACGTCGTTTTCGCCGCGGCCGAAATAGTCGTGAAGTATTTTGTATTCCGCAAACAGTTCGTCGTAAACTGCCTTTGCGTCTTTATCGGGGACGTATTTTATGTCGCTTACAGACCCCATTTCGTCCGCAGCCTCAAAGACTGAATCGTAGCCGCCTCTTTCTTTTCCCGCGGCAACTGCTCCGAATATCGCCGAACCGAGGGCGGGGGCCTGCGAAGAGCCGCTGATTTTTATTTCAAGACCCGTTACGTCCGCATATATCTGCATCGTTTCGGGACTTTTAACAGCAATTCCGCCGGCCGCATATAAACCTGTTACGGGCACGCCGTGACTTTCATAATTTTCTATGATCATTCTCGTTCCGTATGCGGTAGCTTCAACGAGCGCTTTATATATCTCTTCGGGTTTGGTCGCAAGCGTCATTCCGAGTATCATTCCGGTAAGATCAACGTCAACAAGCACCGAGCGGTTGCCGTTCCACCAGTCAAGCGCTAAAAGTCCGCTTTTTCCGGCGGGTATTCTTGCCGCTTTTTCGGCAAGAAGCTGCTGGGGCGATATCCCTCTGCCTTTCGCTTCTTTTTCGTAATCTGAATTAAGCAGATTTTCCGCAAACCATGCAAAATGGTCTCCGACGCAGCTCTGTCCGGCTTCATATCCTATCATTCCGGGAAGAATGCCGTCTTCGACCGAACCGCAAATCCCGGGAACATATCTGTCCTCGTCGGAAAGAAGCATGTGACAGGTCGAAGTGCCCATGATCATAAGCATATTGCCTTTTTCCTTCATTCCGAGGGCCGGCACGGTAACGTGTGCGTCAACGTTTGCGACCGCAACTGCGGTCCCTTCGCAAAGCCCCGTCAATTCTGCAGCTTCTTTCGTTATTTCTCCGGCTTTTGATCCGATAGGCGAAACAGGGCATGAAAATTTATCCTCAATAACGTTTTCCAGCCTTTTATCAAGTGCCGCAAAAAATTCTTTTGAAGGATAGCCCGACTTTTTGTTCCACATTGCCTTATATCCGGCTGTGCACGAGTTTTTGGTCTCTTTTCCGCAAAGTACTCTTATTACCCAGTCGGCGGCTTCCGTAAAGGAGTCCGCCGCTTCATAAACTTCAGGAGCTTTATCAAGCGTTTCCCAGATCTTTGGAAACATCCATTCGGAAGATATTTTTCCGCCGTAGCTGTTGATCCATTTTTCTTCGCGTTCATTGGCAATCTCATTCAGTCTGTTTGCTTTGTCCTGAGCGGCATGGTGCTTCCACAGTTTTATATAAGAATAAGGGTTTGTCCTGAATTCATCGGTAAAGCAAAGCGGTGTTCCGTCTTTTTTAACGGGGAGCATTGTGCATGCCGTAAAATCGATTCCTACTCCGATAATATCTTTTGCGTCCACTCCGCTTTTTCTGATAACGTCGGGTACGGTGTTCTTTAAAACGTCGATATAGTCCTGAGGATGCTGAAGCGCAAAATCCTGAGGAAGACCGCCGAAAAGCTTCTTTGCAAATTCGGTCCCTTCCGAAATTACTCCGTGCGGATATTCGAAAACAGAGCAGCAGATTTCATCTGACGAACCGACCGCAAAAAGCGCAGTCCTTCCCGAAAGAGTTCCGAAATCAATACCTATGGTGTATTTCATGATAACCCCCTGATTTTATACATTATACTGATAATATTATATCGTAATTTAAAAAAATGTCAATAGGAAAAGCGTATTTTACATTTATAATCGGAGAGTATCGTTGATTTTGAAATTTTATTTTCCGTAATTACGCAAGACTATTGCTTTTTTTGTTTTTTTATAGTATAATATACTTATAATAGGTTAATATGTGCATGTGTAACATCAGCAATATGAAAGGCGTTCTTATTATGACAGACAAAAATGAGATCATCACTGAATTTATAAAACTTTACGGCGGCGATTCTTCCGACGTACGAGTTTTTTCTTCACCCGGTCGCGTAAATCTTATAGGCGAACATACAGACTACAACGGCGGATTCGTTTTCCCCGCCGCTCTTTTGCAATCCTCGACCGTTGCGGTAAGAAAAACAGATACGGGCGTTATACGCATCGCCGCTACAGATCTTCCCGACCGAGTCTGCCTCGATATCGAAAAGCTTGGCGAATACAAAAATATAAAATGGGGTAATTATCAGGCGGGCGTTGCATATGTAATGCAGCAGGAAGGCTTTTATATCCAGTCGTGCGATATTCTTTATAACGATACCGTTCCTTTCGGCGCGGGCCTTTCCTCATCCGCGGCAATCGAAGTTGTAATGTCTCTTGTTATCGCGCAGTTTTCATATGAAAAGGGTGTGACCGACAAGCCCAATATGATTCAGCTCGCAAAACTGTCTCAGAAAGCCGAAAATATATACTGCGGAGTTAACTGCGGCATTATGGATCAGTTCGCATCGGCTATGGGCCGTAAAAACCATGCGATTTTCCTGGACTGCAAAGATTTAAGCTTTAAATACGTGCCGCTCGATCTAAACGGATATAAAATCGTGATCGGCAACACAAACAAAAAACGCTCTCTTGCAGAGTCAAAATACAACGAAAGACGTTCTCAGTGCGAAGAAGCTCTTTCTCAGCTCAAGCTTGCGTATCCCGAAGCAGAGTGTCTTCGTGACATAACCGCAGAGCAGTTTGAAGACTCCAAAACTCTCATTATCAACGATATATGCCGTATGAGAGCGGAACACGTTATTTACGAGTGCGACAGAGTTCTTAAATCCGTTGAAGCTCTTGAAGCTGACGATATTCGCGCTTTCGGCAATCTTATGACGGCGTCTCACATTTCCCTCCGTGACCTTTACGAGGTGACCGGAGATCATCTTGATATAATGGTTGAAGAAAGTCTTGCGATAGAAGGATGTATCGGCTCGAGAATGACAGGCGCGGGCTTCGGCGGCTGCACGGTAAGCATCGTTGCCGATTACGCCCTTGACAGCTTTATAGCCGAGGTCGGCAGAAATTATGAATCCCGCACGGGCATAGTACCTGCTTTCTACGTTACCGAAGCAGGGGACGGGGGCCGCGAAATTTGTTAAAAAAAACGGCGACCGCTTGCGCGGTCACCGCATTGTAATATTCATTGTCCGTTTGGAATCTCGATAAGAGAAAAATATTTGTTTATTCCGGCAACAATGCCGCTTACCATCTTACCCTGAAATTCGGGGTCGTTCATTGCATTGTCGTCTGACGGGCAGGAAGAAAATCCCATTTCCAGAAGTATTATCGGCACTTTGCAGAATGAAAACATCGATGTTTTCGGTATCGGGTCAAGACCTCTGTTTTTAAGCTGCGTTGCCTGAGAGTATTCTTCAAGGATTACCGTTGCTGCATGCTTTGAAAGATACGCAAGTCTTTCACTCGGATATCCTTCCCATATTTTCGGAATAAGCGCCATCGCTCCGCTTTGTCTCGGGTCTTCTTCGTAAGAGTTGCAGTGAAGCGATATCATAAGATCGGCATTGTTTTTGTTTGCGACCATCGCTCTTTGCGATCCCGAAAGCTGTTCTTCAATGTCAGGATGACTAAGGTATACCGTATATCCCAGATCTTCCAATGCTTTTTTCAGCTTCTCCGCGATCTCGTGCGTCGTTTCGTATTCCGGTCTTTTTGTTTTGCTTCCTTCTGTGCCTATTGTGAGCAGGGAGTTTTTGACCCAAGAGCTGTCCTTGGCAGGATCCAGATACGGAGAGAGCCATACGTCTGATTTCCGCGTTTCCGTCTGATGTCCCGCGTCGATCACTATAACCCTTGTATCCTTATTAGAACCGAGTATGGGGTTGTCTTCTGAAAAAGTTGTATACGGAGTATTGTTTGTATAATATACTTTCGGCAAAACCTGATCTTCCATGTAGTAGAGGTCGATTTTGTCGTTCGGATTCAGCGTTGACGGATCTATCAGCGAAGAAAGACTGAACCCTTCGTGACCGTCGTCGCTTACGGTTTCACCTGTTTCTTCAAGACCGTTTTCATGACTTATTTCCGGATCATTTCCACTTGGCTTTTCTCCGGAATTATTGTCAATAAAACTCATTATCATCCATACAAGCAATACCGCTATAATCGCCAACAATCCGAAAACCGCAATACGCTTTATCAAAAGATTTCTTTTGCGGCGTTTGATCTGTCTTTGCTTTTCTTTGTATCGTCTTTTCTGCTGTTCAAGCAGCTGCTGCCTCTGCGCGGGCGGTGGAATTCGTGTTCTTGTGTTCACAAAATAACTTCCTTTTCAAACGGCATTATTCTGTAATGCCGATATTATACCAAATTATCCCAAAATTGTCAAGTTATACGGACTATTAAATCTTTTTATGCCGACTGGCGGTGAAAAAATGGTTAAAAAATCAGATATCGTTCTTTCAGTTCTTTTTATTCTTTTTATTTTTACTTTCGGGATCCTGTTTATCGTTCTTCCCGATTCCGATTTTTCCGAAAGTGAAAACAGAATGCTTTCTCAGGCCCCAAAGGTAACGTTTCAGACAGTTTCGGACGGTTCGTTTGAAAAGGGCTTTGAAAATTACCTTACTGATCAGTTCCCTTTCAGAGACTTCTGGGTGCGCTCCAATACTGCCGTTTCGATGTATGCGCTCTTAAAGCAAGATATAAACGGCGTTTATATCGGAAAAGAAGGATATCTTTTCGAAAAATTCGAAAATATCGATACAAAGCGCATGCAAAATCAGATCGAAGCGCTTTCACGCTTTTCCGAACGGTTCGACGTCCCTGTGATATTCGCCGTTGCTCCTAATTCCATAGCTGTCTTTACCGATAATCTTCCGGCATTTGCTCCGGCAGAAAAGGAATATGTCTCGGGAAGTCTGTCAAATCAGAGAGAATATATAAATCAGTTCTATTCTTCTCTTCCTGATTCCGTCCGTACTGTCGATCTCGTTTCGGCTCTCGAAAATCACAAAAACGAATATATTTATTACCGTACAGACCACCACTGGACAACTCTCGGCGCATACTACGCGTATCGGGCGATATGCGCCGAACTTGATGCGGAGCCGTACAGTCTCGACGATTATACTATTACACCCGTCAGCGATTCATTTTACGGTACTCTTTTTTCAAAAGGCAATTTTCCCGTTTCTCCCGACACCATCACGAGGTTTGACCTTAAAACACCTTTAGATTATTCCGTTGTCTCCGACGGCGCGGAAATAGCCTCGCTATACGACGAAAGCTATCTTTCAAAAAAAGATAAATACTCTTATTTTATGTCCGGCAACCCCGCGCATCTTACCGTAAATACTGCAGCAAACACCGGAAAAACCGCAGTTTTTATCAAAGATTCATATACGCACTGTCTTCTGCCCTTTTTCCTCCCGTATTTCGATACGATCCACATGATAGACCCCCGATATATCAGCCAGAATATTACCGAATACGTTTCTGCGCTTTCGCCCGACTGTATAATCGTTATATACAACGCAAAAACGCTTTCCGACGATACAAACTTCATTAAACTCGGCTATACACCGCGAAACGATTGATAAAATAATCTATAATATGAAATCAGGACAAACTATGAAAAACCGTATAGTATTCAAAATCGTTTTAACCGCAATGTTTTTCGCACTGGGACTTGTTTTGCCGTTTTTAACGGGACAGATCCCCGAAATCGGATCTATGCTTCTCCCCATGCATCTTCCCGTATTCCTTTGCGCGCTTATCTGTGGATGGCAGTATGCGGGTATGATCGGCGTCGCTCTTCCTTTGATACGTTCTCTGTTATTTACGATGCCGCCGATGTTTCCAACTGCAGTTGCAATGGCGTTCGAGCTTTGCGCATATGGAATTATAACGGGTATTGTGTACGCTCTTTTCAAGCATAAAAGTATTCTTACTGTGTATATTGCTCTTTTGTCGGGTATGATAGGCGGAAGAACAGTCTGGGGCGTCGTTCAGTTTTTGCTGCTCTCCTCCTCGGGAAAAGAATTTACTTTTGCAGCTTTCCTTGCGGGCGCTTTTGTAAACGCCCTTCCGGGCATAATAGTTCAGCTTATTTTAATACCTGTTATTATGCTTGCACTTGATAAAGCAAAACTCGTTCCTTTCAATTCACATAATTGAATATTTTGATTTAAAATCCGAAACTCATTTTTAAAACAATCGACAATGCAGAAACTTATTATTTCCGCATTGTCGGTTTTTGATAAAGGTTTTTTGTCGGATCGAATCCGTTATCGTTCCTCTCGGAAATAGTTTGTTCCGAGTGAGGCGGGCGGCAGATTTTCACGCTTTTTTCTCATACTTACTATTACAAGTACTATAATCGTAACAACGTACGGCAGCATCTGCATAAGAGGCAGGAGATTCATCGATACCGATACATAATTAAAAAGGATATAAAGCCCGCCGAAGAGATACGACCCTAAAATACTTACGTTCGGGCGCCATATAGCAAAAATTACTATTGCGATAGCGAGCCATCCTCTGTCTCCGAATGCGTCGTTTGCCCAGATACCTTTTGAGTAATCCAGTATGTAGTAAAGTCCGCCGAGTCCGGCTATCATTCCGCCGATACACGTTGCAAAATACTTGTATTTATTAACGTTAACACCTGCCGCGTCTGCCGTTGCGGGGCTTTCGCCGACCGCTCGCAGCTGAAGTCCTACTCTTGTCCGTTTAAGGACGAATGAAACAATAAGCGCGATTACAACGGCGAGATATACCATAAATCCGTATGAGAAAAACAGCTGTCCGAAAAGTCCGAGTTTGTTCGCAAAAGGTAGGGTAGTGCGGTACGCCGCGGATATTTTTGAAAGAGCGAGAAACGGTGTGTCGCTCTTTGTTATTTTTATAAGCGAGCCCCCGAAAAAGTTGCCCAGTCCAACGCCGAATGTCGTAAGCGCAAGACCC
Source organism: Clostridia bacterium (assembly GCA_017427285.1). Taxonomy (GTDB): domain Bacteria; phylum Bacillota; class Clostridia; order Oscillospirales; family UBA644; genus HGM12619. Next base: position 78,970 of record JAFRTE010000019.1, read on the forward strand.
GTAACGTTCTGATTTGCGCGCAGAGTGATCGTTAAAAATCCGTATATCAGCGAGGCCAGAAGCGAGCCTGCAAGGCTGCTTAAAAGCGGAATTATGATCGCAAGGATCATATTATAACTCGATGTATAATTCTGATAGAAAAAGCCGCCTATAACTCCGGATATAGCTCCTATATACATTATTCCGGGAATACCGAGGTTCAGGTTTCCCGATTTCTCGGTTAAAATTTCACCGGTCGAGCCGAAAAGCAGGGGAGTGCCTTGCATAACCGCGCGGACAAGAAGTTCCACGATCTGTTCAATTATTGCCATTATCCTCTGCCTCCTCTTTTCTCTTTTTTCCTATGTTAAAGTGTATCTGATAATTTATAAAGAATTCACAGCCTATTATAAAGAACAAAATGATTCCCGTCAGTATATCGGAAAACGATTTGTTTAGCCCGAGCGTCATCGATACGTTTTCCGCTCCTCTGCTCAAAACAACGATAAGCAAGGTCGTAAAAATCATTATTATCGGGTTGAACTTTGCAAGCCATGAAACCATTATCGCGGTAAACCCGTTGCCTCCTGCAAGATTCGGGTCTATAGAGTACGAAGTCGCGCCTACAAGAAGCACTCCTATAAGACCGCAAAGCGCTCCGGACAAAGCCATCGTTCTGATCACTACTTTTTTAACGTTTATTCCTATATATTTTGCTGTATTTTCGCTTTCGCCGACGACGGAAATCTCATATCCGTGCTTGCTTATTTTAAGATATATATACATCATAATGGTCATTGCGGCGACTACAATGATATTCAGCATATACTGCTGATTAAAAAGTACGGGCAGTCTGCCGTAAAGCAAAAGACTAGGCCCTACCGTGCTCGAACCGCTGCCGTCGGCAACTTTGAGGAAATACTTTATCAGCTGGATGGCAACATAGTTCATCATAAGTGTAAAGAGCGTTTCATTCGTTTTCCAGTATGCCTTGAAAATTGCCGGAATGATACCCCATATCGCTCCGGCAAGGACGCCTGCAAGAATAACAAGAATGCTTGCCAGCCAATGAGGGAGTCCCCCTGCGGTCATCATAACGAGCGCGGATGCAAGCGCGCCTATGAGCACCTGTCCTTCGCCGCCCGTATTCCAGAATTTCATTTTAAATGCAGGTGTCAGGGCAAGAGCGATCCCCAAAAGCATTGCAACGGACTGCGCCGTGCCCCATATTCTGAACTGTCCGAAGGCGCCTTCAATAACTGTTGAAAAAAGTTTTATCGGGTTTTCTCCCGTTATAAACAGAGTTAAAAGCGCCGAAACAACAAGTGCTGCAGCAATTGCGATTATACGGACGACAATATTTCTTTTCAGCGAGCTTGCGTCGCGTTTTGTAATTGTAATAAAAGGAGCCGATTTGGAATGAGCGTTTGCCTTTTCACTCGCGGCGATTTCCTTATTCATTTTCGCTCACTCCCTTCACTTTTGTCATCAGCAGCCCGACTTCTTCCTTTTTTGCGGTCCGTCCGTCAAGAATGCCTGAAACTGCGCCGGCGCATAATACTATTATCCTGTCGCAAAGCTCAAGCAGCACGTCGAGATCTTCGCCTACGTATATGACCGCAACTCCGTTTTCCTTCTGTGCGTTTAAAAGATTGTATATCGTGTAAGATGAATTAATATCAAGCCCTCTCACGGGATATGCTACCATAAGTACCGAAGGCGCGGATGCGATTTCTCGTCCTACCAGGACTTTCTGAACGTTCCCGCCCGAAAGTCTTCTTACGGGCGTCTGTGCGCTCGGAGTAACAACTTCAAGACTTTCTATTATCTCTTCGGCAAGCTGTCTCGGTGGCTGACGGTCAACAAATACGGACAATCCCTTTTTGTATGTCCTGAGCATCATATTGTCGATTATATCCATATTGCCTACAAGCCCCATACCGAGTCTGTCTTCCGGCACGAACGACAGTCTCACGCCGAGTTCTCGTATCTGCATCGGAGATTTGCTTCTGAGTTCAACGTTTTCTGAATTTGAAGGGTCAATATAAGTAATATTTCCGCTGTCAAGCGGCCTGAGCCCTGCTATTGCTTCAAGCAGCTCTCTTTGTCCGCTTCCCGCAATTCCCGCAATACCGAGTATCTCGCCGGCTTTGGCGGTAAATGAAATGTCTTTAAGTACTTTTACCCCGTCGGGATTAGTCATATTCATTCCCGATACGATAAGTCTGTCGCATGTGTCTTTCGGCTCGGAACGTCCTATATTAAGCGATACTCTTTTCCCGACCATCATTTCCGTGAGCTCGATCTCACTTGTTTTTGCCGTATCAACGGTTGCGATATGCTCGCCTTTTCTCAGTACTGTTACTCTGTCGGAAATAGCGAGGACCTCGTGCAGCTTATGGGTTATGATAAGTATGGATTTTCCGTCATTGCGCATATTGCGGATAACATCAAACAGCTTGTCGGTTTCCTGAGGAGTGAGTACTGCGGTCGGCTCGTCAAGTATAAGTATATCGGCGCCGCGATACAATACTTTAATAATTTCAACCGTCTGTTTTTCGGAAACGGACATCTCGTATATCTTTTTCTTCGGATTTATCACGAATCCGTATTTTCCCGAGATGTTTTTAACTTCCTCTTCTGCCTTGGCCAAATCGTATTTATTTCCGTCGTTAATGCCTAGAATTATATTTTCCGTAGCGGTAAACAGGTCAACAAGCTTAAAATGCTGGTGTACCATTCCGATTTTATAATTAAAAGCGTCTTTCGGAGAATTTATTGATGCTTTTTCGCCGTTTACGTATATTTCACCCGCGTCGGGATGATATATTCCCGCGATCATATTCATCAAGGTCGTTTTCCCGCTTCCGTTTTCTCCGAGTATGGCAAGTACTTCACCGTAACGAACGTCAAGATCAACGTTTTTGTTTGCAATAACTTTTGTGCCGAAAGCTTTCGTTACATTTCGCAGCTGTAAAGCATATTTTTCACTGACCGTTTCCGACATCTGTTCAGTTCCTCCGTATTATAAAAAAAGGCGGGGCTTGATGCCCCGCCTTAATGGGGTTTTATTAAATTGAGTTAGATCAATACATTTCGTTGATGAATTCAATGCCGTCGATTCTAAGATCGAAATAAGGAGCCGAACGGTATTCGGATTCATGGAAGTATCCGTCGGATACAACTTCTGTATCGGGTGTGAAAGAAGTGTCGTATTCAACGTCTGCGAGGTAAGATGTAACTGTTTCGCCGCCTACGGTGAATGTAGATGTATCGAAAACATGGAGTGTTCCTGCTTTGAACTTAGCTATGGCAGAATCAACTTCAGTCTTCATCTTGTCGTTCATTGTAGCGGTGTTTAGACCGGTAAGGATAACGGAACCGGTGGAAATATCGCCTGTCCAGTTAGCGTCGATAGCGTTGCCGTCCTGAACCTGTTTGATTATGTAAGCGAAGTAGGGAGCCCAGTCGATAGCGGAAGAGATAAGGAATGTGTTTTCGCCTGCGCTGATCGTGCTTCCGTTGTAAGAAACATTGGGAACGCCCTCTGCTTCACATGCGCTCGGAGCGCCGAGAGAGTCGGCATGCTGGCTGATAAGTACGCATTTATCGGTTTTGATAAGAGCGTTCGCGGCTTCCTGTTCGGCTGCCTGATCATACCAGGAACCGGTGTACCTTACTTTCATTGTTACAGAGGGACAAACGTATTTTGCGCCGAGATAGAAGGATGTAAGACCGGAGATAACTTCAGCGTATGTGTAAGCGCCAACATAACCCATAACAGCTTCTTCAGCGGTGATTTTGCCGGCGTCGATCATTTCGTTGAGTTTCAGACCTGCAACAATACCTGCAAGGAAACGACCTTCGTAAATAGCGGCGAAAGCGTTGTGGAAGTTTGCAAGACCTTCTGTTGCGGCTCTTGTACCGGTAGCGTGGCAGAATTCAACGTCGGGATATGCCTTTGCGGCAGCGATCATGTGTTCTTCATGACCGAAGCTGTCGGCAAAAACTATTTTGCAGCCGTTTTCGGCAAGCTCTTTTGCAGCGTCTTCACATGCTGAGCTTTCGGGAATGTTCGTTTTGATAAGTACCTGAGAATCGGAAAGTCCGAGAGCTTCCTGAGTTCTCTTGATGGATTTGATGAAGTTGTTGTCGTAAGTGGAGTTTTCATCATGCAGGCATATAACGCCTATTTTGAAATCTTCGGATACGTCAAACTTCTCGATTACGTGCGCAGGAAGAAGGGGATCGGTTTCGGTAGCGTTTGCGCCGCCTTCACCGTCACAGCCTGCGAGTGCGGCTACTGCGGAAAGCAACATGGCAATTGCAATTATCGCAGCAAGAATTTTCTTGTTCATGGGTTTGTACCTCCTGAAATTTATTTCTCTTTTTAATATTTCAAACGCACATGGCGTTTTACTGACATGTTTTTATTCAAATATGATCCCGTTTTCGTCCATTGAGGCAATTTTTGCCAGCGACTCAACTCTAACGCCCATATCGCGGACGATTCTGCCGCCGTTCTGATAGGTTTTTTCTATAATGATTCCCGCGCCCGCAACTGATGCGCCCGCTTCGTTTACAAGCGAAAGCAAAGCGGTAAGAGCGCTTCCTTTTGCAAGAAAATCATCGATTATCAAAACTTTGTCCGACGGAGAAAGAAATTCTTTAGAGATCCTTATCGTATAATTGCGTTCGTGAGTATAGCTGTATACCTGCGCGGTATAAACGTCACCCGAAATATTGTTCGTCGGCGTTTTTTTCGCAAATACAACCGGAACGCCGAAATGGGAGGCGGTAAGACACGCTATTCCTATGCCGGAGGCTTCAATAGTGACTATTTTAGATACATTTTCATTCTTAAAAAGTCGGTAAAACTCTTTTGTTGCTTCATTCATAAACGGAACGTCGATCTGATGATTTACAAAACAGTCAACTTTCAGTACGTTTCCCGCACCGATTTTACCGTCTTTAAGAATCCTGTCTTCAAGCAGCTTCATTAAAAGTCACCCGCAAAAATAAATATATATTATTATATAATATTTTCTCATAAAAATCAACAGTTAAAATGTCTAAATAAAATAGTCAACTTTGTGTCTTATTTTTGACATTTGAAAAGCAGAAATCCGTATTTGTTTAAACAAGTTGATGCCGCATGGTAAGTGCGGCATCAATATCTGTAAAATTATCTGTAAATGGGGCCGTATGCCTGGCAATATCTGTAGTCTGCGCCTTCTTTATCCATTCCGAAAGCGGCGACCGTGGACGGACGGAAGATTTTGTCTTCGTCTACGTTATGCATACATACAGGAATACGGAGCATGGATGCGAGAGTAATAAGATCCGCGCCGATATGACCGTAAGAGAATGCGCAATGGTTTGCTCCCCAGTTTGCCATAACAGAGTAAGCGTCCTTGAATGCGCCGGTTCCCGTAAGACGCGGCGAGAACCATGTCTGAGGCCACTGCGGGTCGGTTCTGTTTGCAAGGATAGTCTGAACGTCGTCAGGAAGCGCTACTGACCAACCCTCGGCGATCTGAATAACGGGACCGAGGTTTTTAATATAGTTTACTCTTACCATCGTCATGGGCATGCCGTCTTTTGTCTTGAAGTTGGAGCAGTAGCCGCCCGCGCGGAAGTATTCAAGGTTTGCGTTGGCAAACGGTGTGGCTTCCATGCATTTTTCAACTTCTTCGTCTGTGATTTCCCAGAACGGTTTGCAAACGGGTTTGCCGTTTTCGGTCTGTTCGCCGGAAAGGTCGAGAGAGCATGCGCCGGAGTTTGTCAGATGAATTATACCCGTTGCAGCTCTGCCTTCGGGTTTCCAGTTTGTAACTCTTTCAATGGACTCTGCGTTCCAGAATGTTCTTACGTCGGCAAAACCTGCGGCTCTGTCCGAAACAAGGTGAGAAAGAAGCATCGCTACGCCGTTGAGCGCGTCGTTTTCGGTCGCTACAACAAATGCTTCGCGAGTTCCGTTCCAGTCAAACGAAGAGCAGAGCATTGCTTCAAGGAAGTCGCCGTTTGGCATATGGTCTGTCCACTGTCTCTGTCCCTGGAATCCTGCGGCGATTGCATTGTGTCCGTTGCTTTCTTCGATCCAGCCGATTTCTGCGAGCTTGGGGTTGCCTATCATCAGGTCTCTTGCGATAAGGAACATCTTTACGCAAGTTTCCCAGTTTTTGTCTTTCTGTTCTCTTGTAAGCGGTTTTGCATTGATCTCGATTCCTTCCTTGCAATGTTTCTTTACCCAAACCATTGCTTTGTCGAATTCTTCGTGATCGTATATCTCAAGGTCAATTCTTCTTCTGAATTCGACCATATCGATATATTCGTTTCTCATGCCGAGATAGTTCTGGAATACTTCCTCATTGGGGATTGAACCGCCTATACCCATTGCTACGTTACCCATGGCAAGATAGCTCTTGCCCTTCATCGTGGCTACTGCAAGACCGGCTTTTACAAACCGAAGTATTTTTTCCTTAACGTCTTCGGGAATAGAAGTATCGTCTTTGTCTTTAACGTCTTTTCCGTAAATACCGAATGCGGGATGTCCCTTCTGGCTGTGGCTTGCAAGTGCCGAAGCAAGATATACCGCGCCGGGTCTCTCCGTGCCGTTAAAGCCCCAGATAGCGGTGGGAACACCGGGGACCTGATGCGTAGTTTCCGTACCGTAGCACCAACAGGGTGTAACCGTTAATACAACGCCTACGCCTTCTCTGTCAAATTTATCCTGGCATGCGGCAGCTTCCGCAACACCGCCTATGCAAGTGTCTGCGATAACGCATTCTACAACCTCACCCGAAGCGTGGTGAAGATTTGAAGAAATCAGTTCAGCCGCGCTTTTCGCCATATTCATCGTCTGATCTTCAAGCGATTCACGAGGTCCGAAACGTCTTCCGTCTATACAGGGACGGATACCTACTTTGGGCAGTCTGCCTTTAAGTCTGTTTGCCATAGCAGTTATCTCCTTTAAAATAATATTTTCTTTAGTCAATTATATCATTGACATTATAATTTGTCAAGCACTTTTGACGGTTAATAAAGAGATTTTTATTCAATTAATTATTCTTTTACTCTACTTGAATTTTGTATTGAAATATGCTATAATGCTACAATAAACGGAAAAATTTGAATTTAATGGACAAAGGAGTTTCGAAATGAAAATTATAGACAGACATTCGTCGGTTTTTGAGATCGCAATACCCAAAAAGTCCGATACCTCACTCAGAGCTGCGGAAATACTGCGCAATTATATTTATGAAGTTACCGAATGTTCGTTGCCGATATCTGAAAAAATATGCGAAAAATGCCTGAAAAACAAGATAATTCTCGACGTTGAACCGTTTTCATTTTATACGGCATCTTACCCCGATCTCGGAGAAGAGGGCTTCATTATTACTGAAACGGACGGAACGGTTTTTATCCTCGCCTCGACAGACGCTTCTCTCATCTACGCCTGCTACGAGTTTCTTGAAAAATACTTCGGATGTCTCTGGCTTACTTCATCCGAAGATCATATTCCGCATATGTGCTCGGCGGAAATCCCAGACGGCGCTTTTGAAGTATATACTCCCGCTCTTAATTACAGAGAAGTCTTTTACCGCGACTCGTGGGATCCTTCCTTCGCCGAAAAGCATAAGCTTAACGGACAGTTCTCTTACGTTAAGGATAAAAAAATATTTGAAGGACATAAAAACTGGGGCTTCTGGTGCCATTCTTTTTTCAGACTTGTCCCTCCCGAGGAATATTTTAACGATCATCCCGAGTATTTCTCGCTCGTTGACGGAAAACGAATAAACGACGGTCAGCTATGCTGCACAAACGATGAAATGATCGCGGTCGCAATAAAAAATCTCAAAAAATTCATGGACGAAAAACCGGAAGCAAAGTACTGGTCCGTTTCACAAAATGACACCGCACGTTTCTGTACTTGCGATAAATGCAAAAAACTTGACGAAGAGGCTGGATCGCATATCGGTTCGATAATGTATTTTGTAAACAAAGTCGCCGAAACTTTCCCGAATAAGATTATCTCAACTCTTTCTTACTGGTACAGTCGTACCGCGCCGAAAAAGATTGAAATGCGCGATAACGTTCATATCATGCTTTGCAATATCGAGTGCGACCGTTCAAAACCTATCCCGCAAAACCCTCAGTGCGAAAGCTTCGTAAAAGACCTTGCTGTATGGCATAATTACTGCGGAAATATCTTTCTCTGGGACTATGATATACAGTTCGCAAACCTTATTTCTCCGTTTCCGAATTTCCGAATTCTCGGCCCGAATATGAAATTCTTTTACGAAAACAACGTTCGTTCGATTTTCAACCAGGGCAACCGAGAGAAAAACGGAGATTTCTGGGCTCTTCGCTCATATCTTCTTGCAAAGCTTTCCTGGGATCCCTATACAGATACAGAGAAAGTCAAACATGATTTTATCTCCGCTTATTATGGTGCGGCTGCTCCGTATATAGAAAAATATCTTGATATAATGGCAGATGAACTCGAAAAGACCGGCGAGCCGCTTTCGATTTTCGGTCAGCCGCAGGATGAAAAATTCCTTTCAAAGGAAATGATTCCCGTATATCTCGGTTGTTTCAGCGATGCCGAAAATGCCGTTAGGGACAATAAAAAATACCTTTCACACGTAGAAGAGGACAAACTCGGTCTTGTCTATGCAATTCTGAAAGCAAAACTTTACGGCAGTGAGGAAGAAAAAAACGGATATATTGCATTCTTCCGCAGAGTAGCAAATGAAACCGGTCTTGAAAAGGTTGAAGAATGGAAAATAACCGTTGATATGTTCCTCGATTCGCTGATCGGCGCCGAATAAGTCCGTCACCACAGATATTAATATCCCGTTAATAAAAAGACCCTCTTATTCATATACGGATAAGAGGGTTCGTTTTACGGCTTAATTTTTGATTTTCCTTATGCAGAAAAACGTTCCGAAAAGTGATATACACAAAAGTACGGGGAGTAAAGTCGCGGAGTCGTCTGTCGAGGGATTGGAAACTGCCTTTTCGTCATTATCATTTTTATATTCTTTTAAATATAATAATTCGTTTTCATCCTTAAAGGTTGTCTGCGCTATCCTCCAGCCGTTTTCTGTATATAAAATGCCGACATAGAAAACATCGTAAACGTCTTCAAGGTCTTGCATGTCATTGTCAAAATCAACAGTAACACGGTATAAATGCCACAATCCGTTTTCGGAGGTGAAAACCTCCTGAACGCCGAAGTTTTCCGAATCAAAGGAGAACTGCGCAACTTTTCCGCCGATATCATAAAGCTCGTTTCCGTAAATTTTCAGCGACGTATTATCTATATATGCCAAAGCAATATTGTCCGAAAAAACAGTCCGTAAATAATCTGTGAATTTAACTCTTGTTGAAAATTCGTCAAGCAGCGGATACCACTCGATATAATAATCGCCGTCTACGATAGGCGTTTTGGAAAAATCGAGAATGGATGTGTTGTCGTATAAATCTACTTTGAAAAGCCACAGTCTTATTCCTATCAGAGCTCTAGCCGCGTCGGACGAAAGGGCGGGCGGGACGATCCCGTCAGATACGTATTTCAAAACACCGTTTTCGTCCGTCTTTACTTTTATACAGTCGTCTATATACATAAAACTGTAATTAGGCAAAGAACTGCTATCTGGGTCATACTCGATTTCCGCCGACTTTATCGAGTAAACGGTAAGAGATCCGTCTTCCTCGTCGTAATAATATCTTATAGATTCCGATTCGTCAAACTTAGCGGAATCCGAAACTACTGCTTTAACCGTATCTTCCTCGGATAAAGCAAATGATTTGATCGGAATAAGAGTTAATGCGATCAGAAATAAAAATGACAAAAAACCGGCAATGTTATTGATTTTAAATTGATTTTTCATTGTAAACTCCTCATAATTATATCCTTTTTCCCAGAATAGCTTTATTTCTGCTGTAAAAATCGTAATACGTTCCGTTGTCAAGAGCGTCGCGTATGTCCTGCATCAGCTTATTGTAAAAATAAAGATTATGCATAACCGCAAGTCTCATCGCAAGCATTTCGTTCGCCTTGAAAAGGTGCCGTAAATACGCTCTCGTATGGTTTCTGCAGGTCGGACAGTCACATTCTGCGTCAATCGGTGACAGATCGTCCGAATATTTCTCGTTTATTATGTTTATTATACCCGAGGACGTAAATAGATGTCCGTGGCGGGCGTTTCTTGAAGGCATTACGCAATCGAAAAAATCTATTCCCCTGTAAACACCTTCAAGAATGTTTACGGGAGTTCCTACCCCCATAAGGTATCTGGGTTTATTCTGCGGCATAAACGGTTCGACTGCTTCGATGATCCGATACATTTCATCCGCGGTTTCTCCAACTGCCAGCCCGCCTATGGCATATCCGTCAAGATCGAGTTCGGCGATATCCTTCATATGCGATATCCTGATATCTTCATATGTTCCGCCCTGATTGATTCCGAAAAGCAGCTGTTTTCTGTTTACCGTGTCCTCCAGAGAATTGAGTCTCTCCATTTCATATTTGCATCTGCAAAGCCAGCGGTACGTCCGTTCCGCGGAACGTTTGACGTAATCGTAAGGGGAGGGGTTTTCAACGCATTCGTCAAAAGCCATGGCTATCGTCGAGCCGAGGTTGGACTGTATTCTCATGCTTTCTTCCGGACCCATGAAGATCTTTTTCCCGTCTATGTGAGACTGAAAATATACGCCTTCCTCTTTTATTTTTCTCAGCTGCGCAAGAGAAAAAACCTGAAATCCTCCGCTGTCGGTAAGAATGGGGCCTTGCCAACCGGTAAATCTGTGCAGACCACCGAGTTTTTTTATTAGCGTGTCATTCGGGCGTAAATGCAGATGATACGTGTTGCAAAGCATGATCTGACAGTTTAAGTCGTTTAAATCATATGCCGAGATCCCGCCTTTAATCGCGGCAGCCGTAGCTACGTTCATAAAAACGGGAGTCTGTATCGTTCCGTGAACGGTTTCAAATACTCCGCGCCTTGCCTTGCCCTCTGTCTTGATTAATGTAAACATTTTTATCCTCTTTTTAACAGATTATCCTATAAACATCGCATCGCCGAATGAAAAAAATCTGTATTTTTCCTTTACGGCCTCTTTATATGCGTTCAAAACATTTTCACGTCCCGCAAGCGCTGAAACAAGCATAATAAGCGTACTTTCGGGAAGATGAAAATTCGTTATCAGCCTGTCAATTACTTTGAATTCATAGGGCGGATAAATAAAAATATCTGTTTCTCCGGCCATTTCCGTAAGCTTAACGTTATCTTTTGTTATGCCGAGTCTTGAACCGGCGGTTTCAAGCGTTCTTGTGCAGGTCGTCCCAACTGCCGTTACTCTGTGTCCGTCTTTTTTTGCTTTATTTATTATTTCTGCTGTTTCTTCGGGCAGAATAAAAAATTCAGAGTGCATTTTATGATCTTCTATTTTCTCTTCTTTAACGGGTCTGAACGTCCCGAGTCCGACGTGAAGCGTCACAAAGCCGATTTCAACGCCCTTATTTTTCAGTTCGCCGAGCAGCTCTTCCGTAAAATGCAGTCCCGCGGTCGGAGCGGCTACTGATCCGTCGTATTTTGCATAAACAGTCTGATATCTTCCGTAGTCCTCCTGCTCTTCATGGATATAAGGGGGCAGGGGGATCTGACCTATTTCGTTTAGCTTATCCTTAAAATCGCCGTCAAATTCAAAATGGACAGCTCTGTTTCCGCTTTCGAATACGTCCGTTACTTCCGCGTCTATTCCGCGGACGTTGATTTTTGTCCCTGTTTTCATTTTTTTACCGGGTTTTACAAGGCATTCCCACGTGTTTGAATTGTCAAGCGGTCTTAAAAGAAACACCTCGATTTCTGCGCCGTCGGAAACTCTCTTTGCAAACAGTCTTGCGGGAATAACTCTCGAATCGTTCAGGATCAGACAGTCTCCCGGCTCAAACATACCGAGAATATCCCGAAAAGTCCCGTGGCGTATCTCACCGCTGTATTTATCCAGAAACATAAGTCTGGACATATCTCTTTTTTCTGCCGGATGCTGCGCGATCAGCTCCTGCGGCAGGTCGTAGTAAAAATCCTTAAGATCCATTTTATCCTCGATATTACCTTGTTTTTGTCTTTTATTGTAATTTTTAAATATCGGTGTTGACATATTGTAAAAAATCTGTTATACTTAATTATAACTTGATAGAGGCGCGTTGTCAATAAGTATTTCGCTTAATTTCGATAAAATTCGGATTGTTGCTCCTTTCAGCAGCGAAAAAAAGGTGCCATCGCCGAGGAGATGACTGTATGGGAGACGTCATTATCCGGACGTACAGTTAATAACTGTGCGGCTGTTACCGAATATCGGTATTGAGCTATCTGTTTCGATAAAATATATGATTTTATTGACGACGGAGCTTTTTCCGTCGTTTTGTATATATTGAATAGGAGAATCAACAGTGAAACAGTATAAGGTAGGAATTATCGGAGCAACGGGCATGGTCGGTCAGCGCTTTGCCGTGTTGCTTGAAAATCATCCGTGGTTTAAGGTCGAAGCCCTCGCCGCCTCGTCCCGTTCTGCCGGTAAAACATATGCGGAAGCGGTTTCGGAAAGATGGCTTATGTCTACTCCCGTTCCCGAAAGTATGAAAAACATTACCGTTATGGATGCTTCAGCAGATATCGAAAAAATAGCGTCGTCCGTCGATTTTGTTTTCTGCGCGGTTGATATGAAAAAAGACGAGATAAAAGCTCTTGAAGAAAAATACGCAAAGCTCGAATGTCCCGTAATGTCAAATAACTCCGCAAACCGTTTTACGGACGATGTTCCCATGATCATTCCCGAGATCAACTCCGATCATATGCTCATCGTCGAAGCTCAGAAAAATCGTCTCGGCACAAAGCGCGGCTTTATTTCCGTAAAATCCAACTGCTCTATCCAAAGCTATGTTCCCGCGCTCGAACCGCTCAGAAAATTCGGAATAACCAAGATCCTCGCATGCACGTATCAGGCGATTTCCGGCGCGGGCAAAAATTTCGATACATGGCCCGAAATGAAGGATAATCTTATTCCGTATATCCCCGGTGAAGAGGAGAAATCCGAAAAAGAACCGCTCAAGGTCTGGGGAAAAATCGAGGGCAATAAGATCGTAAGCGCGACCGCCCCGCTTATCACAACGCAGTGCCTTCGCGTTCCCGTTTCTGACGGACATTTTGCCGCAGTTTTTGTTTCGTTCGAAAATAAACCGTCAAAAGACGAGATAATATCTCTCTGGCAAAATTACAGCGGAGAGCCTCAGCGTCTATCTCTCCCGTCCGCACCGAAGCAGTTTATACACTATTTTGAAGAAGATAACTATCCTCAGGCAAAACTCCACAGAAATCTCGAAAACGGTATGGCTGTTTCTGTCGGAAGACTTCGCGAAGACACTCAATACGATTATAAATTTGTTTCACTTTCACACAATACGCTTCGCGGCGCAGCGGGCGGCGCCGTTGAAATGGCGGAGCTCTACGCCGCAAAAGGATATTTTGACTGATAACGGAGAATTATTATGAAAAAAACTGTTTTTACAGGCGCGGGCGTCGCGATCGTCACACCCTTCAACAAAGACTTATCTGTAAATTACGGCAAGCTTGAAGAACTTATCGAGTATCAGATAACAAATTCAACTGACGCAATTATTATTTGCGGCACTACCGGCGAAGCCTCTACCCTTACCGATGAAGAACATCGGGACGTTATCCGCTTTGCCGTTGAAAAAACAGCCGGAAGAATCCCTGTTATTGCGGGTACGGGCAGCAACGACACCGCATATGCGATCGAACTTACCCGTTTTGCAAAGGAAGCGGGTGCGGACGCATATTTAAACGTTACGCCTTATTATAACAAAACAACGCAGCTCGGTCTTGTCAGACATTTTTCTGCGATCGCAGATGCCGTCGATCTTCCGTGTATTCTATACAATGTACCCGGCAGAACAGGAATGACAATAAAGCCCGAAACTTACAAAGAGCTTTCCAAACATCCTAATATCGTTGCAACCAAAGAAGCGAGCGGAAACGTTGCCGATATAGTTCATATCCGTTCTCTTTGCGGTGACGCTCTTGATATCTATTCCGGTGAAGACGGAATTATTACTCCTATCCTTTCTCTCGGCGGAAAAGGCGTTATTTCCGTCCTTTCCAATATTGTTCCAAAAGATACTCACGATATCTGCGCCGAGTATTTCAATGGCAATGTTTCCAGGTCGGCGGAATTGCAGATAAAATATTCAAATCTTATAGATGCGCTTTTTATCGAAACAAATCCGATTCCCGTTAAAGCTGCGCTGAATATCCTCGGCTTTGACGTCGGCGAATGCCGTCTCCCTTTGTGTGAAATGAGTCCGTCCAATCTTGAAACGCTTAAAAAAGCGCTTAACATCGTAAAATAAAGAGGAACTGATATGACTGACGTATTGCTTTGCGGTTGCCGCGGCGTAATGGGTAAAATGATATACGAATGCTCTCAGACCGACCGTTTTTCCGATAAGATCCGTGTAGCTGCTGGCGTAGACATAAAAGACGGCTCTGCGGAAACGTTCACCGTTTTCAGATCCGTCAATGACGTAAATGTCCCCGTCGGAGTTTTAATAGATTTTTCGCATCCTTCGCTTCTTTCGGACGTTCTTTCTTATGCTTTAAAATACCGTGTTCCCGCAGTTCTCGCCACTACTGGATATACTGAAAAACAGAAAGCGGAAATACAGTCCGCGTCCGAAAAAATCCCTGTTTTCTTTTCTCCGAATATGTCCGTTGGCGTCAATCTTGTCGCCGATCTCGTTAAAAGGGCTGCTTCGGCGCTCGGTGCGGATTACGATGTCGAAATAATTGAAAAACATCATAACCGAAAGCTCGATGCGCCTTCCGGAACCGCTCTTATGCTTGCAGACGCAGTTGTTTCAGGCGAGGAAAGGCCGATGAAACATATTTACGAACGTCATTCCGAGCGAAGAGCAAGAACAAAAGACGAAATAGGCATTCATTCCGTCAGAGGCGGTACAATAGTAGGGGAGCATGACGTTATTTTTGCCGGTGAGGATGAGGTTATCACAGTCTCCCACAGTGCGGGTTCAAGAAAAATCTTTGCGGCAGGTGCTTTAAAAGCCGCGCTTTTTATATCCGATAAAAAGTCGGGCATTTATACGATGCGCGATCTTATAAACGAGGTAAACTTATGATTAACGATATTAGGGAAGTTATAACGTCTGTAAACGTTGAAAACGGCGTTACTCTTGTTACGGTATTCAATCTTCCGAATAATTCGGAAAGTATTGCGGATATTTTCAACTGTCTTGCCGAAAAAGGCGTAAATGTAGATATGATTTCTTTAAACCCTTCGTCCGGCGTCCGTCAGACCGTATCTTTTTCTGCAAGCGACGGCGATCTTTCCGATATCCTCTCGACCCTCGGTTTCCTTAAAAACTCCTATCGTGATCTGAGGATAGACGTTAATACAAACAACTGCAAACTGACCTTCGCGGGGGACGCAATGCGTGAAAGATACGGAGTTGCGGCCTTTGTTTTCTCTTCGCTCGGCGAAAGAAATATATCAGTTAAGCTTATCACAACGTCCGAAACAAAGATCTCTTGTCTTATAAACGAATCCGACTATTCGGAAGCGTGCGATCTCATTGATAAAACATTCGGCATCAAAATACTTTGAAAACCGTAACGGAGGAAGTATATGTACGGATTTTACTCCCCAAACGAGCTGAAACCTCAGGGTTGGCTTTTAAAACAGCTTAAAATTCAGGCGGAAGGTCTCAGCGGAAATCTCGACAAAGTCTGGCGCGATGTTAGGGATAGCGGATGGATCGGCGGCGATGCCGAGAGCTGGGAAAGACTGCCTTACTGGCTCGATGGTTTTATTCCTCTTGCATATCTTCTTGACGATGAAGAGATGATTTCGCGTGCAAAAAAATATATTTCTTATATCGTCTCGCATCAGCGCTCCGACGGCTGGATATGCCCGTGCGACGATGAAAAAATACCTTCCTACGATACGTGGGTTATTTTTCTCATAACAAAAGTTCTCATCGTTTACTACGAGTGTTCTCGTGATGAAAGCATAGTAAAAGTTATTTACGATATATTAAAAAACTATTATGACCTTCTCTCATCCGAAAAAATCAAACTGTTTTCATGGGGAAAAGCCCGCTGGTTTGAGTGCTTTATCGCTCTTGATTTTATATCTGAGCGCTTTTCCGAACCATGGATAAACGGTCTTGCAAAAATTCTTAAAGAGCAGGGTACAGACTACAGCGATCTAGTGGAAAAATGGAAACGTCCCCTCAACCGCTGGGCCTTTGAAACACATATCGTCAATATGGCTATGATGCTTAAATCCGAGGCCGTATCTTATAAGCTCCTTAACGAAGAATATACCGACAAGGCGGATTATTTCTACAATATCCTTTATAAATACAACGGCACTCCGGTCGGTATTTTAACGGGTGACGAATGTCTGTCGGGTCTGAGTCCCATTCAGGGTACGGAACTTTGCTCTGTTGTTGATATGATGTATTCTTTCGAATTGCTTTACGCCGCTACCGGAGACCCCAAATGGGCGGAACGTCTCGAGCTTCTTGCTTTCAACGCTCTTCCCGCTACGTTAAGCGATGATATGTGGACTCATCAGTACGACCAGATGAGCAATCAGATCGCCTGCATCAGATTCCCCGGGCGTTCTCTTTTCAGAACAAACCGCAGCGACGCGCATATTTTCGGACTTGAACCGAATTACGGATGCTGCACCGCAAATATGCATCAGGGCTGGCCTAAATTCACGCTTTCGGCTTTTATAAAAAACGGAGACACAATTACAAATGTTCTTCCCGTTCCTTCAACTTTGCGTGATAAGGGAATTTATATAGATCTTGACACCGATTATCCTTTCAATAACGTTTTCAGATATACGGTAAATACCGAAAAGGATTTCGAGCTTAAGATCCGTATTCCGTCTTTTGCAGAAAACATTACTCTCAACGGTGATATTATCGAAAAACCTTCCGAGCTTTCAATTGCTTTTAAATCAGGAGAATCGCGTGTTGTCTGCCTGTCGTATAGCGCTGTTCCGTATTTTGTAAACAGACCTCACGGACTTAAAACCGTCCGCTGCGGCTCGCTTGTATTTTCTCTTCCGATCAAATACGAAAAGAAAATGTATGAATACGTTGAAAATAATATCGAAAGAAAATATCCTTATTGCGATTACGAGTATATCCCTCAGTCAGACTGGAATTACGGCTTCGCAGGCGGAATTTTGAAGCTTATAAGAAACGAAATTTCCGATATTCCATTCTCATCCGAAAACCCGCCTTTAACGGTAAAAGCAAAAATGGCTAAAATCGACTGGGGCCTTGAAGACGGCTTCGAAACAGTCTGCGCTAAAGTTCCGATAAACGACGAGGCGGTAGGGGACGACGAAGAAATATCTCTGTATCCCTACGGATGCGCAAAGCTTCGTATGACCGAAATGCCTTTCGTTAAAAAGTGATTATTTTATTGCAAATAAAAGCAGAGGGGAGATGATGATTCGTCTCTCCTCTGCTTTTATATCAATTTAAGATTAAATAAAATAAACAGAAAAGGTATAGCCGAAGCTATACCTTTTCTTAGTAGAAATTATCTACTGATTATTTTCTCTTGAATACAGAGATACCACCGATAGCGGAAACAGCAGCGAGAGCGTAGAAGAGAACGCTTACGTCAGCAGTCTTCGGGTTGTTGTTGGTGGTGGTTGTGGGAGCCGGAGTTACAGTTTCGGTAGCAGCCGGTTCTTCAGCAGCGGGTTCTTCAGCTGCGGGTTCTTCAGCTGCGGGTTCTTCAGCAGCAGGTTCTTCAGCTGCGGGAGCTTCTTCAGCAGGAGCTTCAGCGAAAACGAGCATCGGAGAGTTTGTCGGGGTCTTTCCGGACCAGAGAACGCCCTGTCCCATTTCAGCGTAGAAGGAACCGTCGGAGATGAATGCAACAGAGATGAGGTATTCATCATCGATAGCGCCTGCAGAGCCGAGGCCGTCAGCGAGGGGGATAGCGATTTCGTATGTCTGATAGAGACCGTCAACAGCGCATTTACCTTTCATGCCGTCAGTAACGGTTGCACTGTCAGCAGCGTCGGGCATGGACTGTTCGAATGTGTTGAAGAACAGTTCGGTAGCATCCTGGTTGCCGTTGATACCAAATCCGAGGTGCGGGTCATTGTACATGTCGCCGTCGCCGTCATCAAGACCAATGTAGAACTGGAAGCAGTCAGTGCCTGCAGACCAGAGAGCAGAGCCGTCAACTTCAGAAGAGTAAACTTTAGCAGCTTTGATAGCTACATAAAGATATTCTTCATCCCATTTGAACCAGTAATCAACAGTAGCGTTCATTGCACTGGCTTCATCAAGGAATGTTCCGTCTGTCGGGTGAACGAGCTGAGGATCTTCAGCACGGCTGGAACCGATAACATGGACAGCGTTTTCTCCCCAAGCGTCTTCGATTACACCGTCAAGAACGAGCGGTGTGGTTACCTTGGGAACTTTGATGAGTTCGGGGACGATTTCGTCTGTGCCCTGCCATACTTCTGCGAAAGCGGGAACAACACAGCAAATCATCATTGCAACAGTAATAACTGCAGCTAAGATTTTTTTCATAAGGTTTTCACTCCTTTTAGTATTAAAGAGATTTATCTCTTCATTGAATATTCTACACTAAAAACCCGTTTTTGTCAAGATGTAAAAAAAGACATTTTTAAACAAAAAAATTACATTTTACTGTCAGCAGTTTGGTACTTATTAACAATAAATAGCAATTTTTTATTTTTAAGCTGTCTTTTTATTGTAAAAAAACGGTCTTTTTATATTCAATACGCCTCAGATAAGTATTACGGAACATATTTCCTCTGTTTTTCGTCTTATTTTTCGATCGGCCTCTCTTGTGACCATACATCCGGTTGATCATATTTAAATCGTATTCTTTTGTTTTATATAAAATAATTGAAAAAAGTACTTGCAAAATTCATAAAAATGAGTTATAATATAAAATGTATAGATTTATGCTGTTTCAACAGACCCGATTTTAACTGTTTATTTCTGACAGGAATAGGAAATAATGAGAAATATTAGTAAACACAGCGCAGATTCCGATTCAAACGTTTTTTCAGGAATAGTCAATGCGTTCCGCTCTTTGAAGGACGATTCGAAATCTTTATCTTCAAAGAAAAACGTCGCATCCGAAGATAATTCAGAGAAAATCGTCGATACGGAAAAATCTCTTTATTCGGATGATCCCGCTTCTTTAACCGGAACTGAATCCGCCTCTGACGATTTTCAGTCAGATCCCTCGATATACGAGGAATTCAGCGACGTTTTCAACATCGACGACGCTTCATACGATGATTACCGCGACGAGTTCGCGAGAGATTACTATGCAAAAAAATCCGAAGGGCCCGAAACCGTAAACCCTGACGAACCCGATCTTTCGGAATACTACAGCGATTATGATATCGGTGAAGATAATAATAACGTCGATATCGCTATCAAAGCAGAGCCGCAGAAAGACGGATCATCCGATTATATCGTTACCAATACCGAATCTGAACCGGGGGATTTACCTTCGGAAGAAGCAGCGTCTGCCGAACCTGAGCCGGCTCCCGCTGAAAACGAAGATGTTTCAGACACAGCGTCCGTTGCCTCTGCTGCTTATACCGGTGCACGCGCGGAAAGACGCGCGAGAATGCTTGCCGAGCAGCAGGGTGCGGAAAAAGAAGTTGAAATAAAAAAGGAAACGAAACCTGCCGTCGCTGAAAAAACGGAAGAAAAAGCGCAAAAGGTTTCGTCCGCTTCGCAGCAAGTTAAAAAAAATAAGAAAAAGGGCGGTGTTGAAGTCGTTGAAGACGATCGCCCGCTCTGGGAGAAAAATCCCGAAAAATACAGAAAAAAGAAGCCATTCTTTATCCGTCTTCTCGGCGGACTTTGGTCGTTTATATTTTTCTGGATTCTTACCGGCGCCGTTTTCGGCGTTCTTGGCGTAGGTCTCGGCGTTACTCTCGTTTATTCGTTTACCGATCCCGAGCTTGATATCAAGCTCGCAAGTCTTGATATCGATTATACGTCTCAGATCCTCGCGACCGATTCCTCCGGCGAAATCGTCGTTTACGAAGAGCTTTACAGCACCGCAAACCGCGTCTGGGTATCGATAAACGATATGCCCAAGGAGCTTCTTGACGCTACCGTAGCAATAGAAGACAAACGTTTCTATGAGCATAAGGGCGTTGACCTTGTTACAACGTTCAGAGCTACCATTTCATATATTATAGACAGACTTATGGGGCGTTCCGAGATCGGCGCCGGCGGCTCAACGCTTACTCAGCAGCTTATAAAGGTAATTACTCAGGATAACGCCGTTCAGGGCGCCGCGGGTCTGCAGCGAAAAGCCAAGGAGATTTTGCGCGCATTTTATATTGAAAGAAAATACAGCAAAGATCAGATCCTCGAATACTATTTAAATACCGTCAACTTCGGCTACCAGTACGAAGGAATATATACCGCCGCAAAATCGTATTTCGGCAAAGAACCGAAAGACCTTACGCTCGCCGAATGCGCAACTATAGTCGCCGTAACAAACTGGCCGTCGTATTACAATCCCTATGAAAGTATGGAAAACAACCGTTCGAGACGTTTTCATATCTTATATGAGATGCTCGACCAGGGCAAAATAACGCGCGAAGAATACGAAGCGGCCCGCAATCAGGAAATCGTCCTTATCGGCAGAAACTCATCTTCCGGTTCGTCCTCCGGCGTACAGTCGTATTTTACGGACCTTGTATTTGAATGGCTGATAAACGAGCTTATGGTCCAGAAGGGCTATACGCGTTCCTATGCTATCAATTATATATATACGTCGGGACTTCGCATCTACACCACCGTTGACCCCGATATTCAGCGTTTCTGCGAAGAGTATTTCTCAAATGAAGAGAATTTCTACACAAACAGAGAAGATTATCTCGCGTCGATCGATTCCGAAGAACCGAAACAGGAAGTAGCGTTCCTGCTTGAAGATCCTAAAACGGGCAACGTTATCGCGATCATCGGCGGACGCGGAGAAAAGAAAGAAGCGCTCGGTCTTAACCGTGTTACCATGTCTCAGCGCCAGCCGGGCTCCTCGATAAAGCCGCTCACGGTCTATGGTCAGGCAATTGAAAGAAATCTCATTACCGCAGCTTCCGCGATAGACGACGCACCGATAAAAATCAATATAGACCCGAAAACAAAATACGAAAATTACAGTGATTTCGATATTTCTTCCTCTTACGACCTCTCTTCTCTCGTCTACACCTCGTATTCAGGCTGGCCGCTTAATTACGACAGAAAATACAGAGGAATCGTTGACGTTAAAATAGCCCTTTCCAATTCCTACAATGCTCCTTCCGCGCGAGTCCTCGAGCTTGTCGGGATCGAAGACAGCTTTAACTTTGCAAAGAATATGCTCGGTCTTTCCAGTCTTGTAGACGCAGACCGAAACGAAGCTCCGTTAAGCGTCGGCTCGCTTACATACGGCGTTACTGTCCAGGAAATGGTATCGGCATACACGGTTTTCGCTAATTCGGGCATTTATTCCGCGTCACGATGCGTAACAAGGGTAGAAACGTATAACGGCAAGATAATCCTTGAAAATGACGTTGACCGCTCCATCGTATTCACTCCTCAGACCGCATACCTTATTACGGATATTCTTGAACGCGCCGTTACAGTAGGTACAAGCGCCGTTGCAAACCTTTACAATTCCGACGAAGGCATTTTTATCGATACCGCGGGTAAATCAGGTACGACTACTTCGTTCAACGACCGCTGGTTTATAGGATATACGCCTTATTATATCGCAGGGATATGGTGGGGCTACGATAAAAATACATACGGTACAACGGAAAATACCGAACATATACGTATGTGGCACGAAGTAATGAAATACGTCCACCAGAGCAAAGGTATAAACGAAGCCGAATTTGCAGTTCCGGACGGTATAGTAACGTGTTCATACTGTTCTGTAAGCGGAAAGCTTGCGGGACCTTACTGCTCGTCAGATCCGTCAGGTTCGTCAACCGTAAAAACAGGTAAATTCAAGAGCGGTACTCAGCCGACCGAAACGTGCGATGTTCATCATCAGCTTTACGTCTGCACCGAAACGGGACAGATCGCCTGCGATGCCTGCCCGAGCGCAAAGCTCGCAACATTCAGAGATATCATGAGAAGCTATCCTTATACTTATATAAGAACGGGCGACTCCGAATATATCTGTCCTCCGCTTTCGAGCAATCAGATCCTTTATTACAGTCAGACGTTACCCGTTTATTCATATATGGTACCCGAAGGGGAGTATCCAACGCTTTCCAATGTATCCAAATCTTCATATAAAAACTGCATCTGCTCTGTTCACGGATATCCCGGAGCGCATTACTATATGTATAAATTCTCTTCGGGCGACACCGATGAGGAAATATATGAAAACGTAACGGTGCCCGACAATATTTTGACTCCGAAAGAGCTTGAAAAGATACAGCAGCACGAAACCGATGTTGAGCTTTCACGGCAGATTTACAATATCACGGGCGGTGCGGTTATTGTTGACGGTACGGAAATGTATGAGCTTTTCCCCGATCTGTTCCCGGCGCCCGAAGGATAAACTGCTAACATATACTGATTAATATTTCAAAAAGGGGAGTAAACCTATGGCAGAAGATCTCGATATGTTCAATGAAGACTATAATCACAGCTATTCGGAGGCTAAAAATTATGTGGAGCCGACCGATCCTCTTGTAAAAGAAAAACTCGAATGGTTCCAGGATCAGAAACTCGGTTTTATGATGCATTGGGGACCTTACAGCGAATGGGGCTTTATCGAATCCTGGGCGCTTCCCGATGAGGATACGTCCTGGGTCAAGTTTGATTACGGACCGTTCGCGTCCAGAGAAGAATTCAAAAAAGCGTACGTCGATTTAAACAAAACTTTCAATCCCGTCTGGTTCGAACCCGATAAATGGGCGCAGATAGCGGAAAGAAACTGTTTTAAATATCTTCTTTTCACAACAAAGCATCACGACGGCTTCTGTATGTGGGATACCGCATATTCTGACTATAAAATAACCGCTCCTGATTGTCCTTTCCACACAAACAAAAATGCGGACGTCTGCAAAAATCTGTTTGAGGCATTCAGAAATCACGGAATGGGCATCGCCGCGTATTTTTCAAAGGCAGACTGGCATACTCCGTATTACTGGGCTCCCGGTATGGAGCACAGCGCATGGACGAGCCGCAACCCGACGTACGATACCGAAAAATATCCGTGGCTGTGGGAACAGTTCGTTCAGTTTACAGAAAATCAGATCCTTGAATTAATGACAAAATACGGAAAGATCGATTCTCTTTGGCTCGACGCAGGACAGGTTCGTCCCGACAATCCGAGATGCAAACAGGATATCAGACTTTCTGAAATCGTCGCCAAAGCAAGAAAATATCAGCCAGGTCTCCTTGTTGCGGACAGAACAGTCGGCGGTGAAAACGAAAACTACGTTACCCCCGAACAGACTGTTCCCGCAAAACCGCTCGGAATACCTTGGGAAAGCTGCGTTACTCTCGGCGGATCGTTTGCATTCAATTACGATGACGAATACCGTTCTCCGAGAGCTCTTGTCAGACTTCTTGCCGATATAGTAGCAAAAGGCGGAAATCTTGCGCTCAATATCGCTCCGCGTCCGGACGGAAAACTTCCCACAAAAGGCGTAAAAGCGCTTGACGGCTTAGGCACATGGCTTCGCAAAAACGGAGACGCCATTTTCAACACCAGAGTCTGCGTTCCTTACAGGACAGGCAAATACGCTTATACCCAAAATCTTAAAACAAGCACTTACTATGCTATCTACCTTGCGGATGAAAACGAAAAACCCGAAGAGTTTGAAATTCCGTTCAACAAACGTGTAGCAAGGATTACCTTTAACGGTGAGGACGTTCCGTTTAAACACGAAAATAACAGAATTTCATTTACTGTTTCTCCGAATTATCCGGAGGAAGAAGCATACGTATTTACAATGAAAGGCGAATAATTGTCTTTTCCGGAGATCATAAATTGAAAAACAAAGCTTCAAAATTATTAAGCGTTCTGCTTATAATATCCATAACGGTATCGTATATATCGCTGCTGATGCCTTATTCTGCTGCAACTGCTGGATATCAGGCGGGATATACCTTTGACGATAACAGCAATCTCAGATGGGATCTTGGCGGCAAATACCATCTTATCGAGCGTGATTTCAGCCCGTTTGAGGCTCGAAGCGGCAAATCGGGAAATGCTGTCAGTTCGTATTTTTCACTTGAACAGTCGATGTTTTCTAAGATTTCTGAGCTTACCCTCAGTTTCTGGGTTGATTTCTCCGAATTCGACGCTTCTTTCGATTCAAGACTGTTTTATGTCGGAAACGGCAACGAAACTTACGCTTATCTGTCGCTCGATTTTGTCTCTTACGACAATACGCTTTCTCTTACGCTCTTTGACGGACGTTACCGTGAGACTCTGATTGCGGATATTTCGCCCGAGATTTCGCTTTCAGGATGGCACCACATCGTTTTTACTTATGATGTTGTCGGTCAGTCCAATAAGATTACGTTTTATGTCGATGGGTTTACTCGCTCGTCACGAACAACTGACGCTGCGCTCGATACTCTAACCACAAACGTTATTTTCTTCACGGATTTCGTCATTGACGATCTATATATTTCCAACATCGCTCTTTCTTCCGATAACGTTCTTAAACTGAACGTTATGGATTTAAAGGACTTTTTTACCTCAATGGGCGGAGAAATAATAGACGTCGTGCCTGATACACCCGACAATCCCGACGATAATCCCGATAACCCGACCCCTGTAGATCCCGATAATCCTGATGAACCTGTAGATATTCCGCCCGAGGACCAACCCGGAGAGGAGGAGGGCTGGAAACCGCCTGAAAATCTTGACAGGATTAAATTTTCATGGCTCGCCTATACTTTTGATACAACTTATGATATTTCGAGAGACTTAAACAAAACAACATCCGCAATTATTAACGAATTTGCCGTAACAAGGGTCGCAACTGCTGATTATAAGGGCTCATTTGCATACGGACTTACAAAAAGAAGCGCCGCAACGCCAAATCAGTATTTAAAACTTAATCCAGGTCTTCTTTATCAGGCAGACGCGTTTACTTTCTGCGCATGGGTTTACAGAGTTGCCGATAAAGACGATACGTTTTATCATTATTCGCCGATAAAACTTCTTGATTTTTCCGGATACGGTAAATTTGAGTTTTCACCTTTTAAAACTTCTCAGGTTCCCCCCGAGATTTATCAGACACTCGTTCCATCCGAAACAACCGATGAACTTTCACCCGAAACTGCCGCTGAGCCGACCGTAACTTTACCGGCGGCCGAAGAACAGCCTTTGCAGATCGATTTTACCGACGCTCCTGTCCTTGAGTTTGCCGCTGACGCCGCATTCCCGACTGCCAACGCACTGTCCAAAACGTCGTTAAACAACATTAACGGTAAATGGGTTCATTATGCTCTGTCCTACAGTCAGTCTGGCGAAGTAAAAATATACGTCAACGGCGTTCTTACCGATACGTTCCATACCGGAATGCCTTTTTCCGCGCTCCAGATAACCGATTTCAAAATTCTCTCGGGCTCCGAAATATTTGACACAAGCAAGTATATTATCGATGAGGTTTACCTTGCGTCAAGAGTCGTTGACGCGTCGGATATACGCAAAATCAGAGCGTACGGAATAAAACGGTTCACTACGGAAGTTTTGCCCGACCCTTCACCGGAAACGAACACTCCCTCCGTCGCTCCCACTTCATCCGAAAATATCGATCTGCGTCCCGACGATACAGACAATCTCGAAGATTCATATACCGAAAGGGCCGAAATATCCGATTTTATCGGAACTACTTTTGACGATACGTCTCTTATCGGTAAAGATATCAACAATTCCGTTATTGCGGTTATAAGAAACGCAAGTCTTTCTCAGGGGATCAAGAATTACGGCCTTACTCTTGACGGTATAAACTCTTATATCAGATATCCGATCGGAATTCTTGACAATGCTGCGGAGCTGACGTTGAGCGTCGCGTACAACTGGACGGGCAATACCTCGTCCGCAACCCAGAAACTCGTATATTTCTCCAAAAAGGTAAATTCCATATCAAAACCTTCGGCTTATATGCTTATCGATATGGGAAACGGCTCGGACGGACTGTCTTTTGAAATAAATGACGGAAGTGCAAAAACAACGCTTAAATCATCTACGTCCCTTACAAACGAATGGGTAAGAGTTACCGTGACCATTAAAGACGGTACTGCGCGCCTTTATATTAACGGAGCTCTTGTAGACCATGCGTCAACATCCATTTCACCCGCCGCGATTGCTCCCAATTTCAATTATATAGGCAAAAGCGGCGTTAAAGGCGAACCTCTTTTCAAAGGCGTTGTTGACGATATCTATATTTCGCCCACAGCGCTTACCGCTCAGGAAATACAGGCGTTTGAAGAGCATGGCATAGAACCGTATGTTCCTACCGAAAACGTTGTCGAAGAAAACAGTGACGACAACGATATCTGGGATACAATAATCAACGGCGTAGTAATCGCAACGGGCGTTTTGATATTCATAATAATAATTGTTATTATTGTCACCATTTTCAAAAAATAAAATAAATTTCCATATATTAAGGAGTATACTGTCATGTCTACAATCATGAAAAAAGAAATCTTTGAAGAACCCGTCGCAATGGAACGTTGTCTCAAATCAAACGAAGCAACGCTCGACAAATTGGCGGACACGCTTAAAACCGCCGGCATTACAAATGTAATTGTTGCCGCAAGGGGTACTTCGGACCACGCAGGTATTTACGGCAAATATATCATTGAAACACTTATCGGCATCCCCGTAGGTCTTTCCGCATGCTCCACCTCAACTATATACGGCTCAAAGCTTAACTACAAAAATATGCTTGTTATAGGTATTTCCCAGTCCGGAGCCGCCGCAGACGTTCTTGAAATAATCAGCGATGCAAAAGAAACCGGTGCCGTTACTCTTACCATCACAAACAATCTCGATTCTCCGCTCGCGTCCGCCGCAGATTTTCATCTTTACTGCGATGCCGGGCATGAGGCTAGCGTAGCCGCTACAAAAACATTCAGCACACAGCTTTATCTTATCGCCGAGCTTGTTGCAAGATGGGCAGGCAGACAGGATCTTATCAAAAAACTTGAAACCGTTCCCAGAGGCGTTGCGCAGATCCTTCTTCAGGACGCTGCAATCGCTCAGATCGCGACAAGATACCGTTTTATGGAGGAAGCATTTATCCTATCAAGAGGTATAAATTATCCGCTCGCCCTCGAAGCAACCCTTAAAATACAGGAAACGAACTATGTCCGCGCAAAGGCATATCCTATTTCGGATTTCCACCACGGTCCCTTTGCAATGGTAAGCGAGGGAATGCCCGTTTTCATGTATATGTCCGACGGACCCGTAAAGAGCGACGCTATGGTTATGATCAAAAAACTGCAGGATGTCGGAGCCGATCTTTTTATGGTATCCGATGACGACGATCTGCTCGCTCAGGGCGATCTGGGATTCAAGATTCCCGCCGTTGATAAGGAAGATATGATTGCATCTTTCTATTTTGCAACTTTCGCTCAGCTTTTTGCCGCAAACCTTGCAGAGGTAAAGGGACGTAATCCCGATGCTCCCAGAGGACTCAAAAAAGTAACCGTTACAAAATAATTATATTATCATTTCAAGGAGTTATTCATTATGGATATCAAGGTTAAAGCGCCTCTTGATCCCGGTTTTGAACCTATGTCCGTTGTCTGCCGTGATTTTTGCAAAGCGGTTGATTCCGAAGGCGGAGAAGATGTTGTTATCGGCGTCGTCAGAAACAAAGGATATGTATCAACCTATAAAACGCGTATTTTCAAAAACGGACATGAGCAGGAAAACAATAAATATATCGAAAGAATCGTAAAAACGATGCTCTGGATAAAGGGCGGATACAAAGTCATCGTTGCGGGACCGAGATCCGTTGCAGATTATATCAAAGCTGCATATTCCGAAGGCGGACTTCGAGATTTTGATGCCAAATTCATGGCTCGCGTTTACGAACATCCTTTTGAGGTCGAATACGTTTCTATCGAAAACGCACCCGAAACTTTTGAAACTACAAGTCCGATCGGAAGACATCTCGACGGCTGCCGCATCGGCTTTGACGCAGGCGGTTCAGACAGAAAAGTAAGCGCTGTCGTAAACGGAGAAACCGTTTATTCCGAAGAGGTTATATGGCATCCCAAAACCCAGAGCGATCCCGAATATCATTATAAGGGAATACTTGAAGCTATGAAAACCGCAGCTTCCAAAATGCCGAAGGTTGACGCTATAGGCGTTTCCTCAGCAGGTGTTTATGTCGATAACCGCATAATGGTCGCATCTCTTTTCATTAAAGTAAACGACGACGATTTTGAAAAGACCGTTAAGGATATGTATATCAACGTCGCAAAGGAGATAGGGGAGAATATCCCTCTCGAAGTAGCAAACGACGGCGATGTTACCGCACTTGCAGGCGCAATGGATCTTAACGATACGGAAGTTCTCGGCGTAGCTATGGGCACATCCGAAGCAGGCGGATATGTAGACAGCAAGGGAAATATTACAGGCTGGCTCAACGAGCTTGCTTTCGTCCCCGTAGATTATAACGAAAATTCTATGGTTGACGAGTGGTCGGGCGATTACGGCTGCGGCGTAAAATACTTCTCTCAGGACGGCGTAATAAAACTTGCTCCCGCGGCAGGCATCGAGCTTGACGATTCTCTCACTCTTGCCGAAAAACTGAAATATGTTCAGGGACTTCAGAAAAACAACGATCCCCGCGCTTCGGCTATATATGAAACGATTGGCGTTTATTTCGGATACGGTATAGCATACTACGCTCAGTTTTACGATATAAAGCACGTTCTTATCATGGGCCGCGTTACTTCCGGACAGGGCGGAGTGATCCTTCTTGACAAGGCAAATGAAGTTCTTAAAACAGAATTCCCCGAGCTTGCTGCAAAGATCCGGCTCCATATTCCGGACGAATCAAGCCGCCGTGTAGGACAGTCTATTGCGGCAGCATCTCTCCCCGAAATAAAATAATATAAAAAAGAGGTATAAATCATGAAACTTAACGACAAAGCCGAAATATATATCTGGGACGGAACACCGCAGGAAGAAGCGCTTGCCCGCACAACCTGCCTCGGAATTTCCGCTCATCAGGACGATATAGAATTAATGTCCTGGGCAGGTATCCTTGACTGTTTCGGAAAAAAAGACAAATGGTTCTCAGCGATCGTAACAGCCGACGGAGCGGGAAGCCCCAGAACTGGTCTTTATGCAGACTATACAAACGAACAGATGATGGAAGTACGCCGTCTCGAACAGAAAAAAGCAGCGTTTGTAGGCGAATATGCTGCGCTTGCTCTTCTCAACTATACTTCTTCCGATATCAAAGATGGCTCAAACCGCGATGTGATCGAAGATTACAAAGAGCTTTTCAAGGCGATGAGACCCGAGGTAGTATTTACTCACAATCTTGCCGATAAGCATGATACTCATATCGGAGTTGTAACAAAGGTAATCAAGGCTATTCGCGAGCTTGATCCTTCAGACAGACCCCGTAAGGTATACGGCGGCGAAGTCTGGAGAAGTCTTGACTGGGTAAACGACGAAGAGAAAACGGTTTTTGACGTAACGGCTCATCAGAATATGGCTGCATCTCTCGTTTCCCTTTTCGACTCTCAGGTAGCAGGCGGAAAACGTTACGATCTCGCAACACAGGGCAGACGCGTTGCAAATGCAACTTATTATGCTTCTCACGGCACTGATACTGCCGAAAGTCTTATGTATGCCATGGATCTTACTCCGCTTATCGAAGATGCAGATCTCGATATTATCGAATATGTCAATAAATATATTGACAGCTTCAAAAAGGATGTAAACGACAGGATTGCAAAGGTAACAAAATAACTTCAAACTGTCTGTATTTACCGTTTCATTACAGCGAATTGAAATTTATTAATGTTCGGAGGAAAAAATGATGAAAAAAAGCATTATAGTTTTATTCCTTGTTTTTTCTATGATTTTTGTTCTGTTTTCCTGCGCTCAAACCGGTGGATCGGATGTCTTTGACGTAGATCTTGAATCATCCGGCTCCGAGATAACGGCTGATTTCGGTGGAAAACTGTTTACAATCATCGGCGAAGAACGTGAAGGAAGAATCGAACTTAACCCTTTCGAAGCATATGAAGACTCATCATGGACGGAAAGATTGAAAAACCGTTATAATGAAATAGAAAAAAAATACAATATCAAATTTGAGTTTACCAAAAATTCAAACGGTCTTGCAATTTCCTATGCTGCCGGGCTTCCCTGGGCGGATATGTACGATGCCCGTACCGACGCTCACTGGCCCAATATAACGGCAGGGCTTTATAATTCTCTTACATATGTACCCGGTTTTCTCGAAGGTATTGAAGAGGGTAAATGGGGTCCTATAAATATTGTGGAATCTTACAAACGCGGAGAAGATTATTACCTTTATTATCCCGGTTTTCACGGTATTCCGTTCCCTCAGATGGGCGGCGTGTTTTATGCAAATCTTACAGTCCTTCGTCAGTTCGGATTTGATATCTTCGAAATAATCGAAAGCGGAGACTGGACATGGGATACGTTTAAGAAAATGCTTACTACTATCGGCGGTATTCCAAACGATGCAGACAGCGTTTTCGGAATGTATTATCAGACATCTTTCCCCGATTATTTTCTTACAACGCTCATCCTTAATAACGGAGGATCTCTTGTTAAGACTGACGAAGAGGGCAGACTTATCAACAATATGAATTCAAAAGAGGTTCAGGAAGCGATTCAGTTTGCGCAGGATCTTCTCAACGAAGGCGTTGTTGCGATGCAGAATAATGATCTGAAATATCCCACCTTCTTTGAAAACCGCCTCGCGTTTATTTACGAATATTCCTACGCAGGTACGGTCGATGTCTCCGGATTTATGTATAACGATGTCGATTTCGCTATAATCCCGTGTCCCGCAGGTCCGTCTGCAAAATACGGTGAATGGAAATCGTATTTCGGCTATGCGGACAGAATGATCGCAATCCCCATTACCGCCGATATGGATATAGTAAACGCAATTTTCTCGGATTTCTATTCTCCTCTCGGAGATGACCCGTTTGAATGGCGCGAAGTATACGCTCGTCAGAACTTTATTCATGAAGAAAGCGCATATTACTATTTTATGATGTTTGACAATGCTTTGCCGGACTATTTCGCTGCTATAAGAGGTAATTATCAATGGGAACCTCTTTTGCGCGGAAGCAGGACCGCAACAGAAGTATATGAAAAAACAAACGATGCTATCCAGCACGCTCTGGATACGTTCTACAATGCGTTTAATAACTGATTACAAAATACGAAAAGAGAAAATTATGGAAACAAAAATTACAAAAGATATGATTATTGCAAAGGTTTTGAATATCGCTCCCGAAACTGTCGATATATTCATCGAGCACGGTATGCATTGCGTCAGCTGTATGGCAGCAGCGGGCGAAACGATTGAGGAAGCCTGCGAAGTTCACGGAATAGACGCCGATGAGCTCGTTGACGCTCTCAATGCTCAGATTGCCTGATGACGCTTTCACCGAGATTAAAAAAGACAGTTGATTTTGCGGGTAAGTGCGGGGTCGTTGCCGATATAGGCACCGATCACGCACTCGTTCCCGTTTATTTGATCGAAAACGGACTTTACCGTAAAGCATATGCCTGTGATATTCGTCCCTTTCCGCTTAAAAGAGCGGAAGAATACATCTCTTCCCGCAACCTCAGCGACAAAATTACCGCTATTCTTTCAGACGGACTTAAAAATGTCCCGGCAGACGTTGACACCGTGATCATTGCCGGAATGGGCGGGGAGATGATAATAGATATTCTTTCTTCGGATATTGCACATTCAGGCTCTTTATTTGTTTTGCAGCCCATGACCTCGATAAACGATTTAAGATTATTTCTTTACTCCAACGGCTACAGCATACTTGACGAAGAAATAGTGTCGGAACACCGCGATAAAAAACTGTACTCTGTTATGAAGGTTAAAAGAACAGGGGAGAAAGCGGTTTTTTCGGAGCTCGATGTCCTTTTGTCACCTGCGCTTCAATTAAAAAAAACATGTGAAAAAGATCTTTATATTATAAAAAACATCAGTTCGCGTCTTGAAATAATCGAAAATCTGAAAAAATCAAACTTTCCCGATCTTGAATACATGAAAAAAACAGAATCAGAAATTAAACTGCTTGAGAGGTGCCTTAATGCAGAATAACAATGTAAAAGTAATAGATATTTACAATTACATAGACTCAATTGCTCCCTTTTCCACAGCAATGGATTTCGACAATGTCGGACTCCTTGTCGGAGATCCTAATAAAACAGTAAATAAAATACTCGTTACCCTCGATATAACTGACGGAGCTGTCGATAAAGCAAAAAAATACGGCGCGGAACTTATCGTGTCGCATCATCCCGTCATTTTCAACCCGATAAAAAACGTCCTTTCCGATTCTGTCGTATATTCTCTTTGCAATAAGGGCATCAGCGCAATTTGCGCCCATACAAACCTCGATGCTGCTTCGGGAGGCGTAAACGACATTCTATGTGAGATCATCGGATTGAAAAATGTTGAGATCTGGCCTCCGGAAAACATAGGCAGGATCGGATATACCGATTACGACTTGCACTCTTTTGCAGATATCATCGTCAAAAATCTTGATACTTCATCGGTAAATTTAGTCGATTGCGGAAAAAGAGTAAAAAAAGTTGCCGTCATGAGCGGTTCGGGCGGCGGCGATATAGATTATGCTGTGGCTGTCGGCGCAGATACCCTTTTAACGGGCGAAATGAAGCATTCACAGTATATATCCGCAAAAAATAAAGGTATCAATGTCATTGCTGCAGGACATTTCGATACCGAATATATAGTCGTATCTCCTCTCTCAAAAAAAATAGCCACTCAATTCCCCTCGGTGGACGTATCCGTTTACAAAGAGCCTTCATATAAAGTAATAATCAATAATCTGAAACAGTAAAAGGAGTTTGATATGCTTAAAAGAAAGTCACTGCAGTGCGATCTTTGCGTGATCGGCGGCGGGATGTCTGGTATTGCCGCTGCGATAGCCGCAGCAAGGGAAGGTCTGAACGTCGTATTGATGCACGAACGCCCCGTTCTCGGAGGCAATGCTTCTTCGGAAATCAGAATGTGGATTTGCGGAGCAAACGGAAGAGATAATAAAGAAACCGGTATTCTCGAAGAGATCGCTCTTGAAAATCTTTACAGAAATCCTACGAAGAGCTATTCCGTCTGGGATACTGTCCTTTACGATTTTGTCCGCCGCGAGAAAAATATAATTTTGTTGCTCAACTGTACCTGTATGGACGCAAAAACCGAAACAGGCAGTTATAAATACGGAAGAGATAAAAAAATCATATCCGTAACGGGTTATCAGATGACAACTCAGTGCTTTATTGAAGTTACTGCAAAGTTTTTTTCGGACTGCTCCGGAGACAGCATTCTTGCTCCTCTTTGCGGAGCCGAGTTCCGTATCGGCAGAGAAGCAGCGGATGAATTCGGCGAAGATGTTGACAGAAAACACGCCGATAATATGACAATGGGAATGTCCTGCATAATTCAGGGCAGGGAAACTGAAAGAGATATCAGATACATACCGCCCGAATGGAGCTATGACCTTAAAGACAGTGATTTCGAACACCGCAAACCGTATCTTTACGGCGATGGTGAAAACTTCTGGTATCTCGAGCTCGGCGGAGACAGAAATACAATAGACGATACGGAAACAATACGTGACGAACTGATCCCGCTCGCAACGGGAACGTGGAATTACGTTAAAAATTCGGGAAATTATAACGCAGATAAATGGGATCTCGATTTCCTCGGATTTTTGCCCGGGAAAAGAGAATCGCGAAGAATGTGCGGAGAATATACCGTTACACAGCGCGATATATGTGAAAACAGAGTATTTGAAGACGAAATAGCATACGGCGGATGGCCTTTGGACGACCATTTCCCGGGAGGATTTTTCCATAAAGGCGCTCCCAACACCAATTACCCTACGCCTGCACCATATTCGCTCCCATACAGAGCATTATACTCAAAAAATATTGATAATCTATTCTTTGCCGGCAGAAATATCAGTATGACTCATACTGCAATGAGCAGCATACGCGTTATGGCAACATGTCTTTTGCTGGGTGAAGCTGTTGGAAAAGCAGCTTATATTGCAGTAAAAAACGAAATAACGCCGCATGACGTATATCTTGAAAAAATAAGGTTACTGCAAAAACTGCTTCAAAACGAAGACTGTTTCCTTCCTTCCCTGAAAAGGACAATATCGGATAAATGCAAAAACGCCGATTTAAATATTCAAAATGATATAATCCGCAACGGAGAGGACAGAGCTCACCGTATCTATGGCACAGATAAAACCGATTTTTCATACATGGCCCCAAAAGGGGAGAGGATAACCTATAAATTCGAAGAAGGAGCTCTTTCGTCTGTTCATATCGTTTTTAACAGCGACCTGAACAGAGAAACGCTTCCCGGCTCGGATTGCGAAAGAATACATACTATGCGAGCAAATCAGAGACTGGACAGCCCGATTATGCATATGCCGTATACGCTTTGTAAATCATTTGTGTTAACTGGAAAATGCGACGGAAAAGAAAAGGAAATAATCAGAGTAGAAAACAACAGAAAAAGAGCGTACCACCTCCGGATTAACGGTTCTTACAGTGAGTTGACCCTGATCCCCCTTGAATCATGGGGAGACGACGATTTTGTCGATGTTATCTCTTTTGATTTTGAATAAATCCGCATTAAAGGAGAACGTTTATATGTTCTCCTTTTGAACACACAATAAATGGACAAATATTTAAAGAAAACAAAATTTGCATACAATATAATGTGTAAAAATAAAATACTTTACACATAAAAATATGTAATATTTCTGTTCTTTAACTGAAAAAATTGAAGCCTGCAAACCAACGTAATATCACGATTCGTGTGTGAAAAATTTATTACAATAATATTGCATAAATTAAAACAATCCGACGGTTGTCGGAAAAATTTATGTATTGACAAACTTGGAAAAATGTGTTATAATAGCGGCACTCCTCGCAAAGCGATATTACTTTACACCGTTTTTATCACATTTTGATTATTGTTGTTTTATTATAAAAATGTATTAAAATATTTGAGAAAGGAAGGTGACGGTAATGGCTAAGAATAAAAAAATGAGCAAAAAGGAAATGCGGATTTACCGTCATGTTCTTATTGTTGCACTGTTTGTTTCTTTAACTATTTCTTCCTTTTTTGTTTATGATATCGTTCTCGATGCTAAAACTTCCGATGAAAAGGGAATTACCCCCGTTGAAGAAATATCCGATGTTATCATAGATGTTACCGAGCCTGTTTACAAAGAGCCGGAAAAAATTGTTGTCAGCGATAAAATCGTTTATCTTGCCCATCTTACCGCAGACAGAAAAGACTATACTTTCCCTTTTCTTGTCGATGAAAACGCAACGGTTGCAACTCTTCTCGAAAGAGCGGGAGTTACAATCACAAAAGATGACTATATCAATAAGGGTTATACCGAAAATACGCCTTTATTTGAAGATATATACGTTGAAATAGGCAGAGTAGAGTATAAAGAAGTTGTTGAAAAGGTTTCGATCCCTTACAGTACGATCGAAATGCCGATGATTTACTCGATCTGGGCAGGAAAAAAGGTTAAGGATGACGAAAAAGGCGAAAACGGCGTCAAAGAAATAACATACCGGATCAAATATGTGGACGGGGTTGAGGTCAGTTCGACTAAAATCAGCGAAAAAATAACAAAAAAACCCGTTACCGCTAAGGTATATGTCAACAGAATGGATCTTCTCGACGTCAGAAACGGTCCTCCCTCGGAATATATAACCGTTATCGACGTTAACGTTACCGCATATACCGGCGTTGAAGAGGGCGGACTTATCACCGCAACCGGCGACCCCACGCAGGTAGGTTACGTTGCAGTGGATTCGACCGTGATTCCTCTCTATTCAAAGCTTTATATCGTTTTGAATAACGGATTTGTCTACGGCTATTGCACCGCAATGGACGTCGGCGGAGGAATAAAAGGCAACGATATCGATATTTTCCTTCCAGCATACGACGACATGATGAATTTCGGCAGAAAAGTTGGCAAATGTTATATAATTTCATACGGTAAAGGAAATTGATTTTTCGGGAAAGAGCAATACTCTTTCCCGTCTTTATAATACGGAGGATAGAATGAAAAATATTCTTCTTATCGTTTGCGACGAAATGCGGGGAGACTGTCTCGGCGTTTCGGGACATCCGGATGTCAAAACACCTTATCTAGACTCTCTCGCTCTCGGCGGTCTTCGGTTTGACAACGCATACAGCGCATGTCCGTCGTGTATCCCCGCGCGCGCCGCTCTTATGACGGGAATGTCGCAGGACCATACGGGAAGGGTCGGATACAAAGACGGTATACGCTGGAATTATCCCCATACGCTTGCCGGTGAAATGACTAAAGCGGGATATCAGACTCAGTGTATCGGTAAAATGCATGTTCATCCGCTCCGTAATTCTCTCGGATTTCAGAATATCGAGCTTCATGATGGATATCTTCATTATTACAGAAACAGCGAAAAACCGTATTATGAAAATCAGAAAGTTGCCGACGACTATCTCTGGTGGCTTCGAAATGAACTCGGACCTCAGGCCGATATAACAGATACGGGTATAGACTGTAACTCGTGGCTTGCGCGTCCGTGGATCTACGACGAAAAATATCATCCCACAAATTGGGTCACGTCGCGCTGCCTTGATTTTTTGCGGAGAAGAGACAGAGATAAGTCGTTTTTCCTTATGGCGTCATACGTAAGACCTCATGCGCCTTTTGATGCTCCGAAACCGTTCTTTGATATGTATGATAATATCGAATTGCATTCTCCTGCAATAGGTGACTGGGCAGAAAAACCTAACGAAAGCAGCAGACTTTTAACCTCGTCCGAAGGTTGTTTTGACGCTGATATGCGCAGACGGGCAATGATCGGCTATTACGCATGTATCTCTCATCTTGACAATCAGATCGGAAAGCTTCTTGACGGACTTTATTTTGAAAATCTTCTTTCAGATACTCTTATTATATTTGTATCCGATCACGGAGAACTCCTGTTCGATCATAATATGTACAGAAAAAGCAGGCCATACGAAGGTTCGGCGCATATTCCGCTTATTATTTCGGGCGCAGGATTGAAAAACAGGGGAGTTTCTCATTCTCTTGCAGAACTGCGCGATATTATGCCTACCGTTCTCGCTGCGGCAGATGCAGGTATCCCGGATACAGTGGACGGACAGGATCTGCTTTCCGATAATTTCAAAAGAGAATATATCCACGGCGAACACAGCGGAGGAAATATCGGTAATCAGTTTATCGTAACAAATCACGATAAATATATCTGGTTTATGCAGTCAGGCAAAGAGCAGTATTTCAATCTTGAAAAAGACCCTCATGAGCTTCACAATGCCGTAAACGACAGCGAAAATGCAAACCGTATTTCCTATCTTCGATCTTTGCTTATAAATGAGCTTAAAAACAGACCCGAAGGATATACGGATTGCAAAAAGCTTATTTCCGGCAGACCGCAAAGAGATTATCTGTTTGATGAAAAATAATGCTTAATTGTTATAAAAAGATGACCGAGTTTCTCGGTCATCTTTGCTGTTGTATGTAATTATTATCTTTGTACTCTTCCGCTGCCGTCTCCGTTCATCAGCTTTAACACTTCCTGCACGGATACTTCATTAAAATCTCCTTCGATTGAGTGTTTTAAACATGATGCCGCAACGGCAAACTCAATAATGTCCTGATTTTTGTAATTTTCCGATATTGCGTATATCAAACCGCCTCCAAAGGAATCTCCTCCGCCGACACGGTCAACGATGTGGACGCTGTATTCCTTCGAGAAATAAAAATCGTTGTCTTTGTAAAGCATTCCGGACCATAAATTATCTGATGCCGAAATACTTTTTCTTAAAGTAATTGCTACAGCCGGAATTCCGAAGCGGTCTTTCAGCGCTTTTGCAACGTACATATATCCGTCTTTTGATAGCTCTCCTGATTTAACGTCCGAATCGGGAGCGGATATTCCGAATACCTTTTCGCTGTCCTCTTCATTTGCGATCAGTACATCAACATACTCCATCAGTTTGCTCATTGTTTCGCATGCTTCTTTTGCGGACCAGAGTTTAGCTCTGTAATTTAGGTCGCAGCTTACTTTAATTCCTTTTTCCTTTGCGGTCTTACATGCGTCAATACATATTTCTGCAACATTTTTTCCGAGGGCAGGGGTGATACCGGTAAAATGGAACCAGCAGCAGTCCTTAAATATCTTGTTCCAGTCAAAATCTTCTCTTTTCGCTTCGGATATGGCTGAATGCTTTCTGTCATAAATAACGGTTGACGGCCTTTGAGAAGCGCCTTTTTCTACGAAGTAAAGACCGAGCCGATCGCCACCGAATACAACGTCATTTACATTGACGTTGTGAGCTTTAAGTGTTCTTAAAGCCGCCTGCGAAATGATATTATCAGGCATTTTTGTAACGTATGCCGCATCTTTACCGTAGTTTGCAAGCGAAACGGCAACGTTTGCCTCGCCTCCGCCATACGTAATTTCAAAATTTTCCGTCTGAACGATTCTCTTGAATCCAACAGGATTGATCCTTCCCATTATCTCACCGAAACAAACATATTTCATAGCATACCTCTTTTATTGAAAAAGCAGTGATTTGTATTTCAAACCACTGCTGTAATAATGGTGGACGGTAAGGAACTCGAATCCCTGACCCTTCGCACGTCAAGCGAATGCTCTACCGGCTGAGCTAACCGTCCGTAAGGCCGTATTTCCAACGGCTTTAATATTATAACTTATTTTGCCCTTATTGTCAAGATATCCAACTGTTAATTTATTGTGACAGCATCAGTATCCTTCGGGTAACGTAAATCCGTTTATCTTCCATGTTCCGTTATCCTGAATAAATTCAACGACGCAGTATGTCTCTTCAACAGGCGTATCAAGAATGCAAAACTGGACTTTAACGCTTATATTGTCAATATATTCCCATGATGTCGGGTCTATACCGTAATAACCGTATCCTCTTGCTCCGCGTACAAGAAGCAGCTCGCCGTCTTCTTCGGTGAAATCTTCGTCTATTTCTGCCGCGTTGAAGCAATCCGCAGTAATATAATTTGCTATATAGTCCTTCACTTCAGCCACTGTTTTGAAGTTGGAAACAAGATAATATACGTTCATATCGTCGGATCTGTACGGTTTTAAGAAATCAGTTTCAGCGCCGAATGTTTCGACAAGTACTTGAGAATAAACAGTAAGAAGAGAATCAACGTCTTCATCTGTTATTTTTACTTCCGTTTCAACTTTTTCATCATTGCTTTCTTCGGGTCTTATATCCGTCTGCGTTCCTGCGCACGAACAAAGAAAAAGAACAAAGCAAAGAATCAAACTAATTAATTTTTTCATAAAAAGATAACTCTTTTATATTTAATATATTCTCGATAATTACTTACCGTTTTACTTTTTTAAGCAATTCTTCTGCGTTTGCAAAAAGTATTTTTTCGGTGATCTCGTCCGAAAAACCGAGCTGTTCTATATATTTCAGCTCGTCTGAGGCAAACCACATCGGAAAATCCGAGCCGAAAAGAAATCTGTCCTCTCCGTGCTTTTTAATTATTTCTCTCGCCTTTTCAATAGGCAGAGAAAAGAAAGAGGAAGACGTGTCAAAATAATGCTTTGTCGCTAAATATTCGTCATCGATCTTATCCCACTCACTGTATGCGCCGAAATGCGACGCAATAACGATAAGGTCCGGAAATAGTTTTGAAAGTTTAACAAATTTATCCGGGTTTGTGTATCTGTAGCGTTTATCTCCGGCGTGGAACATAATCGGTATTTTATCCGCCTGAGCTTTTTCGTAAACGGGGAAAATCCTCGGGTCGTCTATCGCAAAGTGCTGAAAATCATTATGAAACTTGATTCCCGTAACGCCGTTTTTGCGTATTCTGTCGATTTCCGTTATCGGATCTTCCGTTTCAATATGTATCGTTCCGAACGCAGTAAACTTATCTCCGTCATTTTTAACAGTTTCGATCAGAAAATCGTTGATTGCATGAACCT
Organism: Clostridia bacterium; assembly: GCA_017427285.1. Classification (GTDB taxonomy): domain Bacteria; phylum Bacillota; class Clostridia; order Oscillospirales; family UBA644; genus HGM12619. The sequence continues at coordinate 119,379 of JAFRTE010000019.1, forward strand.
GATTTTTCGTTGTGGCTGTCGAAAGAAGAAAACAGTGTCTTACGCCGGCTTTTTGCATTTCCTCTTCAAGTCTGGTTTTCAACCCTACGGACGCCATGGCAAGTCCGTAAAAATCGCCGATTGAAGCGGTTGCCTTTTCTGCGATTTTTTCGGGGAAAATATGAGTATGTGCGTCGATTATCTTACCGTAATAGTTTTTCATTCATTACCGTCCGTGTTCAAACTGATGTCGTCTATTTTATGAAGTCTGTTAAGAAACATCACGCCGAATATTATCGGAAGATAGAAAGTGATAAATCGCCATATGAGCATTGCGGTTGCAATATATTCCGTTTCAGTAAAATACATACTGAAAAACAACAGAAAGCTTCCTTCCGCACCGAGCGCGGCGCCGGGCAGGGGTACAAAAGATGATATCATCAATACAAACGAGCTTGAACACAGCACGTTGAAGTAAGACAGATTTTCTGCGCCCAGAGCAACGCAGATAAAATACGGGATCGAGAAATAAGCGATAAGCTGTATCGCAGTAAGAAGCGTCATTTTGATGATAACACCGGTATATTTTTTCAGTTCGCACATATTCCTGTAAAAAAGGTCGATCTGATCGTCTGTTTTCCTGATTAGATCTTCCTTTGATTTAACAAGTTTTATTTTACTAAAAAGGGATATAATTGCTTTTGCTGCCTTTTTTGTCCCGTTTCTGAAAAATGCAATCATCAACAGTCCCGCAACAACCGCAAAATTCACCAAAAATCCGATCAGCACAATATAACCGAGCGATGAAACATGAGAAACGAAAAAGTCAAGTCTGAATATCAGCGCGATTATTGAAAAAAAAGTCAAAACTATCTGATAAACGATAAATCTTGAAAAAAGACTGAAGGTCGCAAGCCCCGCGGGCATTCCGCGCTGAACAAGCACAAATGCCTGCATCGGCTGACCGCCCGTTGCAAACGGTGTAATACAGTTGAAAAGCTGTCCGATCATTACGGTTTTGACGGAATGTTTTAACAGGTGGGAAGGGTGGACTTTTTTAGCCATAACGTACACGGTCAGCGATTCCATGATCCAGTAAACAACTATCAGCAAAAAAGCCGTAAACATCGGAATCAGACTTGCGTTTTTGAATGCATTTATAAAATTGTCGAGACCGTCAACAAAGAAAAGATAAAAAACAAGAAGCAATGTTACAAAAGCAATGATTACAGTGTTAATAATCAGCATTTTCTTTTTCATTGCAGCGACCTCCTTTTTACTCGTAATTTACATTATACAACATTTGAAAATAAAATTCAAGTACTTTTAACGAAAAATTATATCTTTACAAAAAGAAATATCGTATTTTCGCTGTTCCGAATCGGGAATTTCATTTTCTATTGACTTTTAATATAAAATATGATATAATAAACTGTAAATGTTTTATTTTTTATTGTTGTCTTGGCAAAATATTTTTATATTTATTTAAATTAAAAATCTTTCAAATATTTTGAAAAGGGGAATTTTGATCAATCTATGAAAATTTCAACTATTAAAGATCTGCTCGAAGCGGATGTTTTATGCGGAGAAGAGCTGCTTAATTCTCATGTTTATTCTGCTTGCGGCTCTGATATGATGAGCGATGTTCTCGCTTTTGTAAAAGACCAGGCCGTACTTCTTACAGGCCTTGTAAATCCGCAGGTCGTCAGAACGGCGGAAATGATGGATATTCGCTGCATAGTATTTGTAAGAGGAAAAATCCCCGATGAAACAATACTGTCTTTGGCTAAGGAAAACGATATCGTCGTTCTTGCAACCTCCGAAAGAATGTTCCCGGCATGCGGCAAACTGTATGCCAACGGCCTGATCGGAACAAAGACCGTAAAACAATCATAAAAATGGAGAATTGCAATGGCAGACGTTTTTAAACTTCGATATGAGGTCGACGGCGATAACTTTATGGCTGCCGGCGCCGCTTCGTCGGACGTTAAAAAAGTCCTTCGTCAGCTCGGAATAGGCGCCGAAGCGATCAGAAAAGCCGCGGTCGCAATGTATGAAGGCGAGATCAATATGGTCATACATGCAGGCGGCGGTGTAGCGGATATTACCGTTGCCGACGATTATATTGAGATTATTTTAACAGATAAAGGTCCCGGCATACCTGATGTCGATCAGGCAATGCAGGAAGGATGGTCCACTGCTCCCGACAATATCCGTGCTCTCGGCTTCGGCGCAGGTATGGGCCTTCCCAATATGAAAAAGTATTCCGATGAAATGAAAATCGATACTGTAGTCGGTGAAGGTACTACCATTACCATGAGGATATATATCTGACGGTCATATTATCATTCAGTCGGAAAGATCGGAGTTGATTTGGTGAATACTGTTTCAAGCCATTCCGTAATGCTTGATACGGAAAAATGCAAAGGATGCATAAACTGTATGAAACGCTGCCCTACGGAAGCGATCCGCGTCCGTAACGGCAAGGCGTATATAATAGACGACCGCTGCATAGACTGCGGTGAATGCATCAGAATATGTCATAACCACGCTAAAAAAGCGGTTTTTGACAGTTTTGACGTTATAAATGAATTCAAATATAAGGTTGCTTTGCCTGCTCCTTCATTATACGGACAGTTCAACAACCTGACGGATATAGATTATGTTTTGACAGGGCTTAAAAATATCGGTTTTGACGATGTCTGGGAGGTTTCCCGTTCTGCCGAAATAATATCCGACTTAACGCGTAAACTTTTAAACAAAGAAAATATCGTTAAACCCTGCATAAGCTCTGCATGCCCTGCGGTAGAACGTCTCATAGCTGTCCGTTTCCCGAATCTTTGCGATAATATCCTGCCCGTCCTTGCACCCGTTGAAATCGCAGCAAAAAAAGCAAGGGCTGAAGCAGTTAAGATTTCCGGTCTCAAGCCGGAAGAAATCGGCATTTTCTTTATCTCTCCCTGTCCCGCAAAAGTAACTTCCGCAAAATTCCCTATTGGGCATGACGACAGACTTATCGACGGCGTTTTAAGCGCAAGCGAGGTTTATTTTCGTCTCGTGCCTGCGATGAGCGAGATCGATTTTCCTCAGCAGCTCTCTTCTTCGGGACTTGTCGGAATAAGCTGGGCGTCTTCGGGGGGAGAGTCCTCGGCGCTCCTCAGAGACAAATATCTTGCTGCAGACGGAATTGAAAACGTTATCAAAGTACTTGAAGAGCTGGAAGACGACAAGCTTAACGATCTTGAGTTTATTGAGCTCAACGCATGCGCCGGCGGATGCGTCGGTGGCGTTCTTAATATTGAAAATCCGTTTGTTGCCCGCGCCAAAATCCAGTCACTGAGAAAATATCTTCCCGTTTCGCTTAACAGATTTGACCAGAGAGACAATTCTATAGACGATTTTATGTGGACAACGCAGCTCCAGTATACTCCCGTTTTCCGGCTTGACAACAATCGCTCCGTAGCGTTGCGTAAGCTAAAGGAAATGAATGAGATATGCGAATCTTTGCCGGGTCTAGATTGCGGTCTTTGCGGCGCACCGACATGCCGCGCCTTTGCGGAGGACATCGTCAATGAAGATGTCAGCATCGATCAGTGCGTTAAAATGCAGATTCAGGGAGGGAAATGATTTGAAATACAGTAAACCTTTTACCGTAAACGATCTGATATCTTCGGGCGGAGCAAAAGCGGAATATGTTGAAGACGCCGATAGACTTATCACCGGCGGATTTGCGACCGATCTTCTAAGCCATGCAATTGGCAACGCGTCAAGCGGAGACGCCTGGCTTACCGTTCTTACCAATCCGAATATAACGGCTCCAGCTTCGATAGCGGATGTATCATGCATTATAGTCTGCGACGCTACACCCGTAACTGACGCTCTTAAATCAAAATGCGAGATAATGGGCATTTCGCTTCTTTCATCCGAGCTTCCCATTACCGATCTTTCGGTTTTCCTATATAATCTTCAGGCAGGCTTAAAGTGAATTTTACCGAAAAGGGCGTTGAGCTTTATTACGATTTCCATATTCATTCCTGTCTTTCTCCCTGCGGGTCAGACGAAATGACGCCGCAGATGATAGTTGACTGCGCGCTTGCAAAGGAACTCGACTGCATAGCCCTGACAGATCACAATATTTCCGGAAACTGTCTTACGGCTATCAGATATGCCGAAGGTAAAGATCTTATTGTCTTTGCCGGCATGGAATTGCAGACGGCAGAAGAAATTCACGTCATCTGCATATTCCCCGCAATTGATAACGCATTGAATTTCGAAGCGTATGTCAAAGCGGCATTGCCTACGATTAAAAACGATATAAGGTATTTCGGAAATCAGACCTGCATCAGACCTGACGGAACGACGTATGAAGAAGAGCAGATGCTTTCCGTCTCATCCGATATACCCCTTTACGGTCTTTATCCTCTCGTTTCTTCTTATGGCGGACTTGCAATCCCCGCGCATATCGACAGAACATCATTTTCGATCGGCTCGGTTTTAGGCGTACTTGATAAAGATATGGGATTTCCTCTTGTAGAGGTCTGGAAAGATCCGACGCTCGCGGATAAAGCAGGTATTCCGTATATTCAATCGTCTGACGCGCACAATATCGACGCATTTTTCGAACGGGAATATCATTCTTTCATCGCCCGTGAAAAATCACCTGACGGAATTTTTGATGCCCTGAAGAATTTATCCGCCAATTAATTTTATCTTTTATCTTTTATTTAAGGAGTTTGTCATGCGCGACGTAAAAAATGCGAAAACTGATAAAAAAATATCAGAAAAAAAATTGGCTTCGGTATCAGCAGTTTCTACCGATTCCGATTCCGATGCTCGCATTTCTCTGAAAACAAAAAAAGATATGAAAAAGCAGTATAAAAAGGCGGAAAAGATCAAGCACCATTATTTCCGGACTTTTTATTACTCTTTTGCCATCACATTTATAATCCTCGGTGCAATAGCCATCCTTTACTTCATGTATCAGCAGGATAAAAACGTTTTCGGCTTTGCGGACAGATACTATGATCAGGCAGTTGAACATCTTGAAGCCGGAAACAGATCGCAAGCCGTTGAAGCGCTTAAAGAATGTCTCGAATTCGATCCGGGTCATACAGAAGCGCGGCTGCTGCTTGCTCAGGTATATGAAGAACTGTCCCGAAACGACGAAGCTGTTAACGTTTTGACGGAAGGTATTGAAATTTCGCCGAGAAACGAAACCTTTTATCAAAAAAAGATTCAGCTCCTTACCAAATCCGATAAAATCTCCGATGCGATGGAGTTTATAAATTCCATTTCGTCCTCCTATATCATTGTTAAGCTTTCCGATACCCGACCCGCAACAGTAGCTATGAGCCCGGACCCCGGAACTTACGATTCATCCGTTCAGGTCGAACTTGTCAGTACGGGCGGCGCAACCATCTACTATACTCTCGACGGTTCTTCTCCCACGACAAAAAGCAGAGTTTACGATCCCGAACACCCCATAGTTATAGATAAGGGAACGGTAACAATAAGAGCGTTTGCAATGAACAAACAAAATATGATAAGCGACGAATACAGCGCAACTTACCGTATTTACAGCGCAAACTCGGCGTATATCTTTTTGGACGACAAAGTTGAGCAGATGGTCAGAACTTCCATCAATAAACCGACCGGAACGATCTATTACAGAGACCTTCAGAATGTAAAGCGCCTTTCGAGCGAAGAAAAAGGCGACGTAAAATATACGGGAAACATTTCTACTCTTAACGACCTTATCGAAATGGTCAACTTAAATGAGGTTATTCTTGTCAACGAACCGTATATCGAAGATTTTTCACCGCTTTTGCAGCTTAAATCGATGACTTCGCTGAATGTTTCCGGGTGCGGGATCGACGACGAAAAAGCAAAACAGATTTACGCAGTTTTGTGGCTTAATATCCTTAAAATGGACGACAATCAGCTCACCAATATAGACGGCGTAAGAAATATGTCAGTTCTCCGTGAGTTTTCCGCAGCGGGAAACGCTCTTAAAAATGTTTCCGTTATAGGAAATATGACGCTTTTAAGAAGTCTTAATCTCTCAAACAACCTTATAAGCGATATTTCGTCTTTTTCCAATCTCTCTTCGCTTAAAACACTTGATATTTCAAACAATCTTGTAAGCGATATATCGTCACTGTCTTATTTGACAATGCTTACCGACCTTAATATCAGCACAAATAACATAAAACAGCTAAACGCTATATCCCGTCTTCAGAATATCGAGATTTTAACCGTAAGCAACAATCCGATACTTTATCTGTTACCGATCGAAGAATTTACGTCGCTGAAAACGCTGAAAATAGACGGTACGTCGGTCACAACTCTCGGCGCTCTTTCCGATCTTGTAAATCTTGAATCCCTTGACTGTTCACGAACCGCAATAACCGATTTTTCCGCGCTTTCGAAAATGCGTCTTAAAACTCTCGTTGCCGCTCAGGCAAATATATCCGATGTCAGCGTCATTTCACTTGCAAACTCTGTTAAAATGCTTGATCTGTCGCTCAATTCAATTTCGGATGTTTCTCCGCTGTCTACAATGACAAATCTTAATATTCTGAATATTTCCGGCAATCCCGTCTCCAATTTCAGCGTTTTACAGCTTTGTACCACCCTCGAAAGCATAACTTGCGCCGGTGTTCCGATAACGTCGGCGGATGAAGCCGCTTTTGCGGGAACAGGGATAAGACTGATCAAATAATCAAATCAGAAAGGAAATAAAATGGACGAAGTAATTACAATCAAAGGAAAACCCAAGCTGAAATATATCTGGCCCGTGCTTATCATAGTGCTTTTGATCTTTATAATTTCAACAAGTATCTATACCGTCGGTGAAACCGAAAGGGCGGTAGTCACCACTTTCGGCAGGGTAACGTCGGTAAACGGAGCAGGGCTTCATTTCAAGCTTCCGTATCCTGTTCAGGATCTTGAAAAAGTTGATATGACAACTCAAAAGCTTACAATCGGGTACGTTGAAAACGGCTCTGTTATAACAACAAAGCAGGATGAGTCAAAAATGATCACGGGTGACTACAACGTGGTTTCCGTTGACTTTTTCATGGAATGGAAAGTTAGCGACCCGCAGAAGTATCTGTATAATTCGGAATCCCCCGTAAAAATACTTAAAAATATCGCTCAGGCAGCCGCAAGAGACGTTATGGGGTCAAAAACAGTTGACGACGTCTTAACAACTGGTAAAGTCGCAATTCAGACCGAAATAAAAGATATTATGGTATCACGCCTTGAGCAGTACGATATCGGCGTTCAGATAATAGAAGTAAAAATCCAGGATGCAGAACCTCCCACAGAAGCCGTAATCGGTGCGTTCAAAGCGGTTGAGACAGCAAAACAGGAAAAAGAAACAACTATAAATATTGCTAAAGCTTATGAAAACTCCGTTATTCCCGAAGCCAGAGCAAACGCGGATAAACTTCTGAAAGAAGCAGAAGCATACAGAGAGAAACGCGTAAACGAAGCTACCGGTGAGGCGGCAAAGTTCAGCGCAATGTATCAGGAATACATCCTTAATAAAGATGTCACACGAAGAAGAATGTATCTTGAAATGATAGAAGAAGTTCTGCCCGGTGTTGAAGTATATATCGACAGCGGCTCGGGTATGGAAAAGATAATGGTAGTCGGCGAAGAAAACGATGTTGCCGCTCTGACGGGAGGTGCAAACTGATGAACAGAAAAAAAATCATTTCATCTGCCATAATTACAGTTTGCGTGATTATTGCCCTAATACTTCTTTTCTCTTCTATGTATACCGTCAGAGAGGACGAATACGGGATCGTCAAAATGTTCGGTAAAATAACGACCGTCCGCAGCGAAGCGGGACTTTATCTGAAAGTTCCGTTCGTAGAGGAGGTATCCTCTCTTCCCAAAAACAAGCTTATGTATGACGTTCCGTCAAGCGAGCTTCTTACAAGCGATGCCAAGTCACTTGTTGTAGATAACTACGTAATATGGGTCATTGAAGACCCGACACTTTTTACACAGCGAGTAGGTACGGTAAACGAAATGGAAAAACGCCTTGACGCCACCATTTACAGCGTTGTTAAAAATACAATGGGCACAAAGCTCCAGACAGAAATTATTTCCGCAGGGGAGGGCAACAGAAACGAAGTAAACAAACAGATTACCGAACAGGTAAATTCTAACCTCAGCGCAGAATACGGCGTTTCCGTCCTTTCCGTTGAAATCAAAAAGCTTGACCTTCCGTCCGATAACGAAAGTGCTGTTTATGCTAGAATGATATCCGACCGCGAACAGATCGCCGCTGCATTGAAGGCCGAAGGCGAACTTGAAGCATCAAAAATCAGAAATGAAACAGATAAACAGGCAGCCATTATCGTAAGCGAAGCGAAGGCAGAGTCGGATAAAATAACTGGTGAGGCCGAAGCTGAATATATGCGGATTATGGCAGAGGCATACGATACTGCGGAAAAGCAGGAATTTTACGAATTTATGCGTTCGCTCGAAGCCGCTCGTATTTCAATGTCCGATGGTAAAAAAGTCTTGATCCTTCCCGCCGAAAGCGTAATCGGCAAAATATTTATCGGTGAATAAAATTATTTTTAATAAAATGAGGTGTTAATATGAATTCAAACAGATATGCCGCTCAGTTGTACTGTTTCAGCAGCGTAACTGCTCCGGACCTTTACGAAAAACTCGATGCTCTTGCAAAAGCGGGTTATGAAGGAATAGAGTTTTGCGGCGGCTTCGACAAATCCCCTGAGGAACTTAACGCGATTATGAAAAAAGCGGGACTTAAACTGATAAGCTGGCATATAGGCATCGAGCGTTTTATGCCCGATCAGTTTGATGCGACCGTCGCTTATTTAAAAGCTCTCGACTGTCACAGCGCAGTCGTTCCCGGTCTTCCCGGTCATATGACATCCGATGCTGATGCTTGGAAAAAAACAGCTGAGCTTTTCAATCAGCTATCCTTTAAACTTAATGCTCACGGCATTAAACTCGGATATCACAATCATGCGGGCGAATTTGTAAAATATGAAGACGGCGCATGTCCTTTCTCCGTCTTTTTTGACAATACTGATTTTGATATCACATGTCAGGTCGATATCGGTCATGCTTTAAACGGAAGAGGAATGTCTCTTGACGAGATATTCAGCCGTTATAAAGGCAGATTCAATACGGTTCATCTTAAACCTTACAGTTTGTCCCTCGGTAGCGAAGACCGCGGCAAAGGATATCAGACGTTCGTGGGTCAGGACGATATTCCTTGGAAAAACGTGCTTAAAACTCTGAAAGACGACGGAAGCACGCAATGGTATATTGTCGAGCTTGAGTATTCCGGAGAAAAAGGACCCATCAAAGTTCTTACAGACGCGATAAACTATCTTAAAGAATGTGAAAAAACCATCTGACAGTAAATAACATTCAGGCTGCAGCGTTTACGATATATAAAATCGTTTTGCTGCAGCCCGTTTTTTTGTATGTTATATGGTTTTATTCGTTTTTCAATGCTTCGTACGCTTCCGCGATCGCCGCCTCATTATACGGTTTAACAATAAATTTTCCGAAAATCGGGACAATACAACTTAAAATATACCAACCGGCAAAGGAAAGATTTAAAACGAATAATTCAAACTTATGTCCGTCTGTCATGCCCTTGCTTTTTTTCAATGCCTCTTTCCAGCCGATGTCGGGATTTTCTGCGGCAATATACGGAACAAAACGGAAAGTATACGAAAGATAAATACCCGGAATAATCAGCAAATATCCGGCAAACAATATAATATTTCTTGCAAGCATTATCTTCAATACCTGCTCATAACGTCCTTCTCTGAATATGTTGAACGCATAAGAAGCCTTAAAAGAATCTTTTCTCGCTTTGATAAAAAAGTTTGCTTTTGCCACGCTTAACGGTCCGACAAAAAACACAGCAAATACGGCAAGAAGCAAAACAGAAGCGGCAATAGAAATATAATAAAGAATATCTTCCGATATAACATTTTCGGAAAATCCGATTTTTTCGATATTTAAATCAGGATCAGAAGGTCTGTAAAATAAGATCGTTAAAATAAATGAGATCTCAGCTCCGAGACGTCCAGTAACGGTATGATACACAAAGCAAAACAGAATTGCCGAAGAATAATTCTTTTTCAATACGTTTTTTGCGTTAAGCTTTAATTCACTTCTGTTCATTTGAATTCCTTTATTATAAAAATAAGTCGGCCACCTACGGAAGTAGATGACCGACTTATGGTCCGAGCGGCGGGAGTTGAACCCACGGCCTCTTGAACCCCATTCAAGCGCGCTACCAAACTGCGCTACGCCCGGACAGGGGGGATACAATGGAGCTGATGACCGGAGTCGAACCGGTGACCTCATCCTTACCAAGGATGCGCTCTACCTACTGAGCTACATCAGCATCTTATAGTTGGTTTTTCATAGAACGCTTAAACATTATACACTATTTTTTTTGATTTGTCAACCCCTTTATTAAAATTTTTTTATTTATCAGTAATTATGTTAACTGATTTTAAAAAATTGTGAATTTTAATTCGCATTACTTGTATTATTACTTAAAATATGCTATAATTTTTATTGTTAAGCGCATATGAATTCGTTTTATACATTTTTTTAATACTTAAAAGGAGAACTGAATATGGAAAGAAGAGTCGGAACAGTTTCTCGCGGAATTCGCGCGCCGATTATACGCGAAGGCGACGATCTTGTGTCAATCGTTGTCGAATCTGTTCTTATGGCAGCAAAAAGCGAAGGTTTTGAGTTGAGAGACCGTGATGTCGTAGCTGTTACCGAAGCAGTCGTAGCAAGAGCTCAGGGGAATTATGCTTCAATTGACGCTATCGCCGCAGATGTTTCGTCAAAACTCGGAGGTGAAGATATCGGTGTTATCTTCCCGATTCTCAGCCGTAACCGATTCGCAATTTGTCTTAAAGGAATTGCCAAAGGAGCAAAAAAAATATATTTAATGCTTAGCTATCCTTCCGATGAAGTCGGAAATCACCTTGTCGATGTCGATATGCTCGACGAAAAGAACGTCGATCCGTATTCAGATGTTCTTACTCTCGAAAAATACCGTGAATTATTCGGCGAAAACAAGCATCCCTTTACCGGAGTTGACTATGTAGACTATTATTCAGACCTTATCAGAAGCTGCGGAGCGGAAGTAGAAGTTATTTTTGCGAACAATCCGAAGGTAATACTTAATTATACAAAAAAAGTCCTAGTCTGCGATATACACACTCGCAAGCGTACAAAACGTATCCTTAAAGCCGCGGGAGCAGAAAAAGTTCTCGGACTTGACGATATCCTTACGTCTTCTGTCAAAGGAAGCGGCTTCAACTCCGATTTCGGGCTTCTCGGCTCAAATAAGGCGACAGAAGATAAAGTTAAGCTTTTCCCGAAAGACTGCGATATCTTTGTTAATGCCGTTCAGCAAAAACTGATCAACGCTACGGGAAAGCACATCGAAGTTATGGTTTACGGCGACGGAGCTTTTAAAGACCCTGTCGGAAAAATTTGGGAGCTTGCAGATCCTGTCGTTTCTCCCGCTTACACTCCCGGCCTTGAAGGTACTCCCAATGAGATCAAGATCAAGTATATAGCAGATAATCAGTATGCCGATCTCAAGGGTGAAGAACTTAAAAAAGCCGTAAGCGAATATATAAAGCATAAAGATTCCAATCTGGTCGGCTCAATGGCGTCGCAGGGCACTACGCCCCGCCGTTTAACCGATCTTATCGGCTCATTATGCGATCTCACGTCCGGAAGCGGAGATAAAGGAACGCCCATAATCCTTATTCAGGGATATTTTGACAACTATACAAACTGATTTATTCTTTATCTTTGGACGGAGCATTTGCTCCGTCCTGTTTTTTTTGAACAATTTGAGGCATATTTCTTCAGGTACTTGAAAAATCCATTTTTTTGTGTATAATGTTAGTTAGTTAACTAATAATTTTAGGGAAGGAGTATCTTCTTGAAGAAGTTTGAAAAAGATCCGCAAAATCATGAGTTCAGAGACGGTATGCCTCTTGGAATGATGCTTACAATGGTAGCGCACTGTCACGACAATGTTATAAGGGAAGAACTTGATGCAATAGGCGCCCAGAAGGCGTTCGGCGGTTTATTGATGCAAATTGCGCATCATAACGGCATCAAGCAGTCCGATCTCGCAAAACGTATGAATTTCAGCGCGCCGACGGTAAGCGTTTCAGTCAAGAAGCTTGAAGAAAACGGTTTCGTTATCAGGGAGCCGGACAGCAACGATCAGCGCGGATTTCGGATTTATCTTACCGACAGGGGAAGCGAAATGACCGAAAAAATAAAACAGACTTTTGTAAAATGTGAAAATGTTCTTGCAAAGGATTTTTCGCCCGAACAACTTGACACATTGCGGTCGCTTCTCAAAAAAATGTACACAAATATCTCGGAGGAGAAAACAAAAGAATGAAATTGTCAAAGTATATTAAGCCGTATATCTGGTTTATGATACTGTCGCCGCTTCTTATGCTGGTTGAAGTGTTTATGGATCTTCTGCAACCGACTCTTATGTCGGTCATCGTTGATGACGGTATACTTGCCACCAATGAATCGGGACTGATTACGCCGGATATGAACACAATTATTTTTACCGGTTTGAAAATGCTTGCCTGTGCGCTGATCGGTATGGTCGGAGGCGTCGGATGTACATATTTTTCATCAAAAGCGTCTCAGAATTTCGGCGCCGATCTTCGCGCGGATGTTTTCAGAAAAATAGCGAGCTTTTCATTTGCGGAAACAGATAAATTTACAACGGGTTCTCTTGTTACCCGTACTACAAACGACGTTACTCAGCTTCAGAATCTTGTAATGATGGCGTTGCGTATGTTTGTCAGAACTCCCATGCTCTGCTTCGGCGGAATAATTATGGCGCTCTCGATCAATTTGCGTTTCGGACTTATTTTACTTGTCACGCTTCCCATTATGATTCTGCTTATAGCTCTGATAATTAAAAACGCAAATCCGTTTTTTACAAAAGTTCAGGATAAAATCGATAAACTCAACGGTATCATGCAGGAAAATTTATCGGGTGTCAGAGTAGTCAAAGCGTATGTCCGTGAAGATTATGAAACCGAGAAATTTGAAGGCGCAAACTATGACCTTGCGAAAACAACGCTTACCGTTTCACGTCTGATGGCTGTCCTGTCTCCTGTTATGATGCTTATAATGAATGCTACTACAATAGCCGTTATTTATTTCGGCGCGTTGCAGGTCAATGACGGTATAATAGGCGTCGGCGAAGTAATGGCTGTCGTTACGTATATGGCGCAGATCCTTATGAGCATGATGATGATGTCAATGATGTTTATGGCTATCTCACGAGGAAAAGCGTCGTATGACAGGATCAAAGCCGTTATGGAAACAGACCCTTCTGTCGTATCAGGAAACAGCGATGCCGTAGTATCGAGCGGCACAATTGAATTTAAAGACGTTTCATTCAGATATCCGTTCGCCGTGGGGGATCCCGTAATAAAGCATGTTGATCTGAAAATCAACTCGGGCGAGACCGTAGCTTTCCTCGGCGCCACAGGCTCGGGAAAAAGCTCGCTCATCAATCTCATTCCTCATTTTTACGATACGACCGAAGGCGAAGTGCTTGTTGACGGGGTTAACGTTAAAGATTACAAGCTTGACAACCTCAGAGCCGGTATCGGTATGGTATTACAGGAAGCCGTGCTTTTCAGCGGAACCATTATGGAAAACATAAAATGGGGCAATCACAATGCGTCCGACGACGAAGCGATCGAAGCCGCAAAAACCGCTCAGGCCGATGAATTTATAAGTTCGCTCCCCGACGGCTATTCGACCATGCTCGGACAGAGAGGTTTAACTCTTTCGGGCGGACAGAAACAGCGACTTTCAATTTCGAGAGCCGTGCTTAAAAAACCGAAAATTCTTATTCTTGACGACTCAACGTCAGCGCTTGATATGGGTACTGAAGCAAGACTTCAAAATGCTCTTAAAGCAAAAATGAAAGGCATGACTTCCCTTATTATAGCGCAGCGAATTTCATCCGTTATGTATGCAGATAAAATCGTCGTACTCGACAAAGGTGAAGTCTCCGCAGTCGGCACACACGACGAATTGATGAAGTCAAGCGATATTTACAAAGATATTTACGAATCACAGGTAGGACAGGGGGGACTGGAAAATGTCTGAAAACAGAAACAACAATTCTTCAAGAGTCCCCGGCCGCGGACCCGGCGGCGGCCCCGGAATGAGAGGCCCGCTTCAGGTTGAGAAACCGAAGGACAGCAAAAATACCCTTAAAAGACTCTTCAAATATCTCGGAGCAAGCAAATACATGCTTATCGCTCTTGTTGTTCTTGTAATTCTTACCGCTCTTACGCAGCTTACAGCGCCGGTTTTTCAGAAAAATGCGATCGACAGTATCGCTATAACAGATACAAATCCTACTGTTAATTTCAATTCACTCACTTTTTCGCTTTTCGGAATGGCAGGCATATATCTGATAGGTGTTGTATTCAACTTTTTGCAGGGTTGGATAGGCGCAGGGCTTTCTCAGAAAACCGTTCGCATACTCAGAAGCGATATGTTTTCCAAGATGTCAAAGCTCCCCGTAAGATATTTTGATACAAATACGCACGGCGAACTTATGAGCCGTCTTACAAACGATATAGATAACGTTTCGAATGCGCTTTCGCAAACGGTTACAGCGATTATTCAGAGCGTTATTACAATTATCGGCGCTTTTGCAATGATGCTTTATTACAGCCCCATAATGACGCTTGTTTCGTTGACCGTAATCCCGCTTGTACTGTTTGTAACGCGCTCCATCGTTAAAAGAACGCGCGTTCTGTTTAAAAAACAGCAGGAAGCTCTGGGCAGATTAAACGGACACGTCGAAGAGATGATTACGGGACAGAAAACCGTCGAGGCATTTTCAAGATCTGGTATAGTTGTCGAAGAATTTGACGCTATCAATAAAGATTTACGCAAATACAGCGTTAAAGCTCAGATTTTCGGCGGTTCGATCGGCCCTGTAATGAATGTCATAGGTAATATCAGCTTTGTTCTTGTAGCTATTTCTGGCGGTATACTTGCAAGCATGGGAATGGTTACTGTCGGCGTTATTCAGGCATTCGTCCAGTATTCAAAACAGTTTACAAGACCCATAAACGAAGTCGCCAATCAGTACAGCACCATACAGTCGGCTCTGTCAAGCGCCGAACGTGTTTTTGACGTTATGGATCAGATCCCCGAAAGCGATGAATTTTCCGACAAGCCTTTTGATGTTAATTCCGTTAAAGGCGACGTTGTATTCAATAACGTTAATTTCGGCTATACGCCCGAAAAACAGGTTTTGAAGGATTTTTCCATTAATGTTAAAGCAGGCCAGAAAATCGCGCTTGTAGGACCTACCGGAGCCGGAAAAACAACGGTTGTCAATCTTATCACGAGATTTTATGACATCGACTCCGGAGAAATACTTCTCGACGGCGAAAACATTTTTGAACTTCCGAAAAAGGGGCTCAGAAGCTGTATAGGAATAGTTTTGCAGGATACTGTCCTATTCACCGGCACAATTAAGGATAATATCCGATTCGGCAGACTTGACGCCACCGACGAAGAGATTTACGCCGCCGCAAAAACGGCAAACGCCGACAGTTTTATCAGAAGACTGCCCGACGGCTACGATACTCAGCTTTCCGAACAGGGTTCCAATCTTTCTCAGGGCCAAAGACAGCTCCTTTCAATAGCAAGAGCGGTGCTTGCCGATCCTAAAATACTGATCCTTGACGAAGCTACTTCGTCTATAGATACCCGTACAGAAATGAATATTCAGAAAGCTATGATAAGACTGATGAAAGGCAAAACAAGCTTTATTATAGCGCACAGACTTTCAACGATCAGAGACGCAGACGATATCCTCGTTATTGACGGCGGAAGAATCGTTGAAAAAGGTGATCATCAGTCGCTTCTTGACCAGAAAGGACATTACTGGAAACTTTATCAGTCTCAGTTTACAAGAAGCGATGCCGTATAATACAGTGATTTTTGCTATGACAAATCTGTGAATATTTCTTTTTGGGATTGACAAATAACCACTGTTGTGATATTATTATTTAAAGAAAAGCTGAATCATTTAAATACCGAGGTGAAGCGGATTGAACGGAAAATCTCTAAGCGAACCGATGACGATCGGACTTATTGCGATTGTTTGCGTTGCGTTTGTGCTTTCTGTTTTCTGCTTTGCCTCGATGTTTGTTTTCAACAAAGAAAGCAGTCTGACAATAGACGGCGAATCCGGTACGGATAACCCAGAAAATGAAAATGAATATCCCGGAGCAGACCCTGAAACCGTTGCCAAGATCGAATCTCTGAAAAGCGAGATTGCGGTTTACGATAAAATATTGGCGTCTGACTACATGCTGCTTGTAAACAAGGAGCATCCGCTTCCGGAGGGCTACAGCCCTTCAAGTCTGATCGACACCGAATCGAATCCCGCTTTAAAACTTGAAACCGTTGCCGCAATCAAAATCCAGGAATTTATAAATGCGGCAAAAGAGGCGGGGTATTCCTGCAAGGTCGTTACCGCATACAGATCAAACGCCGAACAGGAAGCTGTTTACAATTTTGCATATCAGAGCGAGATCAATGCCGGATATACATCCGAAGAAGCGGAAGCTAGGATAGGCCTTTCGGTCGCCAAACCGGGATACAGTGAGTTTGAAACTGGATATACGGTTTGTATCGCGGAAAACTCCTCTGTTACAAAAGAGGAAATGCTCGAATCAGATCTTTATAAGTATATATCCGAAAATATTTATAAATACGGTTTCATCCTTCGCTATCCCGAGGGTAAGCAGGATATTACAGGATATGAATTTGATCCGTTCTGTTACCGTTATATAGGCGATGAAGGCGTTGCCGACGGTGTTCTTACTATGAGTCATGCGCAATATATTTACGAAAAAAACTTTTCTTTTGAAGAGTATATCGATTATCTGACGGCTAAACGCGCATATGCAGAACAAAATTTAAATGTATCTACTGCCGATACCGATCGGCATTGAGATTATATTAGAAACAAAATTCTTTTTTTAAAAGAGGTGTTTTTATGGCAATTAAACTAGGTATCATAGGATACGGCGGAATGGCTCACTGGCACAGAGAAAGCGGACTTAAAAACGTTCCCGGATTTGAAGTAATCGGTGTTTATGACGTCGATCCCGCAAAAATCGAAGAGGCACGTTCGCAGGGAATGATAGGATACAGCAAGCTCGAAGATATGCTTGCAAATCCCGATATCAATCTTTGCCTTGTTGCTACACCCAATCAGGTACATAAGGAACTAACCATTGCGGCTCTTAATGCAGGCAAAAACGTTGTCTGCGAAAAACCGGTTACTCTTACGGTTAAAGACCTCGATGAAATGATCGCTGCTTCCGAAAGAAACAATAAATTATTCACCGTTCATCAAAACAGACGTTGGGATGCCGACTATCTGGTAGCAAAACAGGTGTTTGACAGCGGCGTTTTAGGCAAGGTGTTCACCATTCAGTCAAGACTTCACGGTACCGGAGGCATTATGCACGGCTGGCGCGCGCTTCCCGAATGCGGAGGCGGTATGGTTTACGACTGGGGCGTTCATTTTATCGATCAGATATGCAATATGGTCCCAGGTAAAATTACCGATATCAGCGCAGATCTTCACAGCGTTAAGAATCTTCTTATAGACGACTACTTTATGACTCAGCTTAAGTTTGACAGCGGTGTTCAGGTAATGATAGAAATAGGCACATTCCTTCTCAAACCTACTCCGCGTTGGTATATGGCAGGCAATGCAGGAACAATGCAGCTCGACGATTTCAGCGGCGTTAAAGGCGGAATAACGAAGGTATCCAAGCTTGCAGAGCTTATTCCTCCCGTTATCGTCAATACTCCCGCAGGTCCGACAAGAACATTTGCTCCGCAGCCTCCCGAAACACTTGAGCAGCTTCCGCTTCCTTCTTTCTCAGGCGGTTGGTCAGATTTCTATAAAAATGTTGATGCCGCAATGGAAGGTAAAGAAGAGCTTATTGTTAAGCCGTGGCAGGTCAGACGTGTTCTCGGCGTTCTCGAAAAGATTTTCGAATCCGCAAAAACCGGTCATTCAGTTAAATACGAATAAAATACCGCTTAAACACAGGTTTCCTTCAATATAGCAATTAAAGGGCGCTTGGGCAATGCTTCTTTTGCCCTTGCGCCGTTCTTTTTATTATGAAAAAACTGTTTTTTGCCGTCTTTTTTATTTTTCTGATAATAGTGGTAAGCTCGTGTTCGACAACCGAACAACGGGTAGACCGTCTTTACGCCAAAATGGAAGAGATCGAATCCCTCCTTGCAGATTCAGCTCTATCTTCTGACGAACAAAATTCACTTTTATCATCGCTTGATAAAATAAAACTGGAAATATCGGATGCAATTACGGAGTTCGCTGTCGATATTTCACCTGACAGCATCGATTTGATCGCTATTCCGTATAATTCAAGCGATTTAAACAAGCTCGGAGAGTGGTATTATTCAAATCTTGTTTATCCTTTATACTGTTATGAGAGCGATTACGCTCCATTATATGTCAGGGACGGCGAGAACTTTACTTCGCAGGAAAAATTCAACATAATCAGTTATCACTTATATAATACTTATTCGTCACTTCTCGATCAAAAATATTCATACCTGAATCTTGATGCGGATTCGGCGGATAAAATCTCGCTTTCCGTTTTCGGCGAAGAATTGGATAAAACGTCGATATCGGAGTATTCGGAAATAAGCAACAGCTACAGGATTATGCCTCCTTTAAGTGAAAACCGTCTTTTAACTCCGATTTTTGATGGGATCAAAATACGGGATGTTACAAAAACAGAATTAACCGTCCATTATGCTGAGCAGACCAACACCCGCGTTATTTATTCGGAAATATTCGTTTTTGAAAAAACGGGTGATAATCTTTTTTATCTATACTCAAGAGTAAGAAAAAATCAGAGTATTTCTCTTACTGATTTATCGGGGTCCGAAGTATCACAGGAAAGCATTTATATCCCCGAGTTTGTAATCTCTCTTCCCGACCCCGACGGTTATTCCGATAATATCACGGTATCCTATTTCCTTCTTGATTATTACTGTTCAGCAATCGACAACTATTCCGGCAATATTATCGCTTACAAACCTCTTTCCGTTCGTTCTCTTCTCAATATGATTATTTTACTGCAGCCGCAGATCGACTTATTAATTGCAAATATTGCCGATGAATATCAGTATTTTGGCATTCCATCAGAGTTTTTTAACGAACAGGTCTCGCAGTATTTCGGAAACAGTTTTTCGTTAGACGAAAGCAAAGATGAATTTTACGATGAAAGTCTTGACCTCTATTTATATCAAATATCAGAAATATCGAAAGTACAATATACAAAACAGGTGCTTTCTCTCGATATATTGGAAAACGGATATGTTCGCATGGAAACAGCGCTTTTTGCGCCAAACAGTTATTCTGAGTTAATAGCAAAAGAAGTGGTTGTTTTTAGCGATAATAAAGACGGAACATATTCTGTTTTCAGCAGACATTACAATATGCATACCGCGTCGGTCATCAATTCCGTTGTGGCGGATACCGTTCCGTTATTTCCCGAAATATATCCCGATACGTCGGTTTCAGATATTACAAAGGGCGTCTGGTTATATAAAAATTACGGTTCGCTTCTTGATTTTGAGTTCGATTCGGTCAGTCTTATTTCATCGGAACTTTTAGCCGATTTCGCAGTCGAACGTCTTTTTGAAACTCAGGAATTTCAAATGTTTGCAGATAACAGCTGCATCGCTTTCCCGAAAGCGCTCGTTAAAGAGGAAGTACGTCTTTATTTCGGCAATGCTGTATTTATACCTGAAATGGTCTCATATTATGATCTATCAACTGAAATGTTCTACGTCAATGTCTGGACGCCCGATAAAAACGATACCTCCGGTACCGTAATCAGCGCCGGAGGTTCATCGGGTAGTTTATTCAAAGTATATATCGAAAAATCATCAACACACAAAAATACAGTCAACGAGCAGTATATTCTTACTTTCAACGAACTGTCAAACGGCTCATTCAGATTTGTCTCAGCGGTTACCACCAAGCAATAATATGGTTTTTAAAATTGCCGTTTGAGTTTTTGCGTCGGGAATTATCCCTTTCATTATCTGCGAAGCAAAATCATAAATATTTTTCTTGCAGACCTCAACGAATTCGTCTTCGTCGGGGTCTTGTTTTTCAAACGCAAGGTCTGTTGCAAGATACATATGGATTACTTCATCAATAATGGCAGGGGAGGTGTAAAGAGGACCGAGATATTCATATTTCCCTGCTACAATTCCTGTTTCCTCTCTGAGCTCCCGTGCTGCGCCTTCAAGCGGAGTCTCGCCGGCGTCAATCTTCCCTGCAGGAATTTCAGATATGACGGATGCAAACGGATATCGATACTGTCTTACAAGATATATATTGTTTTCGTCATCAAGAGCAACAACACAAACGGCGCCCTGATGTCTTATAACTTCTCTTACAGCGCTTTTTCCGTTCGGAAGCGAAATGTTGTCTTTATATAAATGAACGATTATCCCGTCATATATTAGTTCGCTTGAGATTCGTTTTTCTTCCATATCCATTTTAGTTTTTGTCCTTATTATCTTCTTTTTTTACGGGAAATATCTTTCCGAGGATCCAGATTATAAGCATAATTATGCCTATAACCATAAAAATACCAAGCATTCCCCAGCCCATTGTCGGAAGTGAATTCAGCAATGCGTCAACGTCAAAAATCATAATTATTCTGCCTCCTTATCATACCTGAACAAGCGTAAGAATAAGTCCGCCCGCAACGACAGAAGCTATCTGTCCCGCAACATTTGCGGCCGCAGCGTGCATAAGAAGGAAGTTTTGCGGATCTTCTTCTAGTCCCATTTTATGCACTACTCTTGATGACATCGGAAATGCTGATATTCCGGCTGCGCCGACCATAGGATTGATTTTTTCTTTTAAGAATATGTTCAGGATTTTCGCAAATATTACTCCGCCCGCAGTATCAAAAATAAAGGCAATCAGCCCAAGACCCATTATCATCAACGTATTCCAGCTGAGAAAAGCTTCGGCCTGCATTTTTGTGGATACCGTCAGTCCGAGCAGAAGCGTAACAAGGTTTGCCAACTCGTGTTGAGCAGATTCCGAAAGGGAATTAAGCACTCCGCATTCCCTGATCAGATTGCCGAACATCAAAAATCCGACAAGCGCAACAGATTTCGGTGCAAAAATTCCGGCTACGACCGTTATAACTATCGGGAATATGATTTTTGTTGTTTTCGATACAGACTTCGGTCTGTACGGCATGCGGATAAGCCGTTCTTTTTTTGTTGTACATAATTTTATGACAGCAGGCTGAATAATCGGAACAAGCGCCATATATGAGTATGCGGCAATGATTATCGGACCAACATAGTTTGATTTAAAAAACTGAGACACAAATATCGAGGTTGGACCGTCTGCGGCGCCGATTATCGCTATAGACGCGGCATCTTTAGGTTCAAAGCCCAAAAACGAAGCAAGACTTAACGTGAAAAATATTCCGAACTGTGCGGCGGCGCCGAAAAGCATCATTTTCGGATTTGAAAGCAGCGGTCCGAAATCGATCATCGCGCCTATTCCGATAAAAAGTAAAAGCGGGAAAAGCTCGTTTGCTATTCCGGCATTAAAAAGTACGTCAATAGGTCCTTCTTCAGCGCCTTGTGTTACTGCCCCGGAAAACGGAAGATTTACAAGTATTGCTCCGAATCCCATAGGCAAGAGCAGGGCAGGCTCCATATCTTTTTTTATCGCAAGATAAATCAGTACCCCGCCGATGATCCACATTATTACCATTTTCCACTGTGTTGACCAATCAATTGAAAGCAGATTGGAAAAAAGCTGTTCCAAAACTATTTCACTCCTAATTAAACATTATTATATTTAAATTTTATTGAGTTACAATAATCAAAAAATCGTTTCCGTTAATAGTATCTCCCGGTGAATAATCTTTTTTTGAATAAAGATCGGTTCCTTTATCAAATACATCCGGAAGTATTTTCGGAGTATCTGTAATATTTACAGCGAATACGCATTTTTCATCTTCGTCGGTACGGGCAAAAATCAGAAACCCGTATTCCTCCCATAAAGGAAGGAATCGTCCTTCTTTTAAACAGTTTAATCCGTGCCTGATCCTGTTTATTTCAGAAAAAAACGCAATCATCTCTGTGTTTTCTTTTCCCCAAGGATAACAAAGTCTGTTAAGAGGGTCTTTTCCTCCTTCCATTCCCGCTTCGTCACCGTAATAAACAGTCGGAAGGCCTGGCAGAAAAGCAAGAATGGCGTAAGCAATACATACCAAACGTTCGGAGGACAAAAGTGTTTTGATACGCTCGGTATCGTGAGTACCGAGAAAGTTCATTAAAGTATTAAGTACAGGGGTAGGGTAGTCTTCACAAATCTCAAGAACGCTCTCAACAAAATCATAAGCTGATTTATTTCGAATAAAGTCTATCACGGTATTTCTGAAAACATAATTCATAACGCTGTCAAGCTGATTTCCGTGAAGATATTTCCGTCTTTTACCGTAACTAATTTTATCGGCGGCATTTTCCCACACCTCACCGATAATGAGAGCGTCTTTTTTCTCATCTTTAACGGCGTCTCTGAATTTTTTAATAAATTCATCGGGAAGTTCGTCCGCAACGTCAAGCCGCCAACCCGAAGCGCCCAAACGAAGCCATTTGCGTGCTATACCGTTTTCTCCGGTTATATATTCGAGATAAGACGAGTCGGTTTCATTCGTATTAGGCAAAATTTTAACGTTCCACCAGCATTCGTAATCATCGGGCCAGATTCTGAAACGATACCATGATGAATAAACAGATTGTTGCGATTGATATGCCCCGATGTCAGGATAATTCCCGAACTTGTTGAAATATTTGCTGTCGGCTCCGGTATGACTGAATACGCCGTCAAGTATTATTTTAATACCATATTTGTCCGCGCTTTCGCAAAGAGATTTAAAATCATTGACAGTACCAAGCAGCGAATCTGTTTTATCATAATCGCCGGTATCATATCTGTGGTTTGAAGATGATTCAAAAATAGGGTTGAGATATATAATATCGATTCCGAGCGAATTCAGGTACCCGAGCTTCGACTCGATACCCTTGAAATTTCCTCCGAAAAAATCCGAAGTGTCAAGCGTCCCGTCGGCATTTCTTACGTGATTGGGTATCTCTCCCCACGGTTTTATGTTCGTATGTTTTGGCGTGTCAGGCGCTCCGCTTTTACAGAATCTGTCTGGAAAGATCTGATAAATGTTGCTGCCTTCATATGCTTTAATGCCTGTAAAGCTGTCTGTATATACAGTCAGTTTCCACGGCTCTGCGTCTGAAGAATCAAAAGGATTCGAGAAATTGTTTTTGCCTATTTTCAGCGCTTTTCCGTCTGTTTTAATGATTTCAAATCTGTAAAAGTAAAGGTCTTCACAGTCTATCTTTACTGTGCAGGAATACTCTTCATATATACCGTTAATGGCGTTAAAATGCAGCGGAAACACATATTTTTTGTCGCCTTCAAAGACTATTGAAACGTTAAATGCGCATACTCTTCTTGAAACAAGAATCCTAAATGATATTTCCCGATTTACTTCAACAGCGCCGAAAGGTCTTTTGAAATATGTGTCTCTTGAATTAAACTTTATCATACTTTACAGGTGTTACATCCCATATTTTTTTCGCATAATCCGCAATGCTTCTGTCTGATGAGAATTTTCCCGCCATAGCAATATTGATAAGCGACTTTCTGTTCCATAACAGCGTGTCTGCATAATCTGAATATACTTTTATATGTATTTTCTTATATGCGTCAAAATCCGCTACAACCATATATGGGTCCGCAAAGCCGTCCATCGTCAGATAATTAGCTATATCCGAGAAATTTATTCCGTTTATGCTGTTGTGCATCATACCAATTATCTCTGAAAGTATCGGATCTTTTAATATATATGATGCGGGATAGTATCCTTTCTTGTAAAGTTCGGATACTTCGTCTGTTTTCAGGCCGAATATGTATATATTGTCATTTCCTACTTTTTCACATATTTCAACGTTTGCGCCGTCAAGTGTTCCCAGAGTAAGCGCACCGTTGATCATCATTTTCATATTTCCCGTTCCGCTCGCCTCCGTGCCCGCCTGTGAAATCTGTTCACTGATTTCTGACGCCGGCATAAGATATTCCGCCCAGGTTACGCTGTAATTTTCCAGAAATACTACTTTTATCATTTCCGAAGCGCGTTTATCCCTTTTTATCATTTCCGATATTGAATTGATAAGAAGGATGATCCTCTTTGCCATATAGTATGAAGAAGCTGCTTTTGCGGCGAAAACGAATGTTGTTTTCGGTATGATAAACGTCGGATCGTTTTTTATACGGACATAAAGATAAAGGATGTGAAGTGCATTCAACAACTGACGTTTATATTCGTGAAGTCTCTTTGCATGAACGTCAAAAACAGATTCGGGGTCTACCGTATTGTCTCCAAGTCTTGAAATAAACCTCTTTTTGTTGTCCAGTTTAATTGATGCAAGTGAATTTAAAACAGAGGAATCGTCTTTAAATTTCAAAAATCCTTCAAGCTCTTCCGAATGTTTTATAAATCTGTCTCCGATACATTCCTTAAGCAGATTTGTAAGTCCGGGGTTCGCCTGGCAAAGCCACCGTCTGAAATCGATACCGTTTGTAACGTTCTCGAATTTTTCCGGCATCAGGTCATAATAATCCTTAAAAACCGTGTTTTTCAATATCTCCGAATGCAGCTGCGATACGCCGTTGACCTTCTTTGACGCTATTACGGACAGATTTGCCATTCTGACTGTATCAAAAGCGAGCACGGAAACTCGGGATACTTTATTCCAGTTACCGTCTGTTTTTTCAAATACTTCATGACAGAAACGCGTGTTTATCTCTTTCAGAATTGAATGCAGGCGTGGGAGGATAGACGCAAAAATCTGTTCATCCCATTTTTCAAGCGCTTCCGACATTACCGTATGGTTGGTGTAACAAACAACATTTGTTGTGATATTCCACGCTTTATCCCAGCTGTATCCGTATTCGTCTATCAGTATTCTCATAAGTTCCGGGATCACCAGAGAGGGATGAGTGTCGTTTATATGAAATACTGCTTTCTGCGGCAGAGAATCAAGCGTTCCGTAACGCTTCATATGACGTTTGATAACTGAGTGCAGCGATGCGGAAACAAGAAAATACTGCTGTTTTAACCTTAATGATTTTCCTTCGATATGCTCGTCCGGCGGATAAAGTATTTTGGAGATCATTTCTGCACGCGTAGCTTCTTCGCTCGCCTGAATGTAATCCCCCTGAGAAAACAGATGCATGTCTATATTAAGAGCGCTTTTTGCCCTCCACAGACGAAGTTTTGATACTCCCTGCGTGTCGTATCCGGGAATCATCATATCGTAGGGGATTGCGTGAACGACTGTTTCACCGATATGGTTAACTGTCATTCGTCCGTTTTCCCATATTTCCTCGATTCTTCCTCCAAAACGGACGTCTACCGCCTCGTCAAGCCTCGGGACAAGCCAGCATTCTCCGTTAGGAAGCCATACGTCGGGAAGCTCCATCTGCCATCCGTCTACAAGTTTTTGTTTGAACATCCCGTAATCATAGCAAATACTGAAGCCCGTAGCAAGATAATTCTGTGATGCCAGCGAAGCCATAAAGCATGCGGCAAGTCTGCCCAGGCCTCCGTTTCCAAGACCCGGGTCAGGTTCGCATTCATATAAATCTTCCGGTGTAAGACGATATTTTGAAAGTGCCTGTCTGAAATTACTCTCCAGCTTACCGCAATAAACAGCATTTTTCAGTGCCCTTCCGAGCAAAAATTCGATGCAAAAATAATATACTTCTTTTTCGCCTAGTTTTCTTGCCCTGTTTTTAAACTGTTTGCGCCTTGCCGAATACATATCTCGCAATGCGGTAACAGATGCCTTGTAAATATGCTCTGCCGTCGCTTCGGTCCAGTCAATTCCGAGTTTTGAAAGGTTTTCTTCAATTATTCTGTTAAGCTCCGCAGCTGAGTATTGCGGATTTTTCATTATATCGTCCATTTATCTGTTTCCTTTGATTATTTCTTATAGAGTTCGTAGTATTTCTTTGCGGATGATTTCCATGTGAAATCTGAGTTCATAGCATTCTGGATAAGTTTGTTCCATTTTTCTTTGTCGTTATATGCAGCAAGCGCGCGGTTTATCGTATCAAGCATGTGATGAGCATTGTAATCGTTGAAAACGAATCCGTTCTCGCCGTCATGTATACTGTCTTTCAAACCGCCCGTTGCTCTTACGATCGGTAATGAACCGTATCTGCAGGCAACCATCTGAACAAGACCGCAGGGCTCGGTTTTAGAGGGCATCAGAATAATATCTGCGCCGGCATAGATGCGCGATGCAAGAGCTGTGTCATACATGATTTTTACTGACATTTTCTGAGGATACTGTGATGCTACAGTGCCGAAAAAGTCTTCATAGTGAGCGTCGCCTTTCCCGAGAATAATAACCTGAACATTTTCTTCGAGCAGCTGCCTGATAATACACGCGACCAGATCGAAACCTTTATGTTCAACAAGGCGTGAAATAATTCCGATTACGGGTACTGAGTCATCTGCGGGCAATCCGAATTCCTTCTGTATTTCTGCCTTGTCAACGGTCTTTCCCTCGGGATTTTTTGCGGAATATTTTTTTGCAATATGTGCGTCTGTCCACGGGTTGTATCTTTCAACGTCTATTCCGTTCAGAATTCCAGAAATCTTATAGCTTCTTTCGTTTATTATGCTTTCAAGTCCGTGAGCATAATACGGCATTTTTATCTCTTCCGCATAAGTGGGACTTACCGTGTTTACCGCGTCTGCAAGCTCTATAGCGCCTTTCATAAGATTGACGGCACCGTCATACTCAACGGTGCTTAAGTCCGAAGCGTCTATATCCAGCACGTCAGACATTATTTCTTTGCTGAAAACGCCCTGATACTGAATATTATGAATTGTAAATACGGTTCTGATCGATGAATATTCGGCTCTTTTTTTATATTTCAGCGATGCGTAGATCGGGATGAGTGCGGTATGCCAGTCATGCGCATGAATAACGTCAGGAATAAAATCTATATGCGGAAGCATTTCAAATACTGATTTACAGAAAAATGCAAATCTTTCAGCGTCATCAAAATGACCGTAAATGCCTTTTCTTTTGAAATAGTATTCGTTGTCTATCAGATAATAACGAATTCCGTCAAGCTCGACCATGTGAATACCGCAATATTGGTTTCTCCATGACAGTTTTACGGTAATACTTTTAACAAAGCTGATTTTATCCCTGATTTCCTGAGGTATGTCGGAATATAGAGGCAAAACGACACGCACGTCATTATTCTGATTAAGCTTTTTCAGAGCCTTCGGCAGCGCGCTTATAACGTCGCCAAGACCGCCCGTAACAACAAAAGGAAAACATTCCGCGGCAGCAAAAAGTATTTTCATTTTTTTACCTCCCTGATATAATAGTTGATCATTTCGAAAAAATCAGACAACGCTGTCCTTTGCCAAAACAAAGGGGTAGGTGGGGTAACCCGCAAGTACTCTGCCGTTTTTAATAACGCACTGTTTATCTATGATCGCATAGCTGATATCGGCATTTTCGCTGACTACCGCGCCCTGCATTATTACACAGTTTTTGACCTTTGCGCCCTTTCCGATATATACGCCGCGCGATATAACGCAGTTTTCAACGTCGCTGAGTATCAACGATCCGTTTGCTATAAGCGAATTTTTAACGGTAACGTCAGACGCGTACCGTGTAGGCGCTTCATCTCTTACTTTTGTATAAATCGGATTGTTGTTTTTGAAAAGCTCGTCTCTTATGTCTTTGTTCAGAAGGTTCATGTTCGCTTCGAAAAGAGATCTGTTCGAATCGATTTTTATCGCATAACCTTCAAATTTATAACCGTATATTTTAAGCGAATGAGCGCGTTTTGCTATTATATCCTTTTCAAAACTGAGTTGACCTACGGCAACAGCTTCGTTTACGAGAGATACAAGAAGAGATCGTTTTATAATCCACATTCCGAGTGACACATTTGCGTATCCGTCCGGGGCTATTCCTACATATGCAGTTACAACTCTGCCTGTTTTGTCTATATCGTAAATAGTGCTGTTGAGCGATTTGTCTTCAACGCACTTATACTGATATATTACAGTTATATCCGAGTTGACCGACTCGTGATATTTTATTATCCTGCTGTAATCCATATTGCATACGGTATCGCAGTCCGCAAGCACTACATACTCATCATTGATTTTTTCCAAAGTGGAAATAATACTTTTCAGCGCATCAAGACGTCCCGAATAAAGACCTGTTCCGTTTGAGAAACTGTACGGCGGAAAAACGGTAAGACCGCCGAATTTTCTTGATAAGTCCCATTCCTTGCCGGAACCGAGATGGCTGAGCAATGACTGATAATTATTCCTTGCTATTACTCCAACCGAAGTTATGCCGGAATTTACCATATTTGACAGAACAAAATCTATTAATCTGTAACGTCCTCCGAACGGAACAGAGCCAAGCGTTCTTTTTTTCGTGATTTCCGGAAGATTGTGATCGTGTATTCCTGAAAAAATAATACCTACAGCTGACATACTATTCATCCCTTTCTTATATAATGGGTTCATCCGAACGGTCTATCATTTCGCCGGGAGGAACGGTTTCATTATCCGCAACAACGGCGCCGCTGCCGATAACAGCAATCTTGCGCCCGTCCGGTCCTTCTTCTCCGCCTATTATTGCGTTTTCACCGATTACCGTATGGTCTCCGACGATAGCATTGACGATTCTTGCGCCTTTTTTGATTACGGCGTCCTGCATAATAATCGAGTCTTTGATATATACATCTTTATCGACGAATACTTTATAGAAAACAACAGAATGGTCGATAGTGCCGTATATTTCACTGCCTTCTGACACGATAGTATCTTTGAGCGACGCTCCTTCTCCTATATACTGAGGGGGACAAACGGGATTTCTCGCGTATATTTTCCACTCGGGATTGTTTATGATATCGCTCGTTCCCTCGTTCAGTAAATCCATATTTGCTTCCCAGAGACTGTCTATCGTTCCAACGTCTTTCCAGTATCCGCAGAAAGGATATGCAAACATCTTTTCTCCGCTGTTAAGCATTGTAGGAATAATGTTTTTACCGAAGTCGTTTGACGAATCCGGGTTTGCGTCATCTTCGATCAGGTATTTCTTGAGCTTGTTCCATGAGAAAACATAAATACCCATTGATGCTTCATCATTTTTCGGAACTTTCGGTTTTTCTTCAAAACTGACTATTCTTCCGTCCGGCGCTGTGTTCATAATTCCGAAACGCGACGCCTCTTCGATCGGGACTTTTATTACGGCAATAGTAGCATCTGCGCCTTTTTCTTCATGGTATTCTATCATTTTAGAATAATCCATCGAGTAAATATGGTCGCCGGAAAGGATCAGTACGTAGTCGGGAGAATACTGTTCTATGAATCTTATATTCTGGTAAATGGCGTTTGCGGTTCCTTTATACCATGCCATACCGCTGCTTTGCTGATACGGGGGAAGGATATACACTCCTCCGTAAAGTCTGTCAAGGTCCCACGGAAGACCGTTTCTGATATAACGGTTGAGCACTAACGGCTGATACTGCGTGAGCACGCCTACAACGTCTATGCCCGAATTAATACAGTTTGACATAGTAAAGTCGATTATCCTGTATTTTCCTCCAAACGGTACTGCAGGTTTTGCAATGTTCTTTGTAAGAACGTGAAGACGGCTGCCTTGTCCGCCTGCAAGAAGCATTGCTATGCACCTGTTTTTCTTAATCATAAAAGGTTCCTCCTTGTTTCGATATATATTTCAAATTATTTTTCGGCTTTAAGACATATCATAGATAGAGGCGGCAGGGTGAGTGATATCTGTTGCGGAAATCCGTGCTGCGCAAACGGAAATACGTCAGGCGAACCGTTCTGAATACCTCTGCCTCCGAATCTTGATTCGTCCGATGAAAAAATTTCTCTGTAAGTGCAGTTGAAAGGAACGCCGATTCTGTAATCATATCGGGTGACAGGTGCGAAATTCAATACAAAAACAAGCGTTTCTACGTCACACTCTCTGATAAAAACAATTATATTCTGATTAACGTCGTTTTTGGATATCCATTTAAAACAATTATTGCTGCAGTCGTTTTTCCAAAGGGCAGGATGTTCAAGATAAAAGTAGTTGAGCTCTTTAACGTATCCGAGTGCCTTTGCGTGCATTTCGTTTTCAAGCAGTTCCCAATTAAGAGCAGTATTGTGATTCCATTCGCTTGTCTGTCCGAATTCATTTCCCATAAACGACAGCTTTTTCCCGGGGTGGGATATCATATAGCCCATAAAAAGACGCAAGCCGGCAAATTTATCGTTTTCGATGCCGAACATTTTTTCAAACATACTTTTCCTGCCTTGAGAAACATCATCATGCGAGTAAGGAAGAATATGATTTTCAGAGAAAGCATATGAAACGGGAAATACTATTTTTTCATGAATGTTTTTTCTGAAAAAAGGATCGGTTTGAGCGTATTGCAGCGTGTCATGCGCCCAGCCCATATTCCATTTAAAGGTAAAACCGAGACCTCCGGCTGCTGACGGACGTGTTACCATCTGCCACGCATTGCTCTCCTCCGCTATCGTGAACACGTCTGGATAATAATTCGATATTTCTTCGTTTAAAAGTCTCAAAAACGCGATGGCGTCCGTGTTTTCTCGTCCTCCGTATTCATTTTCGCGCCACTGTCCGGGTTCACGAGCGAAATCCAGAAAAAGCATCGATGAAACTGCGTCGACGCGTAATCCGTCAATATGGTATTTATCTATCCAGAAAAGCGCGTTCGAAATTAGAAAACGCCTGACTTCTTTTTTACCGTAATCAAAAGTGCACGTATTCCAGGTTGATTGCTCGCGTATCGATTCATCAGAATATTCGTAACACCAGTCTCCGTTAAAACGGTATAAACCGTGCTTATCTTTCGGGAAATGCGACGGCTGCCAGTCAAAAATAACTCCTATGCCGTGTCGGTGACAGTAGTCAACAAAAAATTTAAGACCGTCGGGAGAACCGTAACGCGAAGTCGGCGCGTAATAGCTGCAGATCTCATAGCCCCACGATCCGTAAAACGGGTGCTCCATTACCGGCATAAGTTCAATATGCGTATATCCGTTCTCCTTAACGTAAGGAACTATTTCTTCGGCTAATTTTCTGTAGCTTAAAAATGAACCGTCGTCATTTCTTTTCCATGATCCGGGATGACATTCGTAAATATTCAGAGCGGACTTTTTTATATCCCTTTGTTTTCTGGAATTAATCCACGGTTCATCTTCCCATATATAAGCGTCATTGTCATATATTTTTGAGGAATAGTTTTCGGCGTCGCCGGAGCAGAACGAATACGGATCGACTTTTTCGGTTTTTTCCGTATCGGAGATTATATAATACTTATAGGAAGAAAAAAAGTCGATATTCTTCTTTCTGAGTTCGAATTCTCCCGGATTTCCGTTAGGCGACATTTTAAATTCGGGATCATCCTTGACCCAGCCGTTGAAATCGCCATAAACAAATATCTCTTTTACATCCGGAGCCCATACGCGGAATATGCATTCATCGTTATCTATATGCGCACCGTAATAATTATAAGCTCTGAATGTATTACCGTCCGTATTCCGATACGATTCCATAGCAAACTCCCATTTTAATAAAACTGATTTTTTATATTTTAACACATTATAAAGTATTTTTCAATCTTAATAAGTGAACATTTTTCTAAAAAAATAAAAATAATAATAAAAGTGTTGAAATTTATATTGAAATATGATAAAATATATTATATTAAGAATTGAAAGGGGAAATCGGATTGGAAATTGTATTTTTAATTGTATTTATTATCGCCTTTATCGTATTTCTGCTTGTTATAGGTGAAAAAATCCTTGTAAATTCTATAGTCAAACCCAAAAAGACGACATCTTCGTTCTTTGATGATCAGATACAGTTTCCCGACGAAAAACGTTTTACGGTCAATACGTCATCCGAAATTCTGTTGTCCTTCTTATATATTCCCGCAGACAGCGATAAAAGTTTCCCTGATAAAATCGTCTTTCTTTTTCACGGATATAACTCCTGCGGAGATTCCGTAAAAAAATATGCCGGTATTTTCCTCGATCACGGCTATTCGGTCATAATCCCCGACAACAGATTCTGCGGCAACAGCGGGGGAGACAGCCTCGGACTTGCCGAACTTGATGCAAATGATACTTTAGCAATTTTCAAATGGATCAAAGACTGTTTCCCGGGTGATATTCCGATCGGACTTTTCGGCGAATCCTTCGGCGCTGCGCAGGCGATTATTCTTGCATCATCAAAATATGCTGGCAATATTTCGTTCGTTATTGCGGACAGTTCATTTTCAGATCTGTATACTCTTCTGAAAGAAAGAGTTCGCGCCGACTACAGAATAAAAGCATTTCCTCTTCTTACCGTCGCATCTTTGATTATAAAAAAGAAATACGGCATAGATGTAAAAAAAGTCAGTCCGCTAAAAGCGCTTGAAAAATGCGGCAATATACCGATGTTTTTTATTCACGGCGAAAATGATACTTTCATACTCCCGCAAATGTCGATAGACTTATATAATTCAAAACATTCCGGTTATAAGAAGTTTTATCTCGCAGAAGGAGCTTATCACTGTTCGGCGTTTGATTCTGATCCGGAAGGATACATTCAAAAAATAGAAGATTTTCTCAATAAAATAAACGATTAGCTGAGGCATTCATGATATTTGATTTAATTGCTACAATGGCTTTCGGAATTGAATCCGTAACGGCAAGAGAGCTTGAAAACTTGGGCTTTACCGATCTCAAAGTTGAAAACGGAAGAATTACTTTTAAAGGCGATGAACGTGATATTGCGCGTTGCAATATTTATCTGCGTACGGCAGACCGCATTCTTATAAAAGCGGCAGAATTCAAAGCCGTTACTTTTGAAGAGCTATTTCAGGGCGTCAAGGCGATTCCGTGGGGCGATTATCTTCCCGAGGACGCGGAAATGCATGTTATCGGTAGATCAGTCCGTTCGGGACTTTACAGCGTTCCTGATTGTCAGTCGATTACAAAAAAGGCGATAATCGAGAAAATGAAAGAGAAATACAAACGCTCCTTCTTTGATGAAACAGGCCCTAAATACAGGATTGAAGTAGCGATTTTGAAAGACATTGTTTCGATCACGGTCGATACGACCGGCGCGGGCCTTAATAAAAGGGGATACAGGAAGATCGTCGGAGAAGCTCCTTTAAAAGAAACCATGGCATGCGCTCTTATTTTGTTATCATACTGGAAACCCGGAAGAATTCTTGTCGATCCCATGTGTGGATCGGGAACAATACCGATTGAAGCTGCAATGATAGTAAAAAATATCGCTCCAGGGATAAAAAGGTCGTTCGTCAGTGAAGCATGGAGAGATTTTAACCCGAAAATCTGGGAAAACGTCCGTTCGGAAGCTAAAGCAGCAGAGCTTTCCTATGTTCCCCAACCCGTATTCGGAAGCGATCTTGATCCGAAATCCGTAGAACTCGCCGTTCATCACGCAAATGAAGCGGGCGTTGGAGATGCCGTCTCTTTCAAACAGATGAATGTATTGGACTTTTATTCAAAAGACAAATACGGTTTTATTATCACGAACCCTCCGTACGGTGAAAGAATAGGCGAGATGAAAGCCGTCGAATCTCTTTACAGAGATTTGGGTAAAGTTTACAAACGGCTTGATACATGGTCTATGTATCTGATCACTTCGCATCCTTCGTTTGAAAAACTGTTCGGCAAAACCGCGGATAAGCGCAGAAAGTTTTACAATGGTCAGCTGCTTTGCCAGTATTACCAGTTTTACGGTCCGAAACCGCCGAAAAACATGTTTGAAAGCTCAAATATTGAGAGATAAATACAAATCTTTGTCAATTCTCGCTCAATATTATAACATTTTACGGAATCACTTGCAATTTTAATATAAAATTGTTATAATATAGTAGATATAGTGTTGAATTATCATATTTTGTCAATTTTAAGCTGATTACAGCCTGTATCTTGATCGGACAATCTGAAATGAATATAATAAAAACGGACTGCGTTGTCGTCGGCGGCGGAGCGTCGGGAATGATGGCCGCAGGATTCTTCGCGGAAAATGCAAAAAACAGAAAGATCATTTTGATCGAAAAGAACAATACGTTCGGAAAAAAGCTTCTTATCACGGGGAAAGGCAGATGCAATGTTACAAACAACTGTGATTTAAACACATTTATGAGTAACGTTGTTCGTAACGGCAGATTTCTTTATTCAGCCGTTTCGTTTTTTTCGCCTGCGGATACGATCGCATTTTTTGAATCGCTCGGTATTGCTTTAAAAACCGAAAGGGGCAACCGCGTTTTTCCGGTTTCAGATCATTCCTCTGATATTCTTAACGCCCTAAAAAATCATTGCAATAAGAAAAATATTTCTTTTTATCACGGTGAATTATCGGATATTCACACAAAAAACGGTCGGATCACATCCTGCGTCCTAAAAGACGGTACCGAAATTGAATGTTCTTCCGTTATTCTTGCAACCGGGGGCAAATCTTACCCTCAGACTGGTTCTTCCGGCGACGGTTACCGTATTTCCTCAAATTTAGGGCATACCGTAACTACGCTTAAACCTTCTCTCGTTCCCATAGATGTTGAAGAAGCTTCCGTTTGTGCCAAACTTGAAGGTCTTTCTTTGAAAAATACCGCACTAACTCTTTTTCGCAGCGAAAAGTCTGTTTATTCGGATTTCGGAGAGATGGTTTTTACATCTTCAGGCCTGTCGGGACCTATCGTTCTTTCGTCAAGCGCTCATGCAGTAAAGGGCGACAGAATTGTTCTCGATTTAAAACCGGCTCTCGACGAAAAGACATTAGACACAAGAATTCTTTCCGACTTTGCAAAGTATTCAAACAAGAATTTTATCAATGCTCTTGACGATCTTTTACCCAAAAAGCTTATTCCGGTTATAGTATCAGTTTCCGAAATCGATGCTCAGAAAAAAGTTAATTCAATTACCAAAACCGAAAGGGCGGTCCTTATAAACTGCTTAAAAAACTTTTCATTTACCGTTAAAAGGCTAAGACCGATAGAAGAAGCTATAATCACATCAGGCGGCGTTTCAGTTAAAGAGATCGACCCGAAAACCATGCAGTCAAAAATTATCGAAGGCTTGTATTTCGCCGGGGAGCTGATCGACTGTGACGCATATACAGGCGGCTTCAATCTTCAGATCGCGTTTTCAACAGGAAGGCTTGCGGGAATTTCCGCAGCCAAAAAATACGAGGTATTGTAATGCAGGAAAAAGGTAGCAGGGACGTTGCCCAAGCTGCTGTACGTATGTCGGCAACTTCAACAAGAGAAGAAGAGATGATCCTTAAATCGTCGCTTGGTCTGTCGGATATAAAAATCGGCGCAATTGATTTTGGCGGAGACTTCGTATCTTCTATAAATAAGATCATAGACCGAACTGTTTTTCTGGCAAAGCGTGAAAAGATCATAGGCGAGTCTCATGAAGAAGAAGGTTCGGTTGCCGGCGCAGCTCACGAAGCCGTTATGCAGATAATGCAAAAGGCTATGGGTATGAATATCGGCGGAAAAATCGCAGTCGCAAGATGCGGAGAGCATGTTGCAGTAGCAGTCTTTTTCGGAATAGGGATGCTTCATCTTAACGAGGTAGCGATCGGTCTCGGCCACCGCGCCATTAAGGATTACACCGAATAATAATACTTGGGATATAATATCAATGAAAACGATTAATATTGCCATAGATGGACCTGCCGGCGCAGGAAAAAGCAGTCTTGCAAAAGCGCTTGCGTCAAAGTTGTCTTATACCTATATAGATACCGGCGCATTATACAGAGCTGTCGCATATAAAGCCCTCAGTCTCAGGATATCCGTTTGTAATAATGAAAAAATAATCGATATGCTTGAAAATACCGATATTTCTTTCAGACATATAAACGGCTTACAGCGCGTATATGTTGACGGAGAGGATGTCAGCGGAAAAATCAGAACGAACGAAATATCTTCAGCTGCTTCAACTGTTTCCGCCATCCCGGAAGTCAGATCCTTCCTTCTGGGTCTTCAAAGAGATATCGCCTCAAAAGAAAACATCGTTATGGACGGCAGAGATATCGGTACGGTCGTTCTTCCGTCTGCGGATATCAAAATATTTCTCACTGCCTCTTCAAAAGACCGTGCATCAAGACGCTATGAGGAGCAGAAAGACACTTCGTCTTCTGTTTCTTACGAAGAAATTCTCGCTACAATGATTCAGCGCGATAAAAACGATTCCGAACGTTCCGTTGCCCCTTTGAGACCTGCAGACGACGCCGTTATTCTGGATAACAGCGGTTTCGAACCTCAGCAAACAATTGATGCCGCATTAAGGATAATAGAGAATAAGATCAATGTTATATAAAATTGCAAAAATTATTTTCACATTTTACTGCTATGTATTCAATCGCATTAAAATTTACGGACGCGAAAACGAACCTAAGGAAGGTCCTGTAATTCTTTATTGCAATCACCAGTCCATGTTCGACATTCTTCCGTTGAATGTCGCCTTAAAAAGACCCGTTAATTTTATGGCTAAAGCATCGCTTTTTAAAGTTCCCGTCGTACGCTTTTTTGTCAGAAAATACGGTGCTTTCCCGGTAGATAGGGAACATCCCGATATTTCAGCTATCAAGAATTCGCTTAAAACTTTAAAAAGCAAGCATATTTTAGGCATTTTCCCTGAAGGGACCCGTGTTAAAAACGGTTTGACAAAAGAGGGGATCTCGCCGGAGATCAAGTCCGGTTTTGTTATGATTGCGATGAAATCAAAAGCGACGATGCTCCCTGTTCGAATTGATTACAAAAGACTTTTTTTTATTTTCAACAGTATAAAAGTATATATAGGCAAACCGTTTACGATAGAAGATGAATTCAAAGACGGAGTAAAGTCCGATGAGATGTCCAAAGCCGGTGAATTGCTTATGCAAAAGCTTTACGCGCTCGACAAAGACAGCTTATGAAAATATTTAAAACAAAAACAAACGGCTTTTGCTTCGGTGTTAAAAGAGCAGTCGAGCAAACTTTTGAATTGCTGAAAAACAAAAATAATTCCGTTTATCTGCTCGGCGAACTGATACACAATGAAGAAATAACCGGCCGCATACTTTCTCTAGGCGCGAAAATCGTTGATAATACAAAAGATATTCCCGAAGGTTCCGTCGTTATTATCCGCGCTCACGGTATACCGGAATCAGTAGAGAAAGAGATGGCTATCCGTAATATCAAAGTTTTCGATATGACATGTCCCAAGGTGAAGAATATACATAAAATCGCCTCGGAATCCGATGATCTTATTATCGTTGGGAATGCAGACCATCCTGAAGTTCGCGGAATTGCGGGACATGCAAAGGGCTTATTCAGTATTGCAGGCAACCTTGACGATCTGCAACTGATAATAAGCTCGCATCCTATTAAAAACGTAAAGATTGATGTCGTTTTTCAGACTACATATAAAGTAGACGAATCACTCAAAATACAAGAATTCCTTTCTTCTTTTCCTGAAATTACCGTTCATAATACAATATGCAACTCAACGGAAATCAGACAGAAGGAAGTAGAGGAATTATCAAAAAAGGTTGATCTTTTTGTAATTATAGGTTCCCCAAAAAGCTCAAACACAAGAAAGCTCTATGAAATCGCTTCAAATAACTGCGATGCGGTTTTTTACGAGCAGCTGAATTTGTTACCCAATGGCATTCATAAATATGAAAAAATAGGACTGTCTTCCGGTGCTTCCTGCCCTGAAAGTGCAGTCGAGGAGGTTTTTAACAACATGAACAACGAAAACGACAACAAAAACACGATGGTAGAAGAGGATGTTGATTTCCTTGAAGCCGTCGAAGCATCGATTAGAACTATTCGTAACGGACAGCGCGTTAAAGGTATTGTAACCGCTGTCAACGGTACGGAAGTTCAGGTCGATCTCGGTCTTAAATATGCCGGCTTTATTCCCGCCGCAGAATTTGAGAACGATGAAACCCCGCTTAAGATCGGCGATGAAATCGAAGCATTTGTTGTCAAGGTCAACGATGCGGACGGAACGGCTCTTCTGTCTAAGCGTAGCCTTGATATTGCTCAGGGAATGGATAAAATACTCAAGGCAAACGAAGAAGGCGCTGTAGTTAAAGGCAGAGTCATCGAGGCTGTTAAAGGCGGCCTTGTCGTTCTTGTAAACAAGATCAGAGTATTTGTCCCCGCATCCCAGGCTTCTCTGAAACGCGAGGAGAATTTTGACGCGCTTGTCGGCACCGATGTCAATCTGCGTATTATTGAAGTTGACAACGATAAATCGGGAAGACGCAAGAGAATAATCGGCTCCATCAAGAGCGTGCTCAGAGAAGAAAAACAAAAAGCAAACGAAGCTCTTTGGCAGTCGCTCGTTGTAGGCAACGAATATGAAGGAACCGTAAAATCGGTTACCGATTTCGGCGTATTCGTTGATATCGGCGGCGCAGATGGTCTTGTACATGTTACCGACATGTCTTGGGACAGAATTTCAAAACCGTCCGATCTTCTTAAAGTCGGCGATATCGTAAAAGTTAAGGTAAAGAGCCTTAATCCTGAAACGAAAAAGATTTCGCTTACAATGAAGGACGAAAACGAAAATCCCTGGAAGATTCTCAGCGAAACATACAAGGTCGGTGATGTAATAGACGTTACCGTTCTTAAAATTATGCCTTACGGTGCATTTGTTTCGGTTATAAAGAATATCGACGGACTTGTTCATATTTCCCAGATCGCTCCTCGCCGTATTGCCAAAGTTTCCGACGTACTTCAGGTTGGTCAGCAGGTTAAAGCTCAGATTACCGAAATCAATCTTGAAGCAAAACGCGTAAGTCTTTCAATTCGTGCCGTTGAAGAAGCAAATGCAGAAGCTCCCGCAGCAGAAGATATTATTTCCGAAGATGTTAGCGTAGTTTCTGATGAACCGGTTGCCAACGAATCCGCCGAAGCCGAATAATTCATTTTTGATTGAATATGAGTCAGATGGTCTTTTCGGACCGTCTGACTCTTTGCGGAAATGTTTTATAATTTATCGTTAAACGGAGATATACGACTGTGACTGAAAAATACAAAGTTTCGCTTTCGGAAATAATGAAAGATACTTTTTCAACGGCTGTCTATTTGCCGGAAGGAGAAAAAAGCGACCCTTCAAATATATTTATTACAACCCCTCTTGTAAACCGTCCCGGGCTTCAGCTTGCGGGCTTTTATGAATATTTTGACGATAAAAGAATACAGATAATGGGGCGCGAAGAGATCTCTTATTTAAAGCTTTTCTCGTCCGAAGAACGCCTTAATAAGCTTGAAAAGCTTTTTTCAACAGGAATTCCCGTCGTTATAGTGTCCCATAATCACGAGGTACTTCCGGAATTGCTTGAAGTGGCGAAAAAACTCGAAATTCCGGTGTTGAAATGCGAGGATTCCTCGTCAAATCTGCTTCACAATCTGATTAGTTCCCTTAATGTATACCTCGCTCCGAGGATTACAACTCACGGCGTTCTTGTTGAAGTATACGGCGAAGGAATTCTGATGATAGGGGACAGCGGTGTAGGAAAAAGCGAAACGGCGATGGAGCTTCTTAAAAGAGGACACAGACTTGTTGCCGACGATGCCGTTGAAATCAAAAGGGTATCAAACAGAACGCTCGTCGGGACCGCTCCAGAAATGATTCGTCATCTTATCGAACTCAGAGGCATAGGAATAGTAGACGTCCGTCATATATTCGGTATGGGCGCAGTAAAAGAATCCGAGAAAATTGACCTTGTTATTCAGCTCGAACCCTGGAATCCCGCAAAGCAATATGAACGTCTCGGTCTTGACGAAAACTTTTATGAAATACTCGGTCTGAAGTGTCCTACTGTTACGATCCCCATTAAACCGGGCCGAAATCTTGCAATTATTATTGAAGTTGCCGCAATGAACAACAGACAAAGACGTCTTGGCTACAATGCGGCTGCCGAATTAAACAAACGTCTAATGGAAAACATAAACAACGCAGAGTAGTAAAATGGTTAATATCTATACGGTGAGAAAATATGACTGACGCAGTAGCATTTTGTGAAGCTAATTCGATTCCGTTTAAAACCGATTTAAGCGCAAAAACATTTTCAACTTTTAAAATAGGCGGTATAGCACCGCTTGTCGTATATCCCACAGATACCGAACAGGTTTCGATTTTACTGAAATATTTCAACGCAAATAATCTCAGATACAAAACAGTCGGGAATTGTTCAAATGTTCTGTTTTCGGATAATATGTTGGACTGTATCCTTATTAAAACAGACCTGCTCTCTTTTTTGAATGTCGAAAATGAACATATCGTCAGTGGATCGGGCAATTTTCTTTCTAAATTAGCTTCCGCAGCGCTGAAAAACCACTTATCCGGAATGGAAAAACTGTTTGGTATCCCCGGTTCTGTCGGTGGAGCGGTAATAATGAATGCAGGCGCTTTCGGGGCGGAAATGTCTCAGATCGTCGAACAAACCGAATATGTCGATGCAAAAGGCAATATTCATATTGTAAAAGGCGAAGAACACTGTTTCGGTTACAGAAAATCCTGTTTTACCGAATCTGACGTGGTTACTAAAACAACGCTCAAACTTATACCGGGAATATACCGTAATATCCGCGAAGAAATGAATGCTGTCAAGACAAAAAGGGTATCTACACAACCGCTTGATATGCCCAGCGCCGGCAGTGTTTTTAAAAGGCCAGATGGACATTTCGCGGGTAAGCTGATAGAAGACTGCGGACTTAAAGGTTTTTCTGTCGGCGGCGCACAGGTAAGCACAAAACACGCAGGATTTATCGTAAATACCGGGAACGCAACAGCTGCGGACGTAAAAGAATTGATTAATCTGATTCAATCGGAAGTATTTGATAAATTCGGTTTAATGCTTGAAACGGAGATTAGAATTATCTGATGTCATATACTGTAGAAGTTAAAGAGTCATTATGCCGCAAAAATTCAAACATTTGTTGTAAAAAAGCGGAATTATACGGTTTTTTGCTTTTCTCAGGAGTTTTTTCACGCAGTAGAATAACATTCAGATCGGAAAACAGCTTTATAATCAAACGGTATGAAGATATATTCCGCCATTTACAGTTTTCAAATTACATAAAAAACGAAAAAAACAATAAAATCACAACATATAATGTTGAAATTGATGCTGAACATACCGATAAACTGATTTCAAAGATAGGGGA
Organism: Clostridia bacterium; assembly: GCA_017427285.1. GTDB lineage: Bacteria > Bacillota > Clostridia > Oscillospirales > UBA644 > HGM12619. The sequence goes on from JAFRTE010000019.1 coordinate 160,903, forward strand.
TGTCAGCGTTAACTCTCCTTTGCGGATAGATTATTCTGCTTTTGAAAATGAATGCTGCCCCGGCGCTTTCCTCAGGGGTGTATTCCTCGGGGCGGGATTTATTAGCGCTCCAAATAAATCATATCACCTTGAAATCCGTACAGGACATCAGATGCTTGCCGATGACCTCATTCGGTTTGGTGAAGAATACGGAATTCATCTTAAAAGTGTCTTACGCAAAGGTGTTCGCGTATTGTATCTTAAAAGCTCGGACAGTATCCGCGACTTTCTTGCTTTTATCGGCGCTTCTTCGTCTGTATTTGACTTTATAAATGCAGAATTCGAGAAAAACCTGAAAAACAACGTCAACAGAGCGGTTAACTGTGAAAATGCAAATATAGAAAAAAGCATCGCTGCTTCTCAGAAACAGATTAAAGCAATAAACAGGTTGAAGAAAAAGGGATATATAAACGTTCCTCAGGATCTTGTTTCTTTGGCGGAAACAAGACTTGCGTATCCGGATGACACTCTTGAAGAACTCGGCAAAAAAATGACTCCCTCGCTTTCTAAGTCCGGCGTTGCGCACAGAATGAAAAAATTGATTGAACTCACGAAAAAAAGGTAAAAATAAATGGGATTTGTTCATCTTCACGTACATACGGAATACAGTCTTCTTGACGGCGCATGCAAAGTAAAAAAAATGCCCGGTCTCATAAAAGAGATGGGGCAGACCGCCGTTGCAATGACCGACCACGGAAATATGTATGGAACGATTTATTTCTATAAATATGCCAAAGCTGCAGGGATAAAACCGATTATCGGTTGTGAGGTTTATACTGCGGCCCGTACTCGTTTCGACAAAACAAAAGAACTTGACGGCAATAACGGCCACCTTATTCTTCTTTGTAAAGATAACAAAGGATATAAAAACCTTATTGAAATGGTTTCTGTAGCAAACCTCGAAGGATTTTATTATAAACCCCGCGTTGATATTGAGCTTTTGGAGAAATACCACGAGGGACTCATTTGTCTGTCTGCCTGTCTTGCGGGCGATGTTCCTCAGCTTCTTTTAGCCGACAGATATGATGATGCAAAAGCCCTGGCATTGAAATACCTGTCGATATTCGGCGATGGGAATTACTATCTTGAGCTCCAGGATCACGGAATAGAAGAGCAGAAAAAAGTAATGGACGGTCTGCTGCGCATTTCACGCGAAACCGGCATTCCTCTTGTAGCGACAAACGACGCTCACTATCTTCAGAAAAAAGACGCTCATGCGCAGAAAGTTCTTATATACGTTCAGATTCAGAAAACTATCGACGAAGAAAGCGGAATGGGCTTCTCTACCGATGAGTTTTACCTCAAGTCCGAAGACGAAATGCGCTCTCTTTTTGAATTTGTTCCTGAAGCGCTTGACAATACAGTTAAAATCGCCGAACAGTGCAACGTTGTTTTCCCAGAAATAGACGACGCCAAAAACAGAGTATATTATCTGCCCGTATTTAAATGGACGGAGGGACTTTCCCATTACGATTATCTCCGAAAGCTAACTTTTGAAGGTTTCGAACAACGATATACTCCCGAGCAAAGAACAAAAGAGCTTGTTGAGAGGGTAGAATACGAGCTTGACATTATCAACAGAATGGGCTTCGTTGACTATTTTCTCATAGTCTGGGATTTTATTAACTACGCAAAATCTCACGGGATCCCGATAGGACCCGGAAGAGGATCGGGAGCGGGCAGTATCGTTGCGTACTGCACAAGAATAACAAATATCGAACCGATCCGCTATAACCTGATTTTTGAAAGATTTTTAAATCCCGAACGTATTTCGATGCCTGACTTTGACGTGGATATGTGTCCTGTCAGAAGAAACGAAGTATTCGAGTATGTCCAGCATAAATACGGAGAAAAAAACGTTGCGAATATCGTTACGTTTATTACTCTTAAAGCCAAAGCGGCCATAAAAGACGTAGCCCGCGTTCTCGGTTTTTCCGTCGGGGAGGCAAACAGATTGACCAAAATGATCCCCGACAAAATGACGATCCGCGAAGCAGTCACAAAAGTTCCTGAGCTGAAAAGTCTGTATGAATCGGATGACAGAATACGGGATCTTCTTGACACCTCCGAAACTATCGAAAACTCGCCGAGAAATCCTTCTGTTCATGCTTGCGGAATAGTTATTGCCGAAAACCCGATATACACGTATGTTCCTGTCGCTGTTAACGACGGCGTTACTGTATCGCAGTTTGATATGAAGATAGTCGAAGAGGTCGGGCTTGTCAAAATGGACTTCCTCGGGCTTCGAAATCTTACAGTAATAGAAGATGCGTGCAAACTTGTCCGTAAAAAGGTCCCCGATTTTGATATTGAAAAAATCGATATCGATGATCCCGAAGTTTACGAATTGCTGTCGCGCGGTGAAACGGACGGTATATTCCAGCTTGAATCAGGCGGAATGAAGCAGACGCTTGTATCTTTAAAACCAAAGAGCATTGAAGATATTACCGCTATCATTTCTTTATACAGACCCGGCCCGATGGATAATATCCCTACATATATTTACAATAAATCACATCCCGAAAGTATTCAGTATAAACATCCTTTGCTTGAAAACAGCCTGAAGGTCACTTACGGTGTTATGGTTTATCAGGAACAGGTAATGCAGATAGTTCGTGAGCTGGCAGGTTATTCATACGGCAGGGCGGATATCGTTCGTAAAGCCATGGGTAAAAAACAGATGGAAGTAATGGCTCGCGAACGCGAATACTTCATTAACGGCAAAAAACGAGACGACGGCACTGTTGAGATCCCCGGATGTGTTGCAAACGGCGTTCCTGCGAATGTTGCAAACGAAATATTCGACGATATGATCAAATTCGCGGAATATGCCTTCAATAAATCACACGCCGCCGCTTATGCATACGTCACTTATTACACTGCTTTTTTAAAAACACATTATAAACGTGAATATATGGCTGCTTTGCTTACAAGCGTGCTTGGCAAAACTGACAAAATGGTCGGATATATCAACGAATGTACAAAACAGTCCATTGAAGTCATACCTCCCGATATCAATGAGTCAGAAGATATTTTTAGCGTTTCTAAAGATAAAATCCGTTTCGGTCTTTCAGGCGTTAAAAATGTCGGACAGGGAGCAATTTCAGATATTATCGATGAGCGCGCAAAGAACGGTCCATTTAAGAGTTTTTACGATTTTTGCAACAGGATGTTTGACGGATATTCAGTTGACTCAAAAACAGTTGAAAGTTTAATTCGCTGCGGAGCGTTTGACTGTTTCAACCAACCAAGGCGGCAGCTGGAAGTAAGTTTTCCCGAAATAAGAAAACTTGTTGCCGAAGACATTAAAGAACGTGAAGAGGGCCAGATGAACTTATTTGGCGGTCTTGAAGCAGAAGAAGCGCAGCCGTTTGTTTATCCCGATGTTCCCGAATATCCAAAACGTGAGAAACTGAAACTTGAAAAAGAAGTGACCGGTATTTATCTTACAGATCACCCAATGAAAGAATATGAGGAGGATTTCGCCCGTTCCGGAGCTGTTGAAATATCAAGTATATATTCAAACGTTAACTCATATCAGAATAACGATACAGTTTGCGTTTTCGGTATTTTAACAAAGGTAACGAGAAAGATGACAAGATCGGATAAGCAGATGATGATATGCGTTTTGCAGGATTTATCCGGTTCGATTGAAGTTCTTGTTTTCGGAAAATCTTACGATGAGTTTTCATCAAAACTGGTCGAGGATAAGATAGTTAAGATCGAAGGCAAGCTCAGTATCAAAGAGGATATGTCAAGATCATCGTCAGATGAAGATGACGACAATTCTTCTCAATTAACAGCGTCGATTGTGTTGAACAGTCTCGAGGATGTTGACGAACGTAAAGCTTCTTCGTCGTTTACGCAACCCTATGTCCCCAGGGATGAATTTGCAGGTAAAACGCTGTATATCAATTTCAGAGAGAAGGACGGAGTCAATTTCAACAAGTGCGTCGATGCTCTAGTAGCAAGCAAAGGCAGTTCACCTGTCTTTTTCAGGTTTATTGATAAGAAAAAACAGGGCAGATTTTCCAGATGCGATGTCCAGATTTCCGCGCCTCTGATTACTACGCTTAAAGGTATACTCGGAAACGACGGAATTGAAGTAAGGTAAAAACGGAGCATAATTATGATAACGATTTTAAACGAACAAAAAGGCGAAAACGAGCTTTTCGTTTTGTCAGACGGCAAAGATAAGCTTGCAGAATGTGAGTATTCTTTTGTTAAGGCCGAAATATTGGAAATTAACGCTTTCTGCGAAAACTCCGATGTTTTTTGCGAAAGTGTACTGCGTGCTGCTTTGAGCAGACTTGATTTTTCGGGAAAAACCGACGTAATATCAAAAAACCCGAATCTGTGCGAGTTTCTCACAAAAATCGGGTTTGAGTATAAAGACGGTGTCGGAATAATAAACACAACGGAATTTTTCAAAAAATCAAATTGCAAATAATCATATTTGACCCGCTATTTTTAAAATTATAAACAGTATTGCGATCACAATCGGCTGATGGGTCAGGTAAAGGATTAAAGAGTGCTGCCCTATAAAGGAAACAGGATTATTTCCGAGCGAAAACGAAAAAATCGATTTTCTGTCAGAATAAAGCAGCTTACCCATTATTATTCCTATAAAAACAACCCCTAAATACGGGATAAGAGGGTAATAGTCGCTTGAATAGAATTTTGCATCGTGTATTCCGAAAGCAAAAAGCAGATTTCCCATATTTCTGATGTTTTTAAAAGGAATATACAATGCAAACAATACGGCAGATACGGCGGCAATCAATATGTTCGGCATTTTTTTCACTAAATACGACAACATCATTGCAATTCCAAGCATATGCAGTATTCCGAAAACTATTATGAGCCGTGTATCAAAAATCATATCTACCGCAAAAGTAACGGCAGTTAACAGCATTGCGGCTCCGAACACGAGCGCACCACGTTTCAGACAGTTTTTCGACAGCGTTGTCGATATCCCGCAAAGCAACATAAAAATGATAGCGGAAAAATCTCCTATAAAGTCGAGTTGTATTGTATTAACACCGAAAATATAGTTCAGATCGAATACTACATGATCATAAACCATACAAATAAAAGCAATTCCCCGCAAAAAATCTATTTCCCATATTCTGTTATTTTTTTTCATACTAAAAACTCCGACTTTTTTCTTATTTTAGCACATTTAAACGGATTTATCAATATTGAGGAGATATAAATGAATAAAGTTTTTTTAAAAATTAAACAAACAGGGATAATTCCCGTAATCAAGCTTGAAAATCCCAATGATATTATTCCTCTGTCTGAAGCACTTCTCAAAGGAGGAATAAATGTTGCGGAAATCACTTTCAGAACAAGCGCTGCGGAAGACGCAATAAAAAAACTCAAATCAATTAATAATGAGATGATTATCGGCGCGGGAACTGTGCTTACTACCGATAATGCTGAAAGGGCGATCGCTGCAGGCGCTGAGTTTATCGTATCGCCTGGATTTAATCCGAAAATAGTAGATTACTGTATAAACCGCAATTTCCCGATTGCCCCGGGAATATCAATTCCGTCTGAAATAGAGCAAGCTCTTGAGAGAGGATTGGATGTTGTAAAGTTCTTCCCGGCGGAACAAAGCGGCGGACTTCCGAAGATAAAAGCGATGAGCGCGGCTTACGGCGATATCATGTTTATTCCAACCGGCGGAATTTCCGCAGATAATCTTTCTTCATATATTTCATTTAACAAAGTCCTTGCTTGCGGAGGAACTTTTATGGTCAAAGATTCTTTGATTAAGGAAAAACAGTGGAATACAATTTCCGAGCTTTCCCGCAAGGCAGTTGAAATCGTCAACATATCAAGGAAACCGTAATTGTTAGAATTATTTCATTGACAATTTTGTCATTTGGGATTATAATAATAAAAACTAATAATCAGGAGATATTAAAATGAAAAAAATTTTAATTGAAATGTCAGCCAGACATATCCATGTAAATGCTGAACAGCTTGAAATTCTCTACGGAAAAGGACATGAGCTCACTCCGAAAAAAATGCTCTCTCAGCCCGGTCAGTTCCTTTCAGAAGAAAAAGTAACAGTTTGCGGACCTAAAGGCGAACTTAAAGTTTCCATACTCGGTCCCTGCAGAAAAGACACACAGCTCGAATTATCATTTACGGATGCAAGAGCTCTCGGTCTTACCGTTCCCGTGCGTGAATCGGGAGATATAAAGGGAAGCGCATCGGTTACAGTTAAAGGCCCCGCGGGCGAGTACACTGTTGATGAGGGCGCTATCGCCGCAATGAGACACGTCCATCTCGATCCTGCAACAGCAGAGGAATACGGTCTTAAAGATAAACAGATCGTAAGCGTAAAATACGACAGCGGTAACAGAAAACTTATTTTCGGTGATGTTGTTGTCCGTGTAAGTCCCAACTATGCCCCTGCAATGCATATCGATACAGATGAAGCTAATGCGGCGGGTATTGCCGGAACCGCAGAAGGCGAAATTATCTGTTAACTGCTTGCAATTCTATATTTGTATAAAAATATCCACCTGAAGGCAGGTGGATATTTTTACTATGCGGTCTCGATTTTGCTGTCTGCATGGAGACCGAGTTTTTCAACAGCATTTTCTCTCATTTTGTATTTAAGTATTTTACCGGCGGCATTCATTGGGAACTCCGTGATAAAATCAATATACTTGGGGCATTTATGCTTAGCAATATGTGTAATAATATAGTTTCGAAGCTCTTCTTCTGTAAGACTTTCGTCACCTTTAATTACACAAGCCATTATCTCCTCACCGTATTGCTTATCGGGTACTCCTATAACCTGAACGTCTTTGACCTTAGGGTGAGTATATATAAAGTCCTCAATTTCCTTGGGATATATATTTTCACCGCCGCGAATAATCATATCTTTGATTCTGCCGGTAATTTTGTAATAACCGTTCGGAAGACGCCTTGCCAGATCACCTGTGTGAAGCCAGCCCTTTTCGTCAATTGCAGCAGCGGTAGACTCAGGCATTTTATAATAACCCTTCATTATATTGTAGCCTTTTGCAACGAATTCACCGTCAACATTATCAGGAAGGTCTTCGCCGGTTTCAGGATCTACGATTTTACATTCAACTCCGAACATTGCCGCTCCCACAGTATTTACGCGAAGATCGAGTGAATCTGTCGTTTTTGACATCGTACATCCGGGTGACGCTTCTGTCTGTCCGTATGTTATACATATGTCTTTCATGTTCATTTTATCTATAACTTCCTGCATAACCTTGATAGGGCAGGGGCTGCCTGCCATGATCCCCGTCCGCATATGAGAAAAATCGGTTGTTGGGAAGTTTTCATGGTTAAGCATCGCTATAAACATTGTGGGCACACCGTGAAATGCCGTTATTTTTTCTTTGTTTATGCATTCCAGTCCTTTTTTCGGTGAAAATGCGGTTATCGGACTCATTGTTGTTCCGTGTGTAACGGATGCTGTCATAGCAAGCACCATTCCGAAGCAATGGAACATCGGAACCTGGATCATCATCCTGTCGGCAGTTGACAGATCCATACAGTCGCCGATTGCTTTTCCGTTATTAACGACATTATAGTGAGTGAGCATTACGCCTTTCGGAAATCCTGTTGTTCCTGATGTGTACTGCATATTGCAAACATCGTCCTTATTAATGTTTGCGGCTCTTCTGGTAACTGCAGAAAGCGGAGTTTTGGCTGACAGAGCAACTGCTTCTTCCCATGTATAGCATCCCTTTATTGCGCTTTGAACTGTAATAATATTTTTTAAATATGGCAGTCTGTCGCTTAAAAGATGACCTGGTTCACATGTTTCAAGCTCAGGGCATAACTCCTTTATAATTTCTATATAATTCGAATCCTTAAACCCGTCTATCATAACAAGCGTATGGGTATCTGACTGCCTGAGAAGATATTCAGCTTCATGAATCTTATATGCTGTATTTACGGTTACCAAAACGGCTCCGATTTTAGTGGTAGCCCAAAACGTTATATACCATTGCGGAACATTTGTTGCCCATATAGCAACATGGTCTCCGCTGCGAACGCCCATTGTGATGAGAGCTCTTGCAAATTCGTCAACATCATCTCTGAACTGAGTGTAAGTTCGCGTATAATCAAGCTCAGTGTATCTGAAAGCGTACTGATCCGGGAAATTTTCGCAAACCTTATCAAGGACTTGCGGGAAGGTGTAATCAATCAGATGTTCTTTGGGCCAGATATACTTTCCTGTATGCGAAGTATTGTATTGCAGCTCCTCTTTTTCCTGAAGATACTTCTGCATATAATGCGCAAAATGAGGAAAAACAACGCCTGCGTCGCTTAGTTTTTTAGCCCACCTTTTAACCCATTCAAGAGATATATATCCGTCGTATCCCGATTCGCTCAGCGAGTTCATTATTCTGTCGATAGGCAAATCTCCTTCGCCCATAAGACGGTATGATGCTTCACCGTTTATCATAACAGAATCTTTAACGTGAACGAATTTTATAAGCGAACCGAGATTTTTTACAGTCTCCTCCGGCTCTTCTCCCGCATATCTGTAAGGGTGATGTACGTCCCATAACACAGCTACATGCTTGCTGTCAACGGATTCGATCAGTCTTTTCAGCCTCTTTGAGTCGGAATAAACACCGTTCGTTTCAACAAGAAGCGTTATATGTGTGCCTTCAGCCATAATGGCGGCTTTTTTCAGCACTTCACATATCTTTTCGTCATCTACTTCGCCTTTGGGCATCGGCTCTCTGTCGGCAAGGATACGAATATATGGTGTTTTTAGTTTAATTGCAAGCGAAATATACTGTGAAATTTCATTAAGATTTTCTTCGGTTTTATCAAAATATTTTAACCCGCAACCTGAAGATAGGCAGGGAATTTCAAGATTCAGTCTGTCAAGCGTTTTGATCGTTTCCGATATCTTATTAGCTGAAAAAGGCTGTGCGTTTACTGCAAAAATCTCGTCTCCGAGACCTCTGATCTCAATCCCGTCAAATCCGATATCTTTTGCCATCGAATAAATGTCGGACCAGCTGTATTCGGGACATGCAAGTGTTGAAAAGGATATTTTCACTGTAATCCTCCGTATAACTAAATGATAATGTATTTATTTTCATTATTTCTGATAATTTTATCAAAATTTATTCAGTTTGTCAAGCAGTAATTTGCAGATAATTATTGACATTATTTCATTAATATGATAAAATTATAATATGAAAAGAACATTTACATTTTTGATCAATTCCGCCAGCAACGGAAAAACAGTAAAATCGTTTCTGCAAAACGGAATCCAATTATCAAACTCGGAGATAAAAAGACTAAAATATTCGGAAGACGGTTTTTTGTTAAACGGCAACCGAGTTTTCGTCACCGCAATAATACATGATGGGGATACCCTTTCAATTAACCTGTCCGACAATAAAAAAGCCGCTATAAACCCGGTTAAGGGAGATCTCGAAATCCTTTTTGAGGATAATGATTTAATGGTAGTTGACAAACCTCCTTTTATGCCAGTCCACCCTTCGAAAGGACATGTTGACGACAGTCTTGCAAATATAGTCATTTCTTACCTTGCCGATAATAACGATAATCCGGTTTTCAGATGCGTTACAAGACTTGACAGAAATACTTCGGGCGTTGTATTGCTTGCAAAAAATTCGTTTAGTCACGACAGACTGAGAAAACAGCTTATTGAGCATAAAATCATCAAAATATATCACGCAATCGTACACGGTGAAACTGACCGCGAAGGGACTGTGTCTGCTCCGATTATACGCCCCGATACAGCCACAATAAAACGTGAGGTAAGTCCTGACGGAATTTATGCCGTTACCAATTATAAAACGATAAAAACTGAGAATGATATTTCGTTTGTCGAGATTTATCCCGAAACGGGACGAACGCACCAGATAAGAGTACATATGGCATATATCGATCATCCGCTGTGCGGAGATTTTTTATACGGAGACGAGAACGACGGATATAAGCGACATATGCTTCACGCATATGAAATTTCATTTACTCATCCTGTAACAGGGGAGGAATTAACTGTTCGTAGTAAACATGATATCTGGTAATACTCCAAAATTTTAAGGACTGACAATTCTGTCAGTCCTTAAATACAGTAAAACTATTATGCCAAAAAGGCCGCGCCTATTATACCGGCATCGTTGCCGAGTTTTGCAACTGCGATCTTTTGCTCCGGCAATCTTGTACCGGCATATACATTCTTATTTATATAACTGCGCATTGGCTTAAGAAGATAGTCTCCTTCGTTGCAGATCCCGCCGCCGATAATAAGTATTTCAGGACGGAATATATTGATCATGTCTATAAGACCTTCCGCAATATATTCAATATATCTGTCTACAACCTGCTGTCCGGCTTTATCTCCTTTTCTTGCAGCCTCAAAAGCGGTACGTCCGCTAACATTGTCAATCGTTGTCAACTGGTTCATTAAAGAATCCGGATGTTCCTTCATAGCGCAAGCTGTCTGTCTGATAAGTGCTGTTGCGGATGCGTAAGCTTCCCAACATCCTTTCCTTCCGCATGTGCACTGTTCACCGTCTTTTACAAGCATTATATGTCCCAGTTCGGCGCCGGCAGAATGCTGACCTTCATATATTTTACCGTCAATTACGATTCCTCCGCCAACACCTGTTCCAAGTGTGATCATTATTGCGTTTTTCAGCCCTTTTGCCGCACCGGAAATAACTTCTCCCAGAGCAGCGACATTTGCATCATTTCCGATATAAACGGGTTTGTCAATATATTTCCTTAAAATGCTAGCCATCGGAACATGTTCGCAGTATTTAAAATTATTTGCGTATACAATAACTCCGTTTGCGGTGTCTATGCTGCCCGGAGCGCCGATTCCGATATGAGAAACGTTTTCAAGCGAAATTCCGTTTTCATCGAGCAATGAAAGAGTGCATCCAGCCATATCTTTAACTATTTCCTCAAACGGACGCTGCGAACCTGTTTTTACTGATTTTTTAGCAAGGATGGCGCCTTCTTCTGTAACGATTCCAACGGCAATATTCGTACCGCCGAGGTCAATTCCTATTTTATAGCTTTTCATATATTTGTTCCTTTCAAAAAAACAATTATTTATTCTTTTCGTTTGGATTTCTTGAACTTCTTTTCAGGGTATGCTTCCTTATTGCCCTGTAATATGCTTTTATAATGTTTTCACCGAACGATTCAAGCGAGTATTCATTTGCTTTTTCCATCGCATTCTTCTTCATTTCGTTACGTCCATCTGAAGACAGCGAACGGAATTTGTCAAAAGCATCCAAAAACGATCTTGAATCTGTGAAGAAAAAGCCCGTTTTGCTGTCTATAAGCACATCTTCCAGACATTCATCGTATTTTGCTATAACGGGAATGCCCGCAGCCATTGATTCAATATATGTCAATCCCTGAGTTTCGCTTGTTGAAGCGGTTACGAAAACGTCGCCCAATGCAAAGTAATTTTGTATTTCATTTGGCTGCTGTTTGCCGAGGAAAATAATTTTTTTATCAAGATTTTTCTCTTTAACAAGCGCCTTCAGTTCGTCCTCGGCAGGCCCGTAACCAGTTATAATAAACATGCTGTCAGGATATTTGCTGAATACTGCGGGCATATTATCAATAACAAAATCAAGACTCTTTTCATTTGCAAGTCTGCCGACATAAATTATTCTGAACTTGTCTTTTGCTCCGAGCGATTCGATTATTTCATCAACCTTTTGCCGGTCAATGTTGGAAGGGTTCAGCCTTGCGGTATCAACTCCGGTCGGAACAATATGCATCTGCTTTTTAATCCCGTATGTCCGAAGCAATTCATATGTCTTTTTAGTCGGTACGATTATCTCGCAATCTTTGTCATAAAGATGTTTGGTATACACGCCGACCATTTTGCGTGATGATTTTTCAAAATGACCTTTTGTAATGTAATAGGTATAATCCTCCCACATGGTATGACATGTATAACAGTAGGGGATACCGTAAAGCTTCGACGCAGAAATTGCTATCATTCTTATTGTAAACTCGGTATTGATATGAATTATATCAAGATTCATATTTTTGATATATTCCAATGCCTGAACGCTCATCGGCCTTGAAATACGGTATCCGTAAAGCTGTTTGATTTTAACTGCGGGAATTCGTAAAATACCGTTTTCAAAATCAACGCCGCCGACAAGTTTTGTATCAAGGGTTGCCGTAATTACAAATACGGTGTGCCCCATCTTCTGAAGCTGTTTTCGAAGCGTTTCAACAGAAACCGCTACGCCGTTAACATCCGGAGGATATGTGTCCGAAAAAAGACCTATACGCAGTTTCTTTTCCATATAGTTCTCTTTACCGAACTTACGGATTGCTGTTGTAATGACGTCTTCCTGAGTAGCTTCATATATTCTTTTAAGCTTTTGACCGATCTGAGGAATATCCCTTTCTTCCGCCGTTTTTCTGGCGGCGGTGGAAACATCGGGAAGCTCTCCGTTGATTTTTGCACGAATAAGACGCGCAAAATCCTCGTTTGTGCTGCCTTTGAAGCAATTTACTCCGTCTTTAAGCCAGCCGTTGAAGACAGGTATATCTCTAACGACGATTGTTCCCGAACATGCCAGGCTTTCAAGAACAACGATGCCTTCGGTCTCTTCATATGTCGGGAAAAAGAAAATATCTGCGGAAGAAAAAGCGCCTTCATAAACATCGCCCTGCATATATCCCGGGAAAAATACATTTGACGGATGATCGTTTGTAACAGCATTTCGGATTTCAAGAGGAATTGAAAGCAACGGGGTTGAACCGAACCAAACAAACTTTACATCCGGCAGCATTTCAGCTACTTTGATAAAATCAAGAATCCCTTTTCTTTTTATCCAAAGTCCTGAAGCAATAACTACTTTGTCATCTTTTGAAAATCCGAAATGTTCCCTGAATGCGTTCGCTTTTACGGGGTCGTAACGGAATTTATTAACATTAACACCGTTTGAAACAACTTCAATCGGCGCGTTGATTCTGTACTTCTCCAGTAAAAGATCGCGGGCATACGGAGTAGGCGCAATTATACAGTCCGCAGTTCTGTAAAGAAGCATCAGTCTTTCTTTTACAAATTTGGAAACCATATTTGAGAATACAAAAGAATTTCTGAAATCTTCTTCGGTTGAATGAGCATGATAAATAATTGCAGCGCCCTTTTTCTTCGCTTCTGCAATTATAGGTTCGCTGTTTATAAATACGGTATTTATGTGCAATATATCGTAATCGTCTTCCGGGTCAAGTGTATACTCAACGCCGGCAGCCTCAAGAGCTTTTATCTGATGAGACATCGCCATTCCTACGCCGGATTTCGATATTTTATCTATTCCCTCAAAATATAAAAGAACTTTCAATCGTTACACCTCACGGAATACATATTATTTTAAGTTAGTTTTATTTTATCATATTTCACAATTAATGTCAAGCGTTATGATAACAATCAGATATAAAAAAGTAATATTCGGTTCAATTTTCAGATTGACAAAATGATAATTATTTGCTATAATATAAAAAAACAAAAGGAGATCACTTATGGCAGATAAAATCAGAATCGGCATTATCGGATGCGGCGGGATCGCAAACGGTAAACACATGCCGTCCCTTGCAAAACTTAAAAATGTTGAAATGGTTGCTTTCTGTGATATTATTCCCGAACGTGCGGAAAAAGCAGCAAAAGATTACGGTACCGTTGACGCGACCGTCTATACAGACTATCGCAAACTTTTGGAAGATAAATCAATTGACGTAATACATGTATGTACGCCCAATAAATCTCATGCTCCTATTTCCATTGCTGCTCTTGAGGCGGGCAAGCATGTAATGTGCGAAAAACCGATGGCAAAAACAGCTGCCGATGCCCGCGCTATGCTTGAAGCTGCAAAGAAGTCCGGAAAGAAACTAACGATCGGATATCAGAACAGACAAAGAAAAGAAATGCTGCATCTCAAAAAACTCTGTGACGACGGCGTTCTCGGTGATATCTATTTTGCAAAAGCACACGCTATGCGCAGAAGAGCTGTTCCGACGTGGGGCGTCTTTATGAATGAAGAAGAGCAGGGCGGAGGTCCGCTTATCGATATAGGAACTCACGCTCTTGACCTTACTCTTTGGATGATGAATAACTACGAAGTAGAATCAGTAACCGGAAATTGCCACTATAAACTCGGCAAACGCCCCAACAGCGCAAATGCATGGGGACCCTGGGATCCGGATAAATATACTGTTGAAGATTCCGCATTCGGTTTCATCAAGATGAAAAACGGCGCAACAATAATTCTTGAATCGAGCTGGGCAATCAACCTTGTAGATTCCAGAGAAGCTTCATGCACGCTTGCCGGTACGGAAGCCGGTGCCGATTTCTTTGACGGCATGCGTATTAACGGTGAAGAGTATTCCAAACTCTATATCAAGAAGATTGATATGTCCACAAAAGGCGTTGATTATTTCGACGGTGTAAGCGACGACAATCCTTCTGTTCGTGAAATGGCTCAGTGGATTGACGCTGTTGTCAACGATACAAACCCGACCGTTCTTCCCGAACAGGCACTTGTTGTAAGCGAGATCCTCGAAGCGATATATACTTCTTACAGAACAGGAAAAACCGTTTATTTCAACTAAAATGGATTACATTGTTGTCGGTCTCGGAAATCCGGGGAAACGCTATGCTTATACAAGACATAATGTAGGGTGGATAGCGTTGGACTATATTACTGATAAACTAGGTGTGAAAACAAATAAACTGAAGTTCAAGTCGCTTTGCGGTGAAGCAACCGTAAACGAAAAAAAAGTTCTTTTTCTCAAGCCGCAAACGTTTATGAATCTTTCGGGCGAAGCTGTTTTCGCGGCATCAAGTTTTTATAAAATACCACCTGAACGTATTTTGGTTATATGTGACGATATCGCTTTACCCTCAAACAAAATCAGAATCAGAAGACATGGGAGCGACGGAGGACACAGAGGACTGAGAAGTATTATTATGCTCCTCGGTTCCGACTCGTTTCCTCGTATTAAAATCGGCGTTTCCGACAGAAGTAATCCAGATATGGATTTAAAAGACTGGGTTACAGGCGAAATGACCGATGACGAACTGAACTGTCTTGATAAAAAACTCCCGGATATGTTAAAAGCAACCGAAGCTTTCATTTCAGATAATTTGGAAAAAGCGATGGCAGAGTTCAATTAAGGTGATGTTTTGAACAGTACCATTTCATTACTTAAGCAATTGGAAGGTTATCATGATCTGTATGATGCCGCGGCAGACAAGAAGTCTGTCGCGGTCTTCGGTGTTGATATACATAAAGCTTATTTTTCAGCATTGCTATGCGAAGAAACAAAAAGAAAAGCTTTCATTATTGTATCGGATGACGCAAGTGCCAGAATCGTAAGAGAAATTATGGAATCTGAAGCAGGAAAATCTCTTATTTTTCCCGCAAAAGAGTATAATTTCAGAAATGTTGAGAGCGTTTCCCGCTTTGATGAAAATAAACGCATAGAAACATTGTCATCAATCAGGAAAAAGGACTTTTCCTCTGTCGTTATTCCTGCAGAGGCGCTTTGTTCACTCGTTTTGCATCCGGACGATTTTAAAGAATTTGAACTTTTCAGCGGTGATATGATCAAGTTCGAAACTATTCCCGAAAAACTTGTTCAAATGGGATATGAATCGTTTCCCACGGTTGAAGGTGCAGGTCAGTTTTCGGTAAGAGGAGGAATTATTGACGTTTTCCCTCCGAGTGAAGAGACTCCTTACAGAATCGAGTTTTTCGGTGACGAGATAGACAGTATTTCTGTTTTTGATATAAGCACCCAGAGACGAACCGAAATAAAAGACAGCGTATGTATTACTCCTGCGCAGGAATGCGCTGATTCAATTGTCGAAAGACTGAAAGAATTGCTTGAACCTATAAAAAACAATTCATACACTAAAAAGGATTATGATCTTCTGGAACAGGGTATAGTCCCCGCACATGACCGTTATTTTCCCGCAAAATTCAATAAAAAAGCGAATATTCTCAATTATCTCGGTGAAGACGACCTTCTTTTCGTTTTTGACTGGCAGACTGTTTACAGTAAAATTTCCGAGTTTTGCAAAAGAATAAATGAAGATATCAAATTGCTTGCAAACGACGGATATGCCTTTTTGAAAGCCGATTATTATACTGATCTAAAGACAATTGTCGACAGAATGTCATCTCCGATTGTCTTTGAAACATTGCCTTGCACGATTCGGGATATTCCTGTTGACAAAATAATCGATTTGCGTATTTTTCCAACTTCTGTTACTTCATTTATGATGCTGAAAAACGAAGTTGAAGAATATATTAATGCCGAAAATAAGGTTTTTATCCTTGCAAACGACGTAAGACATTCTGATGAACTGAAAAAGGAATTCGGAATACAAAACAATCTTGTTATTATGCCCGGAGTAATACCTTACGGATACTATGCTCCGGATATCAACACTGTTGTTTATTCCTATAAAAACATCCATAATAAAGATAACAAAAAAAATATCAAAAACCGTTATGAACGCGGTGAAAGGATCAACAGTTTTTCGGATATAAAACCGGGAGATTACGTTGTTCATACTAATTACGGTATAGGTATTTACGACGGCATTCATAAAGTTGAGTCCCAGGGAGTGATCCGTGATTATATAAAAGTCAGATATGCCGGTACAGACGTTCTTTATATACCGTGCGATCATCTTGACCAGATTTCGAAGTATATTGGCGGAGACACTGAATCCAGAATCAAACTTAACAAACTCGGTGGGACCGACTGGCAGCGAACAAAACAAAGAGTAAAAAAAGCCGTTCAGGATCTCGCAAAAAAACTGATCGCGTTATACGGACAACGTGCAAAAATACAGGGATACGGCTTTTCTCCCGATAATGAATGGCAGAGAGATTTTGAAGCATGCTTTGAGTTTGAAGAAACAGAAGATCAGCTGCGATGCGTTGACGAAATCAAAAAAGATATGGAGTCATCGCGTCCGATGGACCGTTTGCTTTGCGGAGACGTCGGTTTCGGGAAAACAGAAGTAGCTATGCGCGCCGTATTTAAATGCGTAATGGACGCAAAACAGGCGGTAATCCTTGCTCCCACAACAATTCTTGCATTTCAGCACTATAACACTATAATACGCCGTTTTTACGGATATCCGATCAATATTGAGCTTCTGTCACGTTTTAGGACATCAAAACAACAGGAATCCATTATTTCCAAGCTAAAAAAAGGTCAGATTGATGTAATAATCGGTACGCACAGACTTGTCCAAAAAGACGTTTCATTTAAAAATTTAGGACTTGTTGTTATTGATGAAGAACAGCGTTTCGGCGTTGCACATAAGGAATTTTTAAAAGAGATGTGTCCGAGCGCAGATTTCTTGTCTCTTTCGGCAACACCTATCCCGAGAACCTTGAATATGTCTCTTTCGGGTATTCGTGATATTTCAATACTTAATGAAGCGCCCCATAACAGATTCCCCGTAACAACATATGTCGCCGAATTTGACCTCGGCATCATAACAGATGCAATAAAAAGGGAGATATCAAGAGGCGGACAGTGCTTTTATCTTCATAACCGCATTGAAACCATTTATAAAACAGCTTCATTGATTGCCGAAAAGACAGGTGCGCGTGTTCAGGTCGCACACGGTAAAATGTCTAAAGAAGAGCTCTCAAGAATTTGGGAGGATCTGACCGACGGTGAAATCGATATACTTGTTTGCACAACTATTATTGAAACGGGAGTCGATGTACCAAACTGCAATACGCTGATTATCGAGGATGCCGATAAAATGGGTCTTGCTCAGCTGCACCAGATTCGCGGACGAGTAGGACGTACCGACAGACGTGCATACGCATATTTCCTTTTCAGAAAAGGCAAGGCGCTGTCTTCTGATGCTTATAAGCGACTTATGACTATCAGAGAGTTTAACGAATTCGGGTCGGGATTGAAAATCGCAATGCGAGATCTTGAGATACGCGGTGCAGGCAATGTATTAGGCGCCGAACAGTCAGGGCATTTGTTGACTGTTGGTTTTGATATGTATATGAAACTTCTTGAAGAAGCCGTCGCTGAGGAAAAAGGTGAAAAACCAGAAAGAAGAGACTGTACAATTGATATTAAAATCGATGCTTATATCCCGGACGATTATGTCATAAACGGCGATACGAGAATTGAATTATACAAGATGATATCGTGCATTGAAAACAACGAAGACTATTCCGATGTATTGGACGAGCTTATAGACAGATTCGGAGAGCCGCCAAAGCAAGTACTTCAATTAATGAATATCGCACTTCTCCGGGCAAAATCTGCTGCAAAAGGCCTTGTCGAAGTTAAAGAAGCGTCCGGAAGACTTTTGTTTTTCTTTGCCGAGCAGCTTCCGCTTGAAAGAATACCCGAATTAACTTCTCAGTTTAAAGGAAGATTACTTTTCAGCGCGGGAACAAAACCGTATTTCACATTAAAATCAGATAACTATATGAAAGATATCGGTTTGTTTGTAGACAAGCTTTGATTGCGGCAGATATGAAAAATAATTATTATATTTTAAGTTTTTCTATGGACTTATCAGATAATTTATGCTATAATAAATAATCATATAGTTTTAAATGATAGAATAGTTCACGGAGGATTAAATGAAAAGAATTAAATACACCTCTTTACCTGTTTGCCTTTTGATAATTATGATGTTGATATCATCATGCAGCAATGTTTCATATATTGCTACGATTGATAACGAGAAGATGCCAGTCGGTCCGTATGCATTTTATGCTCAGTATCTTCGTGATAATTATCAGGCGAATTTGTCATATTACGGTGTTACAGATTTTACAGCTGCTTTAACGGAGCAAGCGCCTGCAGACGGAACAAAGCTTTACGCATATATTATTCAGGAAACAAAAAACAGCTATATTCAGCATATTCTTACCGAAAGAAAATTTGACGAATACGGTCTCTCTCTCTCCGAAGAACAAAAAGACGCACTTGATGAATCGTATCAGACTAACTGGGTCGATAATGTAGGGATCGAAAAACTTACCGAAATCTGTAAAACCCTCGGTATGACTAGCGCTGAATTTAAAGAAGTCGTTTCCGTATCTTTTAAAAACTCCTGCCTTATGGACTATCTTTTCGGCAAGGGCGGACGTTATGAAATTACAGAAGATGAACTTCGAAATAACTATGCTAATGATTATGAAAGATTCAGATATATCGCTCTTTCAAAACTTGACTCGTCCGGGGCTACGCTTTCAACAGATGAGCTGATCGCCAAAAAGGCAATTATTGATGAAGCATATCAAAAAGCTCTTGACGGAGAAGATTTCGGCAGTCTTATCGCGCAGTATTCCGAAGATTATATACAGATTCCCGACGATGTTTCCGACGACGAGAAAAACTACTACGAACAGTCAAACAAACAGGCATCCGAAGACGGACTTGTTATAGACAAAAACGGTATTTTCAACTATGAATACTACGTGTATTATAATTATGCAATAGATTCCAATATCGTAAACGCTGTCTTTTCAATGGATGTCGGTGACCTCAAAGTTGTTGAGCTTTCCAGTTCATTCTGGATAATTCAGAAATGCGATAAAAATGAAAAGGAAAGCTATTTTGAATCAAAAAGATCGTTGATATACAACAATATTGCGTCTCCGATTATAGATGAACTTTATGACGAGTGGGAAAGTGAGCTTCTGATTACCTTCAACGACGCCGCAGTCAATAAGTATGATCCGAGAAAACTTGAACCCTTGTTTATAACGTCTAAATGACAGATATATTTATGAAATAATCGACATAAAATGTCGATTTTTTCTTTAATTAAAAATCTTAAATAAATAATTTCATGAAATTCTATTTTTGATTTGAAATAATCTTATTTTTTTTTGAAATAATATAACGATTTATTGACAACCGTAGTCAAAATTGTTATAATATAATTCTAATTAAATATTCTATTAAGGTATTATTATGAGTTTTTCAAAATATAATCCCGCACTTCTTTGTGATTTTTATGAATTTACAATGGGTAACGGTTACTTCAAAACCGGGAAGAAAGATGATATCGCATGCTTTGATCTTTTTTTCAGAAAAGTACCCGATAACGGCGGATTTGCGATTGCTGCAGGTCTTGACAGTATAATCGATTTTATCGATAATTTCTCTTTTTCCGATGAAGACTTTAATTATTTAAAATCGAAAAATATGTTTTCGGATGATTTTCTTGATTATCTGAGGACATTCAAATTTTCCTGCGATGTTTATGCCGTTCCGGAAGGTACGCCGATATTCCCCAAAGAACCGCTTATTACCGTTAAAGGACCTGCAGTTCAGGCACAGTTGCTTGAAACAATGCTGCTGCTTATGATCAATCATCAGTCGCTTATTGCAACAAAAGCGAACAGAATCGTGCGCGCAGCGGAAGGAAGGTCCGTTTTTGAGTTCGGTTCAAGGCGTGCTCAGGGAGAAAATGCCGCCGTACTCGGCGCAAGAGCAGCATATATCGGCGGTTGTGCCGGCACTGCATGCGCTTGCTGCGAACCTCTATACGGCATTCCGGCTGTCGGCACGATGGCTCATTCCTGGGTTCAGATGTATTCTTCCGAGTATGAAGCATTTGCAGCGTACGCTCAAATTTATCCTGATTCATGTACTCTTCTTATCGATACCTATAATGTTTTAAAATCCGGTATTCCAAACGCTATTAAAGTATCCCGAGAAATACTTGAACCTATGGGTAAACGTTTGAAAGGAGTAAGAATCGATTCGGGAGATATTGCTTATCTTACTAAAAAAACAAGAAGAATGCTTGATGACGCAGGTCTTCAGGATTGCAGGATATTCGTTTCAAATTCTCTTGATGAATATATTATAAGAGATATACTTATGCAGGGTGCCTGTGTAGACTTTTTCGGAGTAGGCGAGAGACTTATTACGTCTAAAAGCGAGCCTGTCTTCGGCGGAGTTTATAAACTAGTAGCTGCTGAGCATAACGGGATACTTGAACCGAAAATTAAAATTTCCGAAAACATTGAAAAAATAACTATCCCGGGATATAAAAAGGTATACAGGCTGTTTTCCAAACAGACAGGTAAAATGCTGGTCGATCTTATTGCCCTTGCCGATGAGAAATTCGATTTTGACCGTCCAATCACTTTGTGTGATCCCGATCATACATGGAAACACAAAACCTTTACCGACTATACCGTTAAAGAAATACTTGAACCTATTTACATCGCCGGAAAACGTGTTTACGATTCACCGGATATCGATCAGATTAGAACATATTGTATGGGAGAAATATCCCGTGTCTGGGACGAAGTATTAAGATTTGAAAATCCTCAGAACTACTATGTCGATTTGTCTCAGAAACTTCTTGACATAAAACGTTCTCTCTTAGAGAAGGGAGCGAATTCTTAAATGATCTATTCATGTTATTCTCCAACTGAAATTATAGCAGGGGAAGGATGCGTACTTTCCTTCCGCAGGTTTTCATGGCTCGGCTCCCGTTGCGTTATTATCACCGGCAAAAATATGCACAAATATAATTCTGCGCTCTCAGATGTTCAGACAGCGCTTAATAATGAAAAAATAAAGTTTTGCACAGTTACAGAAGCTGAAAACAACCCTTCCGTAAAAAGCATTTTCTCTATTTCGTCCGATGTTAAGGCATTTAATGCTGACTTTATTATCGGAATAGGCGGCGGATCCTCGATGGATACCGCAAAAGCCGTTTCAATCGCCGCTGCAAACGACGATCTTAATGAAGATAACTTTTTTTCCGTTGATTACAACGCGCCGTCTCTTCCTGTTGTTTTAATCGGAACAACCGCAGGCACCGGAAGTGAAGTTATGCCGTCAGCTGTTTTAACCGTTAAAGGTGATATCCCAATAAAAAAATCGATAAAAACCCGAAATTCATATGCTGAATTTGCTCTTTGTGATTATACATATACTTTATCGATGCCTGAAGCGATTGCCGTTTCCACAGCATTGGATACAATTTGTCATTCTATAGAAGCTGCTTATTCTAAAAAAGGCGGAGAATGGTCTAAGATTTACGGCCATGCCGCTTTAAAACATACGTTTCCCGCTTTATCTGCTTTTATAAACGGAAATAGAGACAATTCATTGAGAGAACGCCTTTACTTTGGCTCTATTCTCGGCGGATATGCCATAAACAACGGAGGAACGAGCTTTCCGCATTCGATGGGCTATATGTTGACAACAATGCACAACATTCATCATGGGTTTGCATGCGCGGTTTTCATAAGCGAATTTGTGAGTCGCATTTCCGAGATATGCGATGTATCAGACACAATGTCAGCATGCGGGGTAAATTCTGTTGATGAATTTATGAATATGATCGATAATATTCTGTCTGCTTATTTTGAAAAACCGCATATTGAACAGTCAGAATTAGCAAAATATGCTGAATTGGCAATGCAAATGAATGTCAACAACAATTATCTTAATCTTTCGTTTAATGACTGTTTAAATATATATATCCATAATTGTGGGAGGTAACTGGCTGATGAATAAACGACCGGAAAGCCGGTGGGTGCTTAAAACTCAAAACGACGAAACAGTTGAATCTTTTGCCGATTACCTTGATGATTACTATGCCGCTATATCCAAAAAACCAAGTAAATCTTCGGCAGAAGAAAAAAGAGAATACTTTATTTTAATGTCGCGTTTGTTTTATAACAGAGGTTTCAGAGAAATAGCGCAGATAGACAGCTTTTTCAATACATCTTCCTCATCTTTTTACGACCCGTTCCTTCTCCCCGATATGGATAAAGCGGTAGACAGAATAAACAAAGCAATAGCGGATAATGAAAAAATTACTGTTTACGGCGATTACGACGTTGACGGAATAACCTCTGTATCGGTATTATACAGATATTTATCCGCCTGCGGCGCTAATGTCGATTACTATATCCCGGCAAGGACAGAGGAGGGGTATGGGCTTAACGAGAATGCTTTGCTTAAAATTTATGAAAGCGGTACATCCCTTTTGATCACAGTCGATACCGGTACTACGGCTGTAAATGAAGTCGAATATGGCAAGAGCATAGGATTGGATATTGTTATTACAGACCACCATGAGTGCAAAGTAATAATGAATAACGACGGATCATATGAAGAGTTGATACCTGACGCCGTTGCTGTTGTGAATCCCAAAAGACCCTCGGGACAGTATCCTTTTTCCGAACTTGCAGGCGTAGGCGTCGTATTTAAGCTGTTATGTGCATTGACGGGAGATACCGAAAAGATTTTAAATCAATACGGCGATCTTGTCGCTATCGGTACTATAGCGGATATAATGCCGCTTATAAATGAAAACAGAACCATCGTCGTAATAGGCATGAAAAACATGAAAGCCCATATGCCTGTCGGATTGAAAGCGCTCTTGACCGCCTCAGGCAATGAAAAAGAGATAAGCTCATCTGTAGTAGCATATAACATCGCGCCCAGACTGAATGCCGCAGGAAGAATTGGAGACCCGAAGATTTCGATTAATCTGCTTCTTGAAAACGATTATGCGCAAGCCAATTCTCTAGCCTTCACTCTTTGCGAAGAAAACAGAAGACGTCAGCAGCTGGAGCTCAGCATCCTTAGCGATGTAGAAAAAATGATTTCCGAGTGTCAGTCGGACGATAAAATCCTTGTGTTTGCTTCTGACGATTGGCACCACGGCGTAATAGGGATTGTTGCCTCAAGAATTGTTGAAAAATACGGTAGACCATGTATCCTTCTTTGCGGTGACGGAGAAAACATGAAGGGGTCTGCAAGAAGCGTTAAGGGCGTTAATATTTTCGAATTGCTCCAAAACAATTCTTCTGTCCTTTTAAAATACGGCGGACATGAAATGGCGGCGGGCTTATCGTTAAGCAGGTCAAGATATAATGAATTCAGAGATTCGATTATTGAATATGCCAACAAAAAAATTACCGATAAAATGCTGGTTCCCGTAATTGAAGCAGAGTGTGAGTTGCCTTTTGTCAAACTAACCCTTCAAACTTATGATGTGTTAAAACTTCTTGAACCATACGGCACCGGAAACCCCACGCCGCTCTTTATTGTTAAAAATCTTAAAGTGTGTGATATTGAACCGATTGGTAACGGACATCATGTTAAAATGCGCGTTTCATCAACAGAAGCCTCTTCTGACCCTGTTACGATGCTTTTGTTTAACAAAAATTATTCCGGTATTAACTGCGTAGCAGGTGATGAAATAGATGTCGTATGTTCTCTTTACGATAATATTTTTAACGGAAAACGTTCCCTTTCCGTTCACATAAAAAAATTCAGACTATCAAATACCATTGAAAGCAACGACAAAGTAAGTAAACTGTTTTACGATAATTTCAAGAAAAACAAAAAGGTTATAGACGATATTTCTTTAACAAGAGATCACGTTATTGCCGTATTCAGAAAGATCAGAAAACAGCCTTCTGAAATTGAAGAATATCAACCGTACGCGTTGTCCAGAGCC
This sequence comes from Clostridia bacterium, assembly GCA_017427285.1. GTDB lineage: Bacteria > Bacillota > Clostridia > Oscillospirales > UBA644 > HGM12619. The sequence continues at coordinate 185,492 of JAFRTE010000019.1, forward strand.
ATATCTTATGAATTTAATCCGGAAATTAACTATGCGCGAACTATGCTTTCACTTGATATTCTCCAGGAGCTTGGCTTATTGAAGTATTCCGGTAGCGAACTGATAAAAATCAATTACAAACACACCTTTGAAAAGGTTGATCTTCAAAATTCTCAAACATGGAGTGACGTTCATAAACAATGAATGATAACTTTCCTTTAATTCCGTCGGCAAAGGAATTATTCGATGCTCTTAAAAACAGTTCAAGAGATTACAACATCGAGAGGATCCGTCAGGCATACGAATTTGCGTATCTTGCCCATGAAAATCAAACAAGAAAATCCGGAGAACCGTACATAGTTCACCCCACGTCCGTTGCGATGATTCTGTTGGACTTTGACTGCGATACGGATACGATTATTGCTGCTCTTTTTCATGATATTATAGAAGATACAAAGTATACATATGACGATATAAAAAAGAATTTCGGCATAGAAGTGGCTGAACTTGTTGAGGGCGTTACAAAGCTTGAAAAAATCAAGTTTTCTTCCCAGGAGGAACAACAGCTTGAAACATTAAGAAAAATGCTGCTTGCCATGACAAAAGATATCCGAGTCATTCTAATTAAGCTCGCAGACAGACTCCATAATCTTCGTACTTTGGACTCACTGCCACTACAAAAGCAAAGGACAATAGCCCTTGAATCTATTGAGGTTTACGCTCCGCTTGCTCACCGGCTCGGAATTCAAAGCATTAAGTCTGAAATCGAAGATATTGCCATACGTTATCTTGACCCAATAGGCTATAATGAGATTATTGCAAACCTTGAAAAGCTTGATACTGATAAAAACTTTTTTTCAAGCATCAAGGATATGATCGAAAATAAGCTTAAAAATGAAAATATAAAAGCAACTGTTGACGGACGTGTTAAACATATATATTCAATATATCGAAAAATGTTTACACAAAACAAGGATTTCCATGAGATTTACGATTTATATGCTTTTCGCGTTATAGTTGAAAAAGTTAGCGACTGTTATAATGTCCTCGGGCATATTCACGATATGTTTCAGGCAATTCCGGGCAGACTGAAAGATTACATTGCCGTTCCTAAGCCAAACATGTATCAATCGCTTCACACGACAGTAAGCTATAACGGACATTTCTTTGAGGTGCAGATACGAACCGAAGAAATGCACAGAATTGCCGAACTCGGCATTGCTGCACACTGGAAATATAAGAGCGGCGGCATATCTGACAGCTCGGCTGACGAAAAACTCGCATGGGTACGCAAACTGCTTGAAGTTCAGACCGACGTTTCCGAAGCGGACGATTTTATGAAAACATTTAAAATCGATCTCTTCAGCGACCAGGTATTCGTTTCTACGCCAAAAGGCGATATAATCAAGCTCCCCGCAGAATCCAATATTATCGATTTTGCATATTCTATTCACAGCGAAGTCGGCAATAAAATGACGGGCGGAAAGATAAACGGAAGAATGTCCGAGCTTTCTACGACGTTACACAACGGAGACGTTGTTGAAATAATTACTTCGCAGTCCTCGCCAGGCCCGTCAAGAGACTGGCTCAACCTCGCCCAGACAAATGAGGCCAAAGCAAAGATACGCCAGTGGTTTAAGCGTGAAAAACGTGATGAGAATATCCAGGAAGGTAAGGCAAGTCTTGAAAGAGAACTTCGAAGAATTAATATCTACACAGTAAATATTGATAAAAGTACGTTTTTCCTTCCTATAATGACGAGATACGGTATGTCCGATATCGATGACTTTTATGCCGCGATCGGATACGGAGGAATATCTCTATCTAAAATACTTCCTAAGCTTAAGGAAGACTATATCAAACTTCAAAAACAAAATGAAAAACCTAAATTAGTAGAGATAAACACAAAAAGGAAGGCAATTAACGGCGTAATCGTTGAAGATATTGATAATTGTCTTGTTCACCTTGCAGGATGTTGTTCACCGCTTCCGGGCGATGAGATAATTGGATATATCACCCGAGGAAACGGCGTTGCAATACACAAAACAGACTGCAACAATATGCAGAATGCGGACGGCAACCGTATTGTCCGTGTTCATTGGGACGGTACTCCGAGCGATTATTTCGCCACCACTGTATGTGTTACCGCGCTGCAAAGAATTGATCTTATAGCGGATATCACCTTGGTCCTTGCTTCGATGAGAATAGTCATGCATTCTGTTAATACACATGAGTTAGGGGACGGACGGATTGAAATATTTTTAAATATAGATGTCCTGGATCTTACTCATCTTGACGCTGTAATGAACAGGATCAACAAGATCAGAAATGTTATCAATGTCGAGCGAGCACCGGAAAAGGGAAAGAAAAAATGAGAGCGATAATTCAGCGCGTTAGTTCAGCTTCAATAAAAATAGACGATAACGGAATTATATCGGAAGAGAAGATAGGGCAGGGGATTGTTCTCTTGCTTGGAATCTCTTCAACGGATACGGAAAGCAACTTAAAGCTTCTTGCAGAACGTTGCCGCGGAGTAAGAATATTTACGGATGATAACGGTAAAATGAATCTTTCCGTAAACGATATAGGTGGTGAAGCGCTGATCGTTTCTAATTTTACTTTATGCGGAGATACCTCTCACGGCAAAAGACCGTCATTTATTAACGCCGCTCGTGCCGAACAGGCAAAACCTTTATATGATAAATTCGTTTCTTTATTTAAAGAACATACTCCTGTAAAAACAGGAATATTCGGAGCTCATATGGAAATCATTATGGTAAACAATGGACCTGTTACTTTAATTATTGAGGGATAAAATGAAAAACAAACTAGTCAGAGTAAGAAGTGGGGCCTATGTCACAAATACTTATTTCATTTTTGACGACAACGGACATTGTTTGATTATAGACCCTGCATGCAGCTTTGATAAAAGCGCAAATATTCTTAATGGGCATACGCTTGCTTTATTGATCTTAACGCACGGTCATCTCGATCATACATATGACTGCGATCTATATAAGGAAAAATACGGCGCAAAACTTTTCATTCACGAAAATGAAACCAATTATTTATCAGACGTCCGATATAATTCACCCGACGGTGTACCTAAAGGATATTTAAACAAAGTATTTTCTGCAGATTTCACTTTCAGCGACGGTTATACATTTGATTTCGGCGAAGATACATATACTGTAATCCATACTCCTGGGCACACGGAGGGATCATGCTGCATTTACACTTCCGGCGTCTTATTCTCCGGTGATACGCTTTTCAGGCACTCAATCGGAAGAACAGATTTTCCATACGGATGCAGCGAAGAAAAGATGTATTCTTCTTTAAAAAGGATTTTTGAAATAATTCCGGATGATACGATTGTATATCCCGGACACGGATTTCAAACAACTCTGGGTGAGGAAAAGCGGAACAATCCGTTTTTACGTCTGATATATGATCATTAAACTTATTAATAACGATTTTAGCTTTGATATCGCAAACACCGTTTTGCTGTTTTATCCAAGAATATCTACTGTTGACGGCAATGACGGAAAAGAAATCACTGTTTCACTTAATGAAAATTCAGCTATTGCAGAATATTCAGAGAATAATTACGTTTATTTTTCCGAAACTTATTTTAACAGAGAATTATATGACTTTCAGAGATGCGCATGTGTCAGGTCTGTGTTTGATGTATGTTATAAAGCAACAGGAATCAGACCTCCCTGGGGATTATTGATAGGTGTGCGTCCAATTAATTTCTATCTGAAAATGCAAACGCTTTACGGTGATAAATGCGAAGAAATTCTTGAATCATCGTACATTGTATCGCGTGATAAAATCAGATTATGCGCTGAAACGGTTGAAATGCGATCATCTTCAGTAGCTAAATTGATGAATGATTCTTTCAGTTTATACGTTTCTGTCCCGTTTTGTCCGTCAAGGTGTAAATATTGCTCATTTGTATCATATTCAACAGAGAATGAAACAAAGTATATTGAAAATTACGTCGAAATTCTCTGTACTGAGATTAAGAATACCGCGCTTCAATTAGAAAGAAAAGCGCCGTTAACAGTCTATATAGGCGGTGGAACGCCGACATGCATTGCCGACCATCTTTTTCAAAGAATACTTAATTGCATAACAGAATCATTCGATTTGTCGGAGTGTTTTGAATTTACGGTTGAGGCAGGCCGTCCTGAAACGATCTCTGAAACCAAACTTCAGATAATGAAAAAATACGGCGTAAATCGTATTTGTATTAATCCGCAGTCTTTATCCGATGATGTTTTGCTCGCTGTCGGGCGAAAACACAGTGTGGAAGATTTCTTTAATGCATATGATCTGGCCGGCAGTTTCGGTTTTGATATTAATGTCGACTTAATAGCCGGATTGCCACTTGAAACAGCAAATTCATTTGCTGACGGCCTGAAAAAAATAATAAACCTTTCACCTTCAAACATTACTATTCACTCGCTTTACATTAAACGAGCTGCAGATTACGGGGCAGACTGTTCGCTGTACGCAGCTTCAAAACCTGAAATTGTAAATGAAATGCTGAGCTGTGCCGTATATTTAATGCACGATAACGGTTATTATCCTTATTACTTATACAGGCAGAAAAATACGATCGGCAACAATGAAAATATAGGTTTTTCTAAAAAAGGAAAAGAATGTGCATATAATATCTATATGATGGACGAATTACAGACAATTTACGGCTGCGGTGCCAATGCTATGACAAAAATTATAAATAACGGAATTATAACACGTTCCTGCGGAACGAAATACGCATATAATTATATTAAAAATAACGGAGAAAAGAATAAATGAAAAGAAGCCATTCTTCTTACAGTATTATTTCTGTTTCAAAAAGACTTAAAGAAAATGCTGAAAAAGAAATAGCCAACGCAGAAAAAAAATATTTATCTCAGATAAAAAAAGCTGCATATTTTTTAGGATCAAGAAGAATAATCCTTATTTCCGGTCCGTCTGCTTCCGGGAAAACGACTTCTGCAAATAAAATTTGCGAAGCAATTCGGAAAACAGGCAAAAAGTGTGAAGTTGTTTCTCTCGATGATTTTTATCACAACAGAGAACATCTTCCTATAGTCAACGGGAAGCCGAATGCAGAAATTGTTGATGCCCTTTCTGTTTCGCTTATCCATAAAACAATGGACAATCTTCTTCGTGACGGTTGCTCGTATATGCCTAAGTATGATTTTATGCTTGGTAAAAGGACAAATGACGCATCGTTTGTTGATATCGGTTCTGACGGAATAATAATCTTCGAAGGAATTCATGCTTTAAACCCTAAAATTAACAGAGGACTTGATCACGATACTGTTTTTAAGATTTATATTAGTCCGCACAGCGATTTTTCGATATGCGGTAAAAAAATACTTACCAAAAGAGAGGTCAGATTTATCAGGCGTGTTGTAAGAGACAGTTGGGCAAGAAATACGGATCCTGAAACAACAATGAATATGTGGGCGGACGTGTGTGAAGGGGAAGATACGTTAATCAGACCTTTTGCTTCGCTTGCCGATATGTATATAAATACTACCCATTCATATGAACCGTTTATTTTGAAAGATACCGCCGTTTCTCTGCTCAGGGATATTGATCCCGACAGTGAGCACTATGCCGACGCATGCGCATATGTCGCGAAACTGGAGCATTTTTTTTCAATTCCCAAATTATTTTTGCCTGAAAAATCTCTCTTGAATGAATTTATAAATTTTGGTAAATAGTGTCCGTTTACTGTCGTTATTCCCTGATTATCAATTATTGCTTCAAACTTGTCACAAATTATTTTGCTTTTTTATCAAAAAATTGCTTGACAATAAAGAAGTATTCGTGTATAATATTACCGTACATTTTTTTAGCACACTTTTTTTATCGATGGAGGGGAGGGAAACTACATGTCAGAAATTAAACTTAAAGAAAACGAATCTTTGGATAACGCGCTCCGTCGTTTTAAGAGACAGTGTCAAAAAGCAGGCGTAATTTCCGAGCTTAGAAAACGCGAATTTTACGAAAAGCCTTCTGTAAAACGTAAGAAAAAATCTGAGGCGGCAAGAAAACGCAAATACAAATAATTGACTTAACGCAAGGAATGCCGATTTTTTCTCGGCATTCCTTCATTTTTAAATATGAAAGAATCTTATCCAAAATACTTGCGGGCGTTTAATTCCTTTAAAGATATTACGCCAAATATTTTAAAAGAATACGATATTCGAGGAATTCTTGTTGATCTGGATGACACACTTGTTACGCATAACTATCCCATTCCGAATGAGGATGTACTGTTATGGCTAAAACAAATGAAGCAAGAGGGTATTCCTGTTTGCATTATTTCAAACAATCAGAAAAAAAGAATGATGAGTTTTATTAAAAACTTGGATGTCGGTTATTTTTACAACTCCTTTAAGCCCCGTACTCATGTGGTTGAATCTGCTCTTGGTGTAATGAATATAAACAGAGAAAATGCGGTGCTCATCGGAGATCAGTTGTTTACCGACATTCGTGCGGCAAACAGAGCAAATATCAAATCATTTCTTGTTAAGCCCGTAGGGACAAAAAGCACCTTGTTTATTAAAATAAAAAGATATATTGAGAGGAAAATACCTATATGACAAGAATAGAAAAGCTTGAAGCAAAACTGAACAGGGGAGAGGCAATTATTCTTTTAAGACCGGAAAATCGCAGGTATTTTACCGGGATGACAACTTCAAACGGACTTCTTCTTGTAACTAATGACAATGCATGGTTTTTTACTGATTTCAGATATATAATTGCAGCGAAATCTATAGTAAATAAGCCAATCAATGTCTCTTTATTTGAAGGAAGCCATGCGGCGACCGTTAAAAAAACGATCAACACTCTTCCGTATAAAATTGAACGCATTTATTTTGAAGATGCTTATCTCAGCTATGGGGCTGCCAGAGCTTTTATGGAAGAGATCGCAAATGCTGAATTTGCTGCAGGCGAAGCGCTTGTTTCAATGTTAAGAAGAGAAAAATCACCTGATGAGATTAATTTAATTTCCGAAGCTCAGGAAATTACAGACTCCGCATTCACAGATATTCTTAATTATATCTCGACAAATAAAAATAAAGGAATAACCGAAAAAGATATTTCGTTCGAACTTGAATTTAATATGAGAAGGAGAGGGGCAAGCGCGCTTGCTTTCAGCACAATTATAGCATCAGGCACAAACGGAGCATATTGTCATGCTGTCCCGTCCGATAAAAAAATAGCTTCCGGAGAGTTTATTACTATGGATTTCGGAGCATGTTTTGACGGATATATGAGCGATATGACAAGAACTGTAGCTGTAGGCGATATTTCAGAGGAAAAAGAGAAAATATATGATATCGTATTAAATGCACAGTTAACTGCAATAAAAAATATTAAAGCAGGGCTCACAGGTACTCAGTGCGATGCTTTCGCTCGTGATTATATATCTAAGGCCGGATATGGTGCCGATTTCGGTCATTCACTCGGTCACGGTGTCGGCCTTGAAATTCATGAAGGTCCTAATTTTGCTCAATCTTTTTCTGGAATTATAAACGCTAATGCCGTCATGTCCGTTGAACCGGGCATTTATATCGAAAATAATTGCGGCGTAAGAATAGAAGATCTTGTTGTAGTTAAGGAAAACGGAGTAGAGATTTTAACGCATAGTCCCAAAAAGTTGATCAAACTATAAGGAGGACCCGGAAATGGATAAAATCAATATTGCTATTATCGGCTGCGGAACAATATGTAATTCTGCGCATGCACCTAATTATAAAAACAATGAAAAAGCAGTCGTAAAATATCTTGTTGATATCAAACCTGAAAAAGCGGAAAAAGTAAAGAAAAAATTTGATTTTACCGAAGCTCGTATCGTTTCTGACTATAAAGAAATACTAAACGACAACACTCTTGACGCTGTTTCAGTTTGTGTCCCCAATTATCTTCATTGTCAGATTTCTTGCGACTGCATGTCGTCAGGATTGGATGTTTTATGCGAAAAGCCGATAGCGATTTCTTATGATCAGGCAAAGAATATGCAGGAAACCGCAAGCAAGTATTCAAGAATACTCAATATCGGTGTAGTAAATCGTTTTGATGTGTATGTCAACGAACTTAAACGAATTGTTGACAGCAAAAAACTTGGTGAAATATATCATGTTTACTGCTCTTTCAGAAATCACAGGAGTATTCCCGGAATGGGAGGTTGGTTTACAACTAAAAATATGTCCGGCGGAGGCGTTTTAATAGACTGGGGCGTTCATTTTATAGATCTGATTTTATATGTCCTCAGTAATCCCGACATCATTTCTGTATCCGGAAAATCATATTGCGAACTTGGTAAAAATATGAGGGATTATATTTTTGAAAATATGTGGGCAGGACCGCCGGATTATAACGGTATTTACGATGTGGATGATTTTGTAACAGCGTTTATCAGAACAAAAGGTGCAACAGTCTCTTTAAACGGTGCTTGGGCGCAGAATATTGTAAACGATGATATGACTGTAGAATTCTTGGGTTCCAAAGGTGGCGTTAAACTAAGATACAGAAATGATTTTGATTTAACGCTTTGTGAAAATGGAAAAATTGAAACAGTAACTCAGCATTGTGAACCGTCCGATGCTTTTGCTTCAGAAATTGATTCATTTTTGTGCAGCGTGATCAACAGAACAAAATCACGGTCCAATATAGACAATGTAATAATGTCGCAGAAAATAATGGATGCAATATATGAGTCATCTGAAAAAAATTCAGAAATAGTTTTTTAATAATCCAACAGGACCATGATTACAAGATGGTCCTGTTTTAATAACTAATAAATAGGGGATAATCAAAATATAAAAACTTGACGGATATATTGACAATTTAACTGATTTATGATAAAATACTATAAATGAAATGCGGGCGTGGCGGAATGGCAGACGCGCTAGATTTAGGATCTAGTGTTAATAACGTGCAGGTTCAAGTCCTGTCGCCCGCACCAAATCATTTATAAGCGTCGAGAAATAATTTTAATAAACAAATAAGAATCACGATTATAAATCTTAAATCGCTATTTTGAAGAAATAATATTTATCATCAACGAAAATAGGAGATAGACAGCATTTTGTATCTCCATTAATTTCATATATCTAATTGCACAAAATGAATATTTTGTGCAATTCAGGGGATATAAAATTTAGAAAGGAGCGTCGTTAAGCTTTATGGATGATTCTAGATCATTTAAATCAGATGATATCGTTAGTTCAGATTTAAACTTCGATGATCATTCTTACTACGACAATCTGCAACCTGATTCTGTTTCTTTTCCTTCAAATAATTCAACTACCTCTGATTTTATTATTAATTCTGTCGAATCTGAATTTAATACCGATCATTCTGTTAATTGCTCAACCGTTAATAATAAATCATCTTCTGATTTAAAACAGTCTGGTCCTGATGCTGTATTTTCCACTAGTTCTTCCACAGCACTAATTCAAAGCAAAAAATTTGATTTTATCCCTGAATTCGCCCGTAATTACCTATTCTATCTGTTAAATGTCAGGAATCTTTCCGATAAAACGGTTTACGAGTATTATCTCGATCTTCGAACTTTTTTCAGATATGTTGTTCAATTGAAAAATATCACAAATGAGGACAATTTTGATCTTATTGATGCATCAAAATGTCCTTCAAAAATCATCGAAAATCTTTCTCTGAATGACCTTTATACGTATTTAAATTTTGTTCGTGAAGGCAGAGAAAACGGCATCAGGGCAAGAATGCGTAAAATTTCCAGTTTAAAATCGTTTTATAATTATCTTTGCAAAAACTCAGTTATAGATCTAAACCCAACTTTATATCTTGAAGCGCCCAAAAACCCTAAAAGACTCCCTGTTAATTTATCACTTGAAGAAAGTATAAAACTATTGCAAAGCATTGACGGACCATATAAAGAACGTAATTATGCGATAATAACACTATTTCTTAATTGCGGTTTGCGTTTATCTGAGCTTGTCGGTATAAATCTTTCAAGTATTAACGGAAATGTATTGCGTATTGTCGGTAAAGGTAATAAAGAAAGAATTGTTTATCTGAATCAGTCATGCGTTGATGCTCTTTCCGAATATCTGAAGGTCCGTCCCGAAATAGAATCAAAGGACAGAAATGCGATGTTTATAAGCCGTGAAGGAAGAAGAATTTCCAGACGGATGGTTCAGACATTAGTTGAAAATTACATAAAAAAAAGCGGTCTTGATCCAGAAATATATTCAACTCATAAACTTCGTCATACCGCTGCAACTCTTATGTATCAAAATGGAGTTGACGTACGTGTATTACAGGAAATTCTGGGACATGAAAATCTCGGAACAACTCAAATTTATACACATATTTCAAATAAACAGGTTGAAAATGCATTGGAATCAAATCCGTTAAACGATTTGAATAACAAACACGACACAGATTAAATAAATCTGTGCCGTGTTTTTATCTGTTTGATTGTATTATTTTTTCAAAATAATCGGGAAGTTCACTGTCAAACTCCATCCACTCCCCTTTTGTCGGATGCATAAATCCTAATTTCTTCGCATGCAGACACTGTCCTTCAAGACCGTATTTTTTTGACTGTTCTGCAGTCTTAGAATAAACAGGATCTCCGAAAACAGGATGTCCTAAATAAGACGAATGTACTCTTATCTGATGTGTTCGCCCTGTTTCAAGAGTAAATTCTACGAGAGAAAATCCGTTCAGCTCTTCAAGTACCTTGTAATGCGTTATTGCTTTTTTTGCATTTATTCCGGACAGAATAACCGCCATTTTTTTACGGTCATTAGGATTTCTGCCAATCGGCAAATCTATAGTTCCTTCATAATTTCTGAAATGTCCGACAACAATTGCATTATATACTCTCAGAAAACTGTGATCTTTTATCTGTTTTGCCAATGAAACATGTGCGGTATCGTTTTTTGCAACCATCAATATTCCGCTTGTTCCTTTGTCTATTCTATGGACGATGCCCGGTCTTGCAATTCCGTTAATTCCGGATAAACCGCTTCCGCAATGAGCTAAAAGAGCATTTACAAGCGTATTTTCACGATTACCGGGCGCCGGATGGACAACCATTCCCTGAGGCTTATTGATAACAATAATATCATCGTCTTCATATATAATATTCAGCGGAATTTCCTGAGCAACGATTTCCAACGGTTTTGGATCGGGTATCATAACAATAATTCGATCATCAGCTTTGATTTTATAGTTTTTGTTAACTTGCCTACCGTTTAGTTGAATATTATTATTCTCTATTAGATTTACAACAGCCGAACGGGTCATTGAAGACCGTTCGGCTATATAACTGTCTATTCTTCTTCCGGAATCCTCTTTCGAAACGATTAATTCCATCTGAAAATATCACCTTTTGTAACAATGAAGATTGTTATAAATAAAATACTGCCACAAGTAACGAAAACATCGGCGACATTGAAAACTGCAAAGTTAATAAACGTAAATTCGAACATATCTACAACATGTCCTACAAAAACACGGTCAATACAATTCCCTATTCCGCCTATTGCAATAAATAATAAAGCATACTCAGCAACAACGTTTTTTATCTTACCGTAAATTACAATAAATAAAAGCGCCAAAGTAACTATAATTGTAATGCCGGTTAAAAACTCAGTATGGCCTTCAAGTATTGAGAAAGCAGCACCGGTATTTTCGCGATACGTTAAGCTTAATACATCTTTCAGTATTACCATTGTTCTGATTGGTCTAAGAGCCGCTACGGACCACATTTTCGATAATTGATCCAATAACAGTCCCGCAGAAACAACTAAAAAATAGCTGAAAAAAGTATATATATTTTTAAATTTGCTCATTCAAGATTTTTAACAACAGACGCGCATCTCGGGCATAATGTCGGATGGTCGTGATCATGGCCGACTTCTACTGAATAGCACCAGCAGCGTTCACATTTTTCACCGTCAGCATATAAAACCTTTACCGATACACCCGGGCTGCTCGGACATTGCTTGCCTTCGGTTCCCTTCTCAACAGAAACCTGCGATACTATCATTATTTTAGCCAGAGAATCTGTAATAGCCGAATACTTTTCATAATTTTCGTCATCACAGTAAAGAACAAGTTTTGCTTCCAGCGGTTTACCGATCAGTTTTGATGCTCTTGCTTCTTCAAGTACGATGTTTATATCATCTCGAAGAGCTATGAGATTACTGTATTCAGACATTTTACCATCGTCAAGCTGATAATCTTCATATCTGTCCACTATCGGATTAAACATAACATTTTCAGCTATATCTGTTATTCTGTGAGGCATAGCTTTCCATACCTCGTCGGCTGTAAATGCAAGAATCGGAGCAAGCATTCTGATCATTGCGTCAAGAATCAGAAACATTGCAGTTTGTGCGCTTCTTCTCTTGATACCGTTTTTGTCTTCACAGTATAAAACATCTTTTATGATATCAAGATAGAAATTTGACATCTCAACAACACAGAAATTACGGATGGAATGAAAAACAAGATGATATTCGTAATTTTCATATGCAGCCTTAACTTTATCCGTTAATTCGTTGAGTTTGGAAACAGCCCATCTGTCAAGCTCTTCCATTTCATTTGCAGGCACGAGGTTGTCTGCATCGAACTCATTTAAATTGCCGAGAATATATCTGGCGCTGTTGCGGATTTTCAGATAAGCCTGCGAAAGCTGCTTGAATATATTGTCTGAAACACGGACGTCAACACGGTAATCCGACGAAGCTACCCACAGTCTCAAAAGATCTGCGCCATATTGCTTGATTATTTCTTCGGGGGCGATTGAATTCCCGAGGGATTTATGCATAGCTTTTCCTTCGCCGTCAACTACCCAACCGTGAGTAAGCACCGTTTTATAGGGAGCGCCCTCCCCTTTTGCTCCTACTGCAGTCAGAAGCGAAGACTGGAACCATCCCCGATACTGATCCGCACCTTCGAGATAAAGATCAGCAGGCCATTTTGCGTCTTTATCGTTTTCTAATACAACAAAATGTGTGGATCCGCTGTCAAACCAACCGTCAAGAGTATCTGTTTCTTTAGTAAAATGAGTACCACCGCAATGAGGGCATTTAAATCCGTCGGGGAGAATTTCTTCAGTCTCTTTTTCATACCAAGAATTGGATCCCAGGTTTGCAAACATTTCGGAAACAGCTTCAATTGTTTCCTCTGTGCAAACAGGTTTTCCGCAATCGGAACAATAGAAAACAGGGATCGGAAGGCCCCAGTGGCGCTGGCGTGAAATGCACCAGTCTGCTCTTTCGCGGACCATTTGAGCTATTCTCTCTCCACCCCATTCAGGTATCCAGGTTACATTTTCACATGCTTTAACTGTTTCGTCTTTAAAAGATTCAACAGAACAGAACCATTGAGGAGTTGCTCTGAAAATAATAGGATTTTTACATCTCCAGCAGTGCGGATAAGTATGTGTGATTTCTTCACTTGCAAATAATGAATTTGTTGAAATCAAATCGTCGAGAATTGCTTTGTTTGATTCGTCATATTTCATTCCGGCAAATTTGCCGGCATCTGCTGTCTGATAACCTTTATCATCAACAGGTACTATCATTTCAAGATTATATCTTCTGCCTGTTTTATAGTCATCAACACCAAATCCGGGCGCAGTATGAACACATCCCGTACCGCTTTCCATTGTGACATAATCAGCTGTAACAAGAAGACTTTCCCTGTCAAGGAACGGATGCTGTGCGGTCATATATTCAAAATCAGAACCGGTTAAAGTAGCAATGACATTATATTCTTCAATTTTTCCGGCTTGCATTGTTTTTCTCATCAATGCTTCGGCAACAATATATATATCACCGTTGTTGGCTTTAACGAGAACGTAACTCTCAAGCGGATGAAGAGCAATGGCAAGATTTCCGGGTAATGTCCATGTGGTAGTAGTCCAAATAATAAAATACATTCTGGAAATATCACCGTATTGAGACAGCTTACCTTGATCGTTTTTAATCCTGAATTTTACATATATAGATGTGCAGGGATCTTCCTGATATTCAATTTCTGCTTCAGCAAGTGCAGTTTCGTCTACGGGGCACCAATAAATCGGCTTTAATCCCTTATAAATATACCCTTTTTTATACATTTCACCGAATACTTTAACCTCACGGGCTTCAAACTTCGGGTCCATAGTAAGGTAAGGATGCTTCCAGTCGCCTAAAACGCCCAAACGAATAAACTGACTTCTTTGAATATCGACAAAATCAGATGCAAATTTCTGACATGCAGTTCTGAATTCCGGGATAGTCATGTTTTTTCTGTTCAGTTTATTCTTTTTGATAATTGCGCTCTCTATCGGCATTCCATGGTTGTCCCAACCGGGTACATAAGGTGCTTTGTATCCGGATAGCCATTTATATCTGTTAACAAAGTCTTTAAGAACTTTGTTCATAGCGGTTCCCATATGAATATTTCCGTTTGAAAAAGGAGGACCGTCATGAAGAATATATGCTGGTTTATCTTTATTTAAATCAATCAGCTTTTGATATACGTCTGAATCATTCCACCCAGCAAGCATAGAAGGCTCTCTCTGAGGCAATGATGCACGCATCGGAAATTCCGTTGCGGGAAGATTCAGCGTTTTGTTATAGTCCATAATTATACAGAAGCCCCTTTATTCGTCGTCATCAT
>JAFRTE010000020.1 GCA_017427285.1 Clostridia bacterium
AAGAGGAATAGTCGGTGTCTATGACGGCGAGGATCCACCCGTTCCCATTCCGAACACGGTAGTTAAGCTCGCGGGTGCTGAAAATACTTGGTTGGCGACGACCCGGGAAGATAAGTCGATGCCGACTCTCCTCTTTTTTATACAGTAAAAACGCACCTTTAGCTCAGTTGGTAGAGCAACTGACTCTTAATCAGTGGGTCCCGGGTTCGAATCCCTGAAGGTGCACCAAACAAAAAGCTCATAACAAAGCCAAGAATCGGCTCCGTTATGGGCTTTTTCATATTCTCTGTTTTCCTTTCAAACTAACATTGAAACACATTGAAATATATCAAAATACATTGAAAAGTTGTCAGAAAAGTTGTCAGTTTTTTTTGTTTTGACCCCTCGATTCGGAGAGTATCTATGTACTTGTCTATGTTATCGAATTATGCTCTTCATATGCGATCATCTTTTCAGTACCATTCTTGCCTCTACGACGGGTGAGCCGAGCTCGAGGGTCTCCTCTTTACCGTCAAAGCGGAAGCCGAGGCGCTCGTAAAAGTTGATCGCTCTTTTGTTTTCTTTCAGCACCCAGACTGCAATTTTCGGATAGTCGGCAAGCTCCGAGAGCGCCGCCTGCATCAAACGGCGGCCGACGTTTTTTCCGTAATATTGCGATAAAATATAAATCGCAAAAATCTCACCGGTATTTTCGAGTTCGTCATTGCGGTATTTGCCGTAGCCGACAAAACCGACGACTGAATCTCCGTCCTTTGCAATGATGATGTTGTCGGTCCAGTGATAAGCGATTTTTTCGCATTTATCCAAGGTCAGGGAGTCAAGATACCGTTGATCTACGATACCTCGATACGCTTCCTTCCATGATTTCCAGTGAACGTATGCTTTTCCTTTGATTTCGTCGTCGCTTTCAATCTTTTTTATAACTATATTCATGTGTTTACCCGTAAAATACGTAATTTGCCGAAATATATTCCCGTTTCACGTTAAATCAAAGCGCGTTTTTCATATTGTCCGTATATATCCTTTCTTCGTTTCTGTCCATACCGTTTTCTTGCCCCAATCCTTGATTTGCCGCAATGACACGCCGCCGGAGAGTTTGTTTCGTCGTATTTCAGTAGCCGAGGAATTTTTTCAGTTCGTTGTCGGGCAGAAGCTCTTTTTTCCCGAGACCGAACGATCCGGCCGGAACGATCTCAAGATACCGGTCGAGAAACTCCTCATAGGTCTTTGCTTCGAAGCAGTAGGGTGTAATGAAAAAATCCCTGCTGCCGCCGGTCGTGCGGTCTCCCGCCGTTACGCTCACCATATAATCGCCGGTCCTGAGCCTGTGAAAAACATATCTTTCAAGATTCCAGCCGTAAATGTCGATGTGTCCGAAATGAGGCTCATAACTTGCAACTGATTTGTTCTCCCGTAGCGCTGTGCTCTGATAGTCATTTTCTACCCATTCTATAAACTGTTCCGCGCTTTCGACGTCATACACCGAATATTCGGTTTCATCCCAATACCTTCTTACAAATTCAATATCTCCGTCAACGCGCCGTATGTCATACTGCCAGGTCTTTTTGAGCATCTTTTTGTCAAGCCAGCGATAGTCCTTTTTGACGTTCTCAAAAGCCTTTTCCAGATATACGTCAATATCCGTACCAAACTTGAATTTCTCTTCGGGGTTGGAGTTTTTAACCGTATCGTGTGTGTATTTGCACAGAAAATCGATAAACTCGTCCGCTGTAGTGCCTTCCGTCCACGGAGTAACGATATCCGAATCGTCGCAATAGTTTTTGCTGATCTGACCGAAAACGTATTTTCCGTGCAGCGGAGCGATCTGCCATACCGGGGTCTTCTTTTTCATCATCGTCACGGTCGCCCAGTAAAACTCCTCGCGCAGCTTCGCCAGTGCCTTTTCGTAATAGGTATCGATATCCATACCGTATTTGAAAAGCTCAGGATCGGCGGAAGGATTTTTGTTCAGCTTTTTTTCGAGTTTTTTCTCATTTTCCAGCTCCAGCTCCGCAGCGAAGATCTGATCGGTGCTTAGCGGCGTCCACGCCCATACCTTATCCGAGCTGTGGCTTGCCAGCGCCGGCGCGTAAATAAAGACGCCTCCGGCCTCGTGCCGCCACTTGTTCCATCTGCCCGCCGCCAGAGAGCCGTCTTTCATGATCAGAAGACAGTACTGTTCTTCTTTCGGCCTCCTTCTGTCAGCAAACGACTTGAAGCCGTCAAACTGAACGCTGCGGCAGCCTTCTTTTTCCGGTCCGAGATTTATCAGGCCGATTTCTTCATCTTCAAGGCACTCGGTAAGATCGTAACGCTCAAGAGAATGCCATCTCTCCACTTCCTCCGATCCTATCGTGTCGGCGGTACCGCGGATGAATTTTCCGGATGTTGATTTTTTGCTGCGGTAATCATCGGGATGCCATTCGCCTGCGGTATAGTCACCGTTCTTAAGCTCGATCAGACAGAATTCTCCGTACTGCGGCATATCCTTTGCCGAAATACCGTGAAATTCGTTAAAAGACAGTCTGAGGGTCTTATGATCGACGTTAAACATAGTTTTCCTCCGTAATTTTCTTGTCCTGACGCTTTTTATTTTTCAAAAGTTTTTGCAACGGTTTCAAGAAGCTCGCGGATAGGCAGGTGCTGCGGGCAGACTTTTTCGCATTTTCCGCATTTTATGCAGTCCGACGCTTTTCCGTGTCCGTTGCCGGTGATAACGTTGTTATAGTAAAAGCCCGTGTTCCAGTTGTGAAAAGCCTCGTTTGCGTTAACCGACGAGAACATATCGGGAATGCGTATGTTTTTCGGACATTCGTTTTCTTCAACGCAGTATCTGCACGACGTACAGGGTATAAGGCGCTGATTTTTAAAAATGCCGCAGACTTTTTCAACGGCTTCTGCTTCGTCCTTCGAAAGCGGTTTAAAATCACGCATCGCCGATATATTGTCGGTCATCTGCTCCATATTGCCCATACCCGAAAGGACCATTGCTATATTCGGAAAACCTGCCGCAAACCGCAGCGCATAAGAAGCATTGCTGCCGCCGCCGAGACTTCGGAGTATTTCGTCTGCCTGGGCGGGAAGATTAACGAGACTTCCGCCTTTTACTGGCTCCATTACTATAACGGGTTTGCCGTGTTTTTCGCATACTTCGTAAACCTTGCGGGCTTCTACGGACGGATCTTCGTAATCAACGTAGTTCAGCTGGATCTGTACCGCCTCGATCTCGGGATGTTCGCATAAGATCATATCGAGCACGTCGGCTTTATCGTGGAAAGAAATGCCGAAATGCTTTATCAGCCCTTCGTTTTTAAAACCGTATGCCGTTTCGTACGCCCTGCATTTTTTGAATTTCGGATAATTGCCGTGATCCTGCGCATGCATGAGATAAAAATCGAAATATTCAACTCCGCAAAGAGAGAGCTGTTTTTCAAAAAACGGGCGTATGTCCTTATTTTCGGAAAAATAAGGCGCGGTAAGCTTGTTTGTTAAAAGAAACTTCTTTCTGTCATACCTCTTTGCAACGCAGTCGCGTATGGAGGTTTCGGAAAGTCCTCCGATATAGCCGTGAGCGGTATCGAAATAATTGAAGCCCGCGGCGATAAAAGCGTCCGCCATTTTGCAGAATTCAACGTAATCGACCTGCCCGTCTTTTCTCGGCAGTCTCATGCAGCCGAAGCCGAAATTGCCGTGTATTTCCCTGAAAAATCTGTTTTCGATCATAAAAATGCTCCTTTGCGGCGTAAATGCCTCCGAAATCGGTTTTTCTAATTATAACATTTCCCCGCAAAATTGTCAATCCGTGCAAAAGGGCGTTTTTCTGTTGACTTTTCGTGAAAAATAAGTTATAATATAGCCGATATGATATAATACAAAAAAAGCGTTTTACGAAAGACAGGAGACAAAATGGGAAAAAGCTTTGAAGAATGGAAAATAGGCGATCCTATGATCAACGAGAGGGATTACTGGCAGGATCCGAATTACGTTGCGCCGGACCCCGAAAAGGAGGCGCTCGTAAAAAAACTCGCGGAAATGATTACGGACCGCGTTAAGAAAAAGCTTCTTCATAAAATAAACAACCGCGACCCCGAATACTGGATACTCGATATGATACTTGACAAAGAGCAGGTCAAATTCCTGCTTAATTTCAAAAAAGCGACGTATTGGTCATAACAAAAACCGACGCCGCGCCGTATTTCGATTTTGATATGGAGGCGGCAAAACGCAGAGCGCTCGCGCTGAATCCGTCCGTAAAAATATTCCCCGTTTCGGCAAAGACGGGCGAGGGAATGGACGAGTGGGAAGAATGGCTTTGTTTTGAAACGGAGAAACACCGCAATGCATGAGCTTGGGCTTGTAAAACACGTGATCTATACTCTTCACGACGTTGCTAAGGAAAACGGCGTTAAGCGTATCGGCTCGGTAACGCTTGAGATAGGCGAGGTTTCGGGCATTATTACCGAGCAGCTTGCCGACTGCTGGGATTATTTTTCCAAAAAAGACGACCTTGTTTCGGGCGCCGAGCTTATTATAGAAACTACCGACGCGGTAACCTTCTGCACGGCGTGCGAGCGGACGTATGAAACCGTAACTTACGGCAAAACATGCCCTTTTTGCGGCAGCGGCGAAACGTATCTGCTCAAAGGCAACGAATTTTCAATAAAACAGATAGAAGCGGAGCTTGAAGACGGCGGGGAAAACTGATATTTCACCGCTTTTTCAGTATAAGAAGAGGACAGAATGAAAAACCTTGAAATCGAAAAAAAACTCAGTCTGATATTTTACGTCTCGCCTGGGCGCGGAGAGGGCGGAGACGGCACGAAAAACAGTCCGTTCAGTTCCGTAAAGGACGCGCAGAGCGCGATGAGAAAAGCGATAGCCGAAGGGCTTTGCGGCGACGCGGGCATAGTTTTTACGGGCGGAAAGTATTATCTTGACGCCCCCGTATTTATAGGCGAAAACGATTTTGACGAAAATCACAGGATTTATTATACTTCCGCGGACGGCGAGGACGTATGTCTTGTCGGCGGTAAACCGATAACGGGCTGGAGCGACAGCGACGGCGACGGGATATTCGACGCAGATATTTCTTCTGTCGGCGATTTTTACACGCTTTTTTGCAACGGAAAGCGCATGAAAGCGGCAAGATCGTCTGATCTGAGCGGCGAGGGGATAAAGGACAGATCGCATCTGCAGGCGGTTTATGAAAATTCGACTGCATGGTTCGGCGAAATACTGAAAATAAAGAGCATTTCAAAAGACGGGATCGAGACCCATATAAAAAAATGCGACTGGAGCGGCGGCATAACGTGTATATGCGGCGCGCGCGAGTTTATAAAAAACGCGGGAGACTGGGCGATCGAGAAAAACAGAGTGTATTTCAAGCCCGAAGACCCCGAAAAGATAAACGGCTGCGAGATCGTTGCCGGTAAGCTCGGCGAAATATTCACCGTTCGCGGAAAAGCGGAAAAACCCGTAAAAAATATAGAGATATGCGGCTTTACGCTTACAATGAACGCTTTCGGGGAAAATCTCGCGGCGCAGGCGCGTCCCGCAAACGTGCTTGCCGAATACGACGAAAACATAAACGCGCTCGTTTCTTTTCAAAACGCCGAAAACTCAGCGGTGGCAAACTGCAAAATGACGTATGCCGGCTATGTTGCGGTTACGCTCAGGGGCAGCGTGAAAAACTGCTGCGTAAAGGGCAATCTTATTGAAAATCCCGGATATGCGGGAATATTCCTTATAGGCGAAAACCCGGGAAGTCTGAATTACTGCAGCAGACAAAACACGGTATCGCACAATAAAATACGCAATGCGGGCGAATTTGCAACGCACGGCGCGGGAATTTATCTTATAAACAGCGGCGAAAACCTTATTACGCATAACGATATAGACGGCGTGCCGCGCTACGGAATATCACTGAAAGGCATGCGCTACGGCGTTTTTAAGGATAACGGCATCGAAGGCGTTCCGTTTGAGGAACACTGGAAATACAATCAGACGACAAAAAACGTTATTTCGTATAACAGAATAAGCAATACCGGCATACGTTCCGCAGACGGAGGCGGAATAGAGGGCTGGGGCATGGGCAGAGACAACGTTATAGACCACAATATGATCTGCGGCGCATACAGGGGAAAAGCTTCCTTCAACTGGCGAGGCCACAGTATTTTTCTTGACGACGCCGCGCATTACGTTACCGTAACGAACAATATAATCTGCGACGAAACGGCGCCTGCGGTAAATGCGGGAATATTTATAAAAAGTATAGGCAATTACGTTGTAAACAATATTTTCGACGTTTCCTTCGAGAGAAACGGAGCGGCTGATATCCAGCCGTATATATGCCCCGCGGGGGAGTCCGTATTTGAAAGGAATATAGTATATTCAGACTGCGGCGGAGAGCTTGAAAAAGACGGAAGCCTCATCGACGGCAGCGGCGACAGAATAATGCTTTCCTTCGGCGACGGCGCAAATTCGAGCGGCACGCCGTCTCTTCAATCGTTAAGATCAATGGACAAAAACTTATATTTCAATAAAAAAGGTAAAGCGCTGATAGATATCGAAAGCCGAATGATGACTTTTGAAGAGTGGAAAACGGCGGAAGAAAACGTTTGCGGCTACGATTCGGAGAGTATTTGCGAAGACCCGATGTTTGTTGACGCAAAAAACAGAGATTACCGCTTAAAGGAAGGATCCCCCGCGCTGAAAATAGGCATTGAGCCGATCGACGCGTCTCAGATCGGGCTGACGGAAGATTTTTTATTCTGATATCAAATTAAATAAAAAGTGAGGAGATCAAAATGAAAAGGCGTTTTGCACTGCTTTTGTTCGTTTTAATGCTTGTTGCCATCTGTTCTTCATGCGCGGCGGAAATTCCCGAGATCATGCCCGAATATTCGCCGTCGCTTTCCGACGAAGCGATCGACCTTGCGGGAAAAACGTATATCATGGCCATGGAAGCTTCGTATGAGGGAAGAGGACGCAATCTCGGCTATATACCCGATACCGATTTCGGCGATATGGCTGCCGAACGCGTAAAGAACGTTGAGACGGCGTATAACTGCAAGATCGAATTTGTTTACGAGAATTCGATGCAGGAACGCGCATACAGAAGCGCCGTAGGCGGCGTATATCTTTACGATTTCGTTCAGTCGCCGTCTTTCGGTCTTCTCAGCTATATGAGAGCGAACGCTTTTGAAGATCTGTCGGGGCTTACCAATATAGACGTTTTCGATCAGTCCAAATGGGGCAACAGGTATTCGCTCGTATCCACCATGTATAACGGCGGTATTTTTGCCGTTCAGGCGGCTGCGCTTCCCCTCCGCGTAGTTGACTCGGAGTTTTTTATACTTTACATAAATGAAGACCACATCGCCGAGAATTTATCGACCGACCCGAGAGACTATTACGAAAACGCCGAATGGAACTGGGATACCTTTGAAAGATGTCTTGAAGCTTTTGCTTATACAAACAGTGCAAATCAGTATATTTATTCGTTCTTTTCCGGCTTCGGTCCTTTTGCGAGAGACCTCGGATTGTCAAACGGCACGGAGGTCGTATCCAGAAACAGCGACGGCGAAATGGAGATCGGCTATTTTTCAGACGCTGCGCTCGAAGCATACAACAAGGCGTTTGAGTGGTTTAACGGCGCACTTGCCGACAATGTGCTCGATTACTGGCAGACCGACCGCTTTATTGCGGGCGATTCGGTAATGTATTACGGCAATACAAACCAGGTTCTCGGCGGAAACACAAACACAATATCTTACAATGTGGAAAATTACGGCGTTGTGCCTCTTCCGACCGGTCCGAATGCGAAAAACATATACGACAACAAGATGACGTATTCAAGCGCAAGCTTATCGATAGCAATTCCCATCACGGCGCAGGACAGCGAGATTTCCGCGCTGCTGATAGATAAGATCTACGAGCCGTTTGAGGGATTTGAAACGAAAGAAAGCATTCTTGACTATCTTGTAAGAAACTATTTTCACGATGAGCGCGACGCAAAGGTAATACTCGAGCAGACGCAGGGCGACCATATGAGATATCACGTTCATATGGAAATGAGCGGTATGTTTGACGGAATGATGGACGCAGGAATAGTCCCCGCACTCGCCGGATCAAAGGACGCCATATATAAAAATGCGGAAAAATCCGCTTTCCCCGCATACGCAACGCTTTTTGAAAACGAAGGAAATTTCCACGACTGATAAAATACCGAAAGCCCGCTCCGGATCGCGTCCAGCGCGGACTTTCGCAGCATCTGCATATTTATTTTGTTTTTTTGCATAAAAACTGCTTTTGAAGATTGACATTGTGTCTGTAAGTGGTATTATTAATTTACGGAAACCGATAAACCCGAAAGGAGCTTAAACAAATGAAAAAAGCGGTAAAAATGTGTCTTGTTATTATGATGTCTATAATTGTTTTCGTTGCTTGCGCGCCTCAGGAAAAAGAGATTTTCGACGTTGACTTCACTTTTGAGAGCGATAAAACGGACCTTGAAGGCGTAACGGTAAAATATATGCGCAGAACGGGAGATCAGTCCTTCAGCGCAGAAGACGAACAGGTGCTCGGATATGCCGTCGATACCATGCTTGCCGATCTTGCCGTTCAGAGGATAAAGGACGTGCAGGAAAATCTTAACTGTATATTGGATATTTCCTATTATTCTGACGGTTCGGTCGTAACAAACTTCAGAATGAGTATTGCAGCAGGCGTGTATTTCTGCGATGTTATCAGCGGCACCTCGGACACGTTCAGAGACAGTATGAAAGCCGGCACGCTCGTCGGTCTTTCGGAGCTCGGAGAATATGCCGATTTTCACAACGAAGATAAATGGGGCAAAAGCAACGTCCTCGAAATACTTTACTGGAACGACGACGCTTTCGGCTTTATTCCCGCCGCGTGGCCGACCGCTTCGGTTTCATACAGAGGGCTGACGGTCGTTAACGAAGACCTCATCAATGCCCTGAATGCCGAAGATCCGCGCGATTTGTACGAAAACGGCAAATGGACGTGGGGAACTTTCCGCGAATGCCTTGAAAAATACTATGTTGAAGAGGGCGGAGAAGTAAAACACTACGCTTTGTCGTCCTCGGGAGACGACGTAGGAGCAAACTATCTTCTTTCAAACGGGTTTAAGGTCGCTCTGAAAGGGACGGACGGAAAATATCATTCCGGAATAACCGAGCCGTACGCTCTTGAAGCCATGGACGAGGCAAATTACGTTTACTACGGCGCTCTTTCTCATACGATCGACCGCCGCGGAGGCAACACAACGCCGGTCGAAGCGCTTGTCGGCGGCAAAACCGTGCTCGGCGTAATGCACTACGTCGAATACGTAACAAGCAATATCGCAAAGCAAATGACGAATTTCGGTCTTTTGCCGTGGCCTTCGGGACCGAACGTTGAGCCGGGATATATGGCGTGCCATTATACTAATCTTGAAAACGTTCTTGTTGTTCCGCAGACAACGCCTCACCTTGAAGCGACCGCGCTTACGCTTGACGCGCTGTATGCGCCGTTTGAGCAATATCCCGATCTTGACTCAGTAAAGGATCTTTTGTATCACACATACTTTTTTGACCGCCGTGACGCGGACGTTTATTTCGGAATGTTCCTCAGCACTCAGTTTACAAGACTCGGCGCTCCCACAAACCAGGCGCTCGGCGAATGGATCACAAGCAGAGTCGCGCCTTCGGAATATATAGAATCACACTTAGAGAAGCTGGAAGAATACATAGAAGAAGAAGTTGCGCCGTCCAAAATAGCGATAGAGATCGTCTGGGGCGAATAAAAGAATAAAAAGCATATCCGGTTTGGCAGAATGATCTGTCAGACCGGATATTTTTTTGTATTTAAGTGAAAAAATGAGATCTTCGCTCTTTTCAGTCGATAATTGTTTCGGGGAATATTGCGCCGCCGTTTTCGTCAATTTTGCAGACGGTGCCGTAATCGTTGTTTATAACGCCGTTCGGGGATCAATACCTCTTCCGGTTCCCTTTCCCCTTCGGGGATCAACTCCTCGACAGGCAGCGCCTCTTCGGGGCTGAGATCTCTTCGTTTTTGCCGCAGGAAAAAAGAAAGAGTAAAAAAGCCAGAAGCATAACGGTAATTATTATCTTTTTCATTTTTTTGTCTCCCGTGTAAATATTCGGATTTTGTCTTTAAAGACTGAAAAAACGGCAAAAATTTCCCTCTCCGAGCGTTTTCGGAGAGGGAAATTCATATATTTGTCTGTTATTTCAGCTTTTCGCAGATCTCAAGCGTGTCTTTTGCTATCATAAGCTCTTCGTTCGTGGGAATAACGAGGAATCTGAGCTTTGCGTCGTCTTTTGAAATATCTATTTCAATGCCGCGTTTGCCGTTCTTTTCGGGATCGACAGCAGCGCCGAGGAATGCGAAATGCTCCGCGCAGCGAATGCGGTAGCCGGCGTTGTTTTCGCCGATGCCGCCGGTGAATACCACTGCGTCTATACCGTTCATCTCTGCGGCGTAAGCGCCGATATATTTAACGAGCTGATGAACGATTATGCTTTCTATAAGCATGCAGCGCGGATCGCCCGCCTTTGCGGCGTCTTCGATCTCTCTGTTGTCGCTCGTTTTGCCGTGCAAACCGAGAATACCCGATTTTTTATTCATAAGGGTATCTATTTCACAAACGGAAAGTCCTTCTTTTTCCATTAAAAACGGGATTATCGCGGGGTCTATCGAGCCGCAGCGTGTGCCCATCATAAGTCCTTCAAGAGGAGTGAGACCCATTGATGTATCTATGCATTTCCCGCCTTTTACTGCCGCAACCGATGAACCGTTGCCGAGGTGGCAGGTAACTATGCGAAGCTCTGAGGGGTCTTTGCCGAGCATTACGGCGGCTCTCTGGCTTACGTATCTGTGCGAAGTGCCGTGGAAGCCGTAACGGCGGATCCTGTATTTTTCGTAGTATTCATAGGGGATGGGGTACATATAGGCGTATTCGGGCATCGTCTGATGGAAGCCCGTATCAAAAACGGCTACCTGGGGAACGTTGCCTATGATCTCTTCGCAGGCGTGGATACCGGTAAGGTTGTGGGGATTGTGAAGAGGGCCGAGAACGCAGCAGTCTTCTATCGCTTTTATAACGTCGTCGTTGATAAGGACCGATCCTGAGAATTTTTCGCCGCCGTGGAGAACTCTGTGACCTACCGCGTCTATCTCTTTCATTGACGAAAGAACGCCGTGGTCTTTTGAAACGAGCGTATCAACGATAAGCTGGATGGCTTCGCTGTGGTTTTTCATTTCAACGGATATTTTCAGATCGTCTCTGCCGGGAACTTTATGCTTGAAAGTGCCGCCTTCAATACCTATTCTTTCGCAGATGCCTTTTGCAAGCACTTTGTCGTCAGTCATATCGAAAAGCTGATATTTGACCGAGGAGCTGCCTGCGTTGATAACAAGAATTTTCATTTGATCTCACCTTTAAAAAATAACTTTTTACAGTATTATATATCAACCGTGCGCATTTTTCAAGTTTTTTCGCCATTGTTTGGAAAAAAGTCGATTATTCGCCGAGCGAAAGGTCTATCCACATTGCGGGACGTACCGCACGGTAATCGTCGTCTATCATATTCCCGTCGGTATTTATCCTTCCGGTCGAATAAACGCTTACGACCGTGCCGGCGGTTTTGCCGGGCGTGCGAAGCCACCAGTGACACCTTGGCGGAGCTTCGATCTCGTGATTCCATCTATCGTATAAATGCGATTCGTCGGTATGCGCGCCGCACGCTATTGCGTAATCAGTCGCCTCGCAGGCTCTGTCAGCGTTTTCTTTGAAATATTTGCTTACCTCTTCAACGCTTAAAAGAAAAATGCCGTCAGTTTCTTCATAGGCGACTCCGTTTTCGTAAAGCACTGTATCCTCTATTCTCTTCTGTTCGGGGCCGTCGAAAGAAAAGAGAAGGAAAGATCTGTTCAGCCAGCGGCGAACGGAGCTGTTTATCCAGTCGTTCGTCCCTCCCGGAGAGTCAAACACCATGCTGTCAAGGGCGTATCTGCTTATTACGAGCGCGCTTTCTCCCCGTTTTTCCAAAACAAGCCATTCGATATCTTCCGGACCATTTGACGTGTTATTATCCTGCTCGTATCTGCCAAAGGTGATAATATCTCCCGCTTCGGCAAAGCGGATATTTTCGATTTTTGTTTCCGCAAAGATATTATCCGCAAATTCCGCGCTGTCTTCATAGCCGTAAAGAACGCAAAACAGAGCGTACGCTCCGTCGATATCGCCCTCTTTGTATAAATCAAGCGCTTTTTTATATTCGTCTTCTTTGCTTTGTCCCGACATTATCACGGCAACGGCCGCAACGACAGCGACAACGGCAATTAAAGCAGCAATTGCAATTTTAACGGATTTTTTCATTTTTAACCGCCTTTATGTTGATAAATACATTATATATCAACTAAAAGGCGGTTTCAAGTGGTTTTTATATTGTTTGAAAAAATTTGCTTTATTTTGAAAGACGGCTCAGGGTCTCCGTCCAGTATTCCGGCGGACGGATATACGATACATACTGCGACGACATTTTAGCCTTTACGGTGTATGAAAAGGCGAGATCTCCGTCTGCGGACGGCGTATCGCGTGCGGTGATCTCAGTAATAACGAACGGCGTAAGTCCGTAAAGCCCGAACTGCGGCGCGTTTATATCTATGCGGTCAAAAAGACGAAGGCCGTAAGTTTCGGTAGTAAAGACCGCGTTAAAGCCGTTTTCGTCGTAGCTTCTTAAAATGTTTGCCGCCGCCGCATTCGCTTCCGCTGCGGTAGTGATCATCGGCAGCGATACCGCATTTTCGTATCTTCCCGTGCCGCCCAGCCTCGCCATCGCGGCAATTTCCGCGCTGTTTTGCGCGCTTCCCGTAATACCGTTTGCGCCTGCGACATACTGAACGTTTCTGTAGCCGTCCGTCGATTTAACGGTTGAAAAATAAGACAGATCGGTAAGTCTGTTATTCGCCTCGCCCGTTAAATCAACGCAGAAAGACGACTGTGTAACTTCGATACTGTTTGTGAAATAAAAAGTGCCGTCGGGCAGCACCCACCAGCGACTCCCGTCAGCCGAGGCGAGCTCGTCAAAAACCTTTGCAAGCGATCTTGAGTTGACCGAATAGCCGTTAATCGCGGCTCCGTTTGTAAAAAGAGCGGGATTGTAAAGAAAACCCTCGTTTGACGCGCCGGCAAGATAAAGGAGAAAAAGCGTTTTTGCCGCCGAGCCCGTAGTGGGTGAGTCGGTAGAAAAGGAGCCGACAAACCTGTGCGAAAGCACCGTTTCGTTCCCGCCGCAGCGAACAGTGACGGAAAAGCGCGTATCGTTTATATACTCTTCGCTTACGTAAGTTACCTCTCCCGCAAAAACACGCTGAGAGTAATCGTCCGTCATATACGCCTTCATACCCTGACCGACGGTTATCCCGTCCGTAAAAAACGGTTCGAGACGAAAAGACAGCTCGGAGCGGAAAGCGGCGTATCTTCTCCATTTTACCGAATTTGCGGCGATTTTATCGGTAATATCCGTATCGTTTATATAAATTCTCACCGCAATATCTCTCTTTCTTCATAAATTCCGTCTCCGTTAACGTATAATTCCGCCTCAAAGCCGTAAAACCCGGGGATGTCGCCGCTTTCGCCGCAAAGCTTCGTTACGGCGGCGGTAACGGGGTATCTTTTGCCCGCAAAAGTGTTTGTGAGAGGCGTTCGGTCGTTTTCTCCATACAGAAAAATCTCCGTTTTGCAGTTTCTGCCAACACACTCGGCAAGAGAACGGAGAAAGTCGTTCGCATTGTCACCGTATACGGTATCCGCCGTGATCTTAACGGTCTCAAAATACCCGACGACCTCGGTATGAACGGAATTTTCCGAAATAAGACGAACGGTTTTCACGATCGGCCTGATGATCCTTTCAAATGATTTTACGCCGGCTTCAAGAGGCGCAAAAGTATTGTATGCGACTTTAACGGCTATTTTCATATCGCCTTTTGACGCATAATTCATGGTGATCCCTCCGAAAAAACAATATAGTATACCCCTTCGTATTCGTCGTCTCCGTTATCGGTGCGCTGATAAAGCTTCGGGTATTCCGCCAATCCCGCGTCGGTCGCCGTTATGCCCGAAAGAGATGCGATCCCGCTTTTTACGAAGTCCCCCGCAGCGGTGAGAATATTTATCGCTTTCATCCGGGATCTCGTATCGCTGTTTGAAACGCGCATGCGAAGGGCAAATTCGGCCTTTTTTATTTCGCCGCCGAAAACGTATTTTCTTACCGTTTCCGGACCGCTTTTGATTTTCAGCGAAAGCTCGCCGTTTATCTTTGAAAGCATTTCGGGGTAAATTTTCGGCAGCGACGGAAAAGACGACAGCCACGAGAGTAGCGTCTGTTCGAGAGAAACGTTCACGTGTAAAACACCCTTCCTCTTCCGCTTATTTCGATTACGCCCGTTTCCGCCACGCTGTCTTTCAAAACGGAGTTTACGGTAAATATCTCGCAATCCGCCTTCATATCGTCAACAGAGTCGTCGCCGAGTGAAAACGACGTTTCACCGAGGGTTATAACGTCGCCTTCCGCAACGGTCCAGCAAAGCTTTCTTGCCGCTTCGGTCATTGCAAGATACGCCGCCTTATCGGCAAATACGGGTCTGTCGTTTTTCCCCGCTTTTACAAAAAGCTTGAAACTGTTGTAAGGCATAAGCCCCGCAACGGTGGGCCGTACGCTTTCCTTGCGTTCGAAGCGCGTGTTTTTTAATACGAATCTGTCGTAAACGCCCTGTCCCGTTTCGTCTTCGCCCGTTTTGTGATAGACTGTGGCAACGCTTTTCATTAATCTTCTAAACATTCGATCCTTCCTTTTATAAACGCGAACGGAAATTGTTTTTTCCGTTCGCATGATTTTATCTCTGATCGAGGATTCCCGATTCAATAAGTATTTTTACTATCTGTCTGCCTATTTCTTCCGCAAGCTCGCGGATGCCGTTTCTTTCCGTTTCGCCGATTTTCGCGGCGTCGGCAAGCGATTCGTATATTATCGCGTTTATCTCTTCCATCATATGCCTCCGAGTATCATTCCCGCTTCCGAAAGGTACATCAGCGCAAGCCCCGAAACGGGTACGCCGAGATACGTTATCCCGCCGTCCCGCCTGTAAGATACCGCTGCGTTGCCTATCTCTTCTCTTGAAACGTCCTTGCCCGTTTTGCCGAGATATTCGCTGCCGCCGAGAGAATAGAGAAATTCCGTCTGCGCGCAAGCCGCCTTTTTTGCCGCGGTCGAGTTCTTTCCGTCTTTTTCGGCAGATTTTGACGCACGGCCCGAGGTTATTCCGTCTATAATATCGCAGGCTCTTTCGGCATAACACGCAAAATTATCTGCAGGGACAGGCATCCCGACGTATTTGCCGACGTAATAACCGTAATCGATAAAAGCCATGATCAGCCGAGTACGCGAACAGCAAGTTCGGGATAAAGCGTTTTGAAGCCGTAAAGCGTATCTACGGACATCGTCTGCTTTTTGGTGGAAATGTTGTAAGCGAAGGTCACGCGGAGAGATATTCCGTCAAAAGACGTAACGTAGCTTTCCGCTCCGCGCGCTTTTTCTAGCGGACGGGAAACAAAGCCGAAAGCGTTTCTGTGAAAAGCAAGGTTTGCCGCGTGGTCGCCGGTAAGAGCAACGGCGTCGTTCGCCGCAAATCCGCCTTCGGGGACTGCGGGATAGATTTTTGCGGTTATTGCGGAAGAATAGGCGGCAGCATCCTGCAAAACAGTGTAATTTGCGCCGTTTATCGTGATAATATCGCCCTTTACGAGCGTGCCCGACGTACAGGATATCTTTACTGTGTCGCTGCCCGCCGCTGTATTTTCCGCAACCTTGAGATTCCCGGAAAGGGTACCCTTTTTATGTGTGTAAACCTGACCGGACATATAGTTTTCAAGTCCGATAAGTCTGCCTACCGAGCCGTTTCGAAGCGCTTTCGTAGTGCCGCATTTTTCTGCCGAAACTATCGAACTGTCGCTCTGAAAAGACGCGAGAGCGGCGCTGTTCCATACGCAGTACCTGTCGCCGAGAGGCGCTTTATTGTCGTTTAACGCCTTTGCCGCCGCGGCAAAGGTCGATATTCCGCTCGGCGTAACGCCCGCTGAGCCGCAGGTGTAGGGGATGTCTTTGTAGAGCGCAAGTCCGTCGGCGTTGATCTTTTCGGCAATCGCTGCCGCTGCGGGGGCGATGACCTGCTTTGTGAAGTCTTCAAGATCGAGAGCCATTTCCTTTGCCGAAAGCTCTACTGAGACGTCCGCTATTTTGTCAAGCGTAACTAGTACGCTGCTTTCCTTTATATCCTGAACGGATATGGAGGACGAAAATTCGTCCGCAGTATATACCGCGGGCTTTTTTATCTGCACAACGTCGCCCTTTTTGCCCGCTCCGTCGCAGAATTCCTTATAGGAAAGCGCCGGAAAAACGAGGTTTTCATGAAGTATGGGGAGCGCCGCACGGGCGATCTGCTGAACTGTAATAAATGTGTTTGCCATTAACCGATATCACCTTTCATTATTGTTTTGTAGTATTCTTCGTCGCTCATTCGCGACGGGTCTCTGAATTCCGCGCGGCCGCGGGGCAGATAAGTTGAAACGCTTTTTGCCTGCGGCTCGCTTTCTTCGAAAAGCCACGGGTTTTCCGAACGAAGACGGGAAGTCTGTTCGTAAAGAAGATCGTCGTTGAATCCGTTTTCGTCGAAAAGCAGACTGTCGTTGATCATCGCCCTTGCGGCTTTTATGTTTTTTGCTCTGCTCTGCGCCAGGGCAAGAGAGATCTTTCCTTCGTTTTTAACACGTTCAAGCTCCTGCAAAAGCTCTTTTTCGCCGTCCGGTTCGTCGGAAGAAACGATGCGGAAGCCGCCTTTTTCGCCAAGGCGTTTTTCAAACGTTTCAAAATCGATGCTTTCGCCCGAAAATACGGACCTGATAAATCCGTTATCCATAATGTGCCTCCGAAAGTATTCTTTTTGCGGTTTCTTCGTCCTCGCCGAAATATTTCATGCGAAATTCAAAGGGCGCCATGATCTTTGATTTTACAAGCTCAAGGTCGCGCGACTGCATTGCCGCCTTATCCTCTATAACGCTGTCGTCGAAAATCACTTTTATGCCGGAGTTTTTATCAAAAACTTTGCCGAGAAACTTTTCTCCGATATGAAGCGCCGCCCTTACGGTGTTTACGATCGCTTTTTCGAGCAGTATCTCGTGTTTTTTTATACACCTATAAAGCGTCGAGTTTTCGCTGTTTATCTGCGTTGCAGTAACGGTGCGGGACGAATCGAATCTGTAATACCTTTCGCCGAAACCGCATTTTGACGAAAGATAATTCATCTGCTCCTGAATACATTTAACGTGGTCTTCAACCCTTAAAAGCGGGTTGAACTCCTGCGGCAGCATATCGCCGTCTATCGCCTTGTCTCCGAGATACATGAAAAGCTGCCTGTTTGTATCCTGCGGCGCGTAATAATTGCCGTCTTCGTCTTTTTCGAGCAGGTCTCTTCGCAGAAAGACCATCTTTTTGCCGAGCACGAACTCCATATTCAAGCTGTCGTAGCAAAGGTCTATTCCCTTTATAACGTCTATCGCGTCGGCAAAAACGGAAATTCCCATCGGTGAGGACGGCACGAGACTGTTTACCGTATTCGGCTTTATTATCGAAAACCACGGAATATCCGAGCCGGTTTTCAGCGCGGGCGCGATCTCATCCGGCAGCGGCTCCTCGCGAAGCCCGTCTTTTTCGGAAAAACATCTGTTGTAAATAACGTATTCGCCGTTTTCGAGAAGATGCGCCTGAATGTAAACGAGAGTTTCTCCGTTTTCGACCACGCGTCTTACAAATGCCGCTTCCGATACCGTATCGCCCGACCACGAAACGGGAAAAATGCTTTCCGCGTCGGCGTAGTCGAAACGAACGGAGGCGTTTTCTGTTTTAACAACGTTTCCGCTTCTGTCCGTAACGGCGCCCTCAATGCAGCATATCACCGCAGCCGATCCGAGAGCGAACGCTTTTTCGACAAGACGGTTCAACTGAGTGCGGTAATCGTTTTTCTCAAAAACGCCGTTAGGACCGTTTATAAAATCCGAAGCGTTTTTATCGGATAAAACGATATACGTTTTCTCGTTGAGAAGCAGGTTTGCCCAGTCTTCGCAGACGCGTTTTGCCATATGAAGGGTAAACATCTGCCTTGAAACGGTTGAAAGACCGTTGTTTAATAAAATTCTGTGAAAGCCCTCCGAAGAGCCGCTGTACCATTCGCGCCACTTTTCAATGAGAGCTGCCATTCCGTCATCCGAAACATCGGCTCCGAAGTATTCGCGCAGACATCTCAGAATTGCTGAATAGTTCAATAACTGACCTCCTGAAATCTGCGGGAACGGCTACCAGCGGATAAACCGTTCCCACGCGTATTCTTCAGCATCGGCAGTATCGATATCGCAGGAGCCGTTGTCGAGCCGTCTGTCGGGACTGTAAGGGTCCCACATCTGCGTTGCGGTGCTTGCAATAACGTTTTTGCAGCAGTCCATAACCGACCACCTGTGTTGGGAAATCAGTCTTGACTTTATTGCGATACGCTCGGCTATCGGTTTTTTCACGCTGTCCGCTATTGCGATTTTCAGTCCCGCTTTCCTCGCCGCCATAACTACTCCTGCGGTAAGATACTGCGCTTCGCTGTCCATAAAAGCGTACGTAACGGGTATATCGAAATTATCCTGAAGCATTTTAACAAAAAGGATAAACTCGTTTTCTATCATATCGGGCGTGATCTCGCCCTTTCTGCCCCTGATTTTTCTGTCCCTCAGAATAACGACGCCGTTTCTGTCTTTTTTCATGCCGACCGCAACGAAAGCGGAGGCGGAACTGTTGCCGCCGTAATCCACCCCGATTATTATATGTGAAACGTCGTCGGGAACGGAAGAAACGGTCCATTTTTCGGGGGCGGAAGCGAACTGCGGAAATATGAGCCCTTCCGCCGCTGCGCGTTCCCCGAGAATCGCCCGCTTATACCAGAAACTGCCTACTTCATACTGAGCTTCTATTTCCGCACGCCTTTGAGCCGAAACGGAAAGATTGTCCCGAATGCAGAATTTTTCGTGGTTGACGTCAAGCCTGAGCGCGATATATTTATCAACGTATCCCGTATAAATGGGATGAGTAGGGTAATCCGGGTTGAAATCCCAGAGCACGCGCCTCATTTTTGCCGCGAGCTGACGGTTGAAAGCTTCGTCTATAAAACAGCGGTCATCCCCCGAGATGAAATGTCTGTTTACTTCGGTCGCTATCCAGATGCCGTATGAATTGCCCCGTATCCGTTTGTAGCTGTCCGCTTTGCCGCCTCCTGCGAAAACAACGGTTTTTTCGCCCTTTTCAATCGTTTTTACAAAAAGCGCGGTATTTCCCTTGTATTTGCCCCAGCGGCATCTTCCGCGAAAAATATGTTCAAGCCCGAAGCCGTTGCAGTCGCCTATATTCGTCAAAGCGGCGGAAAGCGTCGTTCCCGTTGCAAGATGCAGTCTGTCTGGCGATTTTTCGAGAAGATACGAAAACGCAAGTACGTTTGCCGTTGTCTTCCCCGAACGGACCGCGCCTTCGGCGAAATTGAAAGTGCAGTCCATACACCTGCGGATATAATCCTTATGCTTTTGAGAAAGCGGCTGCCACGGTATGCTTTTTCTCTTTTTCACGGCGTTAAAATTTCCAGTTCGTCAAGATCTTCTATCTCTTCTTCCGGCGTGCGCTTCCACAGACCGAGATAGTCTCCGAGCTTAACGAGCGCCTGCTGCTTGTTGTAAAGCTTGAAGCGAAAGCCCGATTTTGAATTCGTTATCTCGGCGACCGCGCGCGTATCTATGCCGTCGCTTTCTTTTACAACGATCTTCGTTTCACCGTTATCGTCTTTAAAAAACGAGAGATAGTCCGAAATATCGTCAAAAGCGATCCTTGCAAGCTCCTGGATTATTTTCTCCTCCGTGATCTTTATTTTTCTCTTTCTTATTGTTATGCCCTCTTTCGTACGCTTTTTTGCGGACTGCGGGGTACCCTTCGCATTCCGCAGATAAATAATATCATATTTTCTCCTCGTATTTTTCCCGAATTTGAACAAAAAAACAACCGTTATGACACTTTAAGATGTCATAACGGTAACTTTCAGGGGTTGTTCAGCTGTTTTTCAGGGTTTTGAATATCGTTTCAAAGAGAGCGCCCGTTTTGTCGCTGCCGTGCTCCCAATACATCATGCCGCCGAGCCCTTCTTTGGCGACGTATTCGCATTTTGCTTTTACGGAGGACGGATCGTCGTATGAAATAAAATCTTTTCCGTCAAAAAGCCACGGCGCTTTTGCGGTATCGTCGTAATACTTTTTAAATCTGCCGCTCTTTTCGTGGATAAGGCATATATCTGTGTATGACGGACCGAAGCCGCCGCCCGTCGGTGAAATGCCGTTTACGCCGGTTTCCGAACCGGTCACGTTTTTCCATATTCTCGAATAAAACGCCGCGCCGAGCAGAAGCTTTTCTTTCGGAACGCCGATTTTTTCAAGCATTTTAACCGATCTGTCTGCGCTGAAAACCACGGGAGCGTCTTTCGGGTCGTAAAGGCAAGTATGATGTCCCGCCGGCTGATCCCAGCCGCGAAGATCGTATGTCATAAGATTGATGAAATCGAGGTATTTATGGGAAATATCGATCTCAGTTCTGTCTATATACCACTGTCCGCACGCAGCCGCGGTAGTAAGCCAGCATTTTCTGCCCCTTGCCGCCGCATACTGATCGAGAGCTTTTCTGTATTCCGCAAAAAGGCGCGTATGCTGATATTTTTCCTCGAGTATCCCGTCGTCGCCGGGAAATTCCCAGTCGCAGTCTATGCCGTCAAACCCGAATTCCTTTACGATATCCATCGTAGAGTCAACGAACGTTTTCATATGCGCGTCGCTGTCCGTTGCGGGGCCGTGACCGTGCTGGTCGCCTCCGCCCGTTGAGAGCAGGATATTCAGCGAGGGATTGTATTTTCTTATTCTTTCAAGCTCGGAAAGATACGGGCGCTGACGGTCGATATTTATTTTGCCGTCAATAACTATGCCGAACGCAACGTTTAAATGCGTAAGCTTTTTCGCCTGGTCTTCCGTAATATCGTAAAGCGATCTTCCGGTCGCATATCCGGAAAAATAAAACCTTCCGTTTATCATTTTTATCACCGTCAGCCGCAGTAGCTTCGCGCTATTTCAGCCCATTTCCAGAGGCGCTGCGGATCGTTTTTTACGGTTGTGATATCCTTTAAAATAAACTCTACTGGACATCCGTTTCTGGTCGTTGCCGCAAGGGTCGTTTCAAACTCTTTTACAACGTTTTTTTCGGGGAAAACATCCCATGCGAGATCTGCGGGGTTGGGCTTTCTTGAAAATACGAAGTCTTTGCCTATTTTTTCGGCGCCGAGCTCTACGTTTACCCACGGGCTCATAGATATTTTACGCAGATTGGGCAGTTTGCGCAAAACGTCAACTTTTATGTCGTCAGGCTCGCAGCAGCCGTAATACCCGAGCCCGAAGCGTTTAAACCAAGGGATAATATACTGAACGTCAAACTCGTCGTGCATTTCGGGGGAAACCATTGAGAAAAGCTGAGCGGCGCTGTATGTCCAGCTGTTTTTCGCGGTGTGGGTGTCGGCCTTCGCGTTTTCGGCGGGATCGTCGGAGTATCCTTCCATAACGTCGTTATACGCGCCGGTGCAGTGGACTGTATCCATGCCCGCGGTGATAAGGCCCTGCGCCTCGATCTGGTCGAGCATAGACATATGCATGGCTATCGTTTTTTTCAGAAGTCTGTGGATAAATTCGGGATTATCCGCAATATCGTACATTATCGCCTCAACGCCGCGCCACCACGATATTCTGTCCCAATAATGGAAATATCCGTCGTAACCCGTCATTTTTACGCCGAGAATGCCGTTTAAAACCTCGTTGTAAAGCTCTTCTGTCTTTTTTGTCGCTTCCGTGTCGTGTTTTACAACGGGCATTTTCAGCTTCGTTTCAAGCGCTTCGTCGTCGGGCAGCTGGTCAACGTATACGTGCGTCTGCGCGCCGCCCCTGCCGCCGTCCTGAGTGATGGCGGGAAGATTTATGTTTTCAACGGTAAACGACTTGCCTGCCGTTACGTAATCGCGGATGGGACGATCGTCAGCCATATGCTTATTTCTGTAAAGAGTTTCACGAAGCTGCCACTCGATATTGCGAAGAGCGGGATCTTCGCAAACAAGAGTAAGCTCGTCTTCGTAATTCATCTCGCCCCAGCATACCTGGTCTATCATAAACATAGGCCTTTCGGGGACAAGGGCGTTATGCTTTTTCCAGAGACGGATCCTTTCTTTCTGTATCGGCAGAGCGGCAAGCTCCGCTACTTTTTTTGCAAGCTCTCTTACTGTTTCGATTTCTTTTTTATTCATTTAAAAATCTCCTGAAAACGGCGTTCGGCATATTTATCTGCTTAAATTATACAGTAAATCAAAAATAATTCTTATATAATAGTATTACAATACTATTCGACTCTGTTTCGGGCCCTTGTCTTATGTCTTTATTGTAAATAATATACAAACATATTTTCACAAAACAGAAAATTGCTTGACAATTATCGCATTTTGTGGTAAAGTTTGTCGGGATAAATTACAAAACAGGTGGTGAATCCATGACTGCTGAAACATATCTTTCCAGAATTCCCGCGCATATCTCCGAAGTGATAAAGGCAAGGGGAATTGCGATTGACGGAATTATCTCATACGGTTACACAGATATGGATAAAGACGGCAATTTTGCGGACTGCTGGGTATTTTTCGATAAAGAAAACATTTATTTTTTAACGGGATACGACAGAATAGAAAAAATAGGCGGAAGAAAAAAACTGAAAACGGTTTTTGACTTCGTTTCTTTCGACATTATCCCCCATGAAGATATAAAATCCCTTGAAATCGAGCGTTACGTTTCCACCGCGCGGCTTATCGCGGTAAAAAAGGAAGACGGAAAACCGGTCGAAGAGCTGATGAAGTTTTCTCTCGGTATTGCAAACAAGCTCAACTCGTTCGTCCGTCATTTCAACGATTTTAAAGAGGGCAAACCGGCGGAATACAGCGAAAGGGCGGATGAGGAGCTTTTCTGCCCGAAATGCGGCACAAGATATCCCGACCCCGAGCATAAAGTCTGTCCGAAATGTATGGACAAGGGCTCGATATTCAAACGTCTTCTCGGATTTTTCAAATTTTACAGAAAAAAGCTCATCGTATATTTTGCTATGCTCGTAATAAGCACGGTTTTTTCCGTACTTTCGCCGTATGTCGGCACAAAGCTTTTATACGATAACGTTTTGACCCCCGGCGTAGACGCGAATCTTTTCGGCGAAGTGGGGCTTGTGCTTCTTGTCATCGTTGCCGCAAGGATACTTTCTCTGCTTATAAATATCGGGCAGAACTATATCGTTGCGGGAATCATACCGTGGGTCGTATACGATCTGAAAGTCCGCATCTTTTCCGCAATGCAGAAGCTTTCCGTAAGCTTTTACACGTCAAAGCAGACGGGCTCTTTAATGACGCGCGTGAATCGCGACTCAAACAACATCTACTGGTTTTTTGTTGACGGCGCGCCGAGCGTTGTTGTAAACGGGCTGATGTTTATAGGCATACTTATAATAATGTTTTATATGAACTGGCAGCTTTCGCTGATAGTTCTCGTTATGATCCCTCTGCTTCTCTTCCTTTACCGTATGATACAGCGCGCTTTCCGCAGACTGCATCACGTCCGCTGGATAAACGAGGCGAATATGTCGTCTTATATAAGCGACTCTATGAGCGGACAGCGTATAATCAAGGCGTTTGCGAAGGAAAAAGAGGAAGGCGAGCGCTTTTCCGGATATTCCGGCAAAAGCGCGGCGGCGGATAAGAGAGTATCGAACGCGGAATCGACTATTTTCCCGCTTCTCGGCCTTATTATGATGCTTACTAATCTCGTAGTCCTTTTCGTGGGCGGCACGATGATCATTTCGCATACAAACGGCATGACGCTCGGCAAACTTATGACGTTTACCGCGTATATGAATATGCTTTACAGTCCGCTCGATTTTCTTGCGTGGGTTTCAAACTGGTGGGCAAGATGCGTTGACTCGGCGCAGAGAATTTTTGAGGTAATGGACGCTGTGCCCGACGTTGCGGAGCCCGAAAACCCCGTCCGTATGCCCGAAATGAAAGGCGATATCGAAATGAAAAACGTTCGTTTCGAGTATGAGCCCGGCCATCCGATAATAAAAAATCTCAGTCTTTCCGTAAAAGCCGGACATATGGTAGGAATAGTAGGAAAAACCGGCGCGGGAAAGAGCACGATAGTAAATCTTATGGCTCGTCTTTACGACGTCGGAGAGGGCGAGATAACCATCGACGGCGTAAACGTAAAGGACATCGCAAGCGCAGACATGCGTAAAAATATCGGCATAGTATCTCAGGAAATATATCTTTTTATCGGCACTATTGCGGATAACATCCGCTATGCAAACCCCGGTGCCTCTATGGAAGAGGTAATTCAGGCAGCCAAAACCGCTTCCGCGCACGACTTTATCATGCGTCTTCCCGACGGATACGAAACGAGAATAGGCGCGGGCGGACAGGATCTTTCGGGCGGTGAAAAACAGCGTATCTCGATCGCGAGAACAATTATTCAAAACCCGAAGATACTTATTCTTGACGAAGCGACCGCCGCGATGGATACAGAAACCGAGCGAAATATCCAGCAGGCGCTTTTCAATCTTCAGCAGGGCAGGACGACCGTTGCGATAGCGCACAGACTGTCCACTCTGCGTGACGCCGACGTGCTCGCCGTTATAGACAAGGGCGATATGGTAGAATACGGCACGCATGACGAACTTATAAAGAAGCAGGGCGAGTATTACAAGCTTTACATGCTTCAGTTTGACGCGATAAAGCATATCGGCATCGGAGAATAGACGAAGAAAGGAATTACTGACATATGAGTGAAAACAAGATCGTGGAGCTTGCCGGCATTGAAATGATAGACGCAAAAGAGGCGAAGTTTGCTCCCGAAAAAGGCGGATATCTTTCTTTGACCTACAAAGGCACGGAATACGGCAAAATAAAGCTTAACAGAGCTCTTCCATACCGCTCTCCGAACGAGTATATCTGCGTTTCGGATAAAGACGGCAAGGAGATAGGCATTATCCGCAATATAGCGGAGCTTGACGAGGAACAGAGAAAAACCGTTTGCGACGAGCTTGACAAGCTTTATTACAGTCCGTCTGTTACGCGTATCCTTTCCGCAAAGGACAGAATGGGCTTTATGTATTTTGAAGTAGAAACAACAGCCGGAAAACGTGAATTTGCGGTGAGGGACGCTTCGAGAAACATAAAATTCACAGATCCCGACAGCAAAACGTCCGTACAGATACGCGACGTTGACGGAAACCGCTATATTATAGACGATTTTATGAAGCTTGATTCGGCAAGCGCAAAAAAGATAGAGGCGTTTTTAATCTGACGCCGTAAATGAACATCACCGAAAGGGGTGACAGTTTTGAACCCGGAAATACAGTCAGCCGACGATATATACAGCGTTGAATACGATATAGATTCTTCCGATCTTCTCTGTTCGGGCAGGATAGTGCTTACAAAAGACTTCTCTCTCGTGCTTTTCGCGGACGGGGAACACAGACAGAAAGAGGAATTCCGCTGCGATTTCAGGGAAATAAAAGAGCTTTCCATATCTTCGCATATCGGCTGCGCAAGTCTTGAAGCGGAGATGAAAAACGGCGACAGCATCCGCATATGCCGTTTTACGCAAAGCTGTCTGAATCAGGTATCGGAGTTTATCAAAGCCGCCAACTACTATATAGAGACCGGCGAGCTTACCGAAATAAATATTGAAAGAACGGTCTGCCCGAAATGCGGAAAGCATTATATCGTAAATACGCAGATCTGTCCTCACTGTTCAAACAAGGTGTCGATAGTCGGTAAATTTATCGCACTCGGCAAAAAATACATTCCCGCGTTTCTTTTTTCGGGATTTCTCGTCCTTATTACAAACGTAATAAACCTTATAATCCCGCAGATAAACAGGGTGCTTGTAGACGAATATCTCTTCCCCGCATCGTCCGGCGAAACGCCGTGGGGCGACAAAAACCCCGTAATGATGATACTCGTACTTATTCTGCTTATGCTGCTTTGCTACGTTGCGATACGCGTGATCAATATTATTGCGGCGCGGTTCAGAAACGCAACTTCGGCAAATTTCGTAAACAGCATCCGCATACAGCTTTACAATAAGATCCAGGTGCTTTCGATGTCCTCAATTTCAAGAAGGACAACGGGCGACCTTATAAAACGGCTTACGGAGGACACTTCGGTAATAACGGAGTTTATAAAGTCCGAAACCGTCTGGATAATCGAAGTTGGCGTTGTATTCGTAGGCGTGCTGATATACTTTATCGCAACAAGGCCGCTTTTAACGCTTTTCGTTTTCATTCCCGTGCCGATAGTTGTTTTTGCGGCGGCGAAATTCTGGGATTTTATCAACAGAAGATACGAAAAACAGTGGCGTCTTTCTTCCGCGGCAAACGGAATTTTACACGATATAATCAAAGGCATAAGAGTTGTAAAGGTATTCGGTACGGAAAAGAGCGAGATCGCGAAGTTTTCGGAAGCAAACAGAAAACTTGCCGAAACATCGCAGAAAAACGAGCAGCTCTGGGCAATTTTAT
Source organism: Clostridia bacterium (assembly GCA_017427285.1). Taxonomy (GTDB): domain Bacteria; phylum Bacillota; class Clostridia; order Oscillospirales; family UBA644; genus HGM12619. Next base: position 26,799 of record JAFRTE010000020.1, read on the forward strand.
TCCCGATGCTCGGCTTTATCGTAGGCGTAGGCGAATTTCTCGTCCTTTACTTCGGCGCGCAGTCCGTTCTTTACGGCATTAACCCCGAACTCGGCTATTCCATAATCGGCGAGCCGCTTACACTCGGCGAATTTACGCAGATAATGAGCTATATCGGCTTTATATACGGACCGCTTCGCTGGCTCTCGTTTTTGCCCAGAACCGTTGCGGAGGCCGTAACGAGCATGGCAAAAATAAACGAGATTCTTTACGAAGACCCCGATATCAAAGATAAGGAAGACGCGCTTTCTCCCGAGATCGAAGGCAATATATCGTTTGTGAACGCAACTTTCGGATACAAGAGCTACGAACCCGTTCTCAAAAACATTTCGCTTGATATCAAAAAAGGCGAGATGGTCGGGCTTGTGGGACATTCCGGCGTAGGCAAATCAACGCTTATCAATCTGATAATGCGGCTTTACGATCTAAACAGCGGCAAGCTTCTTATTGACGGCACGGATATACGCGATATCTCAAAAGAGACGCTCTGCCTGAATATCGGCACGGTCTTCCAGGAAACATTCCTTTTTGCCGGCTCGATTTACGACAATATCGTTTACGCAAAGCCCGACGCAACGCCCGAAGAGGTATTTGCGGCGGCAAAGATAGCAAACGCGCACGAGTTTATAGTAAAACTCCCCGACGCATACAATACGGTCGTAGGCGAAAACGGCTATTCGCTCTCCGGCGGCGAAAGACAGAGAATAGCGATAGCGAGAGCGATATTGCGCGATCCGAAAATACTTATTCTTGACGAAGCTACGGCTTCCCTTGATACGGAAACGGAAAGCAAGATACAGGAAGCGCTTCAGCGTCTTACAAAAGGAAGGACGACCATCGCCATCGCGCACAGACTTTCAACTCTACGCAATGCGGACAGACTGATAGTCCTTGAAAAGGGCAAAGTCGCCGAACAGGGCACGCATGAAGAGCTGATGAAAAACAGAGGCATTTATTTCAATCTCGTCATGGCTCAGCGTCAGACGACGAAAATGGCGGAAGTAAAGAAATAAAACGGCGATAAGTCGATAAAAAAGGGGATATATTCCGAAAAACGGGGTATATCCTTTTTTTCTTACAAAAAGTTATAATATTTAAAACGATTTTATCTTGACATTAAAACTATATTGTGCTATTATAATAACGTAATAAGATTTTCATCTCTTTAAATAATCATTTTACCTTAAAGGAGGGCGCAAAATGCCGGATTTGAATTATATCGTGTGCTGCGATTCCGCAGGCGATCTTTCGCTCGAGGAGTGCAAGGCGCGCGATATCACCACAATACCTTACAAATACACACTCGGAGACAAAGACTGTCTTGACGATCTTATTTCGGTAACGCCGAAAGCTTTTTTCAAAACGATGGAAGACGGCGCGATGACCCGCACCTCGCAGCCCAACTCGGAAGACTACGTTAAATTCTGGGAACCCTTCCTTGAAAAAGGCGTAGATATCGTCCACCTTTGCCTTTCTTCGGGTATTTCCGGCGGGATCCTTTCGGCAAACATTGCGAAAGGGCTCTGCGGTGAAAAATATCCCGAAAGAAAAATATACGTTATAGATTCTCTTGCGGCGTCGAGAGGTCTCGGTCTTTTTGCCGATAAGCTCGCCGATATGAGAGACGAAGGAAAGAGCGCGGAAGAGCTTTACAACTGGGCGGAAGAGCATAAACTCAATCTTCACCACTGGTTTTATACTACAGACCTTACGTATTTCGTCCGCGGCGGACGTGTTTCAAAGGCGTCGGGCTGGGTAGGCTCGCTGCTCAATATATGCCCGCTTTTGCATGTTGACAAAGACGGACATCTTACGCCGGTAAAAAAATGCAGAGGAAAAAAAGCCGTAATGAAGGCAATGGTCGAAATGATGGCGGAAAACGCCGAAAACGGCGACGGATATTCCGAAAAATGCTTTATATGCAACTCCGCAAGACAGCAGGAGGCGGAAGAGATCGCCGCGCAGGTTGAAAGCCGCTATAAAAACATGAACGGAAAGGTCCATATCGGCTCTATCGGTCCCGTAATAGGGGCACATACGGGTCCCGGAACGGTAGCTCTCTTTTTCTGGGGCAAAAAACGAACAAATTAAATAAAAATAATAAAATGCTTGACTTTTCTCCCCGTTTGATATATACTTAAACAAAGCTATATATCAGGCGAGGAGATGATTTTATGATGAAAATAGGCGTTATGCCCGAATCATTCAGAATACCTTTCAAGGAAGCCGTAATCAAGGCCCGCGATATGGGAGCAAAAGGACTTCAGCCGTATGTTACACACGGAGACCTTACCCCCGAAAACCTTTCTGCGGACGATCGCAAAGCCGTTTTGAAATATGTCCGGGACAACGGACTCGTTTTCTCTGCGCTTTGCGCCGATTTCGGATTGAACTTCTCCGCATACGGGGAGAACGAAGAGGGAATAAAGCGCACAATGGCAATGATGGACCTTGCGGTCGATCTGGGTACGTCTGTTATCACAACGCACATAGGTCATGTGCCCGAAGACGAAAACAGCGAGCAGTATAAAAACGTTTGCAAAACGATTGAAACGCTCGGAAAATACGGCGATACGATAGGTGTGTGCTTCGCTACCGAAACAGGCCCCGAACGCGCCGTAAAGCTTCGCGGAATACTTGAAAAAGTTGATACAAAGTCCGCAAAAGTAAATCTCGACCCCGCAAACTTCGTTATGCTGTGCGGACAGGATCCCGTTGAGGCGGTCCACGTCCTTAAAGATTATATAGTACATACCCACGCAAAAGACGGTATCAAAACGGGCGAGACCACGTATCAGGAGCTTCCGCTCGGCACCGGCGGCGTACCGTTTATGGATTATCTTGCCGCGCTGAGGGACGAGGGATACGACGGATTCCTTACTATCGAGCGCGAATGCGGCGATACGCCCGAAAAAGATATCCGCCTCGCATACGATTTTCTTACAGACGCTCTGAAAAAACTTTACTGATTTAGAAAGGGAACGATTATGTCAGTTAAACTCGGATTTATCGGCACAGGAAGCATCGCCCACGTTCACGGTGACGTTTACAAAAGGATGGGCAATCGCATAGAATTTGTTGCATGCTGCGACCTCAACGAGGAGCGAGCGAAAAAATTTGCAGAAAAATACGGTTTCAAAAAGTATTACACCGATTACAGACAGATGCTTGCGGAAAATAAGTTTGACGCGGTAGAAGTCTGCACATGGAACAGCGCGCATGCGGAATGCACGATTGCGGCTCTCAACGCGGGCGCAAACGTAAAATGCGAAAAACCGATGGCAATGAACGCGCAGGAGGGCATTGCCATGAAGGAAGCTGCGGAAAAAAACGGCAAGCTTTTGATGGTCGGCTTCGTTCGCCGTCACGGCAACGACGCGTCTGCGGCGATAGACTTTATAGATAAAGGATATCTGGGCGACGTTTATTTTATCAAAGCGTCGTATCTGCGCCGCGCGGGATTCCCCGGCGGCTGGTTCGGCGACAAATCGCGTTCCGGCGGCGGTCCGCTTATCGACCTCGGCGTTCACGTAATCGACCTTTCAAGATACATTATAGGCAATCCGAAGCCCGTTTCGGTTTTCGGCGCAACGTTTAATAAGCTCGGCGCAAGAACGAACCTGAAAACAAACGGTAAAGCATGGTCCGCAGCGGCAGAGGAAGAAAAAGAGCCGATATTCACCGTTGAAGACCTTGCAACCGCTATGATACGCTTTGACAACGGCGCCGTTTTATACGTAGAGGCAAGCTTCAGTCTCAATATGTCAAACAACACGCCCGGCGGACTTGTTTTATACGGCAGCAAGGCGGGACTTACCCTCGATCCGTTTGAACTTCATACCGAATGCAACGATATGATAGCCGATATAAAGATCAGCGGTCCGACCGGCACCGGAGATTTCTTCTACAACGAAGATATAAACTTCCTCGACGCGATCGACGGCAAGGCGGAATGCAAAGCGCCCGCGGAAGACGGCATAGAGCTTATGAGAATACTCGACGCTATTTACGAATCAGCAAAAACGGGCAGATCCGTTGATATTGTAAGATAAGGAGTGTGCTTTGAGATGAAAGTTGGCGTAAGCTCTTACAGTTTCGGACAGTATATGGGCAACACCCATGCGAATATTTTTCAGGTAATAGACAAGGCGAAGGAGCTCGGATTTTCTTCGATAGAATTTATCGACGTTTACGCTCCCGAGGGCAAGGATAAAATCGAGCAGGCAAAGGAAATACGCGCATATGCCGCAGATAAGGGACTTGAAATCTCCGCATACACTATCGGCGCGGACCTTTTGAACAACGATCCCGAAGAGCAGTTTGAAGCGCTCAAAAAGCAGCTTGCCATAGCTCAGTCGCTCGGCGCTCCGCGTATGAGACACGATATTACCGGCGGTTTTCCCGCTTCTAAAAAAACGGAACGCGGATTTGACGACTGCATAAAGATCGTTGCTCCCCGCGCGCGCAGAGTTACGGAATACGCGGAAAGTCTCGGCATAAAAACGATGTTTGAAAATCACGGCTTTTTCTGCCAGGACAGCGACCGTGTCGAAAAGCTTCTCAACGCCGTAGCTTCCGATAATTTCGGGCTTCTTCTCGATATGGGCAACTTCCTATGCGCAGACGACGACCCCGCAAAAGCGGTCGGCAAGCTTGCGCCGTATGCGCTCCATGTACACGTTAAGGACTTCTTTGTAAGAAACGGCAATCTGCCGTCTCCCGGTATGGGATGGTTCGGCTCCCGCGCAGGCAACTATCTTCGCGGCACGATAGTCGGCCACGGCGACGTACCCGTAAAGCAGTGCATAAGAATACTTAAAAACAGCGGATATCAGGGCAATTTCTCGATCGAGTTTGAAGGCTGCGAAGAAAACATCTTTGCGCTCAAAGCCGGCCTTGCAAACCTCAATTCGTATTTCCCCGACTGAAAAAAATATCAACATAAAAAACAGACCGAATTTTCGGTCTGTTTTTGTCTTTAAACGTTTTTATTGCGCAAATGCGATCTTTATTACTTCGTCAACCGTTTCCACGGGTTTAAAGTCAATGTTTTCCTTTACAACGGCGTCAACTTCGTATAAATCGGGGAGATTGTCCTTCGGAATTATCACCGTTTTCATTCCCGCCTTGTATGCAGCCATCGATTTCTCTTTAAGTCCTCCTATCGGGAGCACTCTGCCGCGCAAGGTTATTTCGCCCGTCATTGCAACGTCGTTTTTTACGGGTTTTTGCGAAAGCTCCGAAATAAGCGCGGTAGCCAGAGTAACTCCGGCGGAAGGTCCGTCTTTCGGTACGGCGCCTTCGGGAATGTGGATGTGGATATCTTTCGTTTTATAAAAGTCTTCCGCGATCCCGTATTCCGTCGCTTTTGAGCGTATAAAGCTTACCGCCGCATGCGCGCTTTCCTTCATAACGTCGCCGAGAAGACCCGTAAGCTCGATTTTGCCCGAGCCCTCCATTGCGTTTACCTCAACGGGCATCGTTTCGCCGCCGACCGTTGTGTATGCAAGGCCGGTAACAACGCCTATCTGCGGCTGTTTTGCAGGCGCATCGGGCTTGAATTTTTTCGGTCCGAGGTATTTTTCAAGGTTTTTCTGCGTTACGGATATCTGCTCTCTGCTGTCGTCGGGCATTGAAAGCCATTCTTTGGCGGCTTTTCTGCAAACGGAGGCAATCTCTCTTTCGAGATTTCTTACGCCTGCCTCGCGTGTGTAAAAATCGATCATATCCCTGATCGCTTTATCCGTAATTTTAAGCATTTTCGGAGTAAAACCGTGCTTTTTGAGCGTTTTTGGGAGCAGATGGCGTTTTGCGATATGGAATTTCTCTTCCGCGGTGTATGACGAAAGCTCTATAATATCCATTCTGTCAAGCAGCGGAGCGGGGATAGTATCTGAAACGTTTGCCGTTGTGATGAAGAAAACGCTGCTTAAATCGAACGGCATATCTATGAAGTTGTCGCGGAAAGACTTGTTTTGTTCGGGATCGAGCACTTCAAGGAGCGCTGCGGAGGGGTCGCCTTTGTAGTCCGAGCCGAGCTTGTCTATTTCGTCGAGCAAAATAACGGGATTGCAGCTTTTCGCTTCCTTGATCGCGTTTATTATTCTGCCCGGCATTGAGCCGATATACGTTTTTCTGTGTCCGCGTATCTCCGCCTCGTCGTGGATGCCGCCGAGCGAAATGCGGGCAAAGTTTCTGTTAAGCGCTTTTGCAACGGACATTGCAATCGACGTTTTGCCCGTACCCGGAGGACCGACAAGACAGAGTATCTGCGCTCTTGTGCCTTCCTGACGGGGAAGCCCCGCTGTCATCTGTCTTACGGCAAGCACTTCAAGTATTCTTTCTTTAACTTTCGTAAGTCCGTAATGGTCGTCGTTGAGTATTTTTTCCGCGCGGGAGACGGAAAGCGTATCCTGCGTAAATTTGCCCCACGGCAGTTCGATGCACTCGTCAAGATACAGGCGGATAACGGCTGCCTCCTGAGAAGCGGAAGGCATTTTCATAAGCCGAGTTACTTCTTTTAAAAGCTTTTCCCTGTTTTCTTCGGGCAGCGTAAGAGCATCTATCTTATCGTAATACTCGTTGTCTTCGTCGTCGTATACGCCGCCTTCGCCGCCGCCCTGATCTCCCAGCTCCTCCTGAAGAGCGCGGATCTGCTCGCGGATAACGAAATCGTGCTGATTTTTATTGAGACGCATGCCGACTTTCGTATCGATCTTCTTTTCGAGAAGTATCATTTCCGTTTCTCTTTTCATAACGGTAATGATATCGTAAAGTCTTTCAGCGGGGTCAAGCTGTTCCAGAAGACGCTGCTTATCATCAAAGCTTATTCGGATATTCTGAGCGATATAGTCCGCAAGCTCGCCAGCTTCGTTTTTCATCATAACGTTGGCGGGGACATCGGGAGATATCCTTTCCATTACGGCAATCATATCGTCAAAAGTATCTCTCGTTTTTCTGATAAGCGCGTCAGCTTCGGTGCTGTCGTCGGCAAAAAGCTCTTTTTCGGGCAGGATAGCGATATCCGCGCCTTCATACCCGATATCTCTTACGCTTCCCGCCAGCTCGGCGCGGCAGATGACCTCAAAAGCGGCGCGTGTTGTGTCGCCGTGAAGCTTTAAAATCTGCTTTACCTTCGCTATCGTGCCGACGGTGCAGATATTCGCGTCGTTAACGTCCTGCGCGGTGAAATCTTTTTGAAGAGTAAGAAATACGAAGCGGTTTGATTTCATTGCAAAATTCAGCCCGCTTGCGGTCTTTTTTCTTCCGATTTCAAGGTGAAGCATCGTTTTTGGAAACGCAACTATCCCTCTCATCGGTACGATGGGAAGGAACGCGGTTTCGCCGAACATTTCTTTCAGTTTATCGTAATTATCCATTTTTTTCCTTTAAAAATCTGTTTTTCCGTATATCTCGTCAAGATATTTTGCGCAGCTACCTTTGAGAGCGTCGAGAGCGGGGATAACGCTTTTATCGCCGATCGACAGCCTGTACATAAGAGCGCCTTCTGCGGAGCAGAAAAGATCGTGCACCGGGAATACTTCGCGAAGAAGCCAGAAAGCGTATGCAACGTAACGGAATTCGCCGTGTATTCGAGGCATTTCGCCGCCGACGGTCTCAAAAGCAACGCTCTTATAATCTTTGATCGCCTGCTTTATGTCTTCAAGGGCGGTTGATTTTGCGAAAACTATCGTGCCGTACCAGTTCATAAGGTCGTTTCTGTCACATCCGTGAGAATCGGAAACGCCAACTATAGGTATACGATATCCCTGCGCGCGCAGCTCGGCGTATTTTGCAAGCTGCAGCTCGTTTGAATCGATCTCGTGTTTATGGTATCCGCCGATAAGCTCGTATGCGGTGTAGTCCTTCTTTTTGAGAATGTATTCGGTGAGTCTGTCGCTGATATAATATCCGTTTCCGACGCGCCAGTAGGGGTGGCAGAAAATGCTTATGCCGCCGCCTTCGCGTATTTTTTCAAATACCCATTTACAGGAGGCGTACATATATATTTCGTTTACCGCGGTCGGGTCGGGATAATCGACTACGGTTTTCATTATTTCTCTTACTTCTGCGTAATATTTTTCCTTATCGCTTTCAATGAGCGCGTTGACGGAAAACGAACCGCCGAAATTTACCATATGCACGGCGTTTTCAGGAGGATGGACCTCCTCGCCGTGATAAAGCGCCATATCGGTGCCGAAGCTGTCGTAAAACGCTTTCGCCCTTACGGACGGTTCGTAATTTCTGTGGTCCGTTACAGCCATATAGTCAAAACCGACTCTTCTGTATGACGAAACAACGTAAAGCGCGTCTTCCCTGCCGTCCGAGCCGTATGTATGAAGGTGCATATCGCCTCTGTACGGGCGCAGCGAAAAAAGATCGTCGTTTAAGGCGTAGATATTGAAGCATTCTATATCCGAATATCTTTCGCCGTCGGGCTTTCTGAGATATACGTTGTATTCCTGCTCGGGGCCGATATCCGCTGAAAATTTCAGCGCTCCGTCTTTATCGGGACGAACTGCGACAACTGTTTCCTTTCCCTGACCGTTTTGCATTACGGGACACAGGGTTAAGGAATATTCGCAGTTTTCGAATTTCAGCTTTTCGTAAAGAGGGATAATGCAAAAGTCCGCCTTAGCGTTTGCTCGGACCGCCTTCGGCAGTATTTTATAGTGAGTCTGCGATTTTTTTATGGGACTTTTTATTGCGTTGTATGCTTCTATCGTCATAATATCACCCCGTTTTTATTCGTGCGTTATTTCCGGCTCAGCCGTTCCGTTGATAAATTCTTTTGTGATAACGATCCTGCGTATTGATTTGTCGGACGGGGCGTCAAACATGAGCTTTGTCATGAATTTTTCCACGATCGTCCTCAGTCCGCGCGCGCCCGTACCTCTCTTTACCGCCTCGTCGGCTATCTCTTCAAGAGCGCCGTCGGTAAATTCAAGGTCTACGCCGTCAATGGCAAGAAGCTTTTTATACTGTTTTACAAGCGAGTTTTTCGGCTCTTTGAGTATCCGCAAAAGCTGATCTCTGCTGAGATTGTCTACCGAAACTATTACCGGCAGACGTCCGACAAGCTCGGGGATAAGACCGTATTTTATAATGTCGTGAGATTCCGCCTGCTTTAAAAATACGCTCGGATCGGTCTCATTTTTCATTTTGACATCCGAAGTAAAGCCGATCGCCGAGCCCGCGGTCCTTTTTTTGATAATGTTTTCAAGGCCTGCGAAAGCGCCGCCGCAGATAAACAGAATATTTGTGGTGTCTATTTTTATAAATTCCTGATTCGGATGCTTTCTTCCGCCCTGCGGAGGAACGTTTGCGACCGTTCCTTCGAGTATTTTAAGAAGCGCCTGCTGAACGCCTTCGCCCGAAACGTCTCTCGTTATGGACGGATTTTCTGAACGCCTTGATATCTTGTCTATCTCGTCAACGTATATAATGCCTCGCTGAGCCGCTTCGATATCGAAGTCCGCCGCCTGAATAAGCCGCAAAAGAATGTTTTCAACGTCTTCGCCTACATAGCCCGCTTCGGTAAGCGTTGTGGCGTCGGCGATCGCAAAGGGAACGTTGAGCACTTTTGCGAGTATCTGCGCCATAAGCGTTTTGCCCGAACCGGTAGGCCCGAGCAGAAGAACGTTTGACTTTACTATCTCAACGTCGTCTTCTTTACTGTCGAATATTCTTTTGTAGTGGTTGTAAACGGCTACCGAAAGCGTTATTTTCGCTTCTTCCTGCCCTATAACGTATTCGTCAAGCTTCTGTTTGATCTCTGCGGGTGTTTTTATATCCACCCGCATACTGTTTTTCTTTTCGTCCGTTTTCTGCTTTTTTATTGCATCAAGATACTCAACGCAGGTATCTATGCAGTCGCTGCAGATAAACACGTCGCTGTTTATGCCGGAAAGAAAGATTTTCTCCCCGTCAATGTTTGTCTGCCCGCAAAACGAACACTGCTTTATATCTGTCGGTGATTTTTTCGGCATATTATCTCTTTGAGATGACCTTGTCAACAAGTCCGTATTCAAGAGCCTGCTGCGCAGTCATAAAATTATCTCTTTCGGTATCTTTTTCGATTATTTCAAGCGGTTTTCCCGTATTTTCGGAAAGAATACGGTTTAAATCGCTCTTTATTTTGATTATTCTGTCCGCATGGATCTTTATATCCGTTGCCTGGCCCTGAAATCCGCCGAGGGGCTGATGTATCATTATTTCGCTGTTGGGCAGGGCAAATCTCTTGCCTTTTGCACCGGACGAAAGAAGGAATGCACCCATAGAGGCAGCCATACCGATGCAGATGGTAGAAACGTCGCATTTTATATACTGCATGGTATCGTAAATTGCCATACCTGCGGTTATTGAGCCGCCGGGGCTGTTGATATAAAGACTGATATCCTTTTCGGGGTCTTCGTTTTCGAGGAAAAGAAGCTGCGCGACGACGAGATTTGCCGAAATATCGTTTACCTCTTCGCCGAGGAATATAATTCTGTCTTCAAGAAGACGCGAAAAAATATCGTATGTACGTTCACTGTGTCCGGTCTGTTTTACAACGTAGGGAACGAGACTCATAGTAATCACTCCTTTTATTATTTATGCGCGGTTTTGCGGTTATTCGGATTTTTCTTCCTTTTCTTCCGCTTTTTCGGTTATTTCGGCGTTTGCCTTAACAAGCTCGAATGCTTTCTGAATGGTAAGGTCTTTTGAGATATTGAGCGTAGCGTAATCGCTTACGATATCCTTCATCTCTACCTTCATTTCGTCGGCAAACTTCTTATATTCGTCGTCTATTTCTTCCTGGCTTATAACTATGCCTTCAAGCTCTGCGATCTTTTCGAGAGCGAGACGGATCTTAACGTCGCGGTCTGCATTTGCTCTGAAAGCTTTTCTCATCGATTCGGCTGTCTGGCCCGTGATCTGCATATACTGCTCCATGCTTATGCCCTGGGAAGCCATACGGGACGCGAACTGATTGAAGGCGGTGTCTGTTTCGCTTTCAAACATACATTCGGGAATGTCCGCTTCGCAAAGATCCGCTATCATTTCGTAAAGCTTGTTTGATACTTCGCTGTCCGCGGCTTTTTCCTTGCGTTCGGCAACTTTCTTTTCGATATCGGCTTTAAGCTCGTCAAGAGTGTCAAAATCGCTGACATCCTTTGCAAGCTCGTCGTCTATTTCGGGAAGCTCTTCGCGCTTTATATCGTGAAGCTTACATTTGAATTCGGCCGCTTTGCCTTTAAGGTCTTCGGCGTGGTAATCTTCGGGAAAAGTAACGTTAACGGAAAATTCGTCGCCGGCTTTTTTGCCGATCATCTGATCTTCAAATCCGGGGATGAACTGACCGGAACCGAGGGTAAGATTGTATTTTTCCGCTTTGCCGCCTTCGAAGGGAACGCCGTCTACGAATCCTTCAAAATCGAAAACAACTCTGTCGCCGTCCTTTGTAACGTCGTCGTCTTCAACGTCTATTACTCTCGCCTGGCGTTTCTGATATGATTTCAGTTCGTTTTCGATATCTTCGGGCGTAACGTTGACCGAGGGCTTTTCGACCTTGAGTCCTTTATACTCTTTTACGGATACTTCGGGTTTAACGGTTACTTTTACTTTGAATACAAGGCCCTTCTCGTCGTCGAATACGGGCTCTGCGCTCGGTCTGTCAACGGGGTCTATTCCCGCTTCCTTTACGGCGTCTTCGTATGCTGCGGGGAAGAGAGCTTCGAAAGCGTCATCGTAAAATACTTCTTTGCCGTACATTTTTTCAATCATTTTGCGGGGTGCTTTTCCTTTGCGGAAACCGGGAATGGCGATTTTGCCGACATTTTTTCTGTAGGCGCCTTCGACCGCTTTTTCAAATTCGTCGGAAGGAACGGATATTTCCATTTCTACAACGTTTTTTTCTTCTTTTGTTACCTTTTCTAAGATCATTTTAAACACTCCTGTACAGTTATATCATATTATTCAATATCTATTTTTAACGGTTTAAAACCGAGAAAATCAGCAGAAACAAGTCTGAAATCGGTGTTTGAAAAATCTCCGATAAACGCGCCCTTTATCGCTTTGCCGTGAAGATGTCCGTAAAAGCACCGTTTTATCCCGTATTCCGAAATAACGGAAAGGATCTCTTCGCATTTTGCCGCGGCGGTAATCGGCGGATAATGCAAAAAAACGATTTTTTCGTCGGTTTTCGCGCTTTTTACAGACTCTTTTAGTCGTCCGACTTCGCGAAGAAGTATTTTTTCGTCCTGCTCTTCGTCGGGATCGGTTATCCAGCCGCGTGTGCCGCAGAGCGAAACGCCGTCGATCTCATAGCTGTTGTTGTGAAGAAACGATATCGAAGGGAAAGCTGCCGCAAAAGCGGTCATTTTCTTCATCGTGGTCCACCAATAGTCGTGATTGCCTTTAAGGATTATTTTTTTGCCGGGGAGAGAATCGATAAAAGCGAAATCAGGCTCGAGTTCGTCAAAATTCATCGCCCACGAAATATCGCCCGCAATAACGGTAGTGTCGTCTTCGGCCGCCTGCCAGTTTTGCCTTATCTGACTGTCGTGACTTGCCCAGTTATCGCCGAAAATATCCATCGGCTTATTGATTTTTTCGGAAAGCGACAGATGCAGATCAGCAATAACGTATAAAGACATCTTCTATTCTCCGATACCGAAAAACCGCGCCGCGTTTGAATACATTATCTTTTCGGCAACGGTTTGCGAAAACGCCGAAGCGAACATGGAATAAATATCCCCGTAGCTTCCCACGTCTTTGAAACCTTCGGGGACAGATACTATGCCGTCAAGGTCGCCGCCGATCGCGATGCAGTCCTCGCCGCCCAAAGCGAGCATTTTTTCTGCGTGTTTGAGCAGATCGGACAGACGGGGTTTTTCGCAGATTATATCGGGATAAAGATTGAGACCGCAAAGTCCGCCTCTGCGAAATATCTCGCGAAGCTGATCGTCTTCAAGATTCCTCGGTCTGTCAAAAACCGAGCGGCAGTTTGAATGTGTAGCGATAAACGGTTTTTTGCAGATCTTTACGAGGTCTTCGAATCCCGCGTCGGAAAGATGCGAGCAGTCGGGGGAAATATCGAGCTCTTCGCATATCTCGACCGCTTTTTTGCCCGTTTCGGTAAGGCCTTTTTTGTTGTCTTTCAGTCCGCCGCAGGCAAGCTCGTTCTCGCCGTTGTGGACAAGGCCGAAAACGCAAAGAGAATATCTGTCTTTAAGTTTTCTTATGTTTTCGGGGTCGCCGTTTATGCATCTTCCGCCTTCGGACGATACTATGGGGTAAAAATTGCCGACTTTTTTTGCAACGGGAAGGAAATAATCCATTACCGCGCAAAAATAGTCAAATCCGCTGCCCTGATATTCGTCGGGAGTAAAAACGGCGCAGAGCTGATACGCTTTTTCGAATTTTTTTAATCCCTGTTCGTTGATATGCATCGAACAGTCTTCAAAACCGTTCTTTTTTGCATACATGACCGTTGCGGTATCGCAGTGAAGATCGATAAATCTCATTTTGTCACCTTACTTATCCAAACCGTCCGTATCCGTCTCTTTCCGTTCGGAAGGGGCGAAACGGTCGTCGGTGCAGATAAAATAGTTTTCGTAATATTTAAATTCAACGGGTTCTCTTTTTTCGTCAAAAGTAATTGAGACGGCGTCGAAGCGTTTTTCGAGCCGTGAAATATTCACGCCTCTTTCTTCGAGCTCTTTCAGAAAAGCGGCGGCGCCCCTTACGAGAGAAATCATTTTTTCGCGGTCGATATTCTTTTCGGGCGGCTCGTAATTCGATACGTTCGCCGATTTTACCTCGGTAAAAACGAGAGTTTCGTTTTTAAGAGCGACGATATCGAGCTCGTAAGGATGTTTTACCCAGTTTCTCGCAACGATTTTATATCCGTTTTTCTTCATCCAGTCGGCGGTCATCTCTTCAAAATAATCGCCTGTGAGACGTTTTTCGGTCTTTTTCATTTTCAGTGCATCTTTTTGAGAAACGTTTTTCTGTATATGTCGCAAATTCCGTATTCGCGGATTTTTGCGTAGTGCTTTTCGGTAGGATATCCCTTGTGTTCGTCAAGCGCATACATCGGATATCGCTTTGCAAGCCCGTCCATAAAGCGGTCACGGGTAACTTTCGCTATTATAGACGCGGAAGCTACAGATAAGCTTTTCGAGTCGCCTTTTACGATACATTCAAACGGTATTCCGAGCCCTTCGCACCTGTTGCCGTCAACGAGCGCAAATTCCGGTCTCGTTTCAAGACCTTCCACAGCGCGCTTCATTGCAAGAAACGTTGCTTTAAGTATATTCAGACGGTCTATCTCTTCGGGGGAGGCGAACGCCGCGCACCAGCTTACCGCCTGAGAGGTGATCAGGCCGTAAAGCTCTTCTCTTTTTTTGGGGGACAGTTTTTTTGAATCGTCAACGCCTTTCAGTTCGGCGTTTTTCGGCAAGATAACGGCTGCGGCGCATACCGGGCCGCAAAGACAGCCCCTGCCGGCTTCGTCTATTCCGCAAAATACGGAATAACGGTTGAAATATGCAAGGTCAAATGCGTTATCCGTCATGTCTGTCTCCGTTTTTTTTACTGTTCGGACCTGTCGAGAGTTATGCGTCCGATTTTCCCGCCGCGAAATTCGTCAAGCAAAACGGCTGCGGCTCGCTCTGTATCTATCTCACCGCCCGAAACCACAAATCCGCGCTTTTTGCCGATAAGCAAAAGCAGGTCTGTATCGGATTCGGGCAGATCGTCTGTTATTTTATATCTTGCTTTGATAAGCGGGGCATAGCCGCAGGAGCGCAGGATACCGAGCAGACGGACGGCGAGCTCTTCCGAATCGAGTATCTCGTCGCGTATCGCTCCCGTAACGGCGAGCTTTTCAGCGGAGGACCTGTCTTCTATTTTCGGCCAGAGGATGCCGGGAGTGTCAAGGATATCGAGCCCGTCGGTGCTTATCCACTGTTTGCCGCGCGTAACGCCCGGCCTGTCTTCCGCCTTTGCTCTCTTCGAGCCGCAAAGACTGTTTATAACTGTGGATTTTCCCGCGTTGGGGATGCCGAGGACCATTATTTTTATCGGTCTTCCCACCATGCCGCGCGCGGCGTTTTTCTCAGTTTTTTCGGCAAACGCCTTTTTGACCGCGTTTATCAGCTCCGCGTTCGCTTTTGCTCCGGTCTGCTTTGCGTTGAAAAGAATTGCGGCAACGCCGCTTTTCCTGTATCTTTCAAGCCATTTCTCGTTTTCCGAAGGGTCTGCAAGGTCGCTTTTGTTGAGGACTATCAGCCCCGGGCGGTTTGCCTTTGCAAGCATCGGCGCGATATCCGGGTTTCTTGAGGAAAGAGGTATTCTCGCGTCGAGGATCTCAACTGCCATATCGACCTGTTTCAGACTGTCTTCGATCATCCTGCGGGCTTTCGTCATATGCCCGGGATACCAGTTTATATTCAATCTATGGCTCCTATCTTGTTGAACGGGAAAAATCTGACGAATACCTTGCCGAGAAGCGTTCTAACGTCAACACTGCCTATCGAGCGACTGTCTACGGAGTCCGTGCGGTTGTCTCCCATTACGAAAACGTGGCCTGCGGGGACGGTATACGGATATTCTATCGGTGCGCCGGCGCGTTTCGTTGTGATATTGCCCGTAAGGTAGGGTTCGTTGAGGATTACGCCGTCTACAAGCACCTGTCTCGTTTCCTCGTTGATATCCACGACCTGTCCCTCCGTTGCGATAACGCGCTTTACGAGAAGCTTGTTTTCGCCGTGGATATATCTTCTTGTAAGCTCGCTTGACTGGGGCTGAAAAACAACTATGTCGCCCTGCTTCGGCGTGTAAAACAGCTCGGAAACAAGATATCTGTCGCCGTCGTTCATCGTGGGGACCATAGACGTCCCGTCAACGTATCCCGTTCTTACAACAAGCGTAAGAAGAAATACCGCCGCTACAACGGAGGTTACGATAATATCGACGAAATAGTCGAAAAATCCCTGAACGAAAGTCCTTTCGTTTTCAGGTTTTTTTTCGGACGGTGACGGAGTTTCGGTTTTCTCGGGGGTAATTACATTGTTTTCGTCCATTTTAGTCTCCTGTAAAAAAATAATGCGGTATTCAACCGTCAAACAGAGTGAACACCGCATATTTACGCTGCCGGACAATGATCGTTATTCACCGTTACGGCGGGGAAAATCAATTCCGGATAACCGGAAACCGGATTCAGGCCGGAGTTAAATTTTCTCTTTGACTTTGGCAGCCTTACCAACTCTGTCACGAAGATAGTACAGCTTGGCGCGACGGACGTTACCGTTACGGACTACCTCAACCTTTGCGATGTTGGGGGAGTGGATCGGGAAAGTCTTTTCAACGCCTACACCGTATGCGACGCGGCGAACGGTAACCGTTTCGGACACGCCTCCGTGCTTTTTGGCAATTACGGTTCCTTCGAATACCTGAATTCTTTCGCGGGAACCTTCTTTGATTTTCACATGGACTTTTACAGTGCTGCCGATGTCAAAAGGCAAAGCTTCTTCTCTGAGCTGGTCCTTGGTGAAAAGATCAAGTTTGTTGGACATCTTCTCTTCCTCCTGATATTATTCAGTGCGCGAAGCGTTCTTGCAGAGAGGGCAGAGGACCGCTTCATAAGCACTTAATTATATCACAAAAAACCGCCTAATTCAAGAGCGGTTTTTGAATTTATTGTGAATTATTGATAAAAACGGGACTTATTCTTCGTCTTCGTCCTCCTCGTAGGGAGGAGCGAGGGGGATCACAACGGTAAACGCCGTGCCTTTGCCCACTTCGCTTTCAACGAGAATGGTGCCCTTCATCAGTTCTGCAAGCTCCCACGCGATCGAAAGACCGAGGCCGGAGCCGGATTCCGAACCGCCGCGCGCCTTGTCGGCTTTGTAAAACCTGTCGAAAATATACGGGATATCCTCTTCCGCTATGCCCACGCCCGTATCCTTTACGGTAAGATACGCGTATCCGTCGTCCTTCTCTTCCGCTGTAACGGTTATCTTCCCGCCCGGTGGAGTGAATTTTATGGAGTTGTCAAGCAGGATTATTATCATCTGGCGCAGTCTGTCATAGTCCGCGAGAACGTATTCCATTTCGTGCGGCGCAAACTCGAGAGAAATATCCTTTTCCTTAGCGACGGGACGCAGTTTTTCGACGATATCCGCCGTAAGTCCTATCGCGTCTACGGGCTTTATTTCCATTACGATTTTGCCCGCCTTGTATTTTGACGTATCGAGAAGGTCTCTTACAAGACGTTCGAGCGCGAGCGTTTCGGTTTCGATCCTTGAATAATACGCCTGCTTTTCCTCTTCCGTTTCGGCTGCTCCGTCTATAAGCGCTTCGGCGGAACCTTTTATTACGGTAAGCGGCGTTCTGAATTCGTGGGAAACGTTTGCGACAAAGTCCGTTCTGAGCTGTTCGAGACGCTCCGACTGGCTTATATCGCGCACTATGACCACAACGCCCTCGGTAATATCGTTATTCTGGATACGCGTTGCGGTAAATCGAAGTATGTCTTTTCCGTTAAGCACTACGGTCTGCTTCTGCCCCGTCTGCATTACCTTCATTACCATGCCCGTCACGGCGCTGTCGTCGAGCTGATTCTGGCTGCAAAGCTGCAAAAGCGCGGTGTTGTAGCTTTGCAGATGCATATTCGTATCGTAAAGGGCAAGACCGTCGGACATGTTTTCGATAATGTTTGCGATCTTGTCCTTTTCGTTTTTAAGCCGCGTAAACGTGCCGCCGAGATTGTATGCAAGGTGGTTGAGAGCGTGCGCAAGATCCTGCAGTTCGGTTTTGTCTTTCGTTCTTACCCGTATCGAAAAATCGCCGTTTGCTATCTCGGTTGACGCGCGGCACATCTCGTTTATCGGTTTTGTGAGGTGGATGCCGAGAAGGACGGCGAAAACAACGGTCAGGATCACAGAAACAACGAAAGTAAGAGCAAGGATGCCCGCCGAGGCGGAAAACGTTTCGTTTATGTATTTGAGAGGCGAATGCATTAGCACAACGCCGATTATCTGCGGGTTTTCGGTGTCGTAAGTATCCTTTGCGTATATCGGTACGGCGACAGTGATCGTCCTCTCGCCGAAATTATCCGAAAAATCCGTGGAAATGCTCTTTTCTCCCTCAAGGCAGCGCGATATTATATCGCTTTCGGTTTTCGTCAGCTGGCTTGTAGATACGGGCCACGACGCGTATTTTACGGGAATGAAAAAACCGTCGGGCTTGCATATCCAGAGGTTTGCGTCAACGATGCTCGAAACGAGGGTCGCGTAGTCGGGAAAGTTTTTTGCCTTGAGAGTGGGCTCTTCAAGGGAGTTTTCGCTCGATATAAAATTGGCTATTCCGTTTGCGCAGCGCAGAAGCTCAGCGCTTTTTTCACGGTAGGCATAGTTGAAAAAAAGCGTCATAAAAACCGCGCTGGTGATTAAAACCACCAGCACAGTAACTGATATGAATACGGCGATAACCTTTGACGAAAGGCTTTTAAACATTTACTTGACCTCGAACTTGTAGCCGACACCCCAAACCGTTTTTATGTCGAAATTGACGGACTGATTGAGATTGAGCTTCGTTCTGATGCGCTTGATATGCGTATCAACGGTCCTCGTATCTCCGAAATACTCGTAGCCCCAGATATTTTCGAGAAGATGGTCTCTCGTAAATACTCTGCCGGGGTTTGAAGCAAACAGCCAGATTATTTCTATTTCCTTTTTCGTTAACACAACGGGATTGCCGTTTACGTATGCCTCGTAGCTGTTCATATCAACAACAAGGCCCGCGATCTCGATGCGCTTCGAGCGTTCGTCGGAAATATCGTCGGTAACACGGCGAAGGACAGCTTTTATCCTCGTCATTACCTCTCTGGGGGAGAACGGCTTGGGAATATAGTCGTCCGCGCCCAGATCGAGACCCATTATGCGCTCCGCTTCTTCGTTTTTTGCGGAAACGATGATTATAGGAACACTGGAAGTCTGTCTGATCTGTCGGCAAACGTCAAAACCGTTCATCTTCGGCATCATTACGTCGAGAAGTATAAGGATCGGATTGAACTCCTTGAACATTTTGAGCGTCTGCTCGCCGTCATATGCGCAGATGCACTTGTATCCTTCTTTCTGTGCATATGCCTTGAGGATATCAACTATATCCTTATTGTCGTCCGCGATGAGTATGATTTTATCCATACAGCGACCTCCGTAAAAAAAATTTCACCAATATATTAAAGATTATATCATAAAAAGTCACGATTGTCAATCTTTTTTTTGAAAAAGTTTGAAATTTCCCGAAAAAAAGTTAAAAAACGTCAGAAAAAAACGGTTTGCAGTTTATTTAAGGACGTTTATTAGGTCTTCTCTGCCGCATTTCAGCAGGGCTTCTTTGACGAGAGCGCGGTTTTTCGGGTTTTTATACTGCAAAAGCGCGCGCTGATACGCTTTCTCCTTAGCAGTCCTCGGAACATATACGGGCTCCATGGTAAACGGATCTATGCCGGTATAAAACATTGAGGTGGATACCGTGCCGGGCGTAGGGTAAAAATCCTGAACCTGTTCGGGCTGATAACCGATGCTTTTTATGTAAAGGGCAAGATTTACCGCGTCGTTTAAAGTGCATCCGGGGTGCGATGACATGAGATAAGGGACAAGGAACTGATTGCAGCCGAATTTTTTGTTGAGCGCAAAATACTTTTTATAGAATGATTTGTAATGTGAAAAATGCGGTTTTCCCATTTTTTCGAGCACTCTGTCCGACGAATGCTCGGGCGCGACCTTGAGCTGACCGCTTACGTGATATTTAACGAGCTCGTTGAAAAAATCGTCCTTTTTGTCGAGCATAAGATAATCGAAACGTATGCCGGAACGGATAAACACTTTTTTTACCTTCGGCAGTGCCCTTACCGTTCGAAGAATGTCGAGATATTCCGAATGGTCGGCTTTCGCGGCAGGACACGGTTCGGGGGCGAGACATTTTCTATCTTTGCAAAGCGATTTTTTTGCGCACGCGTTTTTTCTGAAGTTCGCGGTCGGACCGCCTATATCGTGGATATATCCCTTGTAGTTTTTAAGCGTGGTCAAAAGCTTCGCCTCTTTTACGACCGAGTCTTTCGACCTTGCGGTGATGTTCCTTCCCTGATGAAAAACTATTGAGCAGAAGTTGCATCCGCCGAAACAGCCGCGGTTGTGGGTGATAGAAAATTCAACCTCTTTCAGTCCGGGCACGCCGCCGTCCTTTTCATACATCGGATGGTACGTTCTTGTATACGGAAGAGCGTAAACAGCGTCCATTTCTGCCTGCGTAAGCGGTTTTGACGGAACATTCTGCAAAACGTACCGAAGCGAATGCTTCTGCACGAGCGGCCGTCCCTCAAAAGCGTCCTGCTCGTTATACTGTATAAGCGTGGCCTCAGCAAATTTCCGCTTGTCTTTTCTTACTTCTTCAAAGGACGGGCAGAAAACGGCGTTTTCGGGAATACTGTCCGTTATAACGCATGTACCGGGGATATCCGTTATGGATTTTACGTCCTCTTTATTTGCAAGACGGCGGCAGATCTCTTTCATCGATCTTTCGCCCATGCCGAAAGAAAGTATATCTGCAGAAGAATCGACGAGGATCGAGCGGCGGACTTCGTTTTGCCAGTAATCGTAATGCGCGAACCTGCGAAGCGAGGCCTCAAGACCGCCTATAACTATCGGGACGCTTCCGAACGCCTCGCGGATTTTGTTGCAGTAAACTATGACCGCTCTGTCGGGGCGAAGTCCGGGTTTTCCGCCCGGCGAGTATGCGTCCGTCTCTCTTCTGTTTTTCGCAACGGTGTAATGCGCCACCATTGAATCAATGTTTCCCGAATTGACGAGAAATCCGTATTTCGGTTCGCCGAGTACCCTGAAAGAATCGAGGTCTTTCCAGTCGGGCTGAGAAATGATGCCTACGGTATGTCCTTCAGCTTCGAGGACTCTTGAAATGATCGCGGTGCCGAAAGACGGGTGATCGACATACGCGTCACCCGTTACAAGAATAAAATCGAGCTGAGATATTCCTCTTTCGTCCATATCCGCACGGGATACGGGCATAAAAACACTGTTCATAAACTACTGTTTGCGGGCTTTCATTTCAAGCCACTGCGATTTTGTTATAAGTACCTCGCGCGGTGTCGAGCCCTGATAGGGACCGACTATGCCGCGTGCTTCCATAACATCTATAAGTTTTGACGCTCTTACATAGCCGAGACCGACGAATTTCTGCAGCATCGTAGTTGACGCCTGACCTTTTTCCACAACGCACTGTATCGCCTCGTCAAGCTTCGGATCATCGACCTCGTCGTCGTCATCGCCGCCGCCGGCTTTCGCGCCGGTCTTCTGCATTGCGGCGTTCTGTTCTATCTGCTTGATAATATTGTCGTCGTAAATGTTTTCTCTGCCGTGTTTTACGGCTTTTACGGCTTTTTCAACCTCCTGGTCCGAAACAAAACAGCCCTGAACGCGTATCGGTTTTACCTCGCCGAGCGGAGAATAAAGCATATCGCCTTTTCCTATGAGCTTTTCCGCGCCGGATGCGTCGAGAATAATATGAGAGTTTATCTGCGACGATACCGCAAAAGCGATCCTTGACGGGATATTCGCCTTGATAAGACCGGTAATAACGTCTGCGGAAGGACGCTGAGTAGCGATTACAAGATGCATTCCGGCGGCTCTTGCCATCTGAGCAAGACGGCATATCGAGTCTTCAACGTCGCCCTTCGCCGCCATCATGAGGTCGGCAAGTTCGTCGATAACTATAACTACCTGCGGCAGCTTCTTTTCGCCCGGGGGAAGAGTTTTGTTGTAGCCGTTGAAGTCTCTTACGCCCTTATCGGCAAAAAGCTTGTATCTTTGCAGCATTTCTCCCACAGCCCAGCTCAGAGCGCCTGCAGCCTTGTTGGGGTCGGTAACAACGGGTATAAGGAGGTGGGGGATGCCGTTGTATACGTTTAATTCAACAACTTTCGGGTCTACGAGGATCAGCTTTACCTCGTCGGGCGTTGCTTTGTAAAGAAGACTTATGAGGATTGAGTTTATACATACCGATTTGCCGGAGCCGGTAACGCCGGCAATAAGCAGGTGGGGCATTTTTGCAAGGTCTATAACCATCGGCTGTCCGCTTATGCTTTTGCCGAGGGCAACGGCGATCTTAGACTTGTTTGACGCAAATTCCTCGCTGCCGATTATTTCTTTGAGGTAGACGATGCTCGTTGTTTTGTTCGGTATTTCTATTCCTATCGCCGATTTTCCGGGTATGGGAGCTTCGATCCTTACCGCGGGAGCGGCGAGATGAAGGGCGATATCGTCTGAAAGGTTTGCGATCTTGCTCGTTTTTACGCCGGTGCCGGGCTGAAGCTCATATCTTGTTACGGTAGGACCGCGCTTCGCGTCAAGCACCTTTGCGTCTATCTTGAAATCGGAGAGCGTTTCTATAAGACGCGCGGCGTTCTGTTTGAGTTCGTCGCGGTAAAGAGCGGCGTTGTTGTCGGGAACGAACGACAGCAGATCGAGCGACGGAAATTCGTAACCGTCTGCTTCTGTTTCAAGAAGCTTTTCGGGAGTTTTTTGCGAGGATATTTCAACCGTAGCTCCGGCAAGAGCTTCGGAAGCGTCGGGTTTTTCCGTTTTTTCGGGTTTTTCTGCAACGGTCGCTTCCGGCTTCGGCTCTTCTTTTTCGGGTACTGCCTCTGCAGGCGAAACGGGGACGGGATCAGGCTGCAAAACGGGAGGAGTCGTCGTCTGCGGTTTTGCGGGTTTTTGATTCTGACCGAAATTAAGCAGAAGATCGTCTATATCCTTTGAGGAAAGAGCCGCGGTATTGTCGCTTTTTATCGTCTGTTTTTTCTTCGCCGGCTTTTTGGCTTTTGTGGCGTAGCTTTTCGTTATCTCGTTTAAGATGCTGTCGACGTCGTCGGTATTGGGCGCCTTTGGAGGATCTTTTTCGAGAACGATTTCGGGTTTTTTGCGCTTTTCTTTAGAGGTCGCGGGCAGGTTTTCCGCGGGAATGGTCTTTTTAAGCTCGTTTATGTCCTTTTTTATGCCCTGGATATCTTTCGTAAGGGCTTTATCCTGCTTTGCTGTCTGCTTTGCCGTCTGTTTCTTTTCGGGATATTCGCCGTGACGCGTAAAGAGGGAGAGGGGGTTTATGCCCGTTGCAAGAACGAGGAATACGAGCATTATCGCAACGATTATTATACCCGCGCCTATTTTTGAGCAGAGCGCTTCGAACGGAGCGGAAAGCCAGCCGCCTATAACGCCGCCCGAAGCAAGCACCATGCCCTTTTGCCAGAGATCGGAGGTGTATGACATGAAATATTCCGCAAACGCCTCCGTTCCGCGTTCGGCTGCGGTATACGATACGGTGTTGAAAAACGCCGCGAAGGAGAACGTGAACACGGCGGAGAAAATCGATTTTGAAATAACTTTGTTGTCTTTAAGAAATAGCATTACCGCCGAATAGATAAACAGTATCGGGAAAATTATCGCTCCTGCTCCGAAAAGACCGAGAAAACCGGTTTTCAGAAAATCGCCGAGCGGCCCGAAAAGCGTTGTAATGAGACTTACCGCCGTTATAACGGCAAGCAGAACGAGTATAAGCCCCGCTACCGTGTCGTGTATGTACGCTTTTCTTACGGCTTTTTTATCAGTCAGCTTTTTAGCTGTTTTTTTCGTTGCCAATGAAAAAACTCCTTTGCTGTGATTTATGTGTGTTTGGCTGAAAACGCATGTCAACGTCTCAAAAATGCGCAGATGTATACTGCGGTCATTCTATTATAACACAGAAATCGTTAAAAGTAAATATTTTTTACGTGATTTTCCGTAAAAAAATATTGCAATTTTAATTATTTTATGCTATTATATAATAAATAAACATTAAAGGAGCAGTCAGATTTATGGAAAACGTTTACACAGTAAAAATATACGGCTTCGAAATCACTCTTTATTCGACCGAGACCGAAGAGTATACAAGAAAGATCGCAGCTGCGGTTGAAGAGAAAATTAAAGAGCAGACCGACGCCAATCCGAGCGCGTCGCTCACAAAGGCAAGCATTCTTGCGCTTATGGAGCTTTACGATCAGCTTATCAAACTGCAGGTAGGCGCGGACAACATGCGTCTTCAGCTCAAGGATTATCTTGACGACACCACAAAAGCCATTGCCGAAAGAGACGAAGCGCGCAGAACGGCAGAAAAACTCAGAGACGAGCTTCTCGCTCTGAAAATAGACCTTTCAAACAAATAATCGCAAACGGCATTTATGGAAATACTTTCTCCGGCAGGTTCCCCCGAAGCGCTTAAAGCGGCCGTGCTTTCCGGCGCAGATGCCGTGTATATGGGGGCCTCCGGATTCAACGCACGGATAAACGCCAAAAATTTTTCCGACGACGAACTTCGGCGATCGGTCGTTTACTGTCATGAACGGGGAGTGAGGGTATATATCACACTCAATACTCTTGTTTATGACAGGGAGATCCCCGAGGCGCTTAAGCTTGCGGAATTTTTGACGGATATCGGCGCCGACGCATTTATCGTGCAGGATCTCGGACTTGCCGCGCTGCTGAAAAAATGCGCCCCGTCGGTCAATCTTCACGCAAGCACTCAGATGTCCGTATGCAATCTTGACGGCGTTGAAACGCTCGCCGATCTCGGTTTTTCGCGCGTTGTGCTCGCAAGAGAGCTTTCCGCGAGGGATATTGCGTTTATCGCGTCGCGAAGCCCGATCGAAACGGAGTTTTTCGTCCACGGCGCGTTCTGCATGTCATACAGCGGACAGTGCTATATGAGCTCGGTGATCGGCGGCAGAAGCGGAAACAGGGGTATGTGCGCGCAGCCGTGCCGCCTGCCCTACAGAAACGGATACGCTTTAAGCTTAAAGGATAACTGTCTTCTCGAATACGTCCCCGAACTTATGAAAGCGGGCGTGACTTCGCTTAAAATAGAGGGACGGATGAAGGGACCCGACTATGTTGCCGCCGTAACGGACGCATATGTCCGCGCAAAAAACGGCGAAGCGTATTCTGAAGAAAAAAAAGAGTATCTTGCGGGAGTTTTCAGCCGTCAGGGCTTTACCGACGGATATTATACCGGAAAAACGGGCAGAGAAATGTTCGGAGTAAGACCCGAAAACGCTGCGGCGGCAAAAACCGAACTTCCGAAAGACGAATACAAGCGTTTTCCCGTTGATTTTTCATTTAAAAGCGAGGGCGGCAAGGCGACGGTATGCGCAGACTGCGAAGACGGTTTTTCGTCTTCTGTCTCGCTCGACGTGCAGAAAGCTGAAAAACGCCCGACCTCGGCGGAGGATATTTTCGCTTCGCTTTCAAAGCTCGGCGGTACTCCGTATTACGCAAAAGGATTCTCGTGCGAGATCGGTCATGATGAGTTTATCCCCGTATCTTCGCTCAATGCGGCGCGCCGCGAACTGATAAACGGGCTTACGGAAATGCGCGTAGTAAAAAATCAGTCGTTTACGCTGAGAAAAAACGAGCCGTATATCTTTCAGCCGTCCGAAAAAATTCAAACCGAAGCCTTTTTTCTCGATTTGAACTCGATACCGGAAAATACCGAAAAACTCTCGAAAATATGGATCCCGTCCGAATTTTTCACAAGGAAAAACGCAGAAAAGCTTGCGGAAAAATACGGTGAAAAGCTCGGTATCGCTCTGCCTTCGGTTTTTCACGACAGCGAAAGCGCAGCCGTCTCAAAACAGCTTGAAGAGGCGAAAAACGCAGGCGTAAAAAGCGCTCTTTGCGGAAATATCGCGCATATACGCTTCGCTTCCGAAAAAGGGTTTACCGTTTGCGGCGACTACGGACTGAACGTTGTAAATTCAGAGTCCGTCCGCGCATATTCCGATCTTGGTGCCGAAAGAGTCACACTTTCTTTTGAGCTTTCAATGCGGCGTGCGGAAGACCTTTGCGGTAAAAATACGGGAATCGTCGCTTACGGCAGACTGCCCTTTATGATAATGAAAAACTGCGTCAAGGGCGGAAACGGCAGTATATGCGGCAGAAAAGGAAAACCCGCGTTTTTGACCGACAGGATGAAAAAGGATTTTCTTTTGACCTGCGATTTCGGCTGCAGAAACAGACTCTGGAACGCGGACCTGCTGTGGCTTGCCGATAAAAAGCTGCCCCCGTTCGGCTTTATCCGCCTTATTTTTACCGATGAAACGGCGGACGAAGCAAAACGCGTTATAGACGCATATTCAGGCAAACAAACGTCTCCGCCCGTCAGTATGACGAGAGGCAGATATTATTCATAATAAAGAAAAGCCGCTTACCGCGGCGGAATGGAGAAAAATATGAAAATCGGAATTATCGCAGATCTGCATCTGCCGAAAAAGGAATTTCCTCCGCGTCCCGAACCGGGGAAGAGACCCGAACCGCTGCCCGACGACCCCGTTACGGCGAAAGCCAAGGTGTTTTACGAGAAGGCGAAGGAAGAAAAATACGATTTTGTTATAAATCTCGGAGATCTTATCAACGGTACCGGAAACGGTGACGACGATTATATGACCGCCATGATGTTTTCCCGTTCGATGATAAGCTCTACGGTAAACACTTATTACGTTCTGGGCAACCACGATGCCATGTTCATTCCGAAAGACCTTCTTCTTCACTGTTCGCAGACGCTCGGCGGAGCTTACAGCTTTTTGAAGGACGGCATTCTTTTTATAGCGCTCGACGCAAACTATTCATGCGACGGAAAAGCTTATGAGCCGGGCTTTGCGGACTGGACCGATTCGTATATCCCCGAAGCGCAGAGAGAATTTCTGAAAAATCAGCTTGACAGAGAAGATTTCGAAAAAGCCGTGATCCTCTGCCATCACCGTCTCGACCTTTTTATGGACGATCTTGAACGCGTTAACCCCCATGTTGTGGGAAATGCCGAGGAGATAAGAGAAATACTTGAAAAGTCCGGCAAAGTTGCCCTCGTTTTGCAGGCGCACTACCACAGCGGAGACGAAACCGTTTTCAACGGTATACGTTACTATACTCAGAGAGCGTTTTTCAAAAACGGAGCATACAGCGTAATGAATATAGACGCCAACGGAATTACGCTTGAAAAAGAGGAAATATGAAGCTTGAATATTCAAGGATAAAACGCGACGGAATAACGCCTCCCGAGCCGTTTTATGCATCGGAGGGCGCCGCGGGGCTTGATCTGACCGTATTCGGAAACGACGTTGCAGTCCCTGCGCAGGGACACGCCATAGTTAAAACGGGCATCTGCGTTGCCGTGCCGAAAGACCATGTCGGACTGATTTTCGTCCGCTCCTCCCTCGGCGTTAAAAGAGGGCTTATGCTTTCAAACAGCGTAGGCGTTATAGACAGCGACTACCGCGGCGAGCTTCTCGTATCGCTTTTCAATACAAATAAAGAGGACGTTTTGCTCAGAAGCGGAGAGAGGATAGCACAGCTTGTTATCGTACCGTGCCTTCGCCCCGAGCTTTGCGAGGTCGAAGAGCTTGAAAAAACGCAGCGCGGAGACGGCAGATTCGGATCGACGGGAAAATGAAAAGCGAATAAAATAAAACAGGCCGATTTATTTCAGCCTGTTATTTTTTTCGGTTATCGGTCCTCTTCTTCGGTTTCGGTCTCAGTATCTGTTTCTTCGGGAACCGGGATCTCGGGGGCGGGCTCGGGTTTTGTTTCGGTAACGAATATTACTGTGTATTTATCTTTGCCGTCTTCGTGAGTTTCCGCCGTTACGGTATATCCTTCGGGCGTATTTCCGTCTTTTAGGGACTTATGGAAATTTACGTTCGCTTCCTGCTCCGCTTTGATGTAAACGTTGTTTGCAAAAACGAATTCGCCGTTCGAATAAACGCCTATCCCGCAGGATTTCACACCGTTTATCGCTCGCAGTACGGCCTGTGATCTTGCGTCTTTTGTTTTTGATGCGGCGAAAGCTCCGACTATAAGCGCAAGCAAAAGCAGAACGCCCGAAAAAATAAGCTTGACGGGATAGTCCGCCTGAGTATTGAGAACGAGAAAATAAGTTCCCGCCGCCGCTGCGAACACCGCAGCGGTAAAAAGTATGCCGTAAAGATGCTTTTTCATGTTTTATCCTTTATTTAACTATTCAAACATATCTATGCGTCTCTGATGTTTTCCGCCCTCAAAAGGCGTGGTGAGGAAAATATCGGTTATTTCAGCCGCAAGTCCGTCGCCGATGACTCTTGCGCCCATGCAGAGAGTGTTTGCGTTGTTGTGAAGTCTCGTGAATTTTGCCGAATACGTATCCGAGCAGACCGCCGCGCGTATTCCTTTGATCTTGTTTGCAGCCATGCTGACGCCTATGCCCGTGCCGCAAACGAGTATCGCTTTTTCGCATTCGCCGTCGATCACCGCGCTGCAGGCTTTTTTAGCGTATACGGGATAATCGCAGCTTTCGGTTGAATACGTGCCGTAATCTTTGTATTCAACTCCGATTTCCTCAAGGTGTTTTTTCAGTTTTTCTTTAAGCGCAAATCCTGCGTGATCAGAAGCTATGGCAATCATGTTTTATTCCCCCTGTTTATTATGCTTTTTTTCCGCTTCAAGTTTCTCGAGCCGTTCTCTTTCCGCCTGAGGAGGTCGCAGATACACAGCTGAGAGGTTTTCCTGCGTTTTTTCCTCGTAAAGACCGTTTTTTATCGCCTCATAGATCCCTTCGGGACGGATAAACATAACGCTTTGCGCGGCAAGAGAGAAAGAAAGCCCCTTTTTTTCGCATTCTTTCGCAAAGATCTCCGCTCCGTCGCCCGTAATAAGGATTTTTTTATCCGTTTTTTTAAGCTCTTTTGCAAGCTCCTCCGCAGAGATCTGTCTGTCGGCGCAAAGTCTTTTCACGCCGCCTTTTTCAGATAAAAACAGCGCGTTGTAAAGCATTCCTCTTCTTGCGTCGAAAACGGGACAGATCATTCCGTCAAATCCTGCCGCTCCGCACGCCGACGCCGCGGTTGAAGATACCGCAAGACACGGCAGATTTTTTGTAAACGCGATACCCTTCGCCGTTGAAACGCCTATTTTAACGCCCGTAAAAGAGCCCGGGCCGACGGTGACGGCAACGGCGGAAACGCCGTCCGCATCAGTCTGAGAATCGGCTAAAACTTTTTCGATCGACGGCAGAAGCGTTTTTGAATGCGTAAGTCCGTTATTGGAAAAAACGGACGCCGCTGCCTTCCCGTCTTTTATAACGCCCGCCGAACACGTAAGCGCCGACGAATCGAAAGCGAGGATAACGCCTTTGTTTATATCGTATTCATTCATTTATCTCAATCACTCTTTCGTTTTCGGTCCTGCCGTAGGAGATCTTTATTTTTACGGCGTTTTCGGCGCCGTCGCATTCGTTCCCCGCCCATTCAACGAAGATAAGATCGGCTCTGCTGTCGTAAAAACCGATGGAATACAGATCGTCGCTGTCGGTGATCCTGCAAAGGTCGTAGTGAAGCACCGTTTTTCCGTCGGCGCAATACTCGTTGCATAAAGCGAAAGTAGGACTCGTTACTCTTCCTTCGTATCCGAGCGCCCTCATGCAGCCCTGAACGAATACGGTTTTGCCTGCGCCCATCTCGCCGTCGAGACAAATTACGGCGCCCGGTTTTATGCCGTTTATGACCTCTGCGGCGATCTCCTGCGTGCGCGCGGCGGAATCGGAAATATATTTCATCAGCTCAACTCCATATATCTTACAAGAGTGCTTACTCCCCAGTAAACGGCGGGGACGGTAACGATATTCAATAAAACGCAGATAAACGTTACCGCGTTGCCGAAAACATAGTCAAGCCCGTATTCCTTATAAAAAACGGTCATGGAAATCATCGGAGAAGCCGCGAAAACGATCGTTATAACGCAGACCTGAACAAACGAGAAAACACCCGTTACAGCCGTGACAATACCAAGACAGAGCGGTATCGCAACGCACTTCAGCGGAACGAAAACATACGTCATTTTATCTTTGAATACGCCCTTTACGTCCGCGCCTACGAGCATCATGCCCAGATATACCATGGCAAGATACGAAAGCGCCGAGCCGAATTTGTAAAGCGGCGCCTGAATAAACTCGGGAAGATTGAATCCGAGCATTTTAAGAATAAAGGAAACAATGAAAACGACCGTAACGGGGTTTATATGTATGCCTTTCTTCTTTTTTTCGCCCGAAAGCTTTTCGCCGCCTGCCGCAAGCAAAGAAACGGTAAGAGTCCACGAAACAAGGTCGGAGCCGAGCGCAAGTATAGTGCAGCTCAGCGATCCCTCGTCTCCGAAAAGACCCTGGCAGATCGGAAGTCCGAGAAAAATTGCGTTGGGGGCGGAGCAGAGCGCGAAAAGAACGTATTTTCTTTTGTCATCCGCTTTGGAAATCAAAGCAAACAGGACTCCGAGCCCGAGAAGAGCGAGAGTTATCAGCGCTCCTGCTGCAAAAAGCGGGAGCTGAGCGATAATCTGCTGTTTCGTGATGTTTTCCGAAAGGAGCTTTGATGCAAGCCATGCGGGAAACATAAGTCTTGTTACTATCTTAGATACGGAAGACGCGGCGTCTTTTGATATATATCCCGTTTTTACCGAGACAAAACCTCCCGCCATAAAAAGGCCGAGAACGAGGACGCACTGTATAACTGTTAAAATTTCATCCATAGCATATAAATTATATCACAGATTCTTTTTAAATACAATACCCGACGGACATTTAATTAAAAAAAGATATTGTTTTTTTAAAATTTATGTGATATAATTATCCGTAAACACAACATCAACACGAGGCATTTATGGAAACACGCAATTATGTAAGACGCAGACAGGCGGCAAAAAAGAGAAAAAGAAAGAGAATGATCCGCAGAGTAGTTGTCGCTGCTCTGCTCGTTGCCGCGATCGCCGCCGTGATCGCGCTTGCGGTATGGATAATCTCCGCATTTATTGACAGAAATACGGAACCGAAACCGCAGGACGCCCCCGTCTCCGTCACGGAACAGTCCTCCGAACCGACTGTCGGGACCGAAACTGCTTTGACGGAGCCGACCGAAAGCGAAGAACCGGTCCAAACGGAGCCCGAGACAGAAAAAGAGACGGTCACAGTTACAGCGGAAGACGTTAAAAAAGGTATCCTTATTCTCGTAAACAGACAGCACCCGTTCGCTTTTACCGCGGATTACGAGCTTATAGACCTTTTTACGTATAAGTCGTCGGCATACAAATTCCGCGATGACGGCATGATGTTCGCGCCGTTTGCAAGCGAAAAACTCAACGAAATGCTCGTTGATTTTTACAACAGGACGGGAAACGGCGATATAAACATTATAAGCACCTTCCGCGATATCGAAACTCAGCAGAGGATCTACAATTCAAAACTCGAATACTACAACGGCAACGTTGAAACGACCGAAAAATGGGTTGCTCTTCCCGGCGCGAGCGAGCATCATACGGGCCTTGCCGTTGACTTCGGCATTTACACTTCAGACGGCGAGAGCTATGATTACGACGGCTCGGGCGAATATGCGTGGATAAACGAAAACTGCTGGAAATACGGCTTTATCGTCCGTTACGATTCGGCAAAAACGGATATTACGGGCATTGCCTACGAGCCGTGGCATTTCAGATATCTCGGGCTGCCGCATTCCGAAATACTATCTCAGACGGATTTTTGCTACGAAGAGTATATAGCTTATCTCAAATCGTATCCGCAGGACGGCGAACATCTTTTCTTTACGTCGTATACGGGCGATCGGTACGAGATATTCTACGTTCGCAGCGAAGGCGAAAAAACGGAAATCAAGCTTGATAAAGGCGCAGATTACTTTATTTCGGGCAATAACGACGACGGATTTATAGTTACGGTGACGCTGCATGGTGATTCGTAAGGGCAAGATCGGAGATATCGGGCAGATACTCTCCACCATAGACGCCGCAAAAAGATTTTTCCGTGAAAACGGTATAGATCAGTGGCAAAACGGGACACCGAACAGGGAGACTGTTGAAAACGACATAAAAAACGGCGAGAGCTTCGTTGTAGAAGAAAACGGCGAAATTCTTGCCTGCGCCATGATTTCGCTTCGAGGAGAGCCGACATACGCTGAGATTTACTCGGGTAAATGGCTGAACGGACTGCCTTACGGCGTTATTCACCGCGTTGCGGTGCGTCCCGACGCGAAAAAAAGCGGTTTAGCCACCGCGCTTGTAAAAGAAGCCGAAAAAATCACGCTTTCCGCCGGTTTTTCCTCGCTTCGCATAGATACTCACCGCGATAATATCCCGATGCGGAAAATGATAGAAAAAAACGGATTCGTTTTTTGCGGCGGCATTTTCCTCGCGGACGGTTCGCCGAGGATGGCTTTTGAAAAAATACTTAAATAAAAATCGGTTGCCCGCATCAAAAAAAGGTTGACATGCGGGCAACTTTAGTTTATAATATAATTGATAATAAACATATGACAGGAGAAAAGACCATGTATAAGTATATGTCCGATATTCCCGAAAAATGCCTTGAATTCAAACCGAGATCGTATGTCTGCCGCCGCGCGACGCTGCCGCCTCAGATAGACGGAAGACTTGACAAGCCCTTCTGGGACGCCGCAGAGTGGAGTGAGGAATTTGAAGATATAGAGTGGAATTCCGCCCGCCCCGCGCCGTATCACAAAACGCGCATGAAAATGCTTTGGGACGACAATGCTCTTTATATAGGCGCGTATCTTGAAGAGGATAAGATATGGGGTACTCTTACCGAACGCGACTGCGTTATTTTCAACGATAACGATTTTGAGATCTTTATCGACCCCGACAGCGATACTCACGCGTATTTCGAATTTGAAATGAACGCGTTGAACACGATCTGGGATCTTCTTCTCGTTAAACCGTACAGAGACGAGAGAAACAAGGTTTTCAACGGTCTTGACATTCACGGGATAAAGACCGCGGTTCATATAGACGGCGTTATAAACGACCCGACGAAAATTTCCGAAAACAAGGGCTGGTCGGTTGAGGTAATGATGCCGTGGACGACTCTCAAGGAAGGCAATTACAATAAAATCCCCGTACCCGGCGATTACTGGAGAATAGATTTTTCGCGCGTTGAATGGCGTACGGAGGTAAAGGACGGAAAATACTCGAAGGTCATCAATCCCGAAACGGGAATACGCTACCCCGAGGATAACTGGATCTGGTCGCCGATCGGGCTCGTTAACATGCATATGCCCGAGCTTTGGGGATTTCTCTGGTTTACCGACGGTAAGACTGACGAAAAGAATTTCGTAATTCCGAAAAACGAATATCTCAAATGGGAACTCCGCAAACTTTATTATATGGAAAGAAACTATTACGCCAAACACGGCAGATTCTGCGCGGACTTCAGAGAGCTTTGCGGCGACGAAACTCCTGCGATAGACCCCGTTATCGAAACCACGAGCCACACTTACGAGGCGTATATCCCCGCGGCGGACGGCGGCAGAGTATATATTAGACACGACGGTCTCGTATACGTTTCCGATAAATAATTGATCTTTAACACTTACGGAAGGAAAAAGAAAATGATTATTTTTACAAACGAACAGAAAAAACGGATCGACGACGCTTATGCGGTTGCCGAAAAATATGCCGGCGGCAGAAGATACGATATCTGCGAAGATCTGGGCAGATGCGAAAACGAAACGGAAGAATACTGCTTTAAATTCCTTGTAGCGTATCTTCCCATGACGGATATAACAAACTGGATGGGCGAGCTCTTTTACAACCACGTCCACACATGTCTGCAAAACTACGAAAAAGTATCGTGGAGAGACGGAATAGATACCGAAACGTTTCTCAATTTCGTTTTGATGATGCGTGTAAACAACGAAAATCTCGAGCATTACAACGCAATTATCTTCAACGAAGTATGGCCGAGAATAAAAAACCTTACGATAGGCGAGGCGGCGCTCGAGATCAACCTCTGGTGTTTTGAAAAAGCAACTTACGCCTCAACCGATATCAGAACGGTGTCTCCGCTTACCATGATGAGAAACACAAACGGCAGATGCGGCGAAGAGTCTACGTTTTTAACGTCCGCCCTGCGTTCGTGCTGCATTCCTGCAAGACAGTGCTATACCCCGCGCTGGGCGGCCTCCGAGAGCAACCATGCATGGGTTGAAGTGCTTGTAGACGGAAAATGGTGTTATATCGGCGCGTGCGAGCCCGACGCGTTCTTGAACAGCGGCTGGTTCCGTATGCCCGCATCGAGAGCTATGCTCACAAATACCCGTGTTTTTTCGGGATTTATGCCCGCGGATGCGAAATTCGTTTCAACTTCCGAGAAAATAAAGGAGCTCAACACTCTCGATATTTACGCTCAGACCCGCGATATTTCCTGCACCGTACTTGAAAACGGAGCGCCGAAAAAGGACGTCAGAGTTGAAATGGCGCTTATAAATTTCGGAGAGCTTTTCGACTTTTCAGACAGTCTTACCGACGAAAACGGAAAAACGTATTTCCGCACCGGCTACGGCGATCTTTTTATCACCGCAACTAAGGACGACAAAATCCTTTACGGCAAAATAGACGTAAGAGAGACCGACAACGTTACTCTCAACTGGGAAAACGCGGTATATTTTGAAGGACTGCCCGGTGAATTCGATTTTGACATCATTCCGCCGGCGCAAAAGGAGCTTCCCGAAATAAAACGTCCCGACAATGCGAAAGAAATCGCCGCGGCGTTCTCGGTCCGTCAGAAAAACGCGGAAAAAATACGCATAGATTACAAAAACACGTTCTTTAACGAAAACAGCGATTCGCCTCTTTTCAAAAAATACCCCGAATATGCGTCCGATATAAAGCAGTTTCTTATAGACGCGCAGGGAAATGCCTCAAAGATAGAGGCGTTTATAGACGATCCGAAAAACATCGCTGATAAATGCGCATTTTTAAAGAGTCTCAGCCGCAAGGACTTCGGCGACGCGGACAATATCATTCTCGAAAAGCAGTTTGCCCATCAGATAAAATATGCGGAGCAGTTTGCAGATAACAGACTGACTTTTGAAAGATTCGTCCTTCCCATCCGCATAGCTAACGAGTGGCTTTCTGCGTGGGGAGCGCCGATAGAAGCATTTTTCGACGGCGATACAAAGGCGGCTTTCAGGGCCGATCCGTCAAAAATCCACAAATACGTTGAAAAAGAGATAGAAGACAGCAAAGATTACGATTATGACTCTCTCGTTGCAATGCCTTACAATCTTCTTTTAACAAAACGCGGCTCGCAGTTTTCAAAGTCCGTGCTCGAAACGGCGATCTGCAGAAGTCTCGGTATTCCCGCAAGAACGTCGTTTACGGGCGAAGTTGAATACTGGAAAGACGGCGAATGGTTCAGTATGCGCGGCGTAGCGCTGAGCTCGGAGCGTTCCGCAACTCTTGTTGCGAAATTTACCGGAGCGGAAGACGCTCACAGACACGCAAATCTCGAACGTTACGAAAACGGCGAGTTTATACCCGTTCCGCTTTACAGACGCAGAAGAGGCGGCGACGAAAACGCAACCGAAGAGGGTATTCCTCTCGTACCGGGGAAATACAGGCTGATGACAAATTTCCGTATTAAAAACGGCGGCATTCAGGCAAAAATGTATCACTTCACCATTGCGGACGGCGAAAAGCTCGAAGCAGAATTTGCCGTTCGCGGTACGGAACCCGCTGAAAAAGGCGAAAAGAAAAAGATTTTTGACGCCGAGATCAAAGACGCGGAAGGAAAAGCTCACAAGCTTTCGTCTCTTGTTAAGGACGGTGTAACGGTATTTGCATGGCTCGGAGTCCGCGAAGAGCCGACAGAGCATCTTTTCAACGAAATGCTTTCCGTGACCGACGCGTATAAACCGTTTGCGGACAGGGTTTATTTCATCGTTAAAAACGACGGCGATCTGTCTCACGTAACGCTCAAAAAGCTTCTCGCCCGTCTGCCCGAAATAAATATTTATTATTTCGATTCGATACCCGAAGAGGTGTATGAGTCGCTTGCAACGAAAGACAAGCGTCTTCCCCTCGCAGTTGCAGCAGACGACGGTCTTAACGTTTCCGTGATCTCCACGGGATACAATATCGGCAGCGCGGATCAGCTGCTTGCTGCGCTGGAAAACAAATAAAACAAAATAAAAATATAACGGGAGGTTTAAAAAATGGCGGAATTATTCTCGATAACGATTGCCAGACAGTGCGGAAGCCACGGCAGATCGGTTGCAAAAAAAATAGCCGAAAAACTCGGTATTGATTATTACGACAGAGAGCTTATCTCTCTTGCCGCAAAGAAGAGCGGAATGAACCAGAAAATTTTCGAAGATTTTGACGAAAAGCCAACAAATTCGCTCCTTTACTCTCTTGCCATGGGCGCTTACGCCATGGACGGTCAGTACGTTTACTGGGGTGATTCCGCCGTACCTCTTTCAGACAAGGTATATAATATCCAGTCTGAGCTCATCCGAAGCATAGCGGCGGAAAAATCGTGCGTTTTTCTCGGCAGATGCGCGGACTATGCGCTGAGAGACAGCTACAGAAGCGTCCACGTAATGGTTACCGATCTTTTGCAGAACCGTATAGATAATTATATGATAGAAAATGACATCGAAGATCGCAAAAAAGCGGAGGACGAGGTTGTTAAAATAGACAAAAAGCGCGCAAATTACTACAGCTTCCATACAAACAAAACATGGGGCAGCGCAGACAGCTTCGATCTTTGCGTCCGCACAAGCATACTCGGCGTAAACGGCACGGCGGATATGATAATCGCTTTTGCCGAGAAAAAGCTCGGAAAGCTTATCTGAAATGAAATGCGTTTTTCAAAACTGCCGCGGTGAAACGGATAAATACGTTACGCTCAACAGAGAAGACGAAAACGGAAACGTTCTCAAGGAAACAGTTCCCGTCTGCGACGGCTGTGTAAACGTGTATCTTAATGCGCAATGGGAAAAATACAGATCTCTGAGAAAAGTCTGCACGGGCATTCTCGGATACGGACTTGCGGCGCTTATCCTGCCCGCTCTGATATTCGAAATAATGCGCGTTCCGGCATATATTCTCTGTCCGCTTATTGCGGCGGTGTTTATTCCGCTTACTGTATTTTTCAGACGGAAAGAGATAGAATGCGGCAACGACCTTGTAGACGCGAATCTCGAAAAATACAGGGTGAAAGCCGCGCTTGAAGCGCTCGGCAAGGAAAACGGAACAAAGTATTCCGTAGCTGAATAAATAAGCGTGCTCGCGCCGAAACGATAAAAAAAACCGGTTGAAACAGAGCTTTTCTGCTTCAGCCGGTTTTATTTGACTATACTTGACGGCATCCCGTTGCAGTCATTTCTTTTTATTCCTCTTTGCTGAAATCGTCTTTCCCGACTCCGCAGGCGGGGCATTCAAAATCGTCCGGAAGGTCTTCAAATTTCGTTCCGGGAGCTATGCCGTTGTCGGGATCGCCAAGCGCCTCGTCGTATTCCCAGCCGCATATGTTGCAAACATATTTTGCCATTTTTATTCCTCCTGTTTTACTGTTTTATTTCTTCAAAATCCGCCGCGCCGTGTTTGCATAAAGGACATACAAACCCGTCGGGCAGTTTTTCGCCTTCGTAAACGTAGCCGCATACCTTGCAAACGTAACCTTTCTTTCCTTCCGTTTGCGGTTTCGGTTTCACGTTGTTCTGATAATACGTATATGTCATAGTTTCTCCGTCGGATATAACTCTCGCTTCCGTAACAGAGCAGATAAACATTCCGTGAGTGTCGAGATCGACGTATTGCTCAACTTTAAGGGACATAAACGCGTTTATGTATCTTTTCAGGAAAATCAGTCCGTTATCCGAGCGCAGCGGGTCGCAGTCCGCGAATTTATCAACGTTTCTGCCGCTTGCAAAGCCGAATTTCTCAAAAATCGAAAAAGGAGCGTCGGTTGAAAGACAGTTAACGTTCATAATGCCCGTCTGCATTATTATATGATGCGAATAATTCTGTTTGTTTACCGTAACAGCGATCCTGTTAGGCGTATTCGTAACCTGGGATACGGTGTTTACGATTAGTCCGTTATCCTTCTTGCCGTCGTTTGACGTTACAACATAAAGTCCGTAGCCGATTTTGAAAAGCGCCGTTAGATCGTTTTTGTTCGCGGTATTATCCTGACGCGCAAGATAGTCTTTGCAAAGCTCTTTTGCAAGTTCATCGGTCTTTTTATTGGTTTCGTCGTTTGGGGAGGAGAGGATAGTTACGGAGTTTTCGGCAAAAGTAATGTTTTTGCATGGCTCGAGCATGTTTTTCATAACTTTTAACGCCATTGGCGCCCACGAGCCGTTTTCTATAAGCGCAACCGTCCTGTTTTTAAAACCGCGCTCGCAAAGAGCGGATATAAATTCTCGCATATACGGGAATATCTCCGCATTGTAAGTTGTGGTCGCGAGCACGAGTTTACCGTATCTGAAAGCTTCCGCCACTGCTTTTGACATATCGCACCTTGCAAGATCGTAAACGGATACCGACGGACAGCCGTTTTCGCGGAGCTTTTCGGCAAGACGGGAAACAACCTTTTTCGTATTGCCGTAAACGGACGTATAAGCTATTACTATGCCCTCTTTTTCGGGCTGATAGCTCGACCAGGTATCGTAAAGTTTTATATATCCGTCAAGGTTTTCTGAAAGAACGGGGCCGTGAAGCGGACATATTTTTTTAATAAGAAGTCCTCCCGCCTTTTTAAGGAGGGACTGCACCTGCGCGCCGTATTTTCCGACTATACCTATATAATATCTGCAAGCTTCATCGTCCCACGGCTCGTTTGCGTTCAGATCGCCGAATTTTCCGAATGCATCGGCTGAAAACAAAACTTTATCCGCAGCGTCGTAAGTAAGCATTACTTCCGGCCAGTGTACCATAGGGGCGGTGACGAATGTGAGAGTGTGCTTTCCGAGAGACAGAGTATTCATATCGCCTACGATTATCTGCCTGTCCTCAAAATCTTTGCCGAAAAAGTTTTTCATCATCGCAAATGCCTTCGCGGTTGCAACAACGGTCGTTGCGGGATATACTTTAAGAAAGTTTACGATATTTGCGGAATGATCCGGCTCCATATGCTGGATTATAAGATAATTCGGCTTTTTTCCGTCGAGGACGGACTGGATGTTGTCGAGCCACTCGTGAGTGAAAGCGGCGTCAACCGTATCCATTACGGCGATTTCATCATCTAAAATCACGTATGAGTTATACGAAATGCCGTTTGGTATTAAGTAATGTCCTTCAAAAAGATCGGTTTTTCTGTCGTTTACGCCTACGTATCTGATATCATCGGTAATAAACAAGCTGATCCCCTCCGATTTTATATTTTTTGTCGATCATAAAAATGCCCAAAAGCCGAAACGCATATGCGACAGGGCTTTCGGGCGGCTTTCGGTTTATTTTTCCAGAGACAGGCGGATCTTCGGAAGTTCGCTTGCCTTGTCTTCGAGAAATTTCTTTATCTTATCCGAATTTTTATAAATAATATAGCCGCATGCCACCGCCGCGCCGACGCAGATAATATTGCGTATCATTTTTCTGCGGCGTTTTTTCAGCTCTTTCTGTACTTTCTCTTCAACTGCGGTTTTTACCGCCTCTTTTATCTTTGCTTTCGTTCCTTCTCCGAAATTTACGAGCAGCTCGTCGATTTTGCTGTTTACCATGGTTATGCTCCTTTATATTCAAACGTTTTTTATTTAATTATAGCTTTAATTCCGCATATTGTCAAGAGGAAAAACCGTTCTTTTTTATATTAAAACTTTGCGTTTTGAGCAACCTCGAGCCACCTTTTTGCCATCAGTCTGTGACCGACGAACGTCGGATGAATATTGTCCCATACAAGATATGACGGATGCACTTTTTTTGCCGCTTCGTCGAAAATATCCTGAAACGGCACGTAAACGGCTCCGTATTTTTTTGCAAGCTTCGGCAGAGCGGCGCTAATCGCGTCAAGCTTTTCCCTGTATTTTTTCATGACTTCTTCAGTATGTTTTTTGTTTCCGAAAACGAAGTCCGGCTCGCAGACGGGATGCGGGAAAAACTCATATTGGTCTTCGCGGTTTTTCGCGTCGAGGTAAAACGGCTCGCAGATAAAAAATTTAACGTCGGGCAGCGCGTCAAAAGTTCTGCTTAAAATCGATTCCGCGGCGGCAATATATTTTTCCGTCGCCGCGGCGGTATCTTCGTCAAGCGATTTTGCAACGTCGTTTATGCCCGCAAGAAGACTTATCAGCGAGGGACGGTATATAAGCGCGTCGTTTTCCCATGCCTCGCATATCTGTATCATTGTCCTGCCCGAAACGCCCTTGTTGAAGAATTTCGGCATGCTTTCGATATTTTTTTCGGCAAGGTAGCCGCATACGATTTCCTGATAGCCGTGGCCGAGGATGTGGTTGCCGTCCATGCAGTATCCTCTGCCGCCGTGAGTAATTGAGTCTCCCGTAAATAATACGGTGTCTCCGCTTTTAAGTGTAATCATTTTTAACCCCCGATATTATATCTGATGTATTCGCAAAATTCGTCGGTAAGCCCCAGATCGAAAACAAGACGGGAAAGGATGTATTTGTCGCGTATATCCTTCGTTGCGGCAAAAGTTTCGGGAATAACTGACGGGTCGATCCCTATTTCCTTCGGCGTTTTGGGACACGAAACGCTGTCAAGAAGCTTTTCAAGCGTTTCTGCGGACGGTATCTCTTCCGATACGATCTTTTTTATCCCGTCAAAGTTATCGATAATAGAATCTATTCTTTTTTCGTATTTTTCAAGCGAATATTTGTTTTCCTTTTTTTCAAGCCCGATCATCGTTTCCGCGCCTTTTCCGAGAAAACGGCGAAGGTCCTGCTGATGAGAAGACAGACTGAAATTTTTAACTGCATATACCGCCTTTTCTTTGTCAGGCGTAATACTGCGAAGCTTTTCGTAAAGCTTTGCGCAAATAAGCGTGCCTATCGCGCACTGTATTCCGTGAGTTGACGAATTTGTACCGAATTCCAGCGCGCGCATATCCCATATATGCGAAAAATAATGCTCGTTGCCCGAAGCCGGTCTTGACGCGTTTGCAAAGCTCATCGCGGCCCCGGCATATACAAGACCGTTGAATACGGCTTCAACGGCGGCGTCTTCACGCCTTTTAAGTCCTTCGGCGTTTTCAACACAGAGCTTTACCGATCTGCGGATAAGCGCAGCGATGTCCTCGCAGTAATACTCTCCGTTTATCAGATTCGAAATGCGCCACTCAGCAATGCTTATATATTTTGCGATGATGTCGCCTAGTCCCGAAACGAGCGATTTTTCGGGCGCGTTTTTCAGTATGTCGGTATCGCCGATAATTATATCCGCGCATCTGGACTGCAGCGACAGTTTCAGTCCGTCGCGGTCTACCGACGACGTTGCCGAAGCGTATCCGTCCATGGACGGAGCGGTGGCGACGATAACGTATTTTCTTTGCGATACGTTTGCAAGTATCTTGCCTATATCGTTTATAACTCCCGAACCTACGCCGACAACGACGTCGCACGAGGAGTCGAAATGCATGATCGCAGACCCAACGGCTTTTTCGTCTGGTTTAATGTCTCCGTAAGGAAAAACGTAGGAAGAAAAAGCGATCTTTTCTTTTTTCAGTATTTTTTCAACCTTTTCGCCGCATGCGGCATATGTGTTTTTGTCTGCAAGAACGAACGGTTTTTTTGCCCCGAGAAGTAGCAGTTTTTCGGGCAAAAGATTTATCGCCCCTATGCCCGTCACTACCTCCAAAACGGCGCAAAGGTGATCTTTGCCGCATTTACATCCGTGCGGCATTATTCCTTCAACAGTCATTTGATCCTCGATATCGTTTTTATCAATAATATCACAAAATCTTAAAACCGTCAAGCGGAAAAACAAAAAACGGAAGAAATTTCAAAAGAAATTTCTTCCGTTTGTTTATTCTTTGACAGTCGCAAGCAGCTTGTAAAGCAGGGTGTAAAGATGCAGGGCGTCGTCGGGGGGCAGAGAAACGCATTTTACGATTTTGCTCGGTATTTCTGCCGCGCGTTCCTTCAGCCGTTCGCCTTTTTCGGTAAGATTTACCGTTACGCTTCGCTCATCGTTTTTGTCTCTTAATTTGGAAACGAAGCCCTTATCTTCAAGACTTTTTAAAACGGGAGAAAGCGTGCCCGAATCGAGAAAAAGCTTTTCGCCGAGCGTTTTAACGTTTATGCTTTTCTCTTCCCACAGCACCATCATCGCGATATACTGCGTGTAAGTAAGACCTATTTCGTCAAGAAACGGTCTGTATTTCTTGATTATTTCCCTCGACGCGGCGTAAAGGGGGAAACAGATCTGATTTTCAAGCTTTAAAGCGTTGTATTTTTCTGCGTTTTCCATCTGGGCTTTATCCGACGCACTCGGCTATTTTATCGTTAAGAGTTTTCATATCCGTCGGCTCGAAGCGCGCTACGATGTTTCCTTCGCGGTCGATAAGGAATTTTGTGAAATTCCATTTGATATTGCCGTTGTTTTTGTAATCCTTGTCGTTTTTCTTTACAACGCCCGAAAGGATTATGCTCATGGGCGATTTGCCGAAGCCCTCGAATTTAGTGTTTTCGGTAAGCCATTTGTAAAGAGGAATGGCGTTTTCGCCGTTAACGTCGATTTTCGCAAACTGCGGGAAAGTTATGCCGAAACGGCCTTTGCAGAAGGTGTGGATCTCTTCGTTGTCGCCGGGTGCCTGTTCGCCGAACTGGTTGCACGGAAAATCGAGGATTTCAAAACCCTTGTCTTTGTATTCCTCGTAAATCTTCTGAAGCTCTTCATATTGCGGGGTAAAGCCGCAGCCCGTCGCAGTGTTTACCACCAAAACAACCTTGCCTTTGTATTCCGAAAGCGCATGGTCTTCGCCTTTTCTTGTTTTAACCGTAAAATCGTATAAATTCATTTTGTATTCCTCCGTTTGATTTAGTTCAATTTAATTGAGTTCAATTTATTTTAACCGATTCAACCCGATTTGTCAACGGCAGAATGTCAACGTAATTGTGAAAAAACTATAAAATCGTATTATGGCACAAAAATATGTGAAAAATTGCGAAAGATATGATATATTAAAAGAAAATGAAAAGGCGGACAGGATAAATGAACAGAAAGATCACGCTTCTTGACGGCGCGGTAGGCACCACGCTCTGGGCAATTGCGGAATCTCACGGCGCAAAAAAGGAGCCGGTATGGAAATATAATATCGATCATCCCGAATTTGTAAGGGAGCTTACGGAAAAATATCTTGAAGCCGGCAGCGAGATAATACTCGCAAACACTTTCGGCGCAAACGGTCCCGCGGTTAAGTATTCGTCGCCGTATGACCCGAAAGACGTTATAACGGCGGGCGTAAACATCGCAAAAGATGTGCTGAAAGGATCATCCGCAAAGCTTTGTATGGCTGTAGGACCGCTTACGCAGATACTCGAACCTTACGGCGACCTCGAAGAGGACGAATGCTTCGCAATTTATGAGGAAATGATCTCCGCAGGCATGGAATCGGGCTGCGAAATGATAATGGTCCAGACTTTTATGGATCTTGCCATGATGCGCATTGCCGCAACGGTGGCAAAAAGATACGGAGTACCCGTATTTTGCACGATGACTTTTGAAAAAGCGGGCAAAACCATGTTCGGCAACTCCGTTTCGGACGTTATAGATACGCTCGAACCGCTCGGGATCGACGCGATCGGACTAAACTGCTCTCTCGGCCCCGATCTTGCGCTGCCAATAATAAAGGAATTTGCCGAAAAAACGACGCTGCCCATAGTTTTCAAGCCAAATGCAGGCAAACCGATACTCAGTGCCGACGGCTCGACTTCAACTGCGTACAGCGCGGAGCAGTTTGCGGAGGACATCAAGCCCGCACTCGAATACGTTTCGTATATCGGCGGCTGCTGCGGCTCCGACGCAACATATGTTAAGGAAATAAAGAAGCTGCTGTAAAGCTGTAAAAGCGTAATAAAAATAATTCCCTCTTTGTATTAAATTGCAAAGAGGGTCTATTTTCTGAATGCGGTCATAATTATTTCATAATTGTTTTATTGACAAAACGCAATGATTATTGTATAATATATATCGCCGAAGCAAAAGTGAATATTTGCAGGAATATCGAAGCGG
This sequence comes from Clostridia bacterium, assembly GCA_017427285.1. Classification (GTDB taxonomy): domain Bacteria; phylum Bacillota; class Clostridia; order Oscillospirales; family UBA644; genus HGM12619. Next base: position 70,946 of record JAFRTE010000020.1, read on the forward strand.
TCATAACGAGGCGGTCTTGAAAACCGTTTGGCCAAAAGCCACGGGGGTTCGAATCCCTCTTCCTGCGCCAGAATTAAATGACAGCCATTTGGCTGTCATTTAATTATTTGTATTGAATATGGGATTCGAACCCGAGAGAGTTTCGGCGTTAAGCAAAGTCTCCTGCGGAGAGTTTGCAGTCGAAATCGCGAAGAGCATTGCTCTGAGCGGACAGTATGCGAGCAAAGCGAAGCAGACGTCGAATCCCTCTTCCTGCGCCAGAATTAAATGACAGCCATTTGGCTGTCATTTAATTATTTTTATTGAATATGGGATTCGGACCCGAGAGAGTTTCGGCGTTAAGCAAAGTCTCCAGCGGAGAGTTTGCAGTCGAAATCGCGAAGAGCATTGCTCTGAGCGGACAGTATGCGAGCAAAGCGACGCAGACGTCGAATCCCTCTTCCTGCGCCAGAATTAAATGACAGCCATTTGGCTGTCATTTAATTATTTTTCAGTTTAATACTATTACAGTTTAACTCAATAATTCTCTGCTTTAACTTCGAAATATGCCTGCGGGTGATTGCATACGGGGCAGACGTCGGGAGCGGCCTCGCCGTAGTGGATATGTCCGCAGTTTGCGCATTTCCATACGGTCATCGTCGGTTTTTTGAAAGCTTTGCCCGAATTGATGTTTTCAAGAAGCTTTAAATATCTTGCTTCGTGCTCTTTTTCAATTGCCGCTACGCCTTCGAAAAGCGCCGCGATGTCGTCAAAGCCCTCTTCTCTTGCGGTCTTCGCAAAATCCGCATACATCTGAGTCCACTCAAAGTTTTCGCCCTGAGCCGCGGCGAGCAGGTTTTTATCCGTTTTTGCAACGCCGCCGTTAAGAAGCTTATACCAGAGTTTTGCATGTTCTTTTTCGTTTGCCGAAGTTTCCGCAAAAATGTTGCTTATCTGAACGTAGCCGTCCTTTTTTGCCTGTGAAGAATAATACTGATATTTAACGCATGCCTGAGATTCGCCCGCAAATGCGGTTTCGAGATTTTTTTCGGTTTTACTGCCTTTGAGTTCCATTGTTTTTATCCTCCGTTCGTTTTATCTTATTTTTCGGTTATAAATCTGTGCGTGCTTACTCCGTCTATTTCCTCTGCTTTCGCATAAACGACTTCTCCGTCAAAGCCGAGCTTATCCTTTAACTGCGAAAGATGCTTTTTCATATCGGGAAGGTGCGTTACGGAAATAACCCTTGCTTTGTAAAGCGCGGCGACGGCAATAAATTCGCTTAAGGCGACGGACGCTTCGTCAAACGATGTAGACTGATAAACCTCGTTGAAAAGCAGCATGTCGTTCGGCTTTAGCATGTCAAGGAAGCCCGAAACGGTTTCGACCTCTTCTTCAAAACGTCCCTGACCGACGTCGAGAGCCGTAAAGTATGCGTATACGCCGGCAACGGGCGTGATTACTGCTTCTGTGCAGGGGACGGGCAGAGCCGCCTGTCCGAGCAGCTGAATAATGCCGACAGCCCTTAAAAATACGGTCTTTCCGGCGTTGTTTTTACCCGTTATGATATACGCCGCGCAGTCTTTGCCGAAAATTGCGTCGTTAGGGACAAGCACGTCGCCGGGACGTTCGTTTCTGTTTTTCTGATACTGTTTGAGCGAGAACCACAGATCGTATATGTTTTTGCACTCGAATCTGTTGCCTTCCGTGCAGAATTCGGGAATGCACATCGGAAGACCGAGCCGCTCGTAAGTACGTTCGAGTATCGCCGCAAAGTCGTAAAAGTAAAATCCGTCGCGTATCTTGTCAAACGGTTTTTTCATCTGATAAGTTACCGATTCCATAAATGAAACGAGCTTTATCATGCTTCTTTCCGCAAGGAACTGGAGCTGCTGATCGGAATCGACGTCAAAACCGATCGAAATAACGGTTTTGTCCTTGTCTTTAAGTACGGGAGTGTCAGGACCGTAATTGTAAGGATCGGAAGTAAGCGCAAACATCTCGCAGTCCAGGATACGGATATATTTGTCAAGCTTTGTTAAAATAACGAACGACGTGTTGAGATTGAGCGATTCGGCAAGCTCGGAAGCGACTGCTTTAAGCTCTGCGAATGCGGGATTTTCGACCTGCGCATTGACAAATTCGCGCATTTTCAGCATAAGCTCGGAGCGAAGGTCTTTTTTGGCGAGCGTTTTGCCGTACTGTTCGTAAATTTCCTGTATCTTCAAAATACAGTCGGCAAGTGTCTGGACGGTGAATATGGAGGACTCTCTGTCCGAAGTGGTGGCTCTGCCGCCGGTTGTTGTGATTATAGACGACGCGGACGTTTTAACGATCTTGAGCGCGTCTTCAAGCTTGAGATTAAGTCTTTCGATAAGCTCAAACTCGTGAAGAAGCGAAGCGTTTCGTCTGAAATCGTCGAGTATCTCTTTTCTCCAGATAAGATTTTCCATATCCTGTTCGGGATGGCTTAAAAGCGCAAACATCTTTTTCTGAAGGATTATATCTACCGTAACGCCGCTTACGACCTCGTCAAGCAGCAAGCTTTTCATGGACATTTCAAGCTGTTTTGACGATTCGGTTTTTGAAGGGTTTTTGTAAAGAAGATCAAATTCGGGATACATTTTACTTTTCCTCCCTCTTCTTCTGTATGCGTTCAAGCATCTGCTCTACCGTCATATCGTATTTCAGAAGAATATCTCTTGCAAACGATGAGTTCTGAGTGCTGAGCGGTACGATCTTGTATAGCCGTTTTCCTGTTTTTTCGTCGTTTAACGCCGTAAGTACGCCGGCGCTGTGCGGTCTGTCCGCCGTTTCCGCGGCATAGTCTTTAAGACTGTGAAGGTGCGTTACGAAAAGCCCCGAAATATCGTGTTTGAGCACTTTGTCCACAAGTTCGGTCGAAAGCTTATAAGCGATATCCGCTTTTGTTGACGAATAAGTTTCGTTGAAAAGCGCAAGACTCTGTCCGTCCGTAACATCCCGCAAAATTCTTTCAACTCTGCCCTGTTCCTCAACAAGTCTGCCGGAGTTGTCGTTGTATTCCTCAACGGGGAAGTGAGTAAACATGCGCTTCATTATTTTTATCTTCGCCCTTTTTGCGGGAACGTGGCCGCACGCCTGGAAAAACAGCTGGCAAAGACCGACTGCGGAAAGATAAATCGTTTTTCCGCCCGCGTTCGGGCCGGTGATAAAGAAAAACGAGCTTTTTTCGTAAACGTAGTCGTTATATACGACCTGATCGGGCGCAAGACCTCTTTTGACAAGGAAAAGACTGTAAAAATCAAGGATATCCGTTGTCTCGGCAGGCGTTGCCTTTACGCAGGCAAAGCCCTTTTCGTTTATTTCCCTGAAAATTCTCGCAAAGCCGATAACCGCGTCGAGTTTTTTTATCAACCCGAGCCATGCGGTATCGAAAACGTCTTTGTATTTCTCGTGGAACGTATCGATATTTTTGAAAATATCGTAATATAGAGTGTAAAGCGATTTGAAAACGGGGCGCGTAAACTCTCTCGGCTGATGTACTGCCGGCGCATACGCCTCCGAAACGTCAAGCCCGAGTCTGCCGGTAATTCCGGCAAGGTTCATCATAAGCGATTTGTCCTCGGTTTTGGGGATTATGCTGTTTTCTATATTCTGTCCGCGCGAAAAATATCTGTTTAAGCGTATTTCGCCTATCGTTTCAAGACTTTCGCGAAGACCCGCCATATCTTTGAGTATCGCTGCAAGCTCCTGTTTTTTGCTGTCGGAATACGCTTGAGAAAGAATTGCTTTTACTGATTCGGAAAGATCGCTTTTGCCCAGCGCTTCCGCGCCGTCCATAAATTTCCTGTATACTTCCGTAAATTTCTCTATTATGAGAAATGTTTTCATCGTTGCCATTTCGGGGACGTTTTTAAACATTTTAAGCTCGTAAAGCAGGTTGAGATCCCACAGATCGGAGCGCAGATCGCAAAACAGCGAGAAAAATCCGTCGTTTTTGATAAGATCGCCGACGATATCCGCGCGGTAAGAGATTATTTCGCTGTCGCTGCAAAACTGATTGAGTATTTCGAGCGTTGCCTCTTCCTGCTCTTTTGACGAGAGAAAAGCGTTAAGAAGCTCCTCAAGCTGCATGTCAACGGCAACGCAGTAGTCAAGCGGTTTTACATCCGGCTGAGCTTTTATCGGATCGAAAAACAGTTTCATTTATCAAAATCCTTTCTTCATCTCAACATAATGTTTCTTTCTCATGGCGCGGCGCGCGGCTTTGAATACCGCCCTCGCTTCCTTGCCCGAAAGCGCGCTTTTTGCGGGTTTGGACGGGAAAAAGCTGTTTGCAACGGCTATGCCGTAATAGATAGTGTCTCCGTCAACGATATCTATATTGCTTTTAGTCCTTACGAATTTTACGGAAGGATTGATCAGCACAACAGGCACGCACGATACGGGCATATCTTTTATCGCGTAGTTTACGCTCGCCGCATATTTAACGAGCCCGACAGGCGATTTTCTTTTGCGTTTATGTACGGTAAAATTGTGAAAAGCCATCGTCATCGTGCCGATAATACCCTCGTTTTCCGTGGGAGCAAGACCTCGGTGGCTCGATATCTCCCAGTAATCGGGGTCGGAAAACATTACGGTCGATTTCAGCTTGCGGTAGCTTCTGAGTTTGATAAGGTAAAGCTTGTTTCCCGAAAGAAGCATATAGTCGGGTTTATGATTCCAGAAATGGGGGATAATAAACCCCGGCCAGCCGACCTTTGCGAATTTTGCGCCGCAGAAAAGGCATCTGAAAAAAAGAATGATCCTTAATACGATATATCTTGTCAGCGGTATTATAACAAAACACAGCAAAGCGACCGTTGTTGCCGAAATGAGGATAACAAGCCCGAAAACCTGAAAAAACGACATCGCCAGAGGCAGCATCTTTATTCAATCTCCGTTTCATATTGTCTCATTATATTATATCATATCTTATTTGATAATTCAACAGTTATTTTATGTCATTTATCGTAAAAAGAAAAAAAGAGTTTGGGGTATATCCGATTTTATATTGATATTTGGATTTTTTTGTGCTATAATTAGACAATGAAAATTCTTGCCTTGTCTGGCGGATAAAGGAACAGGGATATGATAAAGCTTCTGCGTTATCTTAAAGGACACCGCGCTGAAAGCATTCTCGGCCCGCTTTTCAAGTTTCTTGAAGCGTGCTTTGAGCTTACCGTGCCGGTCATAGTGGCGAATATGATAGACGTCGGCATCAAAAACGGAGATGCAAATTACGTTTTGATGTGCGGCGGCATTGTTGTTTTTATGGGACTGCTCGGCTTTGTAAGCGCGATCACCGCGCAGTATTTTGCCGCGAAGGCGTCAATGGCTTTCGGAACGGAGCTGAGAAACGATCTTTACAGACATATCGCGTCTTTTTCTTCCGCCGAACTTGACAGATTCGGCGCGTCGTCGCTGATAACGCGTCTCGGCGCGGACGTTATTCAGACGCAGTCGGGGATCAATCTTATTCTGCGGCTTTTGCTTCGCTCTCCGTTTATTGTTGCGGGCGCGGTCGCAGCGTCGTTTATTATAAACGTCCGTCTTGCGCTGATACTGCTTTGCGCGGTGATATGTCTTTCCGCAACGGTGTGGATTATAATGAGAAAGCTCCTGCCTCTTTATACAAAAACAAGAAAGAATCTTGACAGAATAACCGTAAAAACGAGGGAAAACCTTACCGGCGCAAGAGTAGTGCGTTCGTTTGCGGCTCAGGACGGCGAAAAAGAAGAATTTGACGCCGCCGCGGAAGGGCTTTATACTTCGCAGATAGTTTCGGGCAAAATATCGGCGCTTTTAAATCCGCTTTCGTATTCGGTCGTAAATCTCGCGGCCGCCGCGCTCATGTGGTTCGGGGCGTTTTCGGTCAATATCGGAGACGTTACTCAGGGACAGATAATTGCGCTTCTCAATTACATGACTCAGATACTCATCGCGCTGCTTGCGCTTGCCAATCTGATAGTAATGATAACAAAATCCACGTCGTCCGCCGCAAGAATAAACGAAGTGTTTGACGTTTCCCCGTCGCTTGAGGACGGAAGGGAAACTCTCGGCGACGTAGAAAAAATAGAGTTTAAAAACGTTTCATACAAATATCCAGGCGCGTCGGGATATTCCGTTAAGGATATTTCTTTTACCGTAAAAAGGGGAATGACGGTAGGAATAGTGGGCAGTACGGGCTCGGGCAAATCGACAGTTGCGTCTCTGATCCTGCGCGAAGCGGACCCGACTGACGGGGAAGTTGAGGTGAACGGACGTCCGCTTAAGGATTATACTTTTCGGTCTCTTCACGCAGCTTTCGCCGCAGTGCCTCAGAAGGCGTCCCTTTTTTCGGGAACCGTGCGTGAAAATCTTTGCTGGCGCGATAAAAACGCAACTGACGAAGAGCTTTTTGCCGCTCTTAAAACCGCAATGGCATCGGATTTTATAGGCGACGATCTTGACAGACGCGTTGCAAAGGCGGGCGCAAATTTTTCCGGCGGACAGAGACAGCGCCTGACGATCGCGCGCGCTCTCGTAGGACGTTCCGACGTGCTTTTGCTTGACGACAGCGCTTCCGCGCTCGACTACGCTACGGATGCGGCGCTTCGAAGGGAGATATCTGCTCTTCCCGGAAATAAAACGGTATTTATCGTTTCACAGCGTATTTTTGCGGTCAAAAATGCGGATATGATAATCGTGCTTGACAACGGCCGCCTTGCGGGAACGGGCACGCACGAAGAGCTGCTCGGGTCTTGTCCCCTTTATGCGGAGATATGCGCTTCACAGACGTCGGAGGTGCGGAATGAAAAATAAAAACATAAAATCCGACGGCGTTGTAAAAAGAATAATCGCGCTCGTTTTTCCTTACCGCATTCAGCTCGTTTTTTCTCTTGTTTTCGCAGCGGCTTACGTAGCGCTTTCGCTTTTCGCTCCCATTGTTTCGGGCAGGGCGGTTGACGCGATGGTTACGAAAAACACGGTCGATTTCGACGCGGTATTCAGATACGCGGTAATTTACGCTTGTGTGGTGGTCGGGGCGTCGGTCTGTCAGTGGCTGATGACTCATCTTACAAACATTATTACTTACAAAACGGTTCTGAAACTGAGAAGAGACCTCTTTTACAAAATAACCGATCTTTCCGTAGGATATATCGATTCACACGCTCACGGAGATATATTATCGAGAGTAATAAACGATGTTGAGCAGCTTTCCGACGGACTTCTGATGGGATTTTCACAGCTTTTTACCGGAATACTCACCATTGCGGCAACGATAGGGTTTATGATCTCAATAAATATCCCGATCGCGCTCGTTGTGGTCGTGTTTACTCCGCTTTCGCTTTTTGTAGCGTCGTTTATAGCCAAAAATACGTATTCGATGTTTAAAAAGCAGTCCGAAATACGCGGAGATATGACTTCGCTTATAGAAGAATCGATAGGCGGCGCAAAAACAGTAAACGTTTTCGGGAGATTTGACGAGACGGCGGAGAAAATCGCAAAAACGGGGGAGGAGCTTCGCAAGTGCGGCGTAAGAGCGCTGTTTTTCTCTTCGATAACAAACCCCGCAACGCGTTTTGTCAACAACGCCGTGTATGCCGCCGTTGCGATTCTCGGCGCATTTTCCGCAATAAAGGGCGGAGGAATAACGGTAGGCCAGCTTTCGTCGTTTTTAATGTATGCAAATCAGTATACAAAGCCGTTTAACGAAATATCCGGAGTAATAGCGGAGTTTGTGGGCGCAAAAGCTTCCGCGGAGCGTATTTTCGACTTGCTTGACGAAAAGAGCGTTGAATCGTCGCTTTCGGGCAATAAAATACCCGAAAAAGCGCAGGATATCGATTTTTCGTCCGTATCTTTTTCGTATTCTCCCGAAAAGCCGCTTATAGAGGACTTCTGCCTGTCTGTTCCGTACGGAAAAATGATCGCGATCGTAGGGCCTACGGGATGCGGAAAAACAACCCTTATCAATCTGCTGCTGCGTTTTTACGACGTAAATTCGGGTGAAATACGACTTGGCGGCGTTCCCGTAAAAGAGCTTGAGCTCAACTCTCTTCGCAGAAGCTTCGGCATGGTCTTGCAGGATACGTGGCTGAAAAACGGAACGGTCGCGGAAAACATAGCATACGGCAGAAAAAACGCAACGCGTGAAGAAATAGTCGCCGCAGCGGTGCGCGCTCACGCAGACGGATTTATTTCAAGTCTTGAAAACGGTTACGATACCGTAATTAACGAGGACGGAGACAACCTATCTCAGGGACAGAAACAGATGCTTTGCATAAGCAGGGTAATGCTTTCGCTGCCGCCGATGCTTATACTTGACGAGGCAACGTCATCGATAGACACGATGACGGAGCTTCGGATAAGACGCGCGTTTGACGAAATGACGGAGGGTCGCACGAGCTTTGTTGTTGCTCACCGCCTTTCCACGATAACGAAAGCGGATCTTGTGCTTGTAATGAAAAACGGAAAAATCGTTGAAAAAGGCACTCACGAAAAACTGCTTGAAAGCGGCGGATTTTATAAAACGCTTTATGAAAGCCAGTTTGAAACGGAATAATACCTTCAAAACGGTTTTATTAATTTAAATCGAACATATATAAAACGGAGGAAAAGATGAAAAAAACATTTTCCATATTATTGGCGCTTCTTATCGCCGCGTTTGCCCTCGCTTCCTGCAGTACGGAAGGACAGTCAAACGTAGTTACCGATCCCGTAACAGGGCAGAAGATCGATTACGATCTTACCAATTATTCCGACAGCGACGGACTTGACGTCAACGGATTTTTCAAGGATATCACCGCTCTCGACTATGTTACGCTTCCCGAATACAAGGGTGTAAGAATTTCTGCGGAAGTCCTTGAAGCAAACGAAGCAGACGTTGAAGAGCAGATAGCCGGCATACTTGATGAATACACGACGTATGATGAAATTACCGACAGAGCCGTTGAGGACGGGGACACGGTAAACATAGATTACGTAGGTTCCGTAGACGGCGTTGAGTTTGACGGAGGTTCAACAGGCGGAATGGGTACGGAAGTTACGATAGGCGTTACGAATTACATAGACGATTTTCTCGAACAGCTTATCGGTCATATGCCGGGAGACAGATTTAATGTTTACGTAACTTTCCCCGTAACTTACGGCGTTGATTCTCTCAACGGCAAGGACGCGGTTTTCGACGTTACCGTAAACTACATTTGCGGCGATCGGATAGATGCGGAGCTTACCGACGAGATCGCTGCGGATTACGGATTTGAAACGGTTGAGGATTTGAAACAGGATATAAGAGACTGGCTTGTTACCCAGCAAAAGTCGGATTTCTTTACGGAGCTTATCTACGAAAGCGAGCTTAAAAATGATGTTCCGCAGCAGGTACTGAGTTTTGTTGTTAAATCCGACCTTTCAAACTATAAATATTACGCAGACGCCTACGAAGTTACGCTTGACGAGTTTATGTATTCTTACCTGGGCTATGAAAACACGGATGTTTATATAGAATACAATATGGACTCATACAGAAACAATGCGCTTTACTGCCTTGCGATTCAGGCGATAGCTGAAAAAGAAGGGCTTACCGTAACGGATATGGACGTTTCCGACGCGGGACTTTCCGATTATGTCGAAAGCTACGGTATGCCGTTTTTGAAGCAGTATGTATTGCAGACAATTACCGTCCCCACGTTCGTTACAGACAATGCGATCGTCGAATAAAAGAGCGTTTTCGGAAATAATATGAAAAAATACGATATTGCCGCTTATATCTGGCCGTCGTATACGGGAAAAGACGACAGGAGTCTTATTTTCTGGCCGGACGGGGAAGGCGAGTGGCAGACCGTGAGGAACGCCGAGTCGAAATTTGACGGACATCTTCTTCCACGTATTCCTCTTCTCGGGTATAAAGACGAAGCGGAGAGCGAAACTATGGAGGAGCAAATAGAGCTTGCGTCCTCGCACGGCGTAAACGTATTTATTTATGACTGGTATTGGTATGACAGACGGCCGTTTCTCGAATGCTGTTTAAACGACGGGTTTTTAAAGGCGAAAAACCGCAGTAAAATGAAGTTTTATCTCATGTGGGCAAATCACGACGCCGGATACACCTGGGATAAACGACTTGCTGGCGGACGCGACGTTCCCGTCTGGCTCGGTTTGGCGGACAGAGCGCAGTTTGACATAATTGCAGACAGAGTGACGCAGCGCTATTTCAGTCTGCCCGAGTATTATTTGACCGACGGGAAGCCCGTATTTGCGATATACGATATAGACAATCTTATAAACGGGCTCGGAGGGATCGAAAATACAAAATCCGCCCTCGACTCTTTCAGGGAAAAAGCCGTAAAGGCGGGACATAAGGGACTGAATCTTCAGCTTATACTCTGGGGCGAACGCATCCACAATTTTTCCGGCATTGACAAAAAATGGATGTATTCAAGCGAAATTGCAAAAACTCTCGGGTTTGACAGCGTTACAAACTATCAGTACGTCCATTTCGTCGATATAGACAGAGATTATTGCGACGTGATGAAGGATGTTGAAGCGTGCTGGGAAAAATTTGCGTCGTTTGGCTTAACGTATTATCCGCACGTCTCTCTCGGATGGGATAATAACCCGAGGTTTAACTCTTTTCGCGGCGGAATTCTGAAAAACAATACCCCCGAAAACATTGAAAAAGCGCTTGTAGCGGCGAAGGATTTTGCGGACAGACACGGAGTAGGCCTAATAACCGTAAACAGCTGGAACGAGTGGACGGAGATGAGCTATCTTCTTCCCGATAACGTTTACGGCACGGGCTACCTTGACGCTATAAACCGCGTGTTCAACGAATAAAGACAGTAAAAAAACAGCAGGGTTTGATTCCCTGCTGTTTGCGCTATATGTTTTGATCATTCAACAACTTCAACAACTATAGATCTTGTTGCGGTATTTCCGTGACCGTCTGTGCCGGTGAAGATGAGGATCGATGTTCCTGCTTTTTGCGGGGTCAAAACCGCGAGAGTGTTGCAGGAGCCGGTAAATACGGAAGTATCGTAAATCCAGTATCCGTTTACGTTCGGAACGAGGATAAGTCTTTCACCTACTTTGGCGCGGATGAAATAAGACGCTTTCTTTACGCCGTTGAAGATGATATCGTCGGAAGTAAAGCTGCCGTCTTCAGATGCGGGGACAGGTCCGGGAACGGGTGCAGGTCCGGGAATAGGTGCAGGAGAGGGAGTTACGGTATCTGTAAGCATATCTTCGGTTACGGTAAGAATGTCTGAAGCTACAGGTCTGTAATAAAATTCACTTGAAAGAATTACTCTGTATTTATCTCCGGTCGAGGGAGCTACCGAGAGAGTTTCGGTATTGTAACCTACGTTCTGCCAGCTGTCGCCAACGTATTTCTGCCACTGATAGTTTACGGAAGTTTCTTTTACATCGGGAGCGGTAAGAGTTAAAACGCCGCCCTTGGTATTGCTGCGGATTTCGGAGCCGTAAACGAATTTAAGAAGATCGCCGAAGAAATACTGATATGCAAGGATGTTTTCGCTGATATTAGTATCGGTAAGAGGACTCTTTCCGCCGTTAAGGATATAATAGAAGAGGGTCGGGTTCATTTCGAGGTCTTTGCCTCTGAGCAGATACCAGAGATAATTCGATCCGTCAAGTTCGCCGAGTTTGCCCGAGAAGAGAGAGTAATAAAGGAATTTCTCGGAGGGAGTCATATTTTCGTTGCTGTTGATGAAACTGTAGAAATAGAACCAGTTCTGGTTGTCAACGAGATTTGAAACGGTTTCCTGAGTAGCGGTATTGTTCTGATTCAGGAGATACCAGAAAAGCCATGAATCGTCGATAACGTCTTTGTTATAAAGTCTCATGTAGTAGTAAAGCTGAGGATTGTACTTGTAGAGGGAAGCAAGACCGGTCGTATAGTCGCCTGTCCAGAGGTTCCCGTACGCGGGTGAGGTGATGCTGTCTACCGTTGCGGTGGAGCTGTCTGCGGTGAAGGTAACGGTTGCAACGCTGATGTTGCCCGCAATATCGGTAACGGATACCATATATGTTCCCACTGTGAGAACTTTGTGGTTGATGGCAAAAATCTTTTTGTCTTTAATCGTTTTGCTGTCGGCAATCGTTCTTCCGTTTACGGCAATTCTGTCGATTCCGTAGTTGTCGGAAGCGGCGATCGATATAACGCCTATGGCGTCAAAGCCGTTTTGATATTTGGTTCCGGAAACGCTGAGCACGGGACGCGTCGGGTCGGTCATGAATTTAACAACTTTTTCAAACGTTGCGCTGCCCTTCTGATGAAGGTCGTAAACGTAGAATCTGAGGCTGGATTCGGTAAGACCGAGAACATAGGAACCTCTGTAAATGTAAGTGTCGCTGCCGATCTTTTTGAAATCGGAAGTTGACAGTGATTTGCTGCCTACTCTGATTATGCTTGCGCCGAGACCGTGAAGGGTGATTTCATACTCGATTACGGCGCCGGGGAAATTGTAGCCGTCCGCATTGCCGTTTATTATAACAACTTCGGGCGCGTCGTACGTGCCGGTCAACTGTTCGGCAAAAGCCGGAACCGCAAACGCCACGATCATAACGAGCGTAAGGGCAAATGCAATTGTTTTTTTCATGTTCTACACTCCTATCTGTTTTGTTGTGTACTTAATTAAAGCGGGTATTAAACCATTTTGATTATAATATGCAAATTTGACAAAACTGTGTCGATTTTGACCGAAAACGAGAAAAAAGCCGCAGTTTCAGCAAATTTTTAAAATAATTAACAGCAAAAATCAAGAATTACCTGCGCATAAACCTCCGCAAGGGTTAAAAGCGCCTCTTCGGTGATGAATTCGTCGGGGCCGTGCATATTGCCGCAGACGGTTTTGTCGCTTTCGTCGGCAGGGCCGAAAGCAACGCATTTTCCGTCAAACGCTTTTGCGTATGTGGAGCCGCGTTCGCAGACGAATCCGCACGGTTTGCCCGTAACTTTTTCGTAGCTTTTTGCTACGGAGCGCATAAACGGACTGTCTTCGGGGATCCTTATGCCGTTGCCTGTTCTGTCGGGAACGTATTCCGCAGAATTTTGAGAAGCGGTTTTTTTCAGCTTTTCAACGGTGTCGAAGGCGTTGACGCTTATGGGCACTCTGCTGTCAAGAGATATTTCAGCGCTGCCGTTTTCGTAAGAGCATATCCCGAAATTGACCGAAAGCGCGCCTGAAAATTCGTCTTTGCAGTTTATGCCGAGCAAAGCTCCGTCCGTACCTTTGATATATTTTGCGGTAAAATCAAGAAAACTGTTTTCGCAGCCGAAACGGGCGTAAGTTTTTTCGAGAAGAGAGAGCATGTCGAGCACGGCGCTTCTTCCTTTTTCCGGAACCGAGCCGTGAGCGGAAATTCCGCGGCAAAGTACGGTGAGCGTATCGCCGTCATATTTTATTTCCGGTTCAAGCAGCGTATCGGAAAGGGAAGTAACGTAGTCCGCAACGTCTTTATCCGCGCAAAGCACGCATTCGCATTTTTCCGCAACACAGTTTACCGCTCTGCCCCCGTTAATTCTTTTAAGCTTGATATTTCCTTTTTCGCTTATGTTTGCAAAAACGAACTTTCCGAATATAAAACCGAGTTCGGCATTGGTTACGGGGAAGCTTGCGTCGGGAGTAAGCGCGTAATCGGGCAGACCGTGGTCTTTAACGTACATGTGCATGTCTTCCATGCCGCACTCTTCGTCACCTCCGACAACGAGCGATATCTTCATTTTAGGCTCTTTGCCGGAATTTTTAACCGCGGCAAGCGAATACATTGCCGCAACTGCCGCGCCCTTGTCGTCAAGAACGCCTCTTCCGTATAAAACGCCGTTTTCTCTTGTAAGCGCATACGGGGGCCTTGTCCAGCCGTCGCCAGCGGGAACAACGTCTCCGTGGGCGACCGCAAGAAACGTTTTGTCTCCGCTTCCGACCGAGATCTTTATAGCATAGCCGAGGTTTTCCGTTTCAAGGTCGAGGGCTTTTGCCGAAGACGACAAAACATCGAAAGCGTCCGCAACGGGCTTGCCGAATATTCCGTATTCGTCGGCTTTGCCGCTTACGCTCGGCACGGCTACGAATTTTGCAAGATCGTTTATCAGATTTTCTCTGTTTTTGCGAATAAAATCCATGTTTATCTCACTTTCATATAATCGGCGTATTTCTTTTCCCAGAGTTCGGCGTCTTTCGGGAGATATTCCTTAACGTCGCCGAGAAGCGTCCTTGCCTCGTCAATATCCTTAATCTCGCCTTTCGCAATAAGCTGAACGGCAATATTGCCGAGCGCCGTTGCTTCTACCGGACCTGCCGTAACTCTTTTTTTCGTAGCGCAGGCGGTAAAGCGGCAAAGATTTTCGTCTTTTGTGCCTCCGCCTATAAGGTGAATGGTGTCTATCCTGTGACCGAGAAGCTTTTCAAGGTTTTCGATATAAAAGCGGTAGGTAAGGGCAAGACTTTCAAGAATACAGAGCGCCTGCTGTCCTTTTGTCTTCGGCAGGGGCTGATTTGTTGCCGCAAGATATTCCTCGATCCGTTTCGGCATATTTCCGGGAGAAGAAAACGCGTCGTTGTCTGGGTTTATGTAAACGTTTGCGGAAACTTCGGTTTCAAGCATCCTGTCGATATCTTTGAAAGAAATGTCGTTTCCTTCTCTGTTCCACTGGCGGCGCGTTTCCTGAATGAGCCACAGACCCGAAATGTTTTTAAGGAATCTTATTGTTTCGGCATAACCGCCCTCGTTTGTAAAATTCTCGGAAAAACTCTGATCGTTTATAAGCGGACTGTCGAGCTCAGCGCCGAGAAGAGACCATGTTCCGCAGGAAATATAGCAGCTTTTTTCTCCCTTGACTATCGGGGCTGCAACAACTGCGGACGCCGTATCGTGTGACGCGCACGCAATAACGTCTACGGGTCTGTCAAATCCCGCTTCCTCCGCTATTTCGGGAAGGAGCTGTCCCGTAACGGTGCCGGGCATGCGAATTTGCGGGAAAATCGATTTGTTTATTCCGAGCTTTTCGATAAGCCCGTAATCCCAGTCGCGCTTTTCGGCGTTGAGCAGCTGAGAGGTCGAGGCGATAGTATACTCAACGCTCATTTTGCCGGTGAGAAAATATGCGAGCAGGTCGGGCGTAAAAAGAAGGGTTTCTGCTCTGTCGAGCAGCTCTTTTCTGTTTTGAACAAGCGACGCGAGCTGGAAGATCGTGTTAAGTTTAACGAACTGTATGCCGGTGGACGAATAGATTTCGTCCTTAGGTATTATTTCAAAAACCTTTTCCATCATTCCGTCGCATCTTGCGTCACGGTAATGGACGGGATTTTCAAGGAGCTTTCCGTCTTTGTCGAGCAGTCCGAAATCAACGCCCCACGTATCTATGGCGATGCTTTCGATATCTTTGTGGCCTGAATTGACGCACTTTAAAAGTCCCGTCTTTATCTCGTAAAACAGGCGTAGAATATCCCAGTAAATCGTACCGTTTACGTTAACGGGATCGTTTGAAAAGCGGTGGATCTCTTCCATCTGAAGCTTTCCGTTTTCGTAAATGCCGAGTATTGCGCGGCCCGAGGAGGCGCCGAGGTCAAAAGCGAGTACTTTCATATTAAAATCTCCAGACATACAATATGTTTTTCTATATTATATCATCCGAAAGACGATTTGTCAATTATATAGACGATAAAAACGGCGAAATGTTCCCGCAACTGTTATATTGACAAACGCTTTTTCATATGTTAAAATAAAGGAAGGGTGATGAAAATGATTTATTCCGGTATCCTGCTGAACGGTTTGATGACCGATATCCTCGTAAAAGACGGAAAAATAAAAAAGATAGGCGATATAACCGAGCGTGATGAAATAATTGACTGCTCGGGGCTTGTTGCGCTCCCCGCGTTTACGGATCTTCACGTTCATCTCCGCGAACCGGGGTTTGAACATAAGGAAACCGTTTATACGGGTACGCTTGCCGCAAGAAACGGCGGTTTTTCCGACGTTTTTTGCATGCCGAACACAAAACCGGTCTGCGACAATATCGAAACTGTAAAGTATATTCTTTCAAAAGAGGCGAACGTGCGCGTTCATCCTATCGGCGCTGTAACAAAGGGACAGAAATGCGAAGAGATATGCGATTTTGCCGCCTACCGCGAAGCGGGGCTTCTCGCCGTTTCCGATGACGGAATGCCCGTTCCCGACAATGAGATCCTGGAAAAAGCGATGATCTCGGCAAGGGAAAACGGACTTCTGTTTATCTGCCACTGCGAAAACCGCTCACTTGTGACCGACAGACTCAATATCCCGTCAGCAGCGGAATACAGCGACGTTGAAAGGGTCATTGAAATTGCCGCAAAAACGGGCGTTAAGCTGCATATAGCCCACGTAAGCACAAAAGAGAGCGTTGCGGCGGTAAGAGAAGCGAAAAAAGCGGGAATTGACATTACGGCAGAAACCTGTCCGCATTATTTTACGCTTACTGCCGACGCGGTAAAAAAATACGGCGCAAATGCTATGATGAATCCTCCGCTGAGGTTTGAAGAGGATATAGCCGCCGTAACCGAAGCTTTATGCGACGGTACTCTCGATATGATCTCTACGGACCATGCTCCGCACTCCGCAGAAGAAAAAGCCGTTGAAATGAGCAAGGCGCCTTTCGGGATAACCGGGCTTGAAACCGCGTTTCCGCTTTCGTATACATACCTTGTAAAAACGGGGATCATCACTCTTGACGCTCTTATGTTCCTTATGAATGACGCTCCGTCAAAAAGAGCGGGAAAAGAGGTCAACGAGATAAAAGAAGGCAAGGAAGCAAATTTCATTGCCGCAGATCTAAACACGGTCTTTGTTTTTAACGCTAAAAAAAGTCTTTCAAAATCAAAAAACACGCCTTTCGACGGCACGGAGATGACGGGACGGGCGGTTTACAGCATACTAAAAGGAGAATTATTCAAATGTCAACCGATATTTTAATAGAAAAAATAATCGAAAAGAAAAACCCCACCGTCGCCGGGCTCGACCCGCTTTGCGACTATCTGCCGCAGTCGATGCTGAGAGGAGACTCGCCGTCCGAAAAGGCGGAGGCGATACTGCAATTCAACAAAGAGCTGATAGACGCGCTTTGCGATATCGTTCCCGCGGTAAAACCTCAGGCGGCGTATTACGAGCTTCTCGGCGCGGATGGCTACAAAGCTTTCTGCGAAACGGTTAAATACGCTAAAAGCAAAGGACTTTACGTTATTTCCGACGGCAAAAGAAACGATATAGGTTCGACGGCGTCGGCATATTCAAAAGGTTTTTTTGACTGCATAGGCACGGATGCGCTTACGGTAAACGCATATCTCGGCTTTGACGGCGTAGAGCCGTTTCTCGTTGAAGGAAAGGCGATATATATACTTGTCAAAACGTCAAACAGGGGCAGCGGACAGCTTCAGGATCTCGAGCTTGAAAACGGAAAAAAGGTTTATGAACATATGGGCGATCTCGTTGCCGAATGGGGCGAAAAATCCGTCGGAAAACACGGATATTCAGACGTCGGAGCCGTTGTAGGGGCAACGTATCCCGAACAGCTCGCCGCTTTGCGCGAAAGACTTCCGCATACGTTTTTCCTCGTTCCCGGCTACGGAGCGCAGGGAGGGGGAGCAAAGGACGTTGCGGGAGCTTTCAGAAACGGACTTGGCGCAATAGTCAATTCGTCAAGAGGCATAATGTGCGCATATAAAAAGCAGGGACTTCCCACCGAAAAGTTTGCGGAGGCGGCAAGGACGGAAGCGATAAGAATGCGCGACGAAATTATGGGCGAGATATAAAACTGTTTATCCTCATAACAGCATAAGAAAGAACAGACTGAAAAAAATCAGTCTGTTCCTTTTTATCTGCGTGTTTTTTTTCTTTTATCAGCCGACCGAAGGCGCCTGCAAAACGACCTTTGTTACAACAACGTCAACGTCGCGCAGAAGAGTCAGTTCGACCTCTTCGCCTATTTCGCACTTGCCGAGCTTTGATATAAGTTCGTCAATGGATCTTACTCTTTCGCCGTTGAGTTTTGTAATGATATCGCCTATCTGAATATCCGCTTGTTCGGCAGCTCCGCCGGGAATGATTTCGGCAACATATATGCCGCCTATCATTTCATCGGTCGCGCCTTTGATGCCTATCTGCGGACGCTGGACCTTGCCCTCGTTGATTATCTGCTCAACTACGGGAAGTGCCGCCTCGATCTGAACTGCAAAGCCGATATCTTCGTATGTTTCGTAATAATCCGTCATGATTTTAACGGAATTTATGCCTACGACCTGTCCGTACATATTAACAAGCGGACCGCCCGAGTTTCCGGGGTTGATCGTTGCGGAATGCTGAATAAGATCGAGCGTAAGCCCGAGATCGTCAAGCTTGTATGCGTCTCTTCTGGAGGATACTATGCCTTCCGTAATGGTATATGCGAGATCGCGCTGATACGGAGTGCCTATCGCAACTACCTGTTCGCCCGGAACGAGCTTGTGAGACTCGCCAAATTCCGCTGCCGGCAGACCCTGAAGGTCAACTTTCAGCACGCCTATATCCGTATAGGTGTCAAATCCGATAACTTCTGCGGGATATGCTGTTTTGTCGTCTCCGTAAAGGTATACCGAAACGCTTGTTGCGTCGTCTATAACGTGAGCGCAGGTGATTATATATCCGTCTTCCGTGAAAATAACGCCCGTGCCGAGACTTCCGCCCTCCGCGGATTTCGTGAGAATTACAACAACGCTTTTATTTACCTTTTCGGCAACTCCGGGAACGTCAAGTCTGCCTTCGGCGGTGTTTTGCGAGGCGGGAACGTAATCGGGAGTTGTGACCGTTACTATCCTCGTTGTCTGTTCAGTTGCCGGAGCGACTGATTTTTCGGCGTTTGCTCTTCCGAAAAGAGTGCCGACAGCAAAGGACGACGTCATTATGCAGATCGCGGCAAGGACCGCCGTTGCGGCTATCCAGAAGCTCTTTCCGCTTTTCTTCTTTTTCTGTTCGGGGGCCTGAGTATATACGGGCACCGACGAATAATAAGAAGGCGCTTCGTATCTCGGCGCGTAATAACCGTTTTGCTGCGGCTGAGAATACTGCGGCTGCTGCTGATAAACGGCTTCCGCTGTCTCCTCCGCTTTATCCGCCGTTTCTTCCGTGATTTCGGCGGTATCTTCAATAAAGTCCGCCTCGATCTCCTCGTTTGCCTCGGCTTCGCCGGCAGAGGTTTCTTCGGTGTTTGTCTGTTCGGTTTCGTTTATTTCGTTTGTGTCTTCATAATCCATAACATAAAACCTCCTGTTCGGTATTTACACGGTAATTATAACCCGTTTTTTTGTTTTGCGGGTGACGCATCTGTGGCAGGATTACGGGAAAATTGTATACATAAATACGTCGGAAAGCTTCGATCTGTCAACGTTCAGTCTTACGTATTTTTCAAGCAGCGCCTCTTTTTTCATCCCCGCTTTTTCGAGCACTTTTACGGACGGAGCGTTTTCAACTGCGCAAAGAGATTGGATACGTTCAAAGCCGAGGGACGAAAAACCGTAGTCTATCATCGCCTTTGCCGCTTCGGTGGCGTAGCCCAAATTCCTGTATTTTTTTACGATCCAGAATCCCAGATCGGCGCGCGCGTGAAGAGGATATATATCGTGAAAGGATATCATGCCAACGGGAGCTTTATCCGAGCGGCGTTCGACGGTCCAGTCAAAATAAATGCCTTTTTCGTATTTTTTAAAGATGTTTGCGAGAAAATCCTGAGTGTCTTCATACGTCCTGTGCGGCTCCCAGAATTCGTAGCGGGAAGTTTCGGGGTCTGAAAGAGTGTTGTAAAAAACAACGTCCTCCGGCTTTACCCTGCGCATAACGAGATTTAATGTTTTAATTTCGGGAAATGCGCTTCTGAACATTTTTGAACCTTCTATTCTTCTTTCATTTTTCCCACGATCAGCTCTTTTGCATACGGCAGAGTTTCTATCCACGCCGCATATTCGTGCCATTCGTCGAGCTTGTGATTTTTTCTCAGGGCGTACATGCCGATAAGATTTTCGTAATTCATCGTGCAGGTTCGCATCTGATTATAGCTTGACGGCAAAAACTGAATTATATCGTACCAGTATTTTTTATCTTTGTTTTCGAGATATTTAAGACGCAGTTTTTCGAGATATTCAATGTTTCTGTCAAGCATTTCAAGCGTTTCGGGGGTCATTTTGTCGTGGGAAAAATCGTCCCGCGAAAACTCTTTTGAATGTATTTTATGCATTGTGCTCGTTGAATTTGCAACGGTGCCTACTTTATACGTGTCAAACTCCTTCCACCAGTAAAGCGGTGCGGTTATATCGACCGAAACGAATACCTGCCGCAGAAATTTTCTGTGTGTGCTGCCCGCGGAAGCGAGACGGACCGCAAAATCAAGGTCTGCGGGACCTAAAACGAATTTGCCCGACTCATCGTAATAGCTGTCGCTTTTCGCCCAGCTGTTCATCGGATTTCTTGCGCCTCTTACGGCGTTGTCAAAATTCATTACGGATGTTCTTTCAAGCTTTATCATTTTCTTTTCCTCCGTTTAATTCGATTTTAATTGCCTGTGAAAGATAAAAAGACCACAGATATATTTCTTTTACGGGCTTTGCAAAGCTCTTCTCGGCAGCAAAGGCGTAATATTCAAGCTGTTTTTTATATCGGTTTATCAGCTCTTCGCGCGGCGCTCTGTCGGTTTTGTAATCTATGATCATCAGTCCGTCGATATATTCGCAAAGCACGTCTATAGCGCCCTGAAGTATGATCTCGCCGTTTTCGTCCGCATCGGCAGAATATTCTTTTGCGGGGATACGTGCAACGAAATATTCTTCTTTTCTTATTATTTCGGCGGACATCATTTTTGCGTAAAGCTCGCTTTTTGCAAACGCCTCGGCCTTGTTTCTGTTTTTGCGTATCACGTCCGCCTGATTATCGGCGATAAACTTTTCGTTAATAAGCCGTGAAAGCTCATCGTCAAACGGCAGCGAAAGATCCGCAAGCGAGAAAAACAGGTGGATCGCCGTACCCGCCTGCGCACCGGTAAGCTCCCCGCTTTCCGTCATGAATTTCGGCGGACGCATATCGCTTCCTCCTTCCGACGGCAGTTTTATAAGCTCTTCGCTGTCTTCGGAGGCAAGTTTGTTTTTAACAAGCTCCGTAACGCTTATTTTTGCGGGGATACGGGCGGTTCTTTCTGCTGGGGTGCATCTGCGGCGTATTTCTTCGGGAGTGATCGGAATGTCGATCTCCTCTTCGCCGTGATCCTCCTGCGTAAATTCGGGAAGATCCTCGTTTATAAAAACGTCAATCTTTTCGCGTCTGTTTTCTGTAACGTCCGAAAAATCCGTGATCAGTCCTTCGCACATCGGATGGCAAGTCAAACAGCTCAAAAGCAGTTCTTCGGGCTTTGACGCGTCAAATGTCTTTAACGGACTGACCTTGCCGTTTTCACAAAAAAGAGATTCGGAAAGAAAAAGGGTTTCATCGTATTTTTTTCCGCCCGAAACGAGAATAAGCTTTTCTTTTGCGCGGGTAAACGCAACGTATAAAATCCTGAGCGTTTCTGAAAGCTCTTTTCTCTTTTTTTTGCGAGAAACAAGCTCGCGCATGAAGGTCGTTTGCTCAAAAACCATTTCCTTATCGCGCATTTTTGTGGCAATTCCGGCTCCGATATCTATAATGAGCGGAGAGGTGAGCGATCTGTAATTAAAGCTTTTGTTGAGCTGCGGCAGCAGGACTATCGGGAATTCGAGCCCTTTCGAGGCGTGAACGGTCATTATTTTAACGAAATTGCCCGACGGCATACCCTCGTTTGTTTTTACGCTTCCCGTTTCAACTGCATTTTCGGTAAATTTGATAAATTCGTAGAGCGTTCCGCCCTTGCTTTCCGAAAACGAGCGCGCAAAAGCGTAAAACATATCCAGTCTTTCTTTTTTAAGATAACCGAGCGGCATCGTTGACACGAAAGACGGGTAACCGGTGCGGTCGTAGATTTCGAGCACAAGACTGTGGACGGGAAGATTCCTCGCAAGAAGGCGCATTTTTGAAAAGAATGAAAGAAATTCCGCGGCGTGGGCGTTTTCTTCCGCCGCCTTTAAAAGATTGGCGTAAAGCGGCGCGGATTTATCCCTCAAGCGGATTTTTGCGTTTTCTTCCGCGGAAAAACCGCCTATCGGGGAAAACATCGTCGCAAAAAGCGAAAGATCGTCGTATGGATCGTCTATCGCTTTCATAAAGGCGAATACGGTCGAAGTTTCTGGCGCGTCAAGAAACGTTCCTCCGCCCGAGCCGTAGCAAGGCACACCTTCTTCGAAAAATATACGTTCATAGTCCGCGAGGTTTGCGCGGTCGCGGATAATTATTGCAAAATCGGAAAAATCGGCTCGCCTTTCGGGAAACGAGAGAGTAACCCCGTCCCTTATCATCCGTTTTATCTTTCTTGCGCAGAATCTCGCCTGCGTTTCATAATTGCTCTCGTCTTCGCTGTCTTTGAGAAGGTGAAGCTCAACGTCCGCTCCGTCGTTTTCCGGATATTCCGCCCCGGGGTTGAGCGCCTCGCTCTCGCCGTATTCCATTCCTCCCGTGCGAAGGGAAAAAAGACGTTCGAAAACAAAATTGCAGAAATCAAGGATCCCTTTGCGGCTCCTGAAATTCTTATTAAGATAAATAACGGGGAAAACACCGAGCTTTGCCGCAAAATTTTCGGGGTTTGCCTGGCGGAACATATAAATGCTCTGCTTTATATCTCCGACCGCGAAGCAGTTGTTTTGCGATACGGAAGCAAAAAAGCATTCCTGCAAATCGTTTACGTCCTGATATTCGTCTATAAGTATTTCGTCGAAAGACTCCGCAAGCTTTTTTGCGTATTCCGTGCGTTCCGGTATTCCGTTTTCGTCTCTTTTAACGGTGAGTTCGAGCGCAAAATGCGCGATAGCGTCAAATGAATATGCGTTTCTGCGTTTCATTTCGCCGTTAACGAGCGAAATATATTCGAGAGTTATATCTATCAGCGCAAAAACTCCCTGCTTGACCTCGTCAAGGTCTGAGCGGAGTGTATCGCCGGACATCGAAAAGATCGGCTTTGCCAGAAAGTTTTTTAACCTGTTTCGGTACGTTTTGTATTTCTGCTTCGTTCTGTCGTCTGCGGAACACGGAGGACTTGTTTTGAAGGCAAATCCGTTTATTTTTCTCTGCGCCCCGTCCCAGTCGTTTTTTTCAAGCAGGGAAACTACTCCCGAAAGAAAATCCGCCTCTTCTTCCACGGTTTCCGCGCCTTTTTCGGTGAACGGATCTTCATTTACGATTTCTTTGTATATTCCGAGATATTCTTTAAAATCGGGCAGGAATTCGGCGCATGCTTCGCAAAGCCATTTTTCGGGATCTGAATATTCCGCTTTCTGCCCTTCCGCCCAGTTTTCGGGGAACGGGAGCGACTGTAAAAAAGAATAAAGAGCGTTTATCTGCTTTGAAAGCTCTTCGTTTTCGCCTTCTCCTCCGAAAAGGCGCAGCAACTCCGCAAAACCTTCGGGGAAGTCTTTATAGCGCTTTTCGAGGATCGAGCTTAAAACGTCCGATTTAATAAAACCGTATTCGGCGTCGTCAAGCATGCGAAAATCGGGTGAGATACCGAGCGTTTTGAAATTTTCGCGGACTATTTCCCCGAAAAAACTGTCTATCGTTGAAATCCTGGCTTTGTAAAGCAGCAGCTTCTGGCGGCGGAGAGCTTCTTTGTTTTCAAAATCTGCTTCTGATAAAAGCTTGCCTATTCTTTCGCGCATTTCGCTTGCCGCAAGGCGCGTGAAGGTAACTACGAGCAGTCTGTCGAGACTTCCGCCCGCAGCGGCATACTCAACCACTCTGTTTGTAAGCACCGCGGTCTTTCCCGATCCCGCAGCCGCACTTACAAGCAGACTTCCGTTTCTTTGATGAATAGCTCTGTTTTGTTCTTCTGTCCAGCTCATTTTTTAAACCGTAATGCCGATAGCGGCATATTATGTGTCTTCACCGTCTATTTTGCCGAAAATATTGTCGGTTCCTATTTTCTCCATACCTCTGCCCGTACCGTTGTAAAAGCAGAAACTGTTGTATACGCAGTATTCGCAGCCGTCTTTTTTCTTTGTTTTTATCGGATTTTTATCGGTGTTTCCGTTAAGAAGCGACGTTGCCATATCTTTCAGCAGCTTTTTTATATGCGAAAAAAGCTTTCCGAATTCCTCTTCCGTAACGAGCGGAGGGGACGACTGCCTGAGTTTTACGGGAATATATTTGCCGCCAAGTCCGTTTTCCATGGCGTTGAGCACCGCAGTATCGTTTAAAAACAGTCCCGAACGCGGATGTTTTTTCCAGAGCTCTTCTTCCGCTTCGGCGTAGCCACCGTTCTTTTTGATAGAAACGATTTTCGGATTTGCGCCCACGTACATACATCCCGCAGGCGTCGTTTCGCCGTAAATCGAGGCTCCGTTTTCCGAAAGAGCGTAAAGATACATGAGCATCTGAACGTCAAGTCCGTAATAAACGTATTGAAGATCGAATGTTTTGCTTCCGCTCTTATAGTCTATGATGCGAATATATTTCCGTCCGTCTTTTTCGAATACGTCAACCCTGTCCGCTATTCCGACAAGGCAGACCGAGCCGTTTTCTGTCGGAATTTCAACGGGTTTGATCTTTCCGTTGAAACCGATCTCGACCTCGAAATCGATGGGGACGAATCTGGACTGTTCAAGCTCATCGCGGAACATTTCAAGCAGGCGCGTCGCTTTCTGGACGAGTCTTGCGTAATAAGTCATAAATCCGGCAGGCGGCTTTGCGTTTCCGAAAAGCGAAAGCAGATACTGCGACGAAAGCTTTTGAGTAGTCTCCCGTATTTCTTCGTTGCTTCCGAGCCCTTCCGCTATAGCATGCTGTAAAATAAAGTGCATGTAATTGCCCGTTTCGAGCGCGCCGAGAAGATCGTCTCTTCTCTTTCTCAGTTTCAGGCCGTATTCGCAGAAATACGAAAAACCGCATTCGTAGTATTTGGCAACTTTCGACGCCGAAAGCCGCATATTTTTCCCGAAAAGATCTTCCGCGGTCTTTTTTTCGAGACGTGTGCTTTCTGACGTATTCAAAAACCGTCCGTATTCCGTAGTTTCAATATATTCCTTAAGCTTTTCACCGCCGAAACGCGCGTAAATATCAAATGCCGAAGAAGTGTTTTGTATTCTCTCGGCTATCCTTTGCGGCTCGTTTTCCGAAAGCGGGGGGATGATCTCGATGCCGGGGAAAATTCGCATGATCTCCGTAATCGCGCTTGAAGGACGCGTCTGTCCCGAAGACGAGGACGGATACGATACGAAGAGCTTTTCCGTCGGCGACGTCAGCGCTTTATACGCAAGATACTGCTCGTGAATAAGCTTTTCTTCTTCGGTTTTGCCGAGCGAGATATCGTATTTTTCAAGCAGCGCCCTGTCGTTGTCGTCAAAAAGCGAAAAACCGCTGCCCGTGCTCGGAAAAGTACCGTCGGAAAGTCCGAAAACGAAGGTGACCTTCCGTCTGGTTAACGGAACGGATTCTATGCTGCCGGCGGTTACTTCGTTTACCGCCGTGGGAATTATGCCTATATCGTTTTCTTCAACGACCGCAAATAAAAGCTCTCTGAATTCCTGCAGCGTTACGGTATCTTCTCCCGCGACCGAAACAAGCTCGTCAAGAGCGTTTACAATGAGGTCGTAAATCTGTTTTTGCTGCTCGAAAAGAGCGTCTTCTCCGTTCAGCACATAATCTTTTGCCGCAGCGTCAAGCGCTTCTTTAAGAGATATCGAGATATAAAAGCCAAAAAGCGCTTCGGATATCCGTTTTATGCTTCCGCCCTCGGCTGCTTTTCTGAAAGCTTCGGCTCTTGAAACGACGTATCGTCTTACATCGTTTATCCTTTCGAGCGTTTCCGCATCTCCGTCGTCGGGAGGAAGTGTAAAATCGGAAACGAATCCGCCGTAAGATATCCGCCATTTTTCTATATATCTTTCAAATGCCGCAACGTCGTTTTCGTTCGGCGCGGTAAGCCCCGTTTTAAGAAACGCAAGCACGTATTCCCGTCTGTATCCTTCGCAGACGACGGAAAAAAGAGCGTCAGTAAGCGAACAGAGCGGTTTTATGCGCAGCGGCACTCTTCTGTGGCAGAAAAGCGGAACTCCGTATTTTGCAAAAGTCGGCTCGAGGACCGGCGCATAGCGGTCGCTGTCTCTCATTATAACCGTAAAATCGCCGTAACGGTATCCTTCGTCTCTCACGAGCGACGCGATTTTTGCAGCCGCCATATCCGCCTCGTCCGCAATATCCGCCGCCCTGTAAACAGAGATGTTTTCGGGAGCGCAGTCCGCGACCCCGTCCCTGTAAAGACAGTTTTCCAGAGCGGTAAGATCTTCCGGTCTGCCGCTGTTTTCTTTAAGTAAGACGGTCTCGAATTCAACGCCGTTTTTTACCGCTTTTGCCCTGAAAGCCGCCGCATTGGCAGATATTACCGAGAAAAGCGAATATTTCGGTTCGTTGAGCGAAGGCGCTGGGAATGACACGCAGACGTTCGCCCCAGTTTTTGCAAGCGAGAGCAAAACCTCGGTTTCCGAATAAAGAAAAACGGAAAACTTATCGCAGATAATATCGCAATCCTTGAAAACGCCGGAAGACTCGATCTCTTTTGCGAGTACGCCGAGACGGTTATCCGCCTCAAAGCTTCCTTGTTCAAGAAGCGCGCGATACGCCGAAACAAAAAGCGAAATATCGTGAAGCTTGCCGTTTTGCTCGACCTGAGCGGCGCGCATAAGATCTTCGGGAGAAAGTCCGCTTATCTCCATTTCCGTAATTGCGCCGGAAACGAGCGAAATAAACGAATACGAACGCACGGATCCGGGATAGTATTCAAGCAGGGGCGCTACCTCCGAAACGGCTTTGAGGATAACTGCGTTTTTGCCGCCCTCTCCGATAAATTCGTGACGGAGCGGACCTGTCGAGGCAAACGTAAGATTTGCAAGTCTTTTGAACGACAATACCGAAATCCTGCGCACCGCCTTTTCCCCGAACAGTTCAAGGAAACGGCGCTCCGTTTCGAAAGTATACTGTTCGGGCACTATGACGGTTATTTTTTTACCGTTTTCGGGTCTTTTTAAAAGATCTGCGATCTTTTCTTCAACAAATTCCTTCCGTTTCAGATCGGAAAGGCCGAGAATAAGCTGGTTCATTTGAAATAATTCAAAAAGGTTTATCC
Organism: Clostridia bacterium; assembly: GCA_017427285.1. Lineage (GTDB taxonomy): Bacteria > Bacillota > Clostridia > Oscillospirales > UBA644 > HGM12619. Next base: position 98,181 of record JAFRTE010000020.1, read on the forward strand.
GATATTTTCAATGCTGCCGAACATATCGGAGTTGTCTTTTATTTTCTGTGCGTTGCCCACGCAGCATTTATAGTTTTGAGCAAGCACGTCTTTTATGAGTTTTGCAGTGCCATGCATCTTATCGAGGGTAACGTCGAGTATCTGCTCGCGGACTTTCTGAACGTCCTCATACTTTCTTCCCGTAAAATATGCGGAAAGCGAATATCCGATTTTGCCGCTGATAGACTTGGGCGTGTCGATACCGCTGAAAGTACCGACGATGTATTTCGTCAGTTCGGCGTCGTCGGGGTTGAGGGACGATACGAAATCGGGAGCGTTAAGATAGACCTCGTCGGTTTCGGCAAGCTTGGGGTCTCTGTATGAATAGAAAAATACGTCGCCCGTATCTGCCGCAAAATCGCATCCGCAGCCGTATGCGCCGCCTTTGAGACGGATTAAATTGTAAAGGTAATCGCAGTTGAGAGCGGTTTTAACAACGCAAAGCGTACCGTCAAACTCATATCCCGCATCGAAGAGATTTCCTCCGCGAACAAGGAACTGTATGAGGGCGGGCGTCATAAACGCTTCGTTTTTTGCTTCGGGTATAATTGCGGCTTTTTCGCCGAGACTTGCGTGTGAGAGCGTATCCGCGGCTTTAACGAATTCGGGAAGCGCGCTCTCCGCGGCTTTCAGCCCCGCTTCATCAGACGCGATGCTTACGGTAATATTCTTCGGGTCGAAAATATATCCCGCAGCGGCGCGCAGGGATGCACAAAGCGTATCTTTGCAGTCGTCGTAATTATCGTAAATATTCTTTTTGAATTTGTAATTGTCAACGCCGCCGAGATATTCGTCTATAACGCCTCTTTCGGTATAATACGATTTTATTCTCGCAATGCCTACGGAGTTTCCTCTGCCTATAAACTGTCTCTGCTTTGAGGATATATCTTCGCCGAGTATTTCTTTAAGGCGTTTTGCGTCGTCGAAATTCGAAGACGTTATGATTTCCGCGGCAAGGTCAAGCGCATACGGTATTTTGTCCGCAAAAGCTTTGATGTTTACAACAAATACAAGCCGTGTTTCGTCTTTCTTGCCGTAAAGTTTGTAATTTACTACGCCGAAAGATATGTCTCCAGTATTTATTTTTATTTCGCTCGAAAGGTCTGAAGCCGTATGCTTTGCCGTATCTATCTGACCGAGAACACTCGACAAAAAGCTTATATACGGGAGTTTTTCAACGGGAACGGGACCGATATCGAAAAGAAGCTTCAGATAAGTTATCCCGTTGGTTTCGTATTTATGGCATACGGCGGGCAGACCAGCAAGAGTAAACTCAACGTTTGAGAAGTTTTCGGCTTCGCGTTTGATATCTGTTCTTTCTATCGAAGGTATGCACGCAAGCTCTTCTTCCGTGGTTTCCGCCGTCTGATAAGCAATGAGTTTCTTTGTGGACGTCACGATATCGTCTATCTGTTCTTTTGTAAGCGTTGCTTTGTAATCCGCAAGTTTTTTTGCAAGCTCCGCGTTTTTCTTTTCGGTAAGTCCTTTTTCGGGCTCGAGGGAAAGAAGAACGGCATGGGTATTTGAAAGCAATCTCTTTCTTATAAGATCGGTGTAGTAGTCTGTGCCGATGAGCTCGCGCAGATGTTTGTATCTGCTGTTTTTATTGAGAGAGTCAAAAACTTTTTCGTCGTTATAAAGCCAGGTCTGCAGCATATCTATAACGTAGTATATGCCTTTTGACGTACCGCCGTAGTCGGATTCTCTCCAGCGGTATTCCGCGCTGTTTACCGAACCGAGCAGTGCTTTTTCGTTTATGCCTTCGTTGACGATTTTTTCGAGCGTATCGAAAATAACTTCCTTAAAGCGCTGTTTATCATCTTTTTTCGCGTTTTTTGCGATTACGAAGAATGCAGGAGTGAGAAGCGCGCTTTCAAAGCCGCCGTATATGTCCTGACCTATTCCCGCGTCGAGCAGCGCCTGCTTTAACGGAGCGCCGGGCATATCGAGCAATACTTCTCCTATCATCTCCCACGCTTCCCGCTCCTCTCTGTCAAGGGAAGAATCGAAAGAGACCGCAAACGAAAGATACGTTTTACCCTCTTCGTCTTCGTTTTCGGCTATCGGGTATTTTTTAACGGTTTCTCTGATCCTATCAAACGGTTTCGACGTTTTTATCGACGAGTCTATTTCAAGACGGTCGAAACGCGAAAGGTAATGTTCATCTATCCAGTTGAGTTTTTCGGCAACGTCCATATCGCCGTAAAGGAATATGTAGCTGTTGGAAGGATGGTAGTATCTTCTGTGAAAATCGGTATAATACTCGTATGTGAGTGACGGAATAACGTCAGGATCGCCGCCGGAATTTACGCCGTATGTGCCGTCCGGATAAAGAGCCGCGGTAAGTTCGTCAAAAACCGTGCTGTCCGGCGACGACATCGCGCCTTTCATCTCGCTGTAAACAACGCCGTTTATTTCAAGGGGCTTGTCGGCGTCTTCAAGATGGTAATGCCAGCCCTCCTGCATGAATATTTCTTTGCGTTTGTGAAGATTCGGGAAGAATACGGCGTCGAGATAAACGTGCATAAGGTTCTGAAAATCCTTGTCGTTGTAGCTCGCAACGGGATAGAGCGTTTTGTCCGGATACGTCATTGCGTTTAAAAACGTGTGAAGCGAGCCCTTTGCAAGCTGCATAAACGGGTCTCTTGCGGGAAATTCGTCCGAACCGCAAAGAACGGTATGCTCGATTATATGCGGTACGCCCGTGCTGTTTTCGGGCGGCGTTCTGAATGTAGCGCAGAACGTTTTGTTGGGGTCGTCGTTTGAGATAACGCAGATGCGCGCGCCTGTCTTTTTATGACGGAAAACGAGACCGAGGCTGTTTATGTCTTCAAGAAACTGCCGCTGAGTATTTTCGTAAGCGGGGATTGCGGAAAAATCGATGTCTTTCATAGCTTTCTTTCCTTTATATATTATTTGCTTCATTTTAACATATAAAAAAATAAAAGTCAACAGAAATTTATCGTATTTTGCGGATTGAATAAAATGAAATCCGTTTTTTTGCATATTTGCATTATTCGGAGGATAATATTGACATTTTCTTACGAATATGCTAAAATGATAACATGGTATATGTTTTTAAAAAAGATGATGTTTTAAAGACGCAAAAGGTGACTTTATGAAGATATTTACTTACGATACCACTCTTCGTGACGGCGCTCAGTCGGATACCGTGCAGTATTCAAAAAACGATAAACTGAATATTATCCGTCTGCTCGACTCTCTCGGCGTAGATTTTATCGAAGTTGACAATCCCGTTTACAATCCGTATGACGACGGTTTTTTCGAAGAGCTGAAAAAAATGAAGCTTATTCATTCGAAAATCGTTGCTTTCGGCAGCACGGTAAAGGTGGGTTCGTCTCCCGAAAACGACCCTGTTTTGTCTTTTCTTTCTTCTTATTCGGACTGCTGCGCCATTTTCGGCAAGGCGTGGGACCTTCATGTTTCGGATGTCCTTAAAACAACGAAGGAAGAAAATCTGCACATGATCGCAGAAAGTGTAAAATATCTGAAAAACAGCGGAAAATACGTATTTTTCGACGCGGAACACTTTTTTGACGGCTGGCTCTCTTCGCCCGAATACGCTTTACGCGTGCTTGAAACGGCGCAGAGCGCAGGCGCAGACGAAATAGTGCTTTGCGATACGAACGGCGGCACGTTCCCGAAAGATATTGCCCGTGCGGTAAACGACGTTAAAAAACACGTTTCGGTCCGTCTCGGTATCCATACTCACAACGACTGCGCTCTTGCGGTCGCAAACGCTCTTGAAGCGGTAAGCGCCGGCGCAGAGCTCGTCCAGGGTACGATAAACGGCATAGGGGAGAGGTGCGGAAATGCCGATCTTTCCGCTATGATAGCAAATTTGCAGATAAAATCGGGGTTTGACGTCCTTCCCGACGGCAGAATAAGAAGTCTTACGGGAATTTCGAGGGCGATAGCGCAGATAACGAATATTTCAACGCAGGGCATGCCGTATATAAGCCGCGCAGCATTTTCCCATAAGGCAGGCACCCACGCCGACGCGGTGCTGAAAAACCCCGCAACGTTTGAGCATATAGATCCGTCTTTGATCGGCAACAAACGGACGATACTTCTTTCCGAAATAAGCGGAAAAAGCGCGATATTGCCAATAATAAGACGTGTTGTGCCTGATATGGACAAAAATTCGGACAAGGTCGATATGCTGCTTGCCGCGATGAAGGACAAAGAAGCACACGGCTACCGCTACGAGGCGGCGCAGGCGTCTTTTGAGCTTCTGATACGTAAAATGCTCGGAATGTATACGCCGCATTTCGAGGTCGATTTATACAAGCTTATAAACGAGGCAAAGCTCGGCGAGGAATGCAAAAGCTACGTTTTTACGGAAGTTACGGTTGAAAATCAGAAAGAGATCGCCGCAACGATGAGCGACGGTCCCGTACACGCGATAGACGAAGCTCTGCGCAAGGCGCTGCGTCCGTTTTTCCCGTCGCTGGACAAAGTTCAGCTTATAGATTACAAGGTCCGCGTTATGGATAACCGCTCCGCTACCGGGTCTACCGTTCAGGTACTTATAGACTCAACCGACGGCAGGGACGTCTGGACGACGGTTGGGGTTTCGATAGACATAATAAGGGCTTCTCAGGAAGCGCTTATCGACTCGATAGAATATAAACTCTTAAAAGACGAAAAAACCGAGACAAGGTAAAAGAAAGTGAGGATACGCCGATGAAAAACAGGAAGGTTATTCTGATAATGACCGATTCTCAGCGCTGGGATATGGTTGGATGTTACCGCAACACGGGGCTTCTTACCCCGAATATAGACAGTCTTGCCGAAAACGGCATCCGCTGCGAGCGCGCATATACTGTTCAGCCCGTCTGCCAGGCGGCGCGCGCGGGTATTTTTACCGGCAAGTATCCCCATTCAACGGGCTGCTGGTCAAATCTCGAGGGCTTGTCGGGCAATGTCCGTACTCTCGGCGAAAGACTTCAGGATAAAGGCGTGCATACGGCGTTTATAGGCAAGTGGCATCTTGACGGAAGCGACTATTTCGGACTCGGCAGAGCTCCCGCCGGCTGGGACAGCAGATATTGGTTCGATATGCGCAACTACCTTGAAAATATGTCCGAAGAAGACAGGGTGAAATCGAGGAAAAACGGCGCGGAAGACGTTTCGGCGGAGTTTACTTTCGGGCATCAGTGTTCTGACAGGGCGATAGATTTTCTTTACAGTCACGGCAGCGAGGATTTCTTCCTTGTTGTTTCTTACGATGAGCCGCACGATCCGTCGCTCTGTCCCGAACCGTACAGAAGCATGTATGACGAATTCGAATTTCCGAAGAGCGAAAACATATACGACAGCCTCGAAAACAAGCCGTCGCATCAGAAGGTGTGGGCGAACGGGAGAAACAAAGAGGATAAATCAAACGTCCGTCTTTGCGCGCCGAGATTTTTCGGCTGCAACACGTTTATAGATAAAGAGATAGGAAGGGTCGTTGCGGCGGCGGATAAATACGCGCCGGACTGCGTAATTATATACACTTCCGACCACGGCGACATGCTCTCTTCGCATTCGCTTTTTGCGAAAGGACCCGCGGCGTACGACGAGATAACGAGGATCCCGCTTATTATAAGAGGGGCGGGAATACCGAAAGGAATAGTTGACCCGAACCCCGTTTCGCATATCGACATCGCGCCCACAGTTATGGACATAATGGGCTTTGAAATTCCGAAGGCGTTTGACGGACGCAGCTTGCTTCCTTCGATTCAAAATCCGGGAAAACGCGTTAACGACAAGGTTTTCATCGAATTCGGACGTTACGAGACCGACCACGACGGCTTCGGCGGTTTTCAGCCGATGCGCGCGGTTTTTGACGGCAGATACAAGCTTGTTGTAAACCTTCTTTCCGAAGACGAGCTTTACGATCTCGATACCGATCCCGCGGAAAACATCAATCTTATAAACAGCTCAGAGCTTGCGGCGGTAAGAGACGTACTTCACGACGCGCTTCTTGAAAATATGAACCGCACCCGCGACCCTTTCCGTGGCTATTACTGGGAAGACAGACCGTGGCGGAAAGACGCGAGAAAACCTTCGTGGGATTACACGCTTATGACCCGTCAGCGCGAGGAGGACGAATTTTACGAGCCGCGTCAGCTCGATTACTCAACGGGGCTTGAAATGACAGACGCCGTGAGGAAAAAAAATGCATAAGCTGTTTGTTTCCCCCGGAGATATCTGCGAAAACACTATAACCGTAACTGGCGAGGACGTTGAGCATCTTCACGCTTTAAGAATGCGGGAAGGCGAAAGCATTTTTGTAAGCGACGGAGAAAAAACCGTATACGAAGCGGAGCTCACGCAAATGAGGAAAAACTCCGCCGTATTTGAGATAAAATCGCAAAGACCGTTTGAAAACGAACCGCTTACGGATATTACGGTCTTTATCGCTCTTTTAAAGGGCGGCGCCTGCGAGGACGTTATAAAGCAGTCCGTCGAACTCGGCGCAAACCGTATAATAGTTTTTTCATCTTCAAACTGTATAGCAAAAGAGCGCGAAAAAGACGCGAAATATTTAAAAACCGCAAGACAGGCCGCCATGCAGTGCGGGAGAGACGCGGTGCCTGAGGTGTTGACGGGCTTTTCGTTTGAAGAAATGCTCGAAGAGCTGAAAAAAGCGGAAATTTCCCTGTTTTTCCACGAAAAGGCAACGGATCATTTTTACGACGTTCTTGAAAAAAACAGTCTCCCCCGAAGCGCGGCTTTTGCCGTAGGCCCCGAGGGAGGATTTACCGATTTTGAAGCTGAAAGCGCAGAAAAAAGCGGAATAAAAGTAGTTTCAATGGGGAAAAGGATTTTACGCGCGGCAACAGCGCCGCTCTGCGCGCTTGCGGTCATTACTTCTTTATACGATCGACGGCGTTGAAATAGGAGAGATTTTTCGCCGTTTTTACAACATCTTTATCGCTGCCGTATCTGCCGAGATATTCCGCAAGTATCATGCGGAAATAGCCGTGTCTTACATATGACAGAAAGCTGCGGCTGTCGGTAAGCATGCCGAAAAGCGCGCCGATGTGACCGAGCGCCGAAAATGTTTCAAAAAGCTCGAAAATGCCTTTTTTATGGTCGCAAAACCACCACGGAACGCCTATTACGGCGCCCGGAAACGCTCCGCACATAGTTATAAGCTCGTAATACATCGTCGGATTCAGAGTATAAACGACCGCTGCGGGCAAAAGTCCGTCGGAATACATTTTATCAAGAACATTGGTAACGCTGTTTATGTCAAGCGGCTTGCCAACGCAGTCAAATCCGCTGTCTTTTCCGATTGATGCAAGCATTTTTGAGTTGCTGTTTCTCTTCGCTCCGAGATGCAGCTGCATGATCATATTTCTTTTTGCGTATTCTTCGCCGAGAAAAACAAATAAATATCCCTGCAGCCCTTCCGCTTCTTTTGCGGCGAGGGGCTTTTTGTTTATGATCTTCAAAAACGCTTCTTCTGCGGATTTTTTATCGGATATCACGTTCGGAAACCCCTGGATGCCCACGTCGGAAAATTTGCAGCCGTGCAATATAAAGAAATCCATACGGGTTTTAACCGCGTTTTCAAACGAATCAAGAGAGTTTATCTCAATGCCGCTCACGTCGCCGAGCTTTTTCAGATAATCTGTGTAATTATCGCCGAAAACAAGAAGATTGTCTACTCTGAAGGTGGGAACGACCTTTGTTTTGATCTTCTCCTCTTTTTTTATCAGTCTGTGATATTCGAGACTGTCGCACGGGTCGTCGGTCGTCGCAACATATTCAACGCCAAACATTTCAAATATTTTTTTCGGGCAAAGTCTGTCTTTTTCGATCTTTTCGTTTGCCTCGTTCCATATATCTTCGGCGTTTTCTTTGCAAAGCCGCTTTTTGATCCCGAAAACTTCATCAAGCTCAAGCTCGCACCAGTCCTGAATCGGATTTCCGTATGCGGTTGAAACGACCTCTGCGAATTTCAGAAATTTTTCCTTCATCGGAGCGTTGCCCGTAATGTATTTTTCGTCAACGCCGTAAAACCGCATGAGCCGCCATTTGTAATGGTCGCCCGCAAGCCACATCTCGCCTATATTGCCGAAAACCTTGTTTTCGTATATCTCTTTCGGGCTGAGATGACAGTGATAGTCTATTATAGGTAGATCTTTGATTTCCGAATATATTTTTTCGGCGTTTTCTGAAGTGATTATATTTTCCATACGTTACCTGCCGTTTTTCTTTGATTATATCACTTTTCATCGCCGCTTGTCAAGATGAAAACGAAAAAAAGGACGGTCCCCGAAAGGACCGTCCCTGATTATATTCAATTTATAATCTTAACCGATTATTTTCTCTTGAATACGGAGATACCACCGATAGCGGAAACAGCGGCGAGAGCATAGAAGAGAATGCTTACGTCAGCAGTCTTCGGGTTGGTGTTGGTGGTAGTGGTGGTTGTTGTCGGAGCCGGAGTTACGGTTTCGGTAGCAGCCGGTTCTTCAGTAGCAGCGGGTTCTTCAGTAGCTGCGGGTTCTTCAGTAGCAGCGGGTTCTTCAGTAGCTGCGGGTTCTTCTGCTGCGGGAGCTTCTACCTGTTTAGAGGATTTTTCAGCGGGTGTAGCAGAGAGTGAATAGAAGTCGGGGTTAGCCCAACCCATTGTCTGAGACATACGAATACGCTGGCCGGAGGTGCTTTCGGGATTTATCCAGTCGGTATCTCTTACAGCCCAGATAGCACCGATTCTGAAGGAGTCGCCTGCCTGGCCGAGGTCTGTAATCTTAACGTTTGTTCCGTCCTGGTTCTGGCTGTTGATGTAGTCCCAGGGAAGGAATATTTCGAGATCCCAGTGACGGTAGCCGTCAGCATCGGGTTCGGAAAGGTTGGATACGCTGCGGATTCTCTTAGCAAGAGCGCCGTCTTTATCGGGGTTGCCGTCTTTCCAACCGGTGGTAGCATAGCCTGCAGAGGATGTTACATCATAGTCAGCCCAAGCGTCGCCGCCTTCGATTGTGCCGATGTAGAAGCTCGGCCAGAGATAACCGGCATCGTCAGCATCGTCGTCAGAACGATAGATCATCGGTTCGTAAGCGTTACCGGACATTCCGGTGTAATCGTAAGAATCAGCGAGACCATACACACCTTCAAGATATTTGTAGTATTCGCTGGCAGTTATACGGCCGTTGAAAGCTACGAGGTTGTCACATACGGAAGCAATGTAGAGACCTGCTTCGTCCCAAAGGAAGTATGTGTCGATGGTGATTTTGTACTGATCGGGCATGTCGTCGAATGCGTCGAAGTTGAATGTACCACCTGACCAAACAGCAGAAGGCCAAAGGGTGATTTCATCATAAGTGGAGCTGTTAGCAGATGCATCAAGGGTTACCAGAACAGCGCCGTGCCATTCGCCTTCGAGATCGACATCGCCGTCAAATACGATAGCGGGGTTTTCGGGGTTGATCTTGGGAACTGTCCATTCATACTGCTCTCTTACGCCGTTAACGTGAGCGAAAGAAACTGCAGAGAATACAATGGAAAGAACAAACACAAGAGCAAGAACCAGTGAAAGTTTTTTCATGTTTTTTCCTCCTAAAAATTTACCGGTCGGATTACCCGGTCGGATTACCCGACTGATACTATTTGCGTTTTAATTATATACGATATTGAAGAATTTGTCAAGTATGTTAACAATAATTTGGAAAAATAAAAAATGAACAAAATGTGAATTATTTGTTGCGAGACAGAAAAGCTTTCTGTTCCGGTGTGCGTTTTTTGTATCAATATGATAATATCACGATCGATCCCTCTGCCTTTTCAGGCGCAGTATGTTTTTTATCATATCTTATATATACATATATAAATTATACGGCGTTTTCTCTTGACATTTGAGTGCAATAATGATATAATTCATCCGTATAATAAAAAACGGAGGATATAATGAAGAAATATCTCATTTTTTTGACGGTTTTTGTTTTTATTCTTGCCTCTGGATGCGGTGACGGCGAGATAAAAGATACCGATCCGGTGGAAAAAACGCCTTATTCTGTTCAGATCGAGACCGCATACCGCTCGTATACCGCGGAGGACGGCATGGAGATCATTTATATCAATGCTGAATATCCGAAAATAGTAAATACGGAAGAAGACGAAAATATAGCCGTTTTTAACGAAATGTACCGTCAAAACGCCGATGACTATATCGACGCCGTGATTGCGGATTTTTCGGAAAGGGCGAAAAACACCTACGCAGAGTCTCCCGAAGATTTTGAGGAATATCTTTTTACTCAGCAATGTTCGGTAACCTTCAACAAAAACGGATATCTTTCGATAAAACGCGACTATACCGAAGAATATGAAGACTTCAAGGGCGAAGAAACATATGCCGACGTATACGATATGACGGAAATGAGAGCGCTCTACGCAAACGAAGTGATCTCATCAAGCGCCGAAGATACCATGCAGATAATCTTTCTCGGCTATACTTCCGTGGCGGAAGAGTATCCCGAAAGATTTAAGGAAGGATATACGGATATTATAAATTCGGCGATAAAGGAGACCGAATTTTATCTTACGGATACGGCGATGGTATTTGTGATGCAGCCGGGGATAGCAACGTATCCCGAATACGGATGTCTGATGTTTGAAATGCCGTATGAAGGAAACGAAACGTTTTTTAAAAAGATTTTAGACGATTAAAAACACGACCGACCGTTTTATACGGTCGGTCGTTCGGTTTTTAATATCTAATCTTCAACGTCGCTTTTCAAAAACTTTTCTCCGCAAAACGGACATGAAAGCTCTTCGTCTTCGGTATTTATAAAAATAACCGTATTGCAGAAGGGACAGCGGACGAAAGAGGTTTCGCTTTCGTCTCCATCTTCGTCTTCCTCGTCTTCACAGCCGCAGTCGCAGCCGTCGCCGTGAGAGTGGTGATGCCCGCTGTTTTCATCGTCTTCGTCAAAATCGAGATCGTCGATATTATCCGCTTTTTTCAGCAGAAGCGACTGAATATCGTAGATATCCATGCTGATTATATCCGAGAAATCTTCAAGCTTCATAAGGCGGTCTTCGAGATCGCCGAGCCGCGTCTCCGTCCTTTTAAGCGCGTCGAGGAGCGCTCCGGCAAAAGACAGGGCTTCGCCGGAAAGGGCGCCGCTTTCTTCCATTTCGCGGCAGCGTTTTTCAAGATCAATGAATTCGTCGCTTTTTTTCATAAGTTTATCCGTTATGCGCGCTGGAGATATTCGCCTGTTCTCGTATCGATTCTGATCGTTTCGCCTTCTTCGATAAAGAGGGGAACTCTGATTTCAGCGCCTGTTTCGAGCGTTGCGTATTTAAGAGCGTTTGTTGAGGTATCGCCTCTTACGGCGGGCTCGGTCTCGGTTACTTTGAGATCCATGAAGAACGGCGGCTCAACCGAGAATACGTTGCCTTTTACGGAAAGGATCTTTACGATTGTGTTTTCTTTAACAAATTTGAAGTTGTCGGGAAGAATATCCGCATTGAGAGGCATCTGCTCGTAAGTTTCCTGATCCATGAAATAGTAAAGCTCACCGTCGTTGTAAAGATATTCCATATCTTTTCTTTCAACGAAAGCTGCGGGGAATTTTTCGGTGGGGCTGAATGTTTTTTCAACAACGCCGCCCGTTACGACGTTTCTTATTTTTGTTCTTACAAAAGCGGCGCCTTTACCGGGTTTAACGTGCTGGAATTCGACAACTGAATAAACAGTGCCGTCCATCTCGAAGGTAAGACCGTTTCTGAAATCACCTGCAGAATACATTAATATAACCTCCAAAAACTGATTATCGGTAATTTTTTTATATTATACTATATTTTATCCGAAATTTCAATCCCCCAAGACGAAAAAAATGAAAACATTTGTGATTTTTTTGTCGTTTCGGCGCAAATTTTGCTGATTTTCACATATCGGCGGCGTATTGACAACGTTCCTACATTATGTTATACTGTAATCACCCAAAATAACACGGAGAAAAAAAATGAACAAGTATAAAGTTGCGGATACCGTTTTAACGATGCTTGTAATTCTTATCGCCGCAGCGGCGGTAATTGCGGGGATAGTTTTTACGGTGCAGTGGCTTTCGAGCCACGAAGAGCCGGAGGACAGGGAATACAAAAGCGTAAAAATTTACGGGGAGGATCAGATCCCTTCTAAATTTACCGTGAATAAGGAAAGAACGCTTGCCGTTTATTTCAATGCGCTCGCGCCGTTTTCGGGAATGGACGTAATATGTGCCGGCGCAGAAAAAAACAGACTTGAAATCACGCTTTATGCTTTTGATGCGGACTATGCGACGACTGTTGCCGGAAAAAAACTTGCCGACGTTAGATTTACCGATTTTGAGGACGGCGCAAGTCTTGCGGTAAGCTTCGGCACGGTGCCTGCGGGCGAATATCTCGCCGTTTTTTCTTCGGACAGGAGCGCGGAGATATACTGCTCATACTATCAGTCCGAAACGGCGGACAATTCGGTCGTTGTTTACGATAACGGCGATCTTCTTTTAAACTGCGTTCCTTATATGAGCGTTATTTTTGACAGGACGGCGGAAAACGGGAAATATTTCGGATAATTTTTTATAAAAATCGAAAGGACGCGGAAAACGCGTCCTTTTTTTTCTGTCAGTCTGCCGTTGAAAGCTCGGCTTTTATGCGCTCTGCGAGGGCGGGGGATATGCCTTTTACCGTGCAAAGCTCTTCAATGTCTGCCTCTGCGATCTTTTCAACGCTTTTGAATTTCAAAAACAAGTCCTTCGCCCTCTTTTTGCCTATTCCGTCTATCTGCGTAAGGCGTGTTTGCTGCGTGAGGCGGTCTCTCAGATTTCTGTGATATTCAATCGCGTAGCGGTGGACCTCTTCCTGAAGGCGACCGCAGAACGCAAACACTTCGGGCTCGGATGAAAGCAGCTTGTCCGGAACGAAGGGATCGGCAAACGATACGGCTTTTGTTCTGTGTTTGCTGTCTTTTTTGAAACCGATGACCGGTATTGAAAGTCCGTTGTCGCTTACCGCGCGCAAAGCGGCGTTTATCTGTCCTCTGCCGCCATCGCAGACGATGAGGTCCGGCGCAGGCGCAAATTTTTCGTCGCCGTTGCAAAACCTTGCGAGACGGCGGCAGATCGCTTCGTACATATACGCCGTATCGTCGTATCCTTCCATTTTCCCGATTTTAAGGCGTCGGTAAGATTTTTTTTCGAAGTTGCCGTCAACGCTTACTACCATACCGCAAACGGTCTCTTCGCCGGCAATATGGCTTATATCGTAAATTTCGATCCTGTGTACGTTGTCAAACCCCACAAAACGGTTGAAAAGTCGCTGAATGCGCTGTCCTTTTTTCGTGCGGCCTTCATACTGAAGAAGTCTTTCTTCCGCATTTTTTTTCGAGACGGAAAGAAGCGTTTTATCCGAGTCGAAAGACGGCGTTGTAACTATTCCGCCGAGCCACTCGTTGATAAGCGGCATCCAATCGTGCTTTTCTTCAAGGTATATCCTGGTCGGCAGCAGCGTTTCTTCGGTATAAAAACGCTCGACGTATTCCCGCAGCAGATCCGACGACATTTTTTCCGAAAAAATATTGCAGTTTTCGCCGATAACGTAGCCGTTGCGTATCCTGAGCATAAAGACGGCGCAGTGGCCCTCCGTTTCGCCCCAGGCGATATAGTCCGCATTTCTTTTCTGCGATACCATCGGGCGCTGTTTTTCGGTAATGACCGATACGGAGCGCAGGACGTCGCGCAGCTCCGCGGCTTTTTCAAATTCGAGTTTCTGCGAAGCCTCTTCCATCTCTTCCTTCGTTTTTCTGTAAAGCTCGTCAGCGTCGCCCGACATTACGGAAATAATGTTTTCGTAAACCCTGTCGCTTTCCTCCTGCGTAACTTCGCCCATGCACCAGCCCGCGCACTTGGACATCTGTCTTTCGATGCAGCCTTTGCCGGTACGGGCGCTGTTTTTGCCGCATCTGGGCAGCTTAAAGGCGTCCGAAAGGAGAGTTATAAGGTTTTTTGCGTTGAAACGTGAAATAAACGGGCCGAAATATTTGCCCTCCGACGTTTTCTGGAATGAAGTTTCAAGCATCGGAGCGTAAATATCTCCGATTTTTTCCTTGTAAAGACGGATATACGGGTAGCCAGAGCCCTTGCCCTGCTTTAATTTAATATTGTAAAACGGAGCGTGATGACGTATAAGACTGCATTCGGTCAAAAGCGCGTCAAGCTCCGATTCGCAGATTATAACGTCAAAATCCGCAACTTCGCTTACGAGCTTTTCCGTCTTCGGCGTATGTTCGCCGTTTCTGAAATAGCTCGTTACCCTGTTTCTGAGTATTTTCGCCTTTCCGACGTATATTATCCGTCCTTCGGCGTTGTGCATTATGTAAACGCCGGGTTTTTCCGGCAGTTCAAGCGCTTTTTTTAAAAGATCCATTACGAAAATCTGATGACCGCCGCAAAAAGACGGAGCGTTTTTTCTCCGATATTCTCTATTCCGTGGCATCTTCCTCCGCCCGTGAGCAGAGAGTCTCCCGCGGTAAGAACAACGTCGTTTCCGTTGTCGTTCGCCTTTGCGGTCCCTTCAATTATATAGAATATTTCCTCTTCGTTTTCGTGGATATGAGTGCCGATCGAGCATCCGGGCTCGATATCTATCTCGGCGCAAAGTCTTGCGGGACTCTGCAGCTCATTATCGGCAAACGAATGTATTATTTTAACGTCTCCTTTTCCGCCCTTCATTTCGTGACGTATTTCGGTCTGTCTTTCTTCGGCTTTTCTGTGCATTTTTATCACCTTTTTACGTTTATTTTCAAACTATAACGCCCGAACAGAGAAGTTCGTTTCCGGAATAGGCAACGGCGAACTGTCCGGGAGTAGCGGCGCGCTGCGGTTCGGAAAAAACTATTCTCAGTCTTCCGTTTTTTTCATTTATTATTTTTGCCTTTGCGCCTTTGTGGGCGTATCGGATCTTTACTTCGGCTTCGGTTTCGGTGAAGTTTTCGTCAAGCAGCTGAAAAACGGCGTTTTCGCAGATTAGCTCCGTACAGTTTACAACGTCCGTTTTGGTAAGAATAACTCGGTTGTTCTCAACGTCCGTCCCTTTTACGTAAAGCGGAGCGCCGAGCGCAATGCCAAGCTTTTTGGACTGTCCGACGGTGTAGCGGATAATTCCTTTATGCTTGCCGACGACGCGGTTTTCGTCCTCAAGCCAGAAATCGCCTTCGGGAAATGGGCCGACGCGCGATTCGATAAACGAAGCGTAGTCGTTATCCGGAATAAAACATATCTCCTGACTGTCCTTTTTCTGCGCAGACGAAAGCCCCGCTTTTTCCGCTTCGATCCTGTTTTCGGATTTCAGCGTGCCGAAAAGGGGGAATATGCATCTTGAAAGCTGACTTTGAGAAAGACCGCAAAGCATATAGCTCTGATCTTTAAACTCCGATTTTACCGCAAAAAATCTTCCGCTTCTCTCTCCGACTCCCGCATAATGACCGGTTGCGATTTTTTCCGCCCCTATACCGTCGGCATAATCGCAAAGCGTTCGGAATTTCACGTTGGGATTGCAAACTGCGCACGGATTAGGAGTTTTGCCTGCGGAATAACTCTCCGTAAAGTTTTTTACTACGATTTTTTCAAAGTTTTCGGAAGCGTCGAAAACGTCAAACCCGATGCCGGCTTCTTTTGCCACCCGCCTTGCAGCTTCTATGCCGTTTTTGCCGTAATCGTGCATGACGATATAAAGTCCGTATACGTCATATCCCGCATCTTTCAGCTTTTTTGCGGCAAGAGAACTGTCAACTCCGCCCGAAAGACCCAAAACAATTTTTGGCATTTTTTTATCGAAAATAATCATTTCAGTCTTCTGTTACCCTTTCTCACAAACGTGACAAATCGCGCAGTTTTTTTGCGATATCCGGGAAAACGTTCAGAATCGTATCTATATCCTTTTCGGTCGTGTATCTGTCAAAGCTGAAACGGACGGCACCGTGCGCGGTTTTTTCGTCTAGCCCCATCGCGGTGAGCACGTGAGACGGTTTTTTTGAGCCGGACATGCAAGCGGAGCCGGACGATGCCGTAATTCCCTTTATATCGAGCATCAAAACGAGCGCTTCGCCCTCGGCGAAAGGAATAGAAACGTTTGCTATTCCGGGAAGCGAATTTTTATCGGGCGTGTTTCTTACGCATCCGTCAATACCCGCCGAAAGTCCGCAAAGAAGTTTTTCTCTCAGTTTTTTAAGACGGACGCTTTCCGTTTCCATCTCTTTTGCCGCAATTTCCGCAGCCGTGCCCATACCGACGATCGCCGCGGCGTTTTCCGTGCCGCCGCGCCTTCCGTTTTCCTGATTTCCGCCGTAAATAAGATTAGGCAGCACAATGCCTCTTTTTACGTAAAGTCCGCCTGCGCCTTTCGGAGCATTGAATTTATGTCCGGAAAAAGAGAGCATATCTATATTCGACCCTTTTACGTTTACGGGCAGATGTCCGAATGCCTGGACGGCGTCGGTATGAAAAATAACGCCGTGTTTTTTTGCGATCCTGCCTATTTCGTCTGTCGGCTGAACGGCTCCCGTTTCGTTGTTTGCAAACATAACCGTAATAAGCGCCGTATCGCGCCTTATCGCTTTTTCGAGCGCTTCGGGAGAAACAAATCCCATACGGTCAACGTCGAGATAAGTAATTTCAAATCCGTCTTTTTCAAGGGATTTTAAGGTGTTCAGCACGGCGTGATGCTCGGTTTTGGACGTGATTATATGCTTTTTTGCGCCTGAAAGACGGGCTGCGCCCATTATCGCCCAGCTGTCGCTTTCGCTGCCGCCCGATGTGAAATATATCTCGTCCGCTTCGCAGGAAATAACGGACGCGATTTTTTTCCGCGCGATTTCTATTGCAGCGCGGACTTCTCTGCCCGCCGAGTGATAAGAACTCGGGTTTGCAAAATTTTCTTTTAAAAACGGCGTCATAGCCGCCAATACTTCGTCGGAAATCCTTGTCGTGGCGGCGTTATCCGCATAAATTCTTTCCATAAAAACTCCGGAAAAAACTGATTCGAAGATATTTTAGCATACGGGGTATAAAAAGTCAATACCGCGCTATATGTTTTTGCCGTCGCAGACTTTCATGCAAATTCCGCAGACGGAGCCCCTGCCTATAAGCTGAAATTCTCTTTTCATATACTCAGAGCATGCTTTCGCGTCAAACCCTTCGGGTGTTATCGCCTGCGCGGGACACGCCGCAATACATTTTCCGCATTCGCCGCATACTCTGTAATCGCTTCTTTCCATAACGCGCGCCTGATTATCGGTTACGGGACAGTCCGTAAAGACGGTTACGAGCCGTACCTTCGGCCCGAATTCGTTATGGATGAAAAGATTGTTGAGCCCTACAAAGCCGAGCTTGCAGTAAACGGCCGCCTGTTTGTGTGAATATACGCCTTTAAACGGGTTACCGTCAGTGTTTACAGACTGCGACGCTGCTACGGGGAAATAATCATAGCCGTATTTTTGCAGATACAGCCCGAGCGACTGCGCAGCATCGTCAAGCGCACGGTTTACCGAACGGTAATGGTGAAAGTATGTGTGGGACGGTTTGTCGGTTATGGTGTCAACGACGGAATCGGAAAGCTTTATACATAAGCTTATCACATACCCGAGCCCCATAAAAGGCTCGGGTAATCTTGCGGCTCCTACGTCGCTTACGCGACAGTCGAGAAACCGTTTTATGTCGTTTACGGTCATCAGAATGAAAATCCTTCTTTGCAGAGAGCAACAATAAGCTCAACGCACGATACGCAGTCTGCAAGAGACGCTTCCTCTGTCGGGGAATGGATGTAACGGGTCGCTATCGAGATGCCGCCGGCGTAAGCGCCCGCGCGCGATCTCTGGATCGCAGCCGCATCCGTGCCGCCGTAAAGGAGTATTTCGGTCTGATGCTTTATTCCCGCTTTTTCCGCTACGGAGTTCATGAATTCCGTCATCTTAGGCGAGCAGATAACGCTGCCGTCCATATATTTTATGCATGCGCCTTCGCCGACTTTCATATTCATCGGGTCGCACTTCGGAGTATCGGCGGCTCCCGTGACGTCAATGGCAACACCGTAAACCGGTTCGATGCCGAACGCCGCGGTCGTCGCGCCTCTTATGCCAAGCTCTTCCTGAACGGAGAATACGAAATAAACCTCGTTTTTCAGCTCGTTACGGCATTCGGAAAGCTTTTTGATCGCTTCGATCTGGATCGCAACGGCGATCCTGTCGTCAAGAAACGGAGATACTATCCTCGGGTCGCAATCGCCGCCCATTCTGAATACTTCGCCTACAACGGACGCCGCCATGCCGAGAGAAATGAGTTTTTCGGCTTCTTCTTTCGACGCAGCGCCGATATCGACATAGGCCGTTCTCATATTCAGATCGCCTGTTTCAAAGAAAAGAAGTCCGTTTACGCCGTTTGTAAAGCGGATCTGCCTGCCGCGCAGAGTCTGAGTGTTTATTCCGCCGAGAGGCGATACTTTAACGAAACCTTTGTCGTCTATAAAATACGCAACGAAGCCGAGCGTGTCGGAATGGGCGGAAAACATAACTTTTTCGCCCTTGCCTTTGCCGAGAACGGCAATAAGGTTGCCCATTTTGTCAAAACAGATATTGTCTTCGCCGACAAACGGCGCTATCTCTTTTTTAACGTATTCGAGCTCTTCGCGCTCGTGTGCGGACGGCGATACGAAGCCGTTGAGCGCTTTCATTGTATTGAATATACTGTCCTTCATGTCGTTATCTCCTTAATTAATATCGAATAGTCTGTCCATTGATCCGCTTACCGCTTTGCAGAAGTCGAACATGCTGTCCGTATCTTCGGGCGCGCAGACGGAAATTCTCGAATGCAGATAGCGTACGGGTATCGAGAGCGTGCAAACGACAGCGCCGTCTGCGGAACGCTGGATGTTTCCCGCGTCGTTGCCGCCGGAAACAAACGTTTTTACCTGCCATTTTACGCCCGCTTCGGTTGCGATATCCGTTACCGCCTTTATAAATCTCGGATTGTAAACCGTTGAACGGTCCATAAACGACACGGCAACGCCGTTTCCGAGTATGCAGACTTTTCCGTCTTCGTCAACGCCGCCTATATCCGCTGCGGTAGTGCCTTCGAGGGTAAAGGAAATGTCGGGGTTTATCCTGTGGGCTGCGGCTCTCGAACCGCGGCAGCCCGTTTCTTCCTGAACGGTAAACGCAAACCATGTGTCGTATTCAAGCTCCGTTTTTATAAGCCGTATCATTGCAAAACAGCCAGCGCGGTCGTCTATCGCCTTCGCTTTTATAAAATCGCCGAATTTGCCGAATTCGCCGTTGAAATATACGCTGTCACCGAGGCAGACCTTGCCTTCCGCTTCCTCTTTTTTCTTTGCGCCGATATCGACGCAGAGAGATTTTATCGGAGGGATTTCCGCGGAATTGGAAGCGAGATGTACGGGACATACGCCTATTACGCCTTTTATCAGCTTCGGCTCGTCTCCCGCGGTCGCTTTTACGAATACGGTCTTGCCGGGAGTTACGGACGGCGATACGCCGATGGAGTCTATTCTGAGCCCTCCGTCGTCGTCTATGCTTTTAACGTAATAGCCCGTTTCGTCCATATGCGCCTGAAACATTATTTTTTTCGGCGGAGTTTTTCTTCCTTTTTTATGTGCAATAAGATTGCCGAGGTTGTCAACGGTTATTTTGTCGCAGTACCGCTCTATTTCGCTTTTTATAAAGTCGCGGACCTCGTCTTCTTCGCCGCTCAGTCCGTTAAGGTTGCAGAGTTTGCCCAGAAGCTCGTAATTAGCGATATCAGCCATTTTAATCCTCAACTCCTGTCTCGTATGTTCTAATATACGCCGCAAGTATGTTTGCCGCGCTCTCAACGTCTTCCATGTCGCCGACCTCTACGGGTGTGTGCATATAGCGGATGGGAATGGAAATAAGCCCCGTTTTTACTCCGTTGCCGATATACGATACGGTATCGGCGTCAGTGCCGTATGCCGCGCCGGTTGCTTCATACTGATGCTTTATATTGTTTTCTTTTGCGGCCTTGTCTACCGCTTTCATGAGTTTTCTGTCGAAAAAGCTTGAAAACTCAATAACCGCACCTTCGCCGAGTCCGTGACCCGGAGCGTCCGCCTGTTTTGCGAAAGTAACGTCCAAAACGAGCGCTTCGTCGGGCTCTATGCCGTATGTCCCCACCGCGGCGCCTCTTGATCCGACTTCCTCCTCGGACGCGAACAGCACGACTATGCAGCAGTCGAGCTCTTTGTGGTCTATAAGCTTTTTAAGCTTTTTAAGGGCGGTGAGGATCGCAAAGCAGCAGAGCTTGTTATCAAGCGCTTTTGAAGCGAATCTTCCGTTGAGAAGCTCCGTTACGGGTGCTTTTATGCGTACTCTGTCGCCGATCTTAACAAGTTTTTTAACTTCGTCCGCTTTAAGACCGAGGTCGATGTAAATATCCTTGTAATCGGGGACCTTGTTTGCCTGACCGGGTTTTGCGAGATGCGGAGGAGTTGAGCAGATTATTCCGTCAACACCCGCAACCGTAACCTCGGCGGAAGCAAGTGTTCTTCTGTCTACGCCGCCTACCCTGTATACGTTGAGAAAACCCTCGTCCGTAATACCCGTAACGATCAGGGAAAGTTCGTCCTGGTGAGCGGTCAGCATTATTTTCTTTTTTGTACGGTCTCCGATATATGCGATCACGTTATGCAGTCTGTCGATGCTTATGTTTTCGGGACCGGTGTATTTTTCGAGCAGTTTTGCGCAGTATTCCGCAAATTCGCGCTCGTTGCCGCATTCCGATTCAACGAGAAGCAGCTGCTCGAGATCCTTGAATTTTGCCGTCACTTTATCACCTTTTTTCCTTTATTTTTTTTTCGGTTTTTTACAGCTCGTTTACAAGCTGTTTGTAGTGCTTTCCGCGCTCCTCAAAGTTTCTGTAACAGTCAAACGACGCGGAAATGGGGGAAAGATAGACTATATCGCCGCTTTTTGCGCAGTCGTGCGCTTTTTTTACCGCGTCCGCCATGCCGTCCGCAAATTCGATAACGGTTTTGTCGGGATCGTATCCTTCGCATTCGGTCACGGCTTTGTATATCTTCTGAGCCGTCTGCCCCGTAATGATCATATGCTTTACGTATTTTACGATGTAAGGTGCAACGTCCGCATAATTGAGATTTTTATCCGAGCCGCCGCTTATTGTTATTATGCGCTGCTTCTGGCTTTTCAGGCATGCGATAACCGCGGTGGGAGAGGTCGCTATCGAATCGTTGTAGTATTTTACGCCGTCCTTTTCCCTTACAAACTCCATCCTGTGCTCAACGCCGGAAAACTCCTTTGCAACTTTTCTTAAAGTTGAAATATCAGTCAATCCCCACGTTGCACAAACGGCAGCCATGAAGTTTTCAACATTGTGGTCTCCGGGGAGCTTTATCGCGTCTCTGTGGAAAAGCAGAACGGAGCCCGTTTCGTCTTTATGGACGATAAATCCGTTTTCGTTTAAAAATGCTCCGCTTCCCTGCGGCGTTTTCATCGAGAAAAACTCTGTTTTGCCCTTAGCGTAAGGGGCGAGGGCAAGAGTTGAGGGATAATCTGCGTTGAGGATCAGTTTTCCGTTTTTGCTCTGATACCTGAAAACATTCTTTTTTGCTTCGGTATACTCTTCCATGGATTTATGCCAGTTAAGATGCTCCTCGACGATATTTGTTATTACAGCCGTATCCGCGCTTACAGTCATATCCGAAAGCTGAAACGATGAAAGCTCCGCTACGACGATATCGTCTTTTTTCATCTGAGCTATGCGCGGAAGAAGAGGAGTGCCGATATTGCCGCCGAGAAAAACGGTATATCCCTGTTCTTTCAGGATAGTGAATATAAGAGTCGTGGTAGTCGTTTTTCCCTCACTTCCGGTAACGGCGATTATCCTGCACGGACAAAGCTCGAAAAAAAGCTGCATTTCGCTCGTTATTTTAGCCCCGTTTTTTTCAGCAAGCAAAAATTCTGGAATATCTCTTCTCATGCCGGGCGTTTTGAAAATAAGAGTATCGGTAAGATCTTCAAGATATTTTTCTCCCGTAACAAACTTTACCCCGTCAAATTCCTCATACGCTTCTTTTTCCGGCTCTTTTTTGTCTCTTACGGTCACGCACGCTCCGTATTCCGAAAGCATTTTCACAAAAGGACGGTTGCTTACGCCGAAGCCGACGACCGTAACGCTTTTGCCTTTCAGAGAGGAAAAGTACTCTTTATAGTCCATAATTATCTCCGTGAAGGAATTCGGTTTATTCCGCCGCTCTTACGATCGCAGCAAAGTCGTCGGATTTAAGACTTGCTCCGCCGATAAGTCCGCCGTCAACGTCGTATTTTTCAAGAAGCTCCTTCGCGTTTTTCGCATTCATCGAGCCGCCGTACTGAATTGTCGTACCTTCCGCAGTCTCTTCGTCGTAAAGACCGCAAACCACGTTTCTTATAATTTTGCAGACCTCTTCCGCCTGTTCGGAAGTTGCTGTTTTGCCCGTTCCGATCGCCCAGACGGGTTCGTATGCTATTACTATTGATTTAAATGCGCTTCTGTCTATTCCCGCAAAGGCGATTTTTGTCTGCATCGATACGATTTCTTCCGTTATGCCCTGCTCTCTCTGATCGAGAAGCTCGCCTACGCAGACTATCGGTTTAAGTCCGGCTTCGAGGGCTGCGGTGATTTTTTTGTTTACGGTAATGTCGGTTTCGGCGAAATACTGACGTCTCTCGCTGTGTCCGATTATAACGTATTCAACGCCCATATCCTTGAGCATTGCGGCGCTGATTTCGCCCGTATACGCTCCGCTCGGCATAAAATGAAGGTTTTCCGCGCCGATTTTTACGTGGGTGCCTTTTGCCGCTTCGAGAGCGGGATAAAGATCAACGAACGGAACGCACGCGACAACTTCGCATTTCGCATTTTCGGTTTTTGCCGCAACTTCTTTAATGTAATCATAAGTTTCAGAAGGGATTTTATTCATTTTCCAGTTGCCCGCAATAACGGTTTTTCTTTTTTCGTAATTCATTTCGATCACCTTTCGTTTATCGTAATAAAAGGGAATTATTACCAGGAATCACATCAATTCCGGAATAATAATTCCCTGAAGTTTATTCTGTTTTTACTGAATTATTTGTCAAGAAGACATGCAATGCCGGGAAGCTCGATACCTTCGAGGAATTCGAGAGAAGCGCCGCCGCCCGTGGAGATATGAGTCATCTTGTCTGCATAGCCGAGCTGTTCGACAGCCGCAGCGGAGTCGCCGCCGCCGATTATGGATATAGCGCCGGACTCTGCAACCGCTTTTGCGACCGCGCGTGTGCCGGAAGCGAAGTTTTCCCATTCCGAAACGCCCATAGGTCCGTTCCATACGACTGTTCCCGCTCCTGCGATGCTCTTTGCGTAAAGCTCCTGAGTAATGCCGCCTATGTCAAGACCCATCCAGCCGTCGGGGATCGAATCGGAGTATATTCTCATATACGTTGCGTCAGCTTTGTATTCGCGGGCAATTATATTGTCTACGGGAAGAAGGAATGCGACGCCTTTTGCTCTTGCTTTGCTTATAAGCTCTCTTGCGAGGTCAAGCTTATCCTCTTCGCAGAGGGACGAGCCGGTCGAGCTGCCGAGAGCGCGGAAGAACGTATACGCCATACCGCCGCCAATAATGAGCATATCTACTTTTTCGATAAGGTTGTTTATAACGCCGATCTTATCAGATACCTTTGCGCCGCCGAGAATTGCTACAAAAGGTCTCTTCGGATCTTCGAGCGCCTTGCCCATAATGTCTATTTCTTTCTGAATAAGGTATCCGCATACGGCAGGAAGATAATCTGCAACGCCCGCGGTGGAAGCATGCGCGCGGTGAGCGGTGCCGAATGCGTCGTTAACATATATCTCGGCGAGAGAAGCGAGAGCTTTTGCGAAATCGGGATCGTTTTTCTCTTCGGCGGCGTGGAAACGCACGTTTTCAAGAAGCAATACATCGCCGTTTTTGAGAGCTGCGGCTTTCGCCTGCGCGTCGGGACCGATAACGTCGGACGCGAGAGTTACGGGAACGCCTTTCTTTGCAAGATCGTCCGCAACGATCTTAAGAGAAAGCTTCGTGATATCCTTTTTGCCCTTTTCGATCGCGGCAGCGGTCGCTGCTGCCTGTTCTTCTGCGGGAAGCTCTTCGATCTTCTTTTTCTCTTTCTTGTCGAGCTTCAGCTCTGCGTCAAGAACGTTGTGGGGCCTTCCCATATGCGAGCAGAGAATAACTTTTGCGCCCTGATCCATAAGATAGCGGATAGTTTTCATCGCGCCGACTATACGTTTGTCGTCGGTTATAACACCGTCTTTGACAGGTACGTTGAAATCACATCTTACAAGCACTCTTTTACCGGCAACGTCGATATCTTCGACGCATTTTTTGTTGTAATTCATTTTCTTTTACACCTCATATAATATAGTGGATTATATTTTTCATTAAAATATATACTCGCGCTTTCACGAACGATATGATAACCGATTTCGCCGTTTTTTTCAATAGTAATAACGTAAAGTTCGGTTTTTTTTCATTTATGCGCTATTTTCTGTTTGCGTCTTCCGTTCTTATCTGCTTGCGCTTTATCTTGCCCGATATCGTTTTCGGCAGTTCGGATACGTACTCGATTATTCGCGGGTATTTATAGGGAGCGGTAACGCGTTTAACGTGGTTTTGAAGCTCTTTTGTAAGCTCCGGCGACGGAACGTATCCTTTTGCGAGCACAACAGTCGCTTTAACGATCTGTCCGCGTTCGGGGTCGGGAACGGCGGTTATCGCCGTTTCAAGGACTGCGGGATGTTCGAGAAGCGCAGACTCGACTTCAAACGGACCGATTCTGTATCCGCTTGATTTTATAACGTCGTCGCTTCTTCCAACAAACCAGATATATCCGTCCTCGTCTTTCCACGCCATGTCGCCCGTATGATACCAGCCGTCATACATAACGTTTGCGGTCGCGGCGTCGTCTGATCTGTAGCCGTGGAAAATTCCCGGGGGAATTCCGTGGGAAATATCTATGCATATCTCGCCCTCTTCGCCTACGCCGCATTCGTTTCCGTTGTCGTCAAGAAGATGCATGCCCAAAACGGGAGACGGTTTTCCCGTCGAGCCGGGTTTTGGCGAAAGCCATGGGAAAGTAGCGATTATTACGGGGCTTTCGCTCTGTCCGAACCCCTCGCGGAGCTCTATTCCGGTCTGTTCGAGCCACTGCTCGTAAACAACGGCGTTGAGCGGTTCGCCGGCAATATAGCAGGCGCGCAGATTTGAAAGATCGTATTGCTTCAGATCTTCTTTGATAAGGAATCTGTAAACCGTGGGAGGAGCGCAGAAAGTTGTTATGCTTTTTGTGGAAAGGACGTGGAGGATATCCGTAGGAGCGAAACGGTCGTCGTAATCGTAAACGAAAACGCATGCGCCGCAGATCCACTGTCCGAATATCTTGCCCCAGGCGCATTTTGCCCAGCCGGTGTCGGCAAGCGTAAAATGCGTATCTGTATCTTTCAGGTTTTGCCAGAATCCCGCCGTGAGGATATGTCCGAGCGGATAATACTGAACGTGCTGAACCATTTTCGGATGTGCGGTCGTACCTGAAGTGAAATAAATCAGCATCGGATCGTTGTTTTCGGTTACTCTTGCGGGAGCGGACGCGTCGGCGGCTTCAAGCTCGGCGTCAAAATCAACGTATTCTTCGGCGTATTCGTTTCCGCCGGTAACGAATACCGTGATTTCGGGATTTTTTTCGGTTACTTTTTTTACGTGTCCGAGAATGTTTTTATCGTTTGCGCAGACGATATATTTTATCTGCGCGGCGCCGATGCGGTAGTCTATATCCTGCTCGGTAAGCATATGGGTGCTCGGGATGGCGATCGCGCCCAGCTTGATAAGTCCCGGCAGACAGTACCAGAAATGGTGCCTTCTTTTTAAGATGAGCATTACGGTGTCGCTTTTTGCAATACCGTATTTTGCGAATAAGTTCGCGGCTTTGTTTGAAAGGCGGGATATATCCGAAAACGTAAAGGTTTTCTCCTCGCCCTTATCGTTGCACCAAAGAAGCGCTTTCTGCTGCGGGGCGAGCGCAGCGTATTCGTCAACGATATCGAAGCCGAAATTGAAATTTTCGGGGATATTTATTTTGAAGTTGCTGTAAAAATCCTCGTAAGACGAGAATTCCGTTGAACAGAATCTGTTAAGTAAATTCATTTGTACGGTTACCTTTCGATGTGGATTTTCAGATCGTCACAACAAGGATTTTCGCACATTTTCCGTTCAGTGCCTTCATTCCGTGAGGATAGTGTGAGTCGAAATAAACGCTGTCCCCTTCGCAGACGGTGAGCGTGTGATCGCCTATCTGCAAAAGAAAACTTCCTTCAAGACAGTAATGAAATTCCTGACCCGCATGGGAATTTAAGTGTATATGCGGATCGTCATTGGGATCTACCGTAACGAGAAGCGGCTCGACTTTTCTGTCTATGAAGTTAAACGCAAGATTGTCGTATCTGTATGCTTTTGTGCGTTCAACGCCGAGACCGTGACCTTTTTTAACGAACGAATATGTGTGAAGCTTTGCCGTGTCGCCTGTAAGAAGCTCTGTCATGCTTATTTTGAGATAGTCGCAGACATCAAGAAGAATGCTCACGGGAATAGGCACTTCACCGTTTTCCATTTTCAGGTATTCTTCTTCCGTCAGCTCTGTTACACGCGCCATTTCGCCCGTTTCCACGTCGGACAATAATCTGATTGCACGAAGACGCTGAGCGATCTCGGAATTTTTTATTGCCATAATATCACCGCCTTAAGGTTTTGAGACCGTGTGGATTTTAATAGTTGTAGCCGAATTCGAGGGCTTCGATGTTTTTGCCGAGAAGCGCCGCCTTGCTTGCGGGCACGGCTTTTGCAAGACCCTCTTTTATGATGTCAAGAGATAAAAATCCCGTTTTTTTCGCCATATAGCCGAGAGCGATCATGTTTGCAAGTCCTACAAAACCGTGCTCTCTCGCAAGCTTCGTTGCGGGAATGGGATATACCGAAATATCGGTCCTTGAATCGGACCTTTTTATAAGACTGTCGTCAAATACGACCGTTCCGCCCTCTTCGACTTTTTCGGCAAACTTATCGTAGGAGGGCTGATTGAGAGCCATAAGAAGGTTGGGCTCGTTTACGATGGGGGAGGCGATCATTTTGTCGTCTATTCTTACCGCGCAGTTTGAAGTTCCGCCTCTCATTTCGGGACCGTAGCTCGGAAGAAGCGATACTTCCTTTCCGCTCATCATGCCGGAATAAGTGGTCACTTTTGCGGCGAACTGAACGCCCTGTCCTCCGAAGCCGGCAAAAAGAATGTTGTATGCCATATCATTCCGCCTCCTTTGTTTTGTCTTTGTAAACGCCGAGGGGATAGTAAGGGATCATGTTTTCTTCAAGCCATTTCATGGCTGCAACGGGAGTCATGCCCCAGTTCGTAGAACAGGTTGAAAGTACTTCCACTATCGAAAAGCCCTTTTTGTTTATCTGCATCTCAAACGCCTTTTTTATCGCGGCTTTTGCAGCGTTAACGTTTTTAACGTTGTTTACCGCAACTCTCTGGGCAAAAGCAACGCCGTCAAGAGTTGACACCATTTCGCAGACTCTTACGGGGTATCCCGAATAGTTTACGTCTCTGCCGTACGGCGTGGTCTGAGTGACCTGGCCGGGAAGCGTCGTAGGCGCCATCTGTCCGCCGGTCATGCCGTAAATTGCGTTGTTTATGAATATTACGGTTATATTTTCGCCTCTCGTTGCGGAATGGACGGTTTCAGCAGTGCCTATGGCGGCAAGGTCGCCGTCTCCCTGATATGTAAACACTATATTGTCGGGGAGCGCGCGTTTAAGTCCCGTTGCAACTGCGGGAGCGCGTCCGTGAGGCGCCTGAACCATATCGCAGGAAAAATAGTTGTATGCCATTACCGAGCAACCTACGGGAGCAACGCCTATCGCATCGCCGATAAGCCCGAGCTCTTCGAGCGCTTCGCCTACAAGACGGTGGACTATTCCGTGCGTACATCCGGGGCAGTAATGGGTTACGGCATCGGTAAGACCTTTTGTTTTCTGAAAAACAATACTCATTTTCTCATCCCTCCGTTAATTTCGCAAAGCTTTGCAAACACTTCTTTAGGAGTGGGCACTATGCCGCCAGTGTGCCGCAGAAGCTCGACGGGTTTTTTGCATTCGAGCGCAAGCTTTACGTCGTCGGTCATCTGACCCATGTTAAGCTCAACGGTAAGAACGCTTTTTACTTTCGGGTCGTTTTTTATTCTGTCAAACGCCTTTGTCGGGAACGGATAAACCGTTATGGGACGCAGCAGCCCTACTTTTATACCCGCGGCTCTCGCGTCGTCGATCGCCGATTTCGATACTCTTGCCGCAATACCGATGGCAACTATGATTATTTCGGCGTCGTCGGTCATGTATTCTTCGTATCTCTGTTCGTTTTCGCAGACCTTTGCATAGCGCTCGAAACGCTCGAAATTCTTTATTTCAAGCTCTTCCGGCTTGAGATAAAGAGAATTTATAATGTTGTGTTCCCTTGCGTTTTTATGTCCGTTTGTCGCCCACGGTTTCTCGCGCTTTACCGGGGTGGGGATATCGTCAAACGATACGGGCTCCATCATCTGACCGAGAGTACCGTCCAGAAGAAGCATGGCGGGCATGCGGTATTCCTCCGCCTTGTCAAAAGCGGTGAAGATGTATTCTATGATCTCCTGAACGCGGTCGGGAGCATAAACGAGAAGATGTCCGTCTCCGTGGCCGGGAGCTTTCGTCGCCTGCCAGTAGTCTGACTGCGAAGGCTGGATCCCGCCGAGTCCCGGGCCGCCGCGCTGAACGTTTATTATAAGACACGGCAGATCGCTGCCTATAATATACGATATTCCTTCGGTTTTAAGCGAAACTCCGGGTGAGGAGGAGCTCGTCATCGCCCTTACGCCTGCGGAAGCAGCGCCGAGGACCATATTTATCGCCGCGACCTCGCTTTCCGCCTGCAAAAAAGTTCCTCCCAGCTTGGGAAGTCTTTTTGAAAAATAAGCGGCAACTTCGGTCTGCGGAGTGATGGGATATCCGAAAAAGTGAAGACAGCCCGCTCTTATTGCGGCTTCGGCGATCGCTTCGTTGCCTTTCATCAATACCTTGTTCATTTTTTAATATCTCCTTTCAGTCTTTTTCTACCGTGATAACGCAGTCGGGACACATCCGTGCGCAGAAAGCGCAGGCGATGCATTTTGTGATGTCGGTCATCGCGGCGGGAGAATAACCTTTGTCGTTCAGGTTTTCGTTGTCAAGAACGAGAAGCTTTTTCGGGCACGCTTCAACGCAGAGCCCGCAGCCCTTGCACCTGTTTATGTCGATTGTTATCTTTGACATATCGGTTTTCCTTTCACTAAAAAGCTTTATTATGTATTTGAATATTTATTCAATCAACTATAATATAATTGAATATTGTATCACAAAATTTATCCGAATGGAAGAGTTTGCGCGTATTTTTCATAAAAAAGTCGAAAAATAGCGTATTTTGCGGGCTTTTTCGCTTTCTCATACGCACTGACGCGGGATTAATTTTTCACAAAAGGAAAAATCCCGTTGACAAATATCATTTATCGTGATATTATAAGAGCATAAACACGAAATGTGATAAATTCCTCGGACGGTAAGTTTTCTTTACGTCCGGGAAAGTAAGGAGAAAGAATAAGATGACTAATTTTGAGCTTGTAAAAAACTGCAAAACAATGGCGAACGCCAAAACCGTTTATATGTGGGGCTGTTACGGGCAGAAGCTGACGAAAGCTCTGATCTCGAAAAAGGCGGCGCAATACTCCAACAGATTCAGCGCGGCAAGGCGCGAATATCTGAAAATGCTTGCGGAAGAAAGCGGTTATTACGCGTGCGACTGCGCGGGGCTTATAAAAAACTGTCTGTGGGGAGGTTTCGGCAACAGACTGATTTATCGGGCGAAAACCGATTTCGGCTCGGAAAGCATGAAAAACTCTGCCGAGAAGTCCGGCAAAATATCAACGCTTCCCGAAATTCCCGGAATCGGGGTATACAAGAAAGATCACGTCGGGGTCTATATCGGAAACGGCAGGGTAATAGAGTGTACTCTCGGCTCGCGGGGCGACGGAGTTGTTGAAACGGCGTTGCGGTCTGTTGCGTGGACGGAATGGTTCTATATCCCGGGGATAAACTATTTACCTGCGGCGGAAAAGAAAAAACCGCTTGCAAAATATGCCGACGCGGTCAAAAAATTCCTTAAAAGGACTGATATTTTATGAATATCGCTTTCAGCGAAAAAGAAACCGTCAAAACGGCAGAATCGGACCGTGAAGCCGTTTTTACGCGCCTTGAAAATCTTGCAAAAACATACGTTCTCAGCGTTTCTGAAGACGAAAACATATTTTACGGGAGCGGCAGAAAAGGGCGGATACCCGACGTTGTGATCTTCGGGCGAAGGCGCGGCGATTGGCCTTGCGACGGCAAAAATATGCCTCACTACGTTATTTACCGCGATGGTTCGGTCAGGCAGTTTGTCGGGATTTCGGATGTTTCCGGGTATTTTGAAACGCCCGATAAGTTTGCAGGCGTCGGTTTTGAAGGAAAGGGCGGGGGACTTGTTTTTTGCCGCAGGGAAAACGTTGCTCTTTACTCCGTTTCCGTTGTTTTTGACGGAGATAAAATTACTGATAATCAGATACTTTCCGCAGCCGCGCTTTTGCGGCTCATTAGTCTTAAGCTTCTGCGGCTTTACGGAAAAAAACTGCCGCCGGACAATAATCATATTATCCCGGCGGCTGCTTTAAATTGCGGATATGAATGCGAAACGGATACAGCGCTCATCACGGAGCTTTGCAAACTGCGTCCGGTATGATCACGGCATATTTTCTTCGAGAGTTTCTATACATTCGTCGGAATAAAAATCTCCCCGTTTTATATGCTTCATTTCGTGCTTCAGCGCCCTGTCCTGCGCGGATGCGGAGAGGTTTGAATTGATATAAACGTTAAAGTCTCCGTTTTCGTCCCTTACCGTAACGCCGTAAACGGTTGACGGAAGCTTTAAAAGTCTTACGTGTATGTCGTCCATATTAAAACTGTTTGAGCGCCTCTATTATTTTGATTGCTTTTTCTATATCTTCCTTGCTTGCGCTCTTGGATACGGAAAAAAGCATTCTCATTTCGGGACGTGTGTGCAGCATGTTGCGCAGAGAGATGATCTCTTCGTCAAAACGGGCGTTGTTTTTTAGAGTATTGCCGTTGTTGTATCCTATTTCGATATCGTCGTTTACGAGCTCTTCGATGGAAACCGAGAAATAATCGGCGATCTTGCGTATCATGGCAAAATTCGGCTCGCGGTTGGCGGTTTCCCACATTGCTATTGTGCTTAAAGCCACGCCGAGCGCGTCGGCAAGCTCACGTTGCCTCATTCCCTTCATTTTTCTCAGAGTGCGCAGCTTCATATTAAATGACATTTTCCCCGTTCCCTTCATTAAAAGACATTTGTTTATGTGATAATTATATCTCACAATTTGTGATTTGTCAAGGGGGTATTCGCATAATTTGGAAAAAAATTTTGAAGAAAACAAAGCCGCAAAGCCGTTCGAAAACTCAGACGGAAAAAGAAACTGCGCGGGACTGATACGAATGTATTACGGTAAAAATGCGGGAAACTATTCGGAAATAAAAGCCGTTGAAAGCGCTGTTTTAAAAATCGAAAGCGGCTCCGGCGGAATAAAAGGGGAGTATGACGGGATTTTCGCCTATTATTACGAAAACGGGCGCAGAAACGTAAACTCGGTCGCAATCGAACTGTGGCTTTCCCCGTCTTCGGTATACAGAAAACTCGATATTTTTTGCGCGGCGGTTAAAAAAGAGCTCGGGGAAATGAAAAAATATGCGGCGGTAACCGTTTTGCGGTATTGACAAAAAACTCTTTACGGGTTATAATCAGAGAAAAGAAAAAAACGGAAAGGTTTGATAAGATGTTGAATGTAGCGATGCTCTCGCGATGGCACGTCCATGCCGACGGTTATGCGGATGCGCTCAAAAAAACGGGCAAGGTCAATATTTCCGCCGTGTGGGACGAAAATCCCGCGCTCGGCGAAGAATGGGCAAAAAAGCTCGGCGCGCCTTTTATTCCAGATCTCGACGCACTTCTTGCAAGAAAGGACGTTGACGCCGTATGCTGCTGCACCCCCACGACCATGCACAGGGAAGTGATTGTAAAAGCCGCCGAAGCCGGAAAACATATTTTTTCTGAAAAAGCGATGGCAACGACCGTTGAGGACTGCATTGCGATCGCCGACGCGGTAAAGAAAAACGGAGTGCTTTTTATGCTTTCTTTTCCGCATAAAGGCAGACCGGACGTTCAGTTTATAAAAAGGTGCATAGACAACGGAGATTTCGGCGATATAACTCTCGTGCGCATACGCAATGCTCATAACGGTATTTCCGGCGGGTGGCTGCCCGGGTACTGGTTTGACGAAAAAGCGGCGGGCGGAGGAGCGATGATGGATCTCGGCTGCCACGGCATGTATCTTCTTTCGATGTTTCTGGGCAAGCCGAAAAATTACGCGGCAATTTACTCTTCGCCATTCGGCACCGCGGTTGACGAAAACGCCGCCGCTCTTATAGAATTTGAAAACGGAGCAACGGGAGTATCGGAAACGTCGTTCGTGTCCTACGCGTCACCGTATATAATCGAAGTCCACGGCACGAAAGGAGCGCTTGTTTCAACCGACGGCAAGGTACTTTTCAGAAACGTGAAAACAGCGGAATACCAAAACGGTTTTATCACTCCGTCTTTGCCCGCAGCTTTGCCCGAACCGATACGGATGTTCCCCGATATCTGTCTTTCCGGCGGCCCCGTCCCCGAACAGTACGGCGCAGAGGCGGGGATCGAGCTTACAAGACTGCTTGAAGAAACATATAAAGTAAACGCATCAAGGTAAAAACACGGGGCAGGAAGACCGTCTTCCTGCCATTTTCTCGCCGTTTTTCGGACGTCCATGCGGCATATGTCACATTTTATTCAACATTTTACACGCAATACCACTTGAAAAACCGTTTTTTTTGTGATATAATAACAAAGCTAAAAAATACGATTCACCTATACGGAGAAGTACTCAAGTTGGTGAAGAGGCGCCCCTGCTAAGGGTGTAGGTCGGGAAACCGGCGCAGGAGTTCAAATCTCCTCTTCTCCGCCAGAAAAATCCTCGCGAAAGCGAGGATTTTTCAATAATATAGGTGTTTTTGCAGCGGTAAACAACGAAGCGTTTTTAAATAATCAAGTGAAGAGTGAAAAAGGATGAAGAAGAAATGAATGATAATGAAACGGAAATATCCGATCAGGAAGAAAAGTCAAAGAAAGACCCGTTTTTTTTATGTGGCGTCATACTTCTTGTCATTTTAATTGTACTGATTTTATGCGGAGGCATATCTTCTACCATAGCATCTGAAAGATATGAAAAAAGCATAGCTCTCATTTCTTCCGGAGACTATAAACAGGCGAGCGAACTTCTTGAAAAAATAAAGAAAAAAAACTATAAAGATGCGGAAGGTCTTTTCCTTCTTTGTGAAGCGCATTTGGAGTATGAGGAAAGACTGATATGGCTGGCACAAAACAAATTGAAGGAAGCTCGGCGCTGGTACCAAACCCATATATATTTTGATCCCCCTGAAGATATCAACTCGTTTATGACTTTTCTTGAAAAGGAGGAGAGTGCGGCCCGTGCGGCTGCCGCAGAGAGAGAAAGACAGGTACTCGAATACAAAATCAAAAACGGCGTTCCTTTTGAAGGAATGCCGGAATCGAGAATAGGCGATACAATACTGGGCAAACCGTCCGACAATGTGGAAAAGAGACGCCGCTGGCAATATATAAACAGTAATTTGCGAGTAGAATACTATGAGTATGTATATTCCTTTTATAATAAAAACGGATACTTAGTGTTTGAAGCCGTCTGCGTCGGCGGCAATGTGAGGCGGGTGAATGATTACAGAAAAAATCCGGTGGCCCCGTTTGACCCTTCGAAATACAGAGGAAAAATATATGATAACAGTCCCAGCGTAGACGGATTTTCAAATCCGGAAGATTTTTACGATTGGTACTATGACGACTTTTTCGATTATGAAGAGGCGGAAGATTATTATTACAGCCATGGAGGCAGTTGAATAGTGAAGAGTGAATAGGGAATAGGGAGGGCGGAAAACGCCGAACGGAAAGGATTGTAAACGGAGGATAAAATGAAAAAGATTATTATCGGCATTATGGTTTTTATGGCTTTACTTTTTGTTGCGGGATGTACGGAGGAAGATGGAATGAAGGGCAGTAAAACCGTCGGAAAAGATATTTCCGAAAGCGAGATCGCAGAGTTTATATATACCTATTCAAACATAAACTACAACGCTTTCTATCAGCGTTATCAGTTTACGACCGAGGATGGGAAACATATGTTTTTCCATGAAACACGCCAAAGAGAGGGCGAATACGGCCCGGCAACCGAGGAAGACGTTACAAATTCGGGCTTTTTCGAGATCTCCGACGAGGTATGGAACGAGTTTTTCGACATTGTCAGCGGAGGCACGGTCAAACTGCGCGAAGATTCGGCAGAGAGCGGCGACAGCGGTCCGTGGACGTATTTATACAGCACGGGCAAATACTCAATGTTGACCGAATATTCGTTTGAGTCTTCTCAAAAAGAGGCCGAATTTGAGGAATTCTGCAGATCCATGTCCGAAAACGGATAAGGCGGGGAAATGAAATGTTTGTTGTGCATCCTTTCGAACCGTTTCTGGGCAGCGCGCCGAAAATACTTATTCTCGGCTCGTTTCCGTCCGTAAAATCGCGCGAAACCGGGTTTTATTACGGACACAGGCAAAACAGATTCTGGAAAGTCGTTTCGTGCGTTGGCGGTATGACAGAACCGAAAACGGTTGAAGAAAAAAAGGCGATGCTCGACAGACTCGGTATCGCGCTGTGGGATACGGTTTATTCCTGCGAGATCACGGGATCAAGCGACAGTTCGATAAAAAACGTCACGCCCAACGATATACGTCCGATACGCGCAGAATACGGCATAAAAGCGGTGTTTGCAAACGGCAGGACGTCCGGCGCATACTATGAAAAATATATTGAGCCCGTCTGCGGAGTAAAGGCGACCGTCCTTCCTTCAACAAGTTCCGCAAATGCGGTATTTACAACTGAAAAGCTCGTAAACGCCTATTCGGTTATCCGCGATCTTATCTGAAAATTCCGATTATCGCGGCGGCATAGAAGCACACCGTGATAAACGGGGCGAGAGGATAGCGGACGGACGTAAATTTAACGCTTTCACCGCGTTTTTTCGCAGCGATAAAAACGGGAAGTATATAAAAAAGCAATGCGGCAATCTCCGCCGCGGCAAGAATAACGGTTCCGGGAACGATGCCCGCAGCGGCAAAGACTGTTGCAATATATGCGATATGTCCTGCGTCCGCAGCGTCGGCTCCCGTTTTTTTTGCGATAAAATTAATAAGAAGCATTAAAATTACGCCGAACAAAGCGCCCGAGAAAAACGTTAAAAGCTGCCAGAGGGAGCCATCCTCAAAACAGACGGCGGCAGTTCTCATAACGGCGCATATGCCAGAAAAAACAAGGCCTGCAAGCGGGATAAAACCGTTTAAAGAGTCGCAAAGCGAAACCGTGACGGCGGACGGGATCATAAATATGAGAAAAAGATCCGCCGGCGAAATGTCTTTAAACGCAAAGCAGATCCCCGCCGCAAGTCCGAAAACGGCGCAAAGTATGTATATTAACGGCGATTTTGCCCGTACGGTAGGCAGAGTATCCGATAAAAGCTGCTTTCTGTGAAGTGTGTTGTAAAACGGTACGGACGCCACGGCAATGACCGCGCAGAAAACCGCAACTGCAACAAAAAGGATTTTCGTGTATATTTCGGGAAACGGCATTTTTACACCTGTCTGAAATTCGTTTTGAGTTTGTTTGTTTAAGTATATCACTTTAACGCCGTTTAGTCAATAGAAACTTTTTTCCGGTACTTGACAAAACGCGAGCGATGCTGTATAATCACATAAAAAGCAGCTTATCCTGCCGACTGAAAATTACTGCTACGGACGGAACAACAATGAACAACAATATCCTTTCGACCATCGGAAATACGCCGATGGTAAAAATAAATCATCTTTCGCCGAATCCGGATGTTGAAATATTCGCAAAGCTCGAAGGTTTCAACCCGACGGGAAGCATAAAAGACAGGATCGCGCTTAAAATGGTGGACCAGGCGGAGGCCGAGGGAAAGCTTAAACCGGGCGACACGATAATAGAGGCAACTTCCGGAAATACCGGGATCGCGCTTGCCATGATAGGCAGAGTGCGCGGTTACAAGGTCGAGATAGTAATGAGCGGCGCCGTTTCGGTAGAAAGACAGAAAATGATAAAAGCGTTCGGCGGCACGGTTATTTTAACTGACCCCACGAAAGGCACCGACGGGGCGATATGCGAATGCCGCAGAAGAGTTGAGGCGGACCCCGACAGATATTTCCACCCCGATCAGTTTACCAATATATACAATAAAATGGCTCATTACCGCACCACCGCCGAGGAGATCTGGCATCAGATGGAAGGCAAAATAACTCATTTCGTCTCCGCGCTCGGCACATCGGGCACGATAATGGGCGTCGGTATGGGACTGAAGGAAAACGACCCGAGGATACGGATAATAGAAGCTCAGCCCGTGAAGGGACACTATATACAGGGACTTAAAAATATGGAGGAAGCTATCGTTCCGTCGATATACCGTCCCGAAATGATAGACGAGCATATAATGATAGATACCGAAGAGGCGTTCGCCGTTGCAAGGCGAATAGTTGCGGAAGAGGGCATATTTGTCGGAATGTCCTCCGGAGCCGCAATGCTTGCCGCAATAAACGTTGCAAAAAGGATCGAAAAGGGCCGCATAGCGGTCATTTTCCCCGACAGAGGCGAAAAGTATCTGAGCACAACGCTTTTCGGAGTTTAATATGGCTGATACGGAAAAGAGGACAAAAACGGTTTCGAATCTGATCGCAGGTGCGGCATATTCGGCGCTTGCGGCAGTCCTCTTCGTCTTTTCTTTGAGCGGCCCTCTTTCCGCGCAAAACGGGTTTTCGTATGATTACGGCGTCACGCGTTCTGAAAATGAGCAGGCGGCTGAAACGGAATATGAAGAACGGACGTATTCCGCGGAGGATTATGCCGGAATGCGGCTGTATTACACGCCTTTCGGCAAAAAATGGCATCTTACGAGAGAATGTCAGTATCTGAGGAACAGTGAAAACATACTTTATACGGATTACGGTACCGCGGTATCTGCCGGGCTCACGCCCTGTTCGAAATGCGGATATCCCGACTCCTTAAAAGACTGAAACAGGTGGTACGGAAAATGATAAACAACGTTAAGATCACAAAAGGTGCGAGCGACTGGCGTATCTATCAGCAAAAAGACGGAAAAGCCACTCTCGACCTTGAAGGCGTAAGCATTATAAGCGGTGACGCGGCAACGTGGATAAGAGTTGTAAGAGAAGACGACAAGTCCGCGGCAGTTGACTGGAAAAAAGCGGAGTATACGGGTCTTACGGAAGACGAAGACGGAACGCCGCTTCATAAATTCAGGATATCTCTCACCGTTCCCGCGGGCGGACTTTACAGAATAGACTCCGCCGTCTGGGACAGCGTTTCGCGGATAGAATGGGGATATCAGGGCAATAAAATATATCATATAGGCGTGGGCGATCTGTTCGTAATAACGGGACAGTCGAATTCCGCCGGTTACGGACGCACTCCCATCGCCGACCCGCCCGAATTCGGCGTTCATCTTTGCAGAAACAGTGAGGTCTGGACCGTTGCAACGCATCCCTTAAACGACCCCGAAGACACGAAACATCCCGTAAACAGGGAGCCCGCAAGCGATCACTCGCCGTATCTCTCCTTCGGCAAGATGATGAAAAAAACACTCGGATATCCGATAGGTCTTATTCAGGAATCGCTCGGCGGAAGCCCGATCTCGCGCTGGAATACGAGAATAAGCGGCGATTTATACAAAAGCATGGTCGAATCGGTAAACCGTATAACCGAAGGCGATATGCGCGTTGCGGGTATTTTATGGTATCAGGGCTGCTCGGACTGCGACGAAAACAATGCTCCGCTTTATTTTGAGAGATTCGGGCAGATGGTCTCGGATATGAGACGCGATTTTCGCTCGCCAGACCTTCCCGTATACACGGTGCAGATAAACAGGGTATTAAACGGCGAAAACCTCTTCTGGCCGGTGATCCGCGAAGCTCAGCGAAAAGCGGCAAACGAAATAAAAAACGTTTTTATCGTGCCGTCTGTCGATCTTCCGTTAAACGACGCGATACATAACGCCTCTTCGTCGAATATGGTGCTCGGCGAACGTATTGCGAGGATCGCGCTTGAGGGCTACTACAAAAAATTCACTTACGGTTTTGCTCCCGATATAATCTCGGCAGAATGCCGCGGGGAAACGCTTACGCTTACTTTCGCAAACGTTCGTCACTATCTTCTCACGCTTGACGTACCGGCTGCGGAATGCGGTTTTGTTGTTGAGGACGAAAAGGGCAGGATCGCGCCGACATATTATTACGGCGAAGAAAACAGGATCATGCTCAAACTTGAAAGAAAGCCTGAAGGAAAAGCGAAGGTGTCGTTTGCAAAAACATGCAATCTTAAGTCCGCGCCGCCGATGGATCCGGGCAGCGGACTGCCGATAATCGCTTTTGACAATGTGGAGATAACATATGTTCCGTAATTCGGAAGCAGGCGAATACAGGGGATATAAAAGCGAAAAATTCGTTTTTGAAGACAGAAACTGCACCGTGGTCTTCCCCGATAAAGAGCTTGAAGAAAAAAAATGGATCTGGCGCGCCGAATTCCTCGGAGCGTTCGATACCGTTGACTGCGATATGCTTTCAAAAGGGTATGCGCTTGCATATATTTCAGTAAGCGATATGTACGGCGATCCCGACTCGGTTGAAACGATGAAAAAGTTTCACGGTTTTATGACCGAGCGCGGATTTTGCGAAAAAACCGTCATTTTCGGGTTCAGCAGGGGCGGTCTTTACGCCTGCAATTTCGCGCTGAAATATCCCGGCGCGGTTGCCGCGCTTTATCTTGACGCTCCCGTTCTCGATATAAAGAGCTGGCCGGGCGGAATGGGAAAGGGCGCGGGCGCGGAGCGTGAATTTGAAGAATGTCTTTCGCTTTACGGTCTTGACAAAAAAACCGTTCTCGGTTTTAAACAAAATCCCGCGGACAGACTTGAAGAGCTTCTTTCGCTCGCTATTCCCGTTGCGCTTGTTGCGGGCGACAGCGACAGGGTGGTGCCTTACGAAGAAAACGGCGCGCTTCTTGAAAGCGTTTACAAAAAGGGAGGCGGAGATCTTCTCTGCATAGTAAAACCCGGCTGCGACCACCATCCCCACAGTCTTTCCGATCCGGCTCCCGTATCGGCTTTTCTCTGCGCAAGATATTGATCAGACTGTTTTTCAGTATAATCAAAAACCGCTGAAAGCGTTGATTTTTCAACGAAAACAGCGGTTTATTGTTTATTCTTTTATCGCTTTCAAAAGGTTGTCCTTTGCGCGGCGTATATGTTCGGCAGCTTCGTTTTCGGCGCGGACGGAATCGTGAGCGGCGATCGCCTCGTATATCTTTCTGTGTTCGTCAACCGAAGCTACGGCTCTTCCCGAATATTTTACGGATATTTCGCGCGGTTTTTGTATGTAGTTGTGAAACTGTGAAAGTATCTGCCTGAGCGGTCTGCTGCGCGAAGCGGAATATACGGTCTGATGAAACTGCGAGTCAAGATGTCTTATCTGCAAAACATCGTTTTTGCCGACGTAAAATTCCTGAAGCTCAACTATGTCGCGCAGTTTTTCAAGCTCTTCTTCGGTAATGTTAACGGCCGCCCATCTTGCCGCAATGCCTTCGATCGCCATGCGGATGGTGTAAATGTCGTCGATATCCTTTTCGGAAATACCCACTACCACAACGCCTTTATTGGGTACGCTCGTAACAAGTCCTTCAAGCTCAAGCTGACGAAGCGCCTCGCGCACAGGGGTCCTGCTTACGCCGAGCTCGGTTGAAAGCTTCTGCTCGGTAAGGCTGTAGCCCGGAGGGAAGTCACCGCTTAAAATCGCCTGCTCTATCTCGCGGAAAACCTTCATGTGAAGCGAACCCGAATCATCGGAATAGATCCTGTTCATTCTTCGCCACCTCAGTCATCCGTTTCAAACAAAAACGGGGCGTATTCCGTGCAGAGCGCGAGCATTTCGCCGTCGCTTATGATAGTCTGTCTGTCAGCGGCGTACTGCGCGTCTATCCATTCTTTCATTTTAGCTATATACGGAGCTTTTTTGTCTACCTGTTTGTCGCCTTTTAATCTGAAACGTCTGTTTATCCAGAATGCAATCGCGGCGTGACCCGAAACGTTTGATATCGAAACGGCTGCGGGACGGTTGAGTATTTTGTCGGTATTGAAAATGTTGTAGATCTCTTCGTCCTTCAAAAGTCCGTCGGCGTGGATCCCAGCTCTGGTAACGTTGAAATCTCTGCCTACAAACGGTGTCATCGGCGGTATTTCGTAGCCTATTTCCTTTTCGTAATATTCGGCAAGCTCGGTTATTACGGTAGTGTCCATGCCGTCAGTTGTTCCGCGAAGCTCCGCGTATTCCATTACCATCGCTTCGAGAGGAATGTTTCCCGTGCGCTCTCCGATGCCGAAAAGCGAACAGTTTACCGCCGAAGCGCCGTAAAGCCATGCCATAGAAGCGTTTGCAACGGCTTTGTAGAAATCGTTGTGTCCGTGCCATTCAAGCCATTCGGAAGGAA
This sequence comes from Clostridia bacterium, assembly GCA_017427285.1. Lineage (GTDB taxonomy): Bacteria > Bacillota > Clostridia > Oscillospirales > UBA644 > HGM12619. The sequence goes on from JAFRTE010000020.1 coordinate 139,177, forward strand.
CGTCGGAATAAGTGCGAAGACCGTACATTATGCCCGAAACGCTCCTCGGAAGCGCGGTGCCGATATACGGAACGCCGTAGCCCATCGTATCGCATGCCCTGATTTTTACGGGTATGCCCGCCTGACGCGACATTTCCATCAGCTCGTTTGCAAACGGAACGACAAATCCGTAAAAGTCCGCCCTCGTAATGTCTTCAAAATGACATCTCGGGCGCAGTCCCGCTTCGAACGCGTCGGCAACAACGGCAAGATATTTATCCATCGCCTGCCGTCTGGTGAGTTTGAGCTTGTTGTATATATGGTAGTCGGAACACGAAACGAGAATACCCGTTTCTTTTATGCCTATGTCCTTTACAAGCTTGAAATCGTTTTTCGAAGCGCGGATCCACGTTGTTATCTCGGGAAATTCGTAGCCCTTTTCCATGCATTTGTAGAGCGCTTCCCTGTCCTTTTCGCTGTATACGAAAAATTCAGTCTGCCTCAGTATGCCCTTCGGTCCGCTCAGACGGTGCATCATTTCGTAAATATCGGCGATCTGCTTTACGGTATACGGCGCGCGTGACTGCTGACCGTCGCGGAAGGTCGTGTCGGTTATCCAGATATTTTCCGGAGTCTGCATGGGAACGTGGCGGTGGTTGAAAGAAATTTTCGGTATCTCGTCATAGGGGTATATATCTCTGTAAAGTTCCGGGTCTTTCAGATCCTGGACCTTATAATGGTAAGTTTCTTCTTCAAGTACGTTCGATTTTTTGTTGAGCTCAAGCATATTGATCACCTGCTGGTTTTGTATGATTGTATACAATTATACAAAAATACCCCTATTTTGTCAATAGGGGTAAATGTGAATTTTTAATGAATAAATATTCGGTTTATCTGAAAATAAAGTCAGTTTCTATGCAAAAATCTCATATAAAGAATTTACGCTCGACAAATTCTCTTGCCGGACGGCAGATTGCAAGGAAGATGAGAAACGCGCCTATAAGCAGCAGCGCAGCCATGGGATAAAACGACCAGCCGAGCATATTCCCGCCGCCGAAAACGGACGCAATAAGATATTCAAGAAGCGGCATAAAAAGTCCGAGAGCGGCAACCGCGCCGCCGAAAATATACAGTTTGCCCTTTTTTACGTATCTCAAAAGCGTGACCGCGGCGGTTATAATCGCGGTGATTACCGCAACAACCGGCAGCGCAAACGGCAAAAACCAGCCGCCGTGCGTTACAAGGTCGATGTAAAGAAGGAAAAGCGCAGCCGCCGCGAACGAGCAGGGGACGAATATAACGGGGTTCGGCGCTGAAAACCACTTCGGAAGAATAAATATAACGTAAGCGAGGACGATCGCGCCCACAACGTATCCGGACCATGTCACCGCACCGGAAAAGCGAAGGTCGCAAGCAAGGGTGATGATTATAGGGAAAAGCGCGCACGCCGTTGCGAAAATCGGAAAACCGAGCGAGCGCCTTTCTTTTTTCGGGTATCTGCTTTTCGGGTATGTATATTCGTCTTCTTTTTGCGGAAGGTCGGGATGATATACCCGTGTGCCGCACAAAGGACATACTTTTTCGCTTTCCGCAAGCTTTACGCCGCATTTAACACAGTACATTTGTTTTCACCTCGATGAAAGATTGCTTTCCGCTTCAACGTTTATGCCGAGGTCTCTCATTATCTCGTAAAACCGCATTTCAAGACCGTTTTCGCGGATATTTCTCGTAAAATTCATATAAAGCGTGCCATTATACGATATAGCGGAGCAGTTGTAGGGATTCATCGCCTGCGCGCCGAGTATGAAATCGGCTCTTTCAACATATTTATCCATCTCTTCGGGCAGCTTCATAAGACCGAGATTCGAAAAATTGATACAGGATTTTTTCTCCCCTACAGAATCGTAAACCGCCTTCATAACGAAATTCTTTATAAAAAGCGGCATTATTCTCACCGCCAAAAGCTTTTCGCTTTTAACGTTGGCTGTGATTTTCATTTGCATCTGTTTTTGCGTTACGTCAAGCTCCATTTTGCTTTTGACCGCCTTGCATATCTCTTCAAGCGTATATTCGCCGAGATTGGGCAGTATTTCGGGTGTTGTATAAAGCGCAAAATTGCGAAGCGAACGGCTCTCGAAAAGATTTCTCAGATTTACGGGAACAAGCACTTTTATCGGTTTTCTTTTTCTTCGGTTCGAAACCTTTTCCTTCTGCATCTCCTGCAGCGCAAGCATAAGTACGGAGCATAAAAAAACCGTCAGCGAAACGCCGTATCCGTGCGCCTTTTCAAGCAGCTGAGATGTCTGCATCTTAAAACATGTAAGATTGAGAAATCCGCCTTTTTCGGGCGTGCCTCGTATAAGCCATGCGTTTTTTTCTTTTCTGCTCGCGCTTACGTCGCCGGCATATTTTGTAAAACTGTCTTCAAGCTCTTCGGGAGACGGTTCTTCAAATCTGTCAAGTACGCCGTTTTTACAGGGGATCTCCTCGCCGTATTTTCTGCGGATATATTCTGCTGTCAGGGTCTTTAAAAATATCAGCGCGCCCGTACCGTCCGTTAGAGAGTGAAACATTTCGACGGCAATGCGGTTTTTGTGACAGATGACCCTGAAAGCGCATTTTCGCGTTGCCCTTACGGACATCTCCGTAAGCGGATAGCTCATTTCGTCTCGAATCTGAGGCACGGACGGGGCGGACTGCAGATAATACCAGAACATTCCTTTCCTCAAACGGACCGCGATCGACGGAAATCTTCTTACCGTAACGTCGAGCGCGGACTGAAGGACTTCTTTGTCTACATCTTCTTTAAGCGACAGCGAAAGACGGAAAACGTTGCTCCAGTTTTTTCTTCGCGCCGCGGGATATATTTTTGCCGCATTGTCGAGTCTGAACCATTTCGGTTTTTTTTGCGCGGACATATGCCTGTTTAAAAATCTGTTGATCTTCTCAAAATCGTCCCTGTCCTCTTCAAGCATATATACGACATACGCATGCCAGCGCTCGGGCTTTGAATAAAAAGAGCTTTCGCATCCGGCCTGAATAAGCTTTGAGTGTATGCTTTCGGCGTCGCTGAACATTATTTCGTTTTTTGCGGCGAAAATAACCGACGGAGGCATTCCGCGAAGGTCCGCAAAAACAGGGGATACGAAGGGATCCGTACGGTTATCTGTATAGTTTTTCGCAAAAAGATCGAGCTGTTTTTCTGATATTGAAGGATCGTCGTCCTTATTCGTTTTATACGAATCTCCCGAGGCGGTTAGGTCTGTCCACGGCGATACGGCGATTATTCCGCAGGGCATTTCCATGTTTTTTTCGCGCAGCTTCAGGCAAAGCGCGTAGCAAAGCCCGCCTCCAGCGCTTTCGCCCGCAAGCGTGATGCGGTTGGGCGAATAACCTTTTGAGAGGATATATTCATACGCTTCAAAAGCGTCGTCAAGAGCTGCTGGGTATCTGTTTTCGGGCGCAAGTCTGTATGCGCAGCAAAATACCGCGGCGCCGCTTTCAGCTGCAGCAGCAGTGCCGAAACCGAGAGCGTATTCGATCCCGCCGCACGAATATCCGCCGCCGTGAAGGTAGAGGATTAATCCGTCGCGGCGTTCGTCTTTCGGCAGTACCCACGCTCCGTTGAATTTTTCAAAGTCGTGTCTTCGGATGATGACGTCGTTTTTATTCCTCGTCTTTATTATTTCGCCGATCATATCCTGACCGAGACGCATGGCGCCGAGCGAACTGCTCTTTAAAAGAGGAGCAAGCGTTTCCATATGCGTCCTTACGGTTTTTACCGATAACGTCATTTTATATGTCCTGTCTGTTTGCGTATTTTGTTTCGAGAATTGCGGGAACGGTTTTCATTCTCTCAAAGCAATGCTCGAAAAACATTTTGTAAGCATCGCAAAAATACTGATATCCGCCCGTTTTACCCAAAGGTTCCTTGTTTCTTCTGCATCCCGTTCTGCAAAGAGGACGCCATCTGCAGGAAGCGCATTCGCTTTGCTCGCAAAACGATTCGGAAATGAATTTTTTAGAGGTTTCAGAGGATATCATGCTTTCGAGAGACGATTCGCGGATATTTCCGAGAAGATATTCGTCCAGAACGTAAAAGTCGCACGGATAAACGTTTCCGTTCGCCTCAACCGTCAGGTTGCATGAGCAGCGGCCCTGCAGAGAGCATATTTCGGGACGTCTGCCCATAAGGATACCGCAGTAATTGTCAAAATCCCGTATGCTTATATAGTTTCCTTCGGAAAAATCGCGGTACCACAGATCGAAAGTGCGGCAAAGAAATTTTCCGTAGCTTTCCGCGGAAAGGGGAGCAAAGTCGCATTTCCCGTCAAACGGGGCTATCTGCGGTATATACTGGATGTAACGCAGACCGTTTTTTCTGTAAAAATTGTAGTTTGCCTCGGCTCGTCTCGCGCCGTATTCCGTAACGACCGAAAGTATGTTGAATTCAACGTTCTTTTTTTCCAGAAGCTCCGTAGCTTTTTTTACTCTCGAAAAAGTGCCTTCGCGCGAAGCGTCTTTTCTGTTTATATCGTGGCATTCCTTCGTCCCGTCAAGGGAAACTCCGACAAGAAATCCGTTTTTTGCGAAAATATCAGCAAATTCTTCGTCGATAAGAAGCCCGTTCGTCTGAAGTCCGTAACTCACGGTCGCTTTTTTTTCGGACCGCTTTTTTCCCGCGTAGTCGGTAAAATCCTTAAAGAAACCGTGCCCGCAAAGCGTCGGCTCTCCGCCCTGAAACGCAAAAAATACGTTGTCGGCATATTCGAAGGCGCGGTCGATAAGCTTATGAGCCGTTTCTGCGGTCATAAACCCGTAGCTTTCTATTTCTCTGTTTTCGGCAACGTCGTGATAAAAACAGTATTCGCACCGCATATTGCAAAGCGACGACGCGGGCTTTATGAGCAGGTTTACGCTTTTCATATTATAGACCGTCTTTCAGAACGAGAACCGAACAAATCGCCGCAGCGGCGTTGCCGCCGCCGATATCTCCCATGCCCTCGTTCGTTTTCGCTTTTATGCTTACGTTTCCGGTCTCCGTACCGAGAGCACGCGCAATATTTTCGCGCATTTGCGGTATATACGGCAGAAGTTTCGGGCGTTCGATTATGACCGTAGCGTCGATATTCCCTACGGTAAAACCGTTTTCTTTGATTATCTCCGCGGTTTTTTCAAGCAAGACGATGCTGTTTGCGTCTTTATAAGACGGATCGCTGTCCGGAAAATGGCTTCCGATATCTCCGAGAGCGCATGCGCCGAAAAGCGCGTCGATAACAGCGTGCGTCAAAACGTCGGCGTCCGAATGACCGAGAAGCCCTTTTTCAAACGGTATTTCAACGCCCGCAAGAATGAGCTTTCTGCCCTCGGCGAGTCTGTGACTGTCAAACCCTGTTCCCGTTCTCATGTTTTCTCCTTTGTAAACGAAAAGAGTGGGGAGGAGGCCAAAGCCCCGCTCCTCACTCCCGCGAATTGATTATCAGTCGTTTGTGTAGGGAAGGATTGCGATCTGACGAGCGCGTTTGATTGCCTCTGTCAACTCACGCTGATGCATAGCGCATGTAGCGGTGATTCTTCTGGGAAGGATCTTTCCTCTCTCGCTGATGAAACGGCGAAGTTTCGCAACGTCCTTGTAGTCTATGCAGTCTACTTTGTCCGCGCAGAACTGACAAACTTTCTTTCTGGGTTTCTTCTTGAAGCTGTCTCTGTCTCTGGGCTCACGCTGTTCACGGGCGGGAGCGGCATTTTCAACAGGTGCGGTTACGTTGGTGTTTTCGTTTTCCATATGTAATTATACTCCTTTCATAATTTAGAAGGGGAGTTCGTCTTCGATATCCTTGATATCTGCGAAAAACTCCGAATTAACCCCCGTGCCGGGGTCTGAGGAAGGTGCGGCAGCCGTATTTGCGGCAGCTGATGAGGGCTGCGGCTGCGAGAAGTCGTCCTGATCTCTCTGCTGGCCTCTGTCCTGCTTGGTTTCTCCGAACTGAACTTCGTCAACTATAACTGTGGTGGACTGGCGGTCGTTGCCGTCTCTGTCTTTATAGTTGTCGTTTTGCAGAGAACCGAACACGATTATTACGGAACCCTTCCTGAAATATTTGGAAACGAATTCCGCTGTCTGCCTGAATGCCGTGCAGCGGATGAAATCCGCAGTCGGTCTGTCTTCTCCCTGTCTTGCAAAGCGGCGGTTTACCGCAACGGAAAATCTTACGTTCGGCACGCCCGATGCAGACATTTTAAGCTCCGGGTCGGCTGTGAGTCTTCCCATAAGCATTACTTTGTTGATATTCATTTAAAAAACTCGTCTCCTTTCCGCATTTGATTATTTTTTGATTATGATAGAACGAAGAACGCCGTCCGTGATATGATAAACACGGTCGAGTTCCGCGGGGAGTTCTGCCGGACCGTCAAACTCAACGAGGACGTAGTGACCCTCGGTTTCGTAATTGATGGCGTAGGCAAGTCTCCTCTTTCCCCATACGTCAACATTCTTTATCTCTCCGCCGTTTGAGGTTATGAGAGATTTGAATTTCTCGGTCGCAGCTTCGAGAGCGGCCTCGTCGAGCGTTTTTGTGCTGAGGACGAAAATGGACTCATACTTGTTCATGTTACTTTACACCTCCTTTTGGACTTTCGGGGAAGCGACGCTTCCCAAGGATGAAATCATTCGTTTGCGGATAATACCGCAGTGTATTGCATTTTATCATAAATCCGCCCGTTTGTCAATACTGAATTTCGTATTTCATAAATATTTTGAAATCGGCAGCCAGCAAAACGGTATAATTATGTACTTTCGAATATAAAAAATATAAATTGTAATGTTCTCCGTTCGCAAACTCTTGACAATCCGTTTGCAAAAGTATATAATAAAAATGAAAATAAACCGTGAAAGGGTAATCGAAATGAGAAAAATATTATCTGTTTTGTTTGTAATCTGTATTGTTTTTACTCTTTGTTCATGCGGTCAGCAGGCGGAAAGCGAAACGGTGCCCGAATATGACCTTGACATAGGTGAAGTTGACTACAAAGGCGCGGAATTTGTTTTTGCGCAGAGAAACGAGGAACATTCGACGGGCGACGAATACTTCGGTTACGTTGTTAACACGGAGTTTTCGGATCTTGCCGTAAGGAGAATAAAAGAAGTTGAAGAAAAGCTGCACGTTAAAATCACGGTTGACCTTTCGGGAGGCGATATAGGCTATCTCGTCCCCGCAACGACAATCAGCGGTCTCGTTCCGTTCGATGCGCTTCAGACTGCGTCAAACCCGATGGCAAGTCTTGCAAGAGCGGGCTATTTATACGATATAACCGTTTTATCCGATATTATGGATTATCTTAACGCCGCCAAATGGGGAACTAAAGAGGATCTTAAACCCCTCTGCTGGAACGGCGGACTTTTCGGCGTTATTCCCGCCGCATGGCCGATGCTCAAATACCGCTCGGTAGACGGCGCGGTTGTGGTAAACGAAACTATCATCGGCTACCTTCAGGAAACCGACCCCCGCGAGCTTTGCGAACGCGACGAATGGACGTGGCGCAAATTTGAAGAGCTGATGCCTGTATATAACCATATAAACGATGCCGGCGACGAGGTAATGGCGCTTGAAACGACAGTTCACTGGCTTTTCAGAACTATGCATACAACAAACGGAGTTCCCGTTGTGGTAAAAGACGAATCGGGCGATTATCAGCTCAGTCTTCACAGCTCCGCAGATACGTTCGAGGCGATGCAGACCGCATGGAACTGGACTTTCGGCGAATACAGCAGCTACGTAAACGTAAATACGGGCGACTGGAAAGTGCTTTTGCAAAACTTCATTGATGGCAGATCGGTAGTGACCATTATGAACGGCACCGACCTTTGCGGTTCGGAAAACTCGATCGCATTCAATATGGATAATTTCGGAGTAGTTCCTTTCCCTCACGGACCAAACGGAAGCAGGGCAAACACAGGCGCGACTATAACGGAAACGAGATTTGTAACGAGCATACCCGCGCTTTGCAAGGAGCCGGCGATGTCCGCCGCTGTTCTCGACGCGATATACGAACCCCTTGCGGGATACGAAAACGATGACGACATCGTTGAATATTTAAGAAAACAGTATTTCTTCGACGACAGAGACGTTTACAACTTTGTGGATATGTATAAAACCGTACTTTACAATTACAGATGCGAAAACGTTACCGACGCATATATAAGCATAGACAGGAATATAACCATGAGGGAAACTCTCGAAAAATATGCCAATGCGGACGAGGCGAACAGAGAAAGGTATGTAGTAAACATAGAGGCGTCCGCCGAAGAGATCTTCGGATAAAACACCGAAATAACCGAAAGAAAAGAGTGAAAAGAAAAATTCTGCGCATTTTGCGCAGAATTTCTGGCACCCCCAACGGGAATCGAACCCATAACTAGCCCTTAGGAGGGGCTTATTATATCCATTTAACTATGGGGGCGTATAGGCGTATATTCGCTGCTGTTTTCAGATTATACAATATTTCATCCGAAAAATCAAGAGGTTTACAAAAATTTTATGAAATTGCAGAACAAAGCGAAAATAACGATGCTTTTTTCCGGCATTGCGGCAAGATACGCCGAAAATCCCGAATATTTTATCGGCGCGGACGTTGAATTCGTTTCCGGAGGGAAAAAATATACGGGAAGCGTCAGAGAAACGGCGGAAGGGCTCGAATATTCGTTTCTGGACAAACGGGTTTTCGATACCGCGGAAAAAATGCTTGCCGCGGTCTGTGAAGATATGCTCAAATACGATTCCGCGGTCTTTTCATACAGGGAACGCGGAAAAACAACTTCGGTTTTTGCGGACGACAGAAACGTGAAAATAACTTCTGCCGAAACGGAGGGCGAATATATCGATACCGCGCAGCTTCGCGCCAAAGACTATATCATAAATCCCCGCCGCGCGGGCAAGCTGATGCGCGTGCTCGGCTATCTTACCGAGGACGGAAAAATAAAAAACGACAAAATACGCAAATACAATCAGACGGAGCGTTTTATAGAGCTTATCGCACCGATGTTCGACGGTCTTTCCGAAAAGGACGGGCTTTGCGTTGTAGACTGCGCCTGCGGCAAGAGCTACCTTTCTTTCGTGCTGAACTATTATCTGTGGGAAGTAAAGCGTATTAAAGCAAAATTTATCGGTATAGACATCTCGGAAAACGTTATTACCGAAAGCCGCAGAATGGCTGATGAACTCGGCTACAAAAATATGGAATTCATCTGCGAGGATCTGCGGTTTTACGACGGCGAAAAATCGCCTGACGTTGTTATTTCTCTTCACGCGTGCGATACGGCAACCGATATGGCTCTCGGATACGCCGTAAGAAACGGCGCGAAGAAGATAATATGCGTGCCTTGCTGTCACAAGGAGCTTCTTGACAAATACAGAAAGGACGACCTTGAGCCGATAATAAAACACGGAGTTATGCGGGCGCGCTTAAACGATATCCTTACCGACGGTATCCGTATGGCGAAGCTCGAAGCGGAAGGATACTCCGTAAGCTGCGTTGAATACTGCTCGCCGCTTGATACGCCCAAAAATCTGCTTATCCGCGCCGAAAAAACGAAAAAAGGTGACGCTGCCGCCCGTAAGGCGTATTACGGACTTCTTGACGAACTATGCGTTACGCCCTCCGTCGAGCTTTATTCGCTTTTAAACGGCATATCGGAAGAATAAAATCAAATTTTTGTTTACCGTATTTAGCTTATACTTGACATCTTCATTTAATTATGGTATTATATCAGTAAGCGCACATATATATTTTTAATGTGATTATCTAAGGAGTGCCCGATTTATATGAGAAAAATCACCGTATTTATCTGTCTTGTCCTTTCGCTCGCTTTTATACTCGTTTTTACCGCCGCCTGCAACGGTGAAGTAAAACCCGAAAACACACCTCAGAGTGAAACGGCTGAAAACGTAAACGAAGAACCCTCGGAGATTTCCGAAGTAACGGAAGAAACCAACGTTTCCGATCCCGCGGAAGAACCTGCGGAAGAAACGACGGTCGAGCCGATGGAAGAACCTGCCGAAGAGCAGCCGGAAGAACCTGCCGAAGAGCCCGCAGAAGAACCGGCCGAAGAACCTGCCGAAGAACCTGCCGAAGAGCCGGCCGAAGAAGTCGTTCTCGACGTTATACCTCTGCGTATCCCCGATGAAGAGCCCGACTGGAACGGATCATGGAATATCCCCAAGGTTGAATTTGACGAGATCGTACCCGGTCTTGTTTCGCAAAACGTTTACGTCGGATATGACGGCTGGATGTTTTACGGGGCAACGATAGACGACTACGTAGGCAATTACAAATACGGCGAAAACCGTCTTAAATTCATTGCCGACAGATTTAAAGAACGTTTCGAATTCTGCGAGGAAAACGGAATAAAGCTTTATTTCGTCGTTACTCCCAACAAAAACTCGGTCTATCCCGAGTATATGGCTACCGAAGGCATAGAAATGGCGGAAGTACGCGGAATAGACGTTGTGCTTGACTATCTTAAAGAAAATACGGGCGTTACCGTTATAGACTGCCGCGAAGGACTTTTTGCCGCCAAGGAAGCGCGTCCGGAAGAAAATCTTTACTATAAGCTTGATACTCACTGGAACAATCACGGCGGATTTGCCGCATATACGCAGATTATGGACGTTATCTGTGAGGATTTCCCGACTGCCGTAAAACATACGCGCGATGAGTATCAGATAGACTACTTCGATTCGTATATGAAAGACGAGGCATACTATCTGGGCTGGTACGACACGATTACCGAAGAAGGTCCCGTTTATACTCCCAAGAGCGGATATAAATCGACGATGACATACAGAAACGACAGCGGACCTTACGGCGAATTCGTTCACGCATACATACACGAAGACGGATACAGAGACAAAACCGACTACTGCCGCTTTGAAAATACGTCGATCCCCGACGCGCCGTCCGTATACGTTATCCGAGACTCTTTCGGCATCGCTCTCGTTCCTTTCCTGAAAGAAAGCTTTTCCGAATCAACGTTTTCCTGGACTCTCGGCTTTGACAAAGACGATATCCTCGAAAAGAAGCCCGATATCGTGATCATGCAGGTCGTTGAAAGAAGTCTTACCGACTTTTTCAATCAGAAATCATTCAAGTAAATAAAAAACATCATATATCAGGAGGTTTAACCGATGAAATACAAAATCGGATTTATCGGAGCGGGCAATATGGCAAGAGCGCTCATTTACGGCTTTATCGGCTCCGGTGCATACGGAACAAAAGACATACTTGTTTACGATGCCGACAGAGACATAACCGAAGATTTCAGAGAATCGGGATTCCGCACGGCGTCGTCCGAAACGGATGTCGTTATCAACTCCACGTTCGTTTTCCTTGCCGTCCGACCGTCGGATATCGTTACGGTGCTTAACAGGATTGCGCCGGTTATTACGGTAAATAACGTTATTATATCCGTTGCCGCGGGAATCTCCATAAGCTTTATAAAGAAGCTTACTCGCCCCGAATGCAAGGTAATAAGGATCATGCCCAATACGGCGGCAAAAGTAGGTCTCGGAGCGACCGCCCTTTCCTACGATATGCCTGTTACATACACCGAGCTTACAACAGTTCGCGAAATGCTCGAATGCGTCGGTATTGCCGAGATAATTCCGGAAGACAAGATGAACGAGGTCATCTCTCTCAACTCCTCTTCTCCCGTTTACGTTTACATGCTCGCACGCGCTATGATAGACGGAGCAAAGAACCAGGGGATCGAAGAGGAAGCCGCACGCAGACTCGCCGTTCAGACAATTTTGGGCGCGGCAAAAATGCTCGACAGCTCCGAAGAGGATATCTCCAAGATGATATCCGACGTCTGCACGCCTAACGGCACTACCGTAAAAGCCGTTGACTACCTTGAAAAACGCGGTTTCGAACAGGCGCTCGCCGACGCAATGCTCACTTGCACGAAGAGAGCGAATCTTATTGAAAAAGAAATCGATCAGTAATCGCATATATTCGAAATTTTCTTGTCCGCGCTGCGTAAAACAGGCGGTTTTCGCCGAGAAGTGTCCCTTTATTGGGACAGTTGCGCAACGTGTTGTTGAAAGTATACAAAAATTATACCCATCGGCACATATTTCTTCGACTTTTCAAAATCGAAAAAATGTGTTATTATATTGTATGTAAAAAAATTGCTTAACTGCAAATTGACTTAATCACATAAACGGAGGTTAACACTGTGGCAGGATTAGTATTAAAGAACATCGGCAAGGTTTATCAGGGCGGCGTTCGCGCTGTTACCGATTTCAACCTTAAAATCAAAGACAAGGAATTCATCATTCTCGTCGGTCCTTCCGGTTGCGGTAAATCCACAACTCTTCGTATGATCGCCGGTCTTGAAGAAATCACCGAAGGCGAGCTTTACATCGACGAACGTCTCGTAAACGACATCGCCCCGAAAGACAGAGATATCGCGATGGTTTTCCAGAACTACGCTCTTTATCCGCATATGACCGTTTTTGAAAACATGGCATTCGGTCTTAAGCTCCGCAAGGTATCCAAAGAAGAGATCAAACGCCGCGTTGACGAAGCAGCAAGGATTCTTGATATCTCCCACCTTCTCGACAGACGTCCGAAAGCTCTGTCAGGCGGTCAGCGCCAGCGTGTTGCTCTCGGCCGTGCGATAGTCCGCGAACCGAAAGTATTCCTTCTTGACGAACCTCTCTCAAACCTCGATGCTAAACTCCGTGCTCAGATGAGAACAGAGCTTTCAAAGCTCCACCTCAAGCTCGGCACGACCTTCATCTACGTTACCCACGACCAGACCGAAGCTATGACGATGGCTGACCGTATCGTTGTTATGAAAGACGGCTTTATCCAGCAGTGCGATACTCCTCAGCATCTTTACGACGAACCCTGCAACCTCTTCGTTGCCGGCTTTATCGGATCTCCTCAGATGAACTTTGTTGAGGTCAAACTCACAAAGAGAGGCGAAGACGTATTTGTAAACTTCGCTGACTTCGCAGTTAAAGTACCCAAAGAAAAGGTTGAAACCGAAAACTACGACAAACTTATGTCTTACGGCGGCAAGATGGTTATTATGGGTATCCGTCCCGAACATATCCACGACGAAGATATGTATCTTGAAAGACTTCCCGACAGCATTATCACCGCTAACGTTGAAGTTACCGAACTTATGGGCGCTGAAACTTATCTTTACCTCGATGTTAAAGACAATAAATTCACTGCCCGCGTTTCACCGAGAACAACCGCGAAACCCGGCGATACGATCAAGATCGCTCTCGATATGTCTCACATTCATCTGTTTGATATCGATACAGAGCAGACTATTATCAACTGATTTTCGCTTTACCGTTCAAATCTCGGATATGTATTTAATCATTATGGTATTTACATCAATCTAACCGAATCCAGCACCTTCCGTTCGGGATATTCCCGAACGGGTGGGTGCTTGTTGTTATTTTATAGAGAAAGAACTTGTAAATATGAATAACGGAAAATCGGTTGATAAAAACGGTAAACGCCTTTCGCGTCCCGACGACGCGGCTTTTTCTCAGATAGCCGATAAATATTCGCCTTATATACGAGCTGTCGCATCAGCATTTCCCGAGCATCTGAGAGAAGATCTTATCCAGGAAGGACTTCTGGCGCTCTCCGACGCGTCCCGCACTTTTGATTCCGAAAAAAACGTTCCGATCGAGGCATATATAAAAATCTGCATAAAAAGACGGATAAAAGACGCTTATTTCGGGTTGGTAAAAGACGGTGAAAAAGTTGATATCGATATAGATAATGTGATCGACCCTAACGATATCGAAGCGCGCATCGTCGAAAAAGAGTATACGGAAGATTTTTTCAGAAAACTCAGAAGCAGTCTTACCGATCTTGAAAAAAACGTCCTTTCCGAATACCTTGCCGATAAGACGTACGCACAGATTTCCGAGGATCTGAGCATCAGCGAAAAAGCGGTTGACAATACTTTGTCACGGATTAGAAGCAAAATAAAAAAACAATTTCTTATATAAATCAAAAATCGATACGCCCATGAGCAAATTCACGTTGAAATAACGCAAGTGTTAAACCGGCAATAGCATTAAGAAACAAGGAAGGCCCCTGAAAGAACCGCTTGCACGGCAGCAGGAAACGGCAGGGTTGCGCTCTTTGCACCTTAGGTTAAAGTGTGAAGCTGTGTGTAATCAGATCGGCTGAATGTTCGACGAATTCGGTGTAACTCCGAAAAGGGCACAATTTATATTTTTAAGTGAGGTTTCACAAAATGTACGAAGACAAAGAATTAGTATGCAAAGATTGCGGCAAAACCTTTATTTTCACCGCAGGCGAACAGGAATTCTACGCTGAAAAAGGTTTCCAGAATGAACCCCAGCGCTGCAAAGAATGCAGAAACGCTAAGAAAAACGCAGGCAAAGGCCCCCGTGAATTCTTTACCGCAACATGTGCATCCTGCGGCGGCGAAGCAAAGGTTCCTTTCCAGCCCAGAGAAGACAGACCCGTTTACTGCAGCGAATGCTACGCTAAAATGAAGGCTGCCGAATAATCCTACAAAAAGAAATTATTTGCCGTGCAAGAAGGATGGACCTTTCTGTCCGTTCCGTGATCAACAAAGACGCCCCGAGGCGTCTTTTGTTTTTCATATTGACTTTCGTGTTTGTCTGTATTATAATATCTGAAAGTCAGGAGGGGTGAAATGAAAAAAATAATAGTTGCGCCCGATTCTTTCAAGGGCGCTGTTTCTTCAAAAAAAGCGTGCGATATCATGGCGGAAGCGCTCGAAAAATGCGGATGCTTCGAAGTTGTTAAAATGCCTCTTGCGGACGGGGGCGAAGGCACGCTCGATATCGTATCTTCTCTTGACGGAAGCACGGTCAAAACCGTTGAAGTATTCGACCCCCTCGGCAGAGCGGTGAACGCAGAATATATAATAAACAAAAAAACGGCGATAATAGAGTCTGCAAGGGCATGCGGACTGACTTTACTTTTGCCGGAGGAAAGAAATCCGCTTTTCACAACAACATACGGCGTAGGGCAGCTTGTTTCGGCGGCTCTTTCGGAAGATATAAACGAGATCGTGATAACACTCGGCGGCTCTTCGACAAACGACTGCGGCGCGGGGTTTCTTGCCGCACTCGGCGCGAAATTTACGGGCGAAAACATCTCCCGTATCCCTTGCGGGAAAGACCTTGGCTCAATAACGGATATAAATCTTGACGGACTTGATAAACGGCTGAAAAACGTTCGTCTTACAGCGGTTTGCGATGTCGAAAATCCGCTTTACGGAAAAAACGGAGCGGCATACGTCTTTGCTCCGCAAAAAGGAGCGGACGAAAAAACGGTTGAAATCCTTGACGAAGGACTTAAACGCTTTTCGGATATAATAAAGAAAAAAACGGGCGCAGATATTTCTTTCGTAAACGGCGCAGGCGCGTCGGGAGGACTTGCGGCGGCGCTTATTCTGCTCGGCGCGGAAATAAAAAAAGGCGCGGAAACGGTGCTTTCGATCGTCGGATTTGACAGCGCGCTGATATCTGCAGATTACGTTTTTACGGGCGAGGGGAGTTTCGACCGTCAGAGCTTTATGGGTAAAACCGTCGGTACGGTTTATGCCCATTCCCGCAAAAAAAACGTACCCGTCGCCGTTTTTGCCGGCGAAGCGGAAAATGACGGTTTACCGGACGGCATAAAAGCCGTTAGTATCAATCCTGAAGGCGCCTCTCTGAAAGAGGCGATGGAAAACACGGAAGCAAATCTTTATAACGCGGTAATTAAATTCGTAAATAAAGAAAAATTGAAATAAAACAAATAAACGGGCTAACTTTTTTTTATACAAGCAGACTATATGTGCGAAAAGCATTGATCAATCGCTTGGAGTAAACATGAAGAAACAAAACTTGCTGAATTACTTAAACGACGAACTGCTTGATAAGCTTTACGGTTTTTGTTATACGAGAACGAGTGACGGTTATCAGGCAGAGGAATTGTGTTCCGATATCGTTTTCGCACTTGTCAAAGCCGCCCGCGCGGACGGTGAGATAGAAAACGTCTATCCGTTCATCTGGAAAACGGCGCGTAACGTTTACGCCGATTTTTCCGCAAGGCGCAGAAAAGAGGCCGATATGCGCGGCAATAAAGATACGGAGGACGTTTACGCGGATGCGACTGCACCATCAGACGACGATACGGACGAAATGCTTACCGCGGTCTACCGCAGAATAGCTTTTCTTACAAAAGCATACCGTGAGGCGATGGTATCTTTTTACCTTGAAGGGCTATCTGCAAAACAGATAGCGGAAAAGCAGCACACAAGCGAAACAAACGTTCGTCAAAGACTTTTTTCGGCAAGGCAGATCATTAAAAAAGAGGTAGAAAAAATGACTGAAACCTGCAATAAGCCCGTTTCGCTTGACAAAGTCGAATTCGTTATTTGGGGAACGGGAAATCCCGCATGGGGTGATCCGAGAGAAGGATTTACAAGACAACTTTCAAAACAGATAGTATGGCTTTGCATGAAAAAGCCCATGACAGCGACGGAACTTGCCGAAGAAATGAACGTCCCCACCGTTTACGTTGAAGAAGAACTTGAAATGCTGCGACGCGGCGAAAACGGCGAATACGGATTTCTCCGCCGTCTTGAAAACGGAAAATACGCCTTAAACGTCGTACTTCTTGACAAAGACACTGTAGAAAAAATACAGTCCGCGTATATCGGGCAAATCCCCAAAATATGCGATGTTATTATCAAATTTATCGACGAACACAGGCAGGAGTATCTTTCATATCCGTATCTCAACAAAAAGATCGATATGAACCTGATAATCTGGCAGCAGATTTTCCCTATGGCTCACGCTCTTCAGGAAAACGTGGAAGAGATACTCGGCGTAAAATATTTCGCGGGGCAAAACGAGCCGAAAAGGCCATTCTCGGTTTTCGGTTACGTTGATACGGACAAACACTA
The DNA here is from genome assembly GCA_017427285.1 of Clostridia bacterium. Lineage (GTDB taxonomy): Bacteria > Bacillota > Clostridia > Oscillospirales > UBA644 > HGM12619. The sequence continues at coordinate 156,140 of JAFRTE010000020.1, forward strand.
CGGCGGCGGCTGGGACGGCATTGAAGCATCGAACGTTTGCGGCTATAAAACAGTTCGCGCCGATAATATCTATCCTACACGGTTGGAAGCGCACTTTCATTGCGGACATAACGTTTCAAACGATCATCAGCTTCAGCTTGCGCTGCGATCCGTTGACGGACTTGATATAAAAGCACTGAACGGAAAAGAAAAAGAATATGCGGCAAAAGCCGTAGAATGCGGATATCTTTACCGTGAAGGCGACAAACTTTACACAAAAATACTCGTCAGCCGTCTGAAAGACGCGGACGGCCTTTTCAGTTTGAGCAACAGTCTCAATCGCGGTTACTTTGAAAAAGAAGCCGAAGAGATCGCGCGTAAGCTTGCCGTATTATTTGAGAAAGCTATTCCCTCTTACCTTTATAACGAGTGGAGTTACGCGAACATAATCGCAAACGCTCCGGTGCTTGACGCGGTTATCGGGTATCTTATAGAAAAAGGCATAATAACCGCGCCTGAAAACGGGATCGGAGCAGAGGGCTGCTGGATGACGGTTGAAAAGTAAAAGTCAGCAAACGGTAGCCCTGTTGTTTGACCGGCGGAAAAACGGGCAAACTATTTAAATAACGCCGTCGGGAAGGTTTTTGAACGCTCGGATTTTGATGAGTTCGGGGACGCTTTCGTCCGTGTCCTGCCATACTTCTGGAAAAAACCGCAAAACCCGGTTCACGTTATAAAAAAACCGATCGCAGCAAATATCCACCCCGAACGGGTGGATATTTGCTGTAAAAATTTGTAAGTTTTAAAAACACTTTGCGTTTCTCAACCGTTATAAGAGTGAAAGCATAAAGAAAGGACGGCGCCATGATAACAGAACTGTATACCGTGTATCGCGCGGAGCTTTTGAGATATTGCTGCATGATGTGCGGAAACGTCAGCGACGCCGAAGATCTGCTGCAGGAGACCTTCATGAAGGCGCTTTCCAATCTTGATCTTCTTGAGGAGCTCGGAAAAAATGAAAGACGAGCGTGGCTTTATAAAGTAGCGAGAAATCTTTTTTATGACACCTGCCGCAGACGCGCGGTCGAACAAAGCCATATGCCTCAGCCGGAGGAAGAAACGGACGGCGGATTTTCGGAATTTGAAACGGCGATGCTTCTGTCAACGCTGCCTCCGGATATTTCGCGGATATTCATCAAACGCTACTTTCACGGCTACAGCTCAAAAGAACTCGCAAAAGAATTCGGACTGTCACCGTCGGGAGTGCGAGCCGCGCTGAGCCGCGCAAGAAAACTGCTCAGGGAAAAACTGAAAGAATAACGGAGGAGTATAAAAATGAAAAACAAAGTGATCAACGCCGCGGTATGCGACGTGAGAAACGCAACTGAGGAGAGTTTCGCGGGGTTTGACAGCATAACCGTCAACGCCGGAATCCTTATTACCGAAGCCCGCGCAAAAGAGCTTATGAATAAATATCCCGTCACGCTTAACGTGTCTACGGTTATCGAAGTCCCGGAAGGTCAGAATATCACAGTAAAGAGCATCAACGGAAAATGTGAGATAGGCCCGGACGCCGACGGAAAAGACGTGTTTTTAACTGTAAACGGTGAACTGACGATTACCAACGGAAGTCTGGAAGCTGTAAAAAGCTATTACAGGATCATGGTCAACGGAAAAATACTTATGCCGAAAAGTTACCGCGGACAGATTTCCAACGTTACCGCCAACGGAAAAACGGAGTATTATCCCGACGGAGCATTCATTCTTAAGGGGGATACCGAAATAGACGATATTTTCGTTATGAGAGCCGCATGCCCTCTCTATTATTGCTCCGGAAATCTGTTTTTTCTTGATACGAATCTTAACACGAAAAAACTTATCGAAAAAGACGTTCGTTTCACCGGCAAAAAGATCGTGGTTTCTGCAAGTCTTCTTGAAAAACTCGTATCCCTCTTCGACGAGGAGACCGAGCTTATACGCGTGCCGGACGGAACGAAGCGCGTGGATGGCGATCTTGATCTGAAGATGAAAACAGTAAAGCGATACGGCACGAAGCTGTTCGTTTCCGGCGATGTATCAATTCACGACGCCGAAGCGCTTGACGCTCTGGAATATCTTTACGCCGAAGGCGATGTATCGGTAGATAAATCTCTGGAGGAGGTTTTCGAAGAGAAGATCAAGAGCGTATACGAAGATCTGAAGATCATCGACCCCGAAGTCGGCTATTTTTCCGACCGTCCGATGGTCAAAGTGGGTAAATCGGTGCTGCAAAAATATCCGGGAGGCGTGAGGGTAGAAGATTGCGCGAAGGTAACGCTCGCTGAAGAGCTTACGCCGGATGAAATAACGGAAAAGCTGCATATCGGTGACTGCGCCCTCGTTATCTGCTCACAGGAGCAGGAAGAGGCCGTAAATATGATCGTAGAGGACGTTGCGATGATAAGGGTTTCGGGACAGGATAAAGATGAGGATGGCAGTGACCGTATGCTCGTCAATATCAAGGGCAGGTTGTTTGACAAGATCAGGGATACTCAGGTTATCAATGCCGCCGAGTATAAAATGTGAGCTTTCGCCGGAGAGATTTATATGGACCCGGTGGAGCGTATGATACTCAGAGTAAAAAACATTCTGCCCGAAACTCCGTTATGGGCAAAGGCCGAACGGATGGAGAGATCTGTTCCGCAGTCGGAACTCTGGAGATATTCAGGCAAACCCTTTCGCGCCGAAAAAAAGCTCGGAAAAACGGGGGGGGGGGTAACGGTGTTTAATAAAGATTTAATATCAAATAATATTCCCGAATCGTCTGCTGTCGGCGATTCGGGAATTTTTCATATTATTTTTTTCAGCGCGTCGAGCGCGGCTTTTGCAAGCACTTCGTAGCCGTCGCCCGTAAAATGCACTCCGTCGCCCGAAAGAAGAGACGGATTTTTTGCGGCGGGAGAATAAAAGTCAACGGTTTCAAGTCCGAAATTTTCTGCTATGGTTTTTACCGCTTCGTTTCGTTTATGTACACGTAAATCCGTTTCTTTATCGGCAACGCAGGTCGTCAAAACAAGAAAGATCGGTGTGCCTTTAAATAGATCAAGCAGGAATTCAACGGTTTTTTTGTAGTATGCGGGATACTCTTTTTCGTCGTCAAGATGCCAGCCGTGAAGACCGTTGTTGAAAAGCACGGCGCTTCTGTAACCTTCCTGCGCTGCAAAAATACGGACGGAGTCGCAAAAATACGGATTGTCAACGGCTTTGGAAGTTCCGAAGCCGTCAAAATACGCTTTTCCTTCGCTCAGCCGCGTTGCAACGCCGCGGATGCCGCACGAAATGGAATCGCCGATATAAAGCACGCGCGTAACGTCGTCTTTTTCGGCATGTTCTGTCCACACGTTGTCCCACTCATATGTTTCGAGCTTTTTTCTGTCGGGAAACTCACGGTAATTATTCATTTTCCGTCTTTCCTTTACAGAATCTGTCGCAAAGCCCCGCATAAAGGAACACAAGACCCGCGCTTACAAGAATACCGCCCGTTATATCCGTCAGCCAGTGGACGCCGGAGATAAGTCTTGCCGCAACCATAAATACGGTATAAACGATACAGAAAACGACCGAGCAGATCATAAGCGCTCTGTTTTTGATCCGTTTGTTCAGCTGTATCGCCGCCGCGGACATAACCGTTATTACAAGCATCGTAGTAGACGACGGATATGACGTTTCAAGCACGCCTTCAATAAGGACGGGTCTGTAATTTACCTCGTAAAGCTCGAAGAAAACAAAAACGATACCGACGGCAGCGTAAAGGCAGCCGAGAAGGAGAATATCGGGGTCTACTTTAAGCAGACTTTTTCTTTTTATCAGTTGTATAAGTCCCAGAAGTCCGAAACCGAAAACCGCCAGAAACGGAATTATTTCAAGAATATCTGTCAGCTCGTATAAAAACAGATTTTCGCCCGTTATTCCGTGAAATGCTCCGTTGAGAGATGCGAATCCTACGGAAGAATCGAGAGGACCTATGGGTTGAACGTCAACGAAGTGAAGCGTTGCCGTTAAAACAATGAAAAGAAAAAGAAAGATGATCGCTGTCGCCGTTTTTTTGTTCATGTCAGTTCGCCTTTCGGGTTTTTATCAGTCGATTTTGGGAAGTTTCGCTCTGTATGCCGCGAGTTCATCGTCGGTGGGGATGTAATCGGTCATCTCGCCGTTGTGGAATTTTTCGTATGCAACGAGATCGAAATATCCTGTGCCGGTAAGGCCGAAAACGATAGTTTTTTCTTCGCCGGTTTCTTTGCATTTAAGCGCTTCGTCAATCGCAACGCGGATAGCGTGGCTGCTTTCGGGAGCGGGGAGTATGCCTTCAACGCGTGCGAACTGCTCGGCCGCTTCGAATACGCTTGTCTGAGTTACGCTTACGGCTTCCATCATTCCTTCGTCGTAAAGCTCGGAAAGAACGGGACTCATGCCGTGGTAGCGAAGACCGCCCGCATGGTTAGGCGCAGGAATGAAATCGCTGCCGAGCGTATACATCTTTGCAAGGGGACATACCATGCCGGTATCGCAGAAATCGTATGCGTAAACGCCGCGGGTAAAGCTCGGACATGAAGCGGGTTCAACGGCGATTATGCGGTAATCTTTTTCTCCGCGCAGTTTTTCGCCCATAAACGGTGAAATAAGTCCGCCGAGGTTTGATCCGCCTCCTGCGCAGCCGATGATAATGTCGGGCGTAATGCCGTATTTGTCAAGAGCGATCTTCGTTTCAACGCCGATAACGCTCTGATGAAGCAGTACCTGATTGAGCACGCTGCCCAAAACGTAGCGGTAACCGGGATTTGAAACGGCAACCTCCACTGCTTCGCTTATCGCGCAGCCGAGACTTCCGTTTGTGCCGGGATGTTCCGCAAGGATCTTCTTGCCTACTTCGGTAGTGTTGGACGGAGACGGAGTTACCGACGCGCCGTATGTGCGCATAACTTCGCGGCGGAACGGCTTTTGCTCATAACTGATTTTTACCATGTATACCTTGCAGTCAAGATCGAAATACGAACATGCCATTGAAAGAGCGGTGCCCCACTGACCTGCGCCCGTTTCGGTCGTTACGCCTTTCAGTCCCTGCTTCTTTGCGTAATATGCCTGCGCTATTGCGGAGTTTAATTTGTGGCTGCCGGATGTGTTGTTGCCCTCGAATTTATAGTAGATCTTTGCCGGAGTGCCAAGCTTCTTTTCAAGACAGTATGCGCGGACGAGCGGTGAGGGACGGTACATTTTGTAAAAATCGCGTATTTCCTGGGGAATGGGGTAATAGCGCGTGTCGTTGTCAAGCTCCTGCCTGATAAGTTCTTCGCAGAATACCGGAGCAAGGTCTTCCGCAGTCATCGGCTGATGCGTTCCCGGATTCATAAGCGGCGCGGGTTTCTTTTTCATGTCCGCGCGGACGTTATACCAGTAATTGGGCATCTCGTGTTCTTCAAGATATATTTTGTAGGGGATATTTTTGTTTTCCATAATTTTTTTCGGCGTTTTAAAATCGCCTTCTCCTTTCACAATAAAAAATCAAATCGGTTTGTTGAGTTTACAGTTTTCACGCTCTTTACCGAAGAGTTGCGGTTTAAATCCTCCTTTCCGAAACTGCTCTTATTCTTCAAGGAGTTTTTTGATAATAAAAAAGTCCTTGACAGAATAATACTACTGTCAAGGACGAATAAATCAATATCCGCGGTGCCACCTTGATTCACGGCATGACCCGTGCGCTTGCGGGATACCTGCATATCCCCGGCATGTAACGTCTGCCTCACGTCGCAGAATACTCTGAGCGTGTGCTCATTTGACTGCGCCCTCAGCGGTCCATTTGACAACTTGTTTCCCGTCTGCATCTCACCGCCACAGACTCTCTGTACAGGCATCATTGCCGTTATCTCCGCTTCAACGGTTTAAAGTTTTAAATTGCGGTCATTATATCACCGAGATCGCAAATTGTCAATACCCGAATTCAATTTGTCACAATTTTGTTGAAATTGGCTTTATTCAGCGGAAACGAAAGAGTAAATGTCCGTTATTTCCGCGCTGCCGTCAAGAGCGGCGTAAATATGAAGAATGCAGTATGATTCGAGGGCGTCTGCGGAAGTTTTAACTTCGCAAAGTACAGAATAGTTCATTCCGGCAACAAGCTGCTGAGCGAGAAGGGCAACGGGAGTATATTCAGCGCCTTCGGCTGCTTTTGAAACGGTTTCAACGGCTGTTTTTACCTCGTCCGTCAAAACGGGGGAGATATCGTCTGTCCAGCCCCCGGGTACGGGCTCGTCCCATATTGCCTCGCCTTGCGCTTCCGAATCGAATATCTCGGTCACGCTTGCATTGCCCTGCAGATCTTCGTAAATAACGACTATCGCGTAAGTTGAAACAGCTTCCGGTACGACCGGTGTGATTTTGCATAGGATCCTGTGATTTTTGCCCGCTACCACCTGGCTTGCGATATACGCAACGGGCGTATATTCCGCGCCGAGAAGCGTTTCAGTCGCTTTTTCAACGAGCGCTTTTATATCGTCCGTAATTTCGGGCGACTCCGCTCTCTGATAACCGCCGAGAAGTATCGGATTTTCGGATGTTTCTTCCTGCGTGTTTTCTTCGGTTGAAGAGCATGCCGCAAAAGCAAAAAGCATAACTCCCGCAAGAATTAAAGAAATGATTTTTTTCATGGTTTATTCTCCTTAATTTATATTTATTGTTATTTCAGCCGTGTGATGCCGGGACGGTAAATTGCCTCATCCGTTCGTTTGCAGCAGCTCTTTTCTCTTTTTCCGCCGTTCTCTGTTTATGTGTCTTTCAAAGTTGCCGCTGCCTATTATTTCCGCCACGACAAGCTGTATGAACGTCGGGACGGAGCATGAGTAAAACCCGACCTTTTTCTGATATTCCTCCGTCAGCCGTTTCGGAAGCACCATATACCCGACACGCAGCGACGGCGAAAGCGTTTTTGAAAAAGTATTCATATATATGACGTTTCCGTTTTCGGAAAGCGCAAAAAGCGTTTCTTCGGGCTTTTTTGATACGGAAAACTCCGATTCGAAATCGTCCTCTATAATAATTCCGTCCTTTTTCTCCGCCCAGCGTATATATTCGTGTCTTTTTGAAGCCGACGCCGTAACGCCGCTCGGAAAACTTCTGTATGGGGATATATGCAGCACGGAAGCGTCTGTTGATTTGAGATAACGGCTTATTATACCGTCTTTCCCGAGGGGCAGCTTGTCAAATTTTACGCCGCACATCCCGTAAACCTGCTCGATTTTTTTGTATGAAGGCGATTCGATGGCGTATTTTCTGTCTCTTCCGAGAAGGTCTACCGTAAAACCGTAAAGATATTCCGAGCCCGAGCCGATGATTATCTGCTCTGGAGCTGACTTTATGCCGCGGCTTCGTTCGAGATATCGGCTGATCTCCGTGCGCAGTTCGGGACATCCCGCATTCGGCGAACGTTCGAGAATCCTTTCGCCGAAATCGTTTTGCACCTTGCGCATCGTTTTTGCCAGAAGCGGAAACGGAAAACTCGATTCGGAAACGTGCGGCGGATATTCCGCAACAACAGCCGTCTCAGACCTTTCCGCCGAAGCCATAAATCCGTCGTCACTTCTGAAAATAACTACGTATCCGCTTCTTTCGTGCGCTTCCGCGTAGCCCTCGTCGCATAAAAGTCCGTAAGCGTGCTCCACCGTAACGGTGCTTACGCCGGTTTCCTGCGCGGTCAGGCGTTTGGACGGAAGCTTTTCGCCCGGGCGGTACATGCCGGAAATTATGTCGTCCTTTACCTGAGTGTAAAGCTGAAGATAAGCCGGAACGTTTTTGCCTCTGTCGATAATATATTTCATCTGGTTATATGAAATTCTCCCGTTTTGACTATTTTCATCTCATCATATTTATTGTATACTTGTTTTACGAAAAAGTCAAGGGGTGAAAGCTTTTTATGTCGAAAAAAAATTTAACAAAAAAACGAACGACCGTATGGCTCTGTGTAACCGCGCTGTTTATGGCGATGAACGTTGTTATGAGCATGAGCATTTTCAGCATTCCGGTTCCGGGAGGACATCTTTATCTTAACGATATAATAATCTGCGTGGCTTCGATCCTGCTTGATCCGTTCGGAGCGTTTATGGTAGGCGGAGTAGGGGCTTTTCTCGGAGACTTTTTCTTCTATCCGGCTCCTATGTTCGTTTCCCTTGTAACTCACGGACTTCAGGCAGTCTGCATATCGCTTATTTCTCATTACACGCTGAAAAAACATCCCGCAGTCGCTTCCGGTATCGGCGTTACCGTAGGCGCAATAATCAATGTTGTGGGCTATTCCCTCGGCAGGGCGTTTTTTTACGCGAGTTCAGGAGCGGAGCCGAGCATTGCAACCGCGTTGACGAAGCTTCCGTTTCAGATTTTGCAGGCAGGGGTAGGCGCCGTTTTAGCTATGATTATCTGCTGGAAATTCGGTATAAGAAAACTCTTCAATAAGCTGATGGAAAAATAAAATGAAAAAATCGGAAACTCGGGTTTTTGCCCGAGTTTCTTTTTGTCAAAAAAAGTTTGGATACAAAATCTGATTTAGTATTGACGAAATTAAATAAGTGTAGTATAATATGAAACCGATCGGAGGGAGAAAAATGGATGGTAAAATACTCAAAGCTCTTTTTGAGCCGAAACGCTTTGAACTGATAAAGCTTATGGCTGAAAGAACATACTGCGTCCGCGCGCTCGCGCTCAAAAGCTATCTTTCGGAGTCCGCTGTATCCCAGCATCTGAAAACGCTGCGCGAAGCGGGGCTTGTTTACGGTGTTAAAAAAGGGTATTACACTCATTACGGGCTCGACAAAGATGCTCTGACTGCGGTTATAGACGAGCTTTCCGCTATCCGCGACACAAAGCGCAAACCGTGCGACGGTCCGTTTTACGGCTGCGCGGAATCTGAATATTTAAGGTGCAAATCTTATGTTGCGCCGGAATACAGGGAGAAAAACAACTGATCATGCTTAAAAGATTTATTGCTTACTACGGTCCTCATAAAAAAATGCTTGTGCTGGACATGCTTGCGTCTCTGCTTATCTCCGTTATCGGTATGGTTTACCCGATAATGACAAACAGGATGCTCAATAACTACATTCCCGAAAAAATGTACGACAAAATAGTTATTGCGGGCGTTATCGTGCTCGCTCTTTATGCGGTGCGTATGCTCCTGCGGTTTTTCGTGCAGTATTACGGACACGTTATCGGTGTTAAAATGCAGTCGCGCATGCGTATAGACCTTTTCAAACATCTGCAGAAGCTTCCGTTTGAGTTTTACGACAACAACGAAACCGGCCGCATAATGACGCGTATTACGAGCGACCTTTTCGAAGTATGCGAGCTTGCTCACCACGGCCCCGAAAACCTGCTTATAAGCTCTGTAATGATAGTCTTGTCTTTTTGCTATCTTTTAAGTATCGACTGGATCCTTACGCTTATCGTTTTTGCGTGCGTTCCGATCCTTGCTGTCGTTACTCTTCATTATCGCAAGCTTATGAATAAAGCTTTTGAAGACAGGCGCAAAAGCAACGCCACGATAAACGCGGCGGTCGAAAGCAGCGTTACCGGCATTCGCGTTACGAAAGCGTATACAAACGCCGAATGCGAGATAGAAAAGTTTGAAAGAGGCGACGACGAATTTGTGGACGCTTCCAAAAGAGCGTATAACGCAATGGCGAAATTCTTTTCGTCAACGTCTTTCGTCTCCGACGTTTTCAACGTTTTTATCCTTATAGCCGGCGGACTTTTCCTTTACGGAGGCCGCATAACGTTCGGCGACTATTCAACGTTTATCGTTTCAGTCAACCTCTTTATCAATCCCGTAAACACGCTTATCAATTTTATGGAACAGTATCAGAACGGCGTTACGGGCTTCAAGCGTTTTCTAGAAATTATGGACGAAGAGCCCGAAACGGACAGTCCCGACGCGGAAGAGCTTACGGACGTTCGCGGCGAAATAGAATTCAGAAACGTATCGTATTCATACGATGATTCAAAAGAAGTGCTCCACGGTATAAACCTTAAAATAGAAAAAGGCAGAAAGCTTGCGCTTGTCGGCCCTTCCGGGGGCGGAAAAACAACGCTCTGTCATCTTCTTCCCCATTTTTACACTCTCGGTCCCGAAAACGGCGCCATTCTGATAGACGGAAAGGATATACGCTCGTTAACGCTTGATTCTGTAAGAAGAAATATCGGCATAGTCCAGCAGGACGTTTTCCTTTTTGTTGGCACGATACGCGAAAACATCCTTTACGGCAGACCCGACGCTACCGACGACGAGGTGATCGAAGCGGCAAAAAGGGCGAACATACACGATTACGTTATGACTCTTCCTAACGGTTACGATACCGAAATAGGCGAACGAGGCGTTAAGCTTTCGGGAGGACAGAAACAGCGGCTGAGCATCGCGCGCGTTTTCCTGAAAGACCCTGCGATCCTTATTCTTGACGAAGCGACGAGCGCGCTTGACAATACTACGGAAGTATTGATCCAGCAGGCGCTTGACGAGCTTTGCAAGGGCAGGACGACGCTTGTTGTCGCCCACCGTCTTTCCACCATACGAAACGCAGACGAGATCGCCGTTGTAATGGACGGAAAAATAACGGAAAGAGGCACACACGAAGAGCTTATGGCTCTCGGCGGAACGTATAAATCGCTTTATTCCCTTCAATTCCGCGACAACGATTTATTTGAATGATAAAAACCGGATAAGAAAGCGTACCGACAAAATCTGTCGGTGCGTTTTTTTATACCTTCGCCTGCTTTTTCATATTTTTGTAATAATAGTATAGTATGATGAATAATAAAAAGATTCAGGGGGCAGAAAATGAGCGAACATATTCTTACGTCTTTTAAACCTGCGAAAAAAATACCGTCAACCGTTCTTCCCGACGGAATGATAACGGGTAACGGAGACGTTACAGCCGTCCTTGCGGGAAGCGAGGACAGGGTAAGACTTTATATAGGCAAGGCGGACTTCTGGAAAGCGGACGGACGCGTTTATACCGAAAACCGCGGAGGTATAGCGCCGCTTGCGCTTGCGGAGATACTTCTGCCGCAGCTTGCATACGGCGATTACAGAGCGTGTCAGGATATGGACGGGGCGCATATCACGCTCGATATTGCCGCAGGAAAACTGACTGCAAAAATGCGGGTCACGGTCTGCGCTGAGGAAAACACGGTCATTATAGAGCTTGAAAAGTCTTTTCCTGCCGTATCGTCGTCTTTCTCGTTTATTCCGCTTTCCGGCTCAGACGCCGTTGCGGAGGTAGGCAATAAGGACGGTATAATATATTCTCTTCGCGGATTCGACACTCCCGAATGCCGTTTTCCGTCATACGGCGTATGCGCGGCAAAGCAGGTGTCAAGAGAGATAAAAAACGGAAAAGAACGCATTGTATGGGCGATTTCCGTTTTTACAAATCACGATTCGGCCGCATACATGGCTCAGGCGCTCGAAAAAGCGGCGGCGATATGCAGAGAAGACGTTTTAAGACTTCTTGACGGACACGAAAAAAGCTGGCGGAAATTCTGGGGTAAAAGCGGCGTCACTCTCGGCGATAAACAGCTCGAGCTTTACTGGTACGCGGGGATATACGCAGTTGCGTGCTGCGCAAAAAACAAAAAATTTCCGCCCGGTCTGTGGGGAAGCTACGCAACATCAGACGGCTCGGCATGGTTTGGAGACTACCATTTAAACTACAACTACGAAGCACCGTTTTACGCCCTTTCGTCGTCAAACCATACGGAGCTCGTAGACTGTTATATGGCTCCCATCAACGATTTTCTTCCGACGGCGAAAAAATATTCTGAAGAGTTTTTCGGAATAAAGGGTTCAATATTCCCCGTCGGTCTCGGTCCTCTCGGGCTTGAAACTGATTTAAGACCCGATACAAAGGAGCACGGACATCTTTTTCACGGTCAGAAAAGCAACGGCGCATACGCTGCGGTAATTCCGATGATGCACTGGTATTCAACGAGAGATACGGAATTTGCCAGACGTGAGTATTACGACTATCTTTTATCCGTTGCGGAATTCTGGGAAAACTATCTCGTTTTTGAAGACGGAGTATATCAGATATTCAACGACGCTCTCAACGAAGTATGCTGGTACGCCTCACCGGACAGCAAGCCGCAGGGACACGACGATAAAAACCCGATAGTTTCATGCGGTCTTGTTAAAATGCTGATGAATCTGATAATAGATATTTCCTCGGAGCTCGGGATAAATATCGAAAAAATACCGAAATGGCAGCATATTGCGGATAATATTTATAAGGGAGACACTTTTGAGAGCGAAGGCGAAAAAATACTCAGGGGCATAGACGGAAGCACGGAGCTGAGAGAGCTCGCCCTTGAATGCGCATATCCCGCAGGGGCGATAGGCAGATATTCTGCGCCCGATCTTTTCGATGCGGCAAGAAATACGCATAAACGTCTCTCTATTTGGGAAAGCCACAACAGATTCTGCTCGTATTACCCGCTTGCCGCAAGACTCGGAATCGATCCCGAAGAGATAATATCTCACATACATACGAATATCGAAAAATACGGACTTCCAAACGGTATGTTTGAATTCGGAGGCGGAGGACTGGAAAACAGCGCCGCCGTACCCGCAACGGTAAACGAAATGCTCCTGCAAAGCTGGGAGGACGTAATAAGACTTTTCCCGTGCTGGAAAAAGGACGAAGACGCGTCGTTTAAGTCTCTTCGCGCTTACGGAGCGTTTCTTGTAAGCGCAAAAATCGAAAAAGGCGAGATTTACGCCGAAATTATCAGCGAAAAGGGAAGGATTTTACGGATAGAGAAGCCCGAAGACGGCTATTTTGCCGAAATAAACGGGAAAAAAATCCCGCTCAGCGGCTCTGTCACCGAGATCGAAACCGCGCCGGGCGATGTTGTGACTGTTAAAAAAGCCGGTTGACCGAATAAAATAAAAATGCGCCGCGGTTATCACGGCGCATTTTACTATTCTTTTTTTTCGTCTTCAATGGGAAACAGGGCGCATCCGTCTTTCTGAAAACGTCTGATCATCTCCCACGCCTGTTTTTCGGTTATTTCAAACCGCCTGCAGGTACATTCGATACACGCAAATTCCGTTGCGCCGCGGTTGACCATTTTTTTGTAAAAGCCGATATCGTAGCAATTCAGCTCTTTCCCGCATACCGTGCAGGAACTCATAAATCAACCACTTTTGCTATATATACCGCGCAGTCGTGCGCATCAACGGGAGTGCGGATGTATTCTTTTTCAACGCCTTCGTCTTCGCCCGTAAACGCATTTTTAAGCGCAAGACCTTTTTTGACTGAAGTGGGAAGTCCGATATGCTCAAACGGGAAGAATACCGGATACTTGCGGTCCGCAAAATTAACAAGCATGATTGCCAGCTCGCCGCCCGAAAGGATGCGAACATAGATGTTTCCGCCTTCGCCCCTGACCTGGAATATGGGTCTGCATTCTTCATCCTGATTTATGCGGAGAAGATACGGATTTGTTACGAGTTTAAGAGTAGTATCGTCAATTTCTCTCAGGTCGCATCCGAGCATAAGGGGGACTCCCGCCATGCACCAGAGCGCAAATTCAGTGCGGTATTCGGTATCGGTGCATCCGGAAGCGGCAACGTTGCCTTTATTGTGCATGCCTACGGTGAGCATGTCTATATCGTTGAAGCAGCCGGGGCCGGAATACTTGAAATTGCCTACCTGGCTGAGGAAAATATCGCGGAAAGACTTGAAGCTGTCGTTAATGTCTCCGGTTGAACGGTACATGCCCGAACCGGTGGAGCGTATCCAGTCGTGAACGTTGTCAGCGCCCCAGTTGCAGGCGGAGAGGAGGATATCTCTTCCGCAGTTTTGCAAAGCCATGCTTATGCGGCGGTAAAGAAGTGTGCCGTTAACGTCACCGGGTTTGAAGCAGTAGTCGTATTTCAGAAAATCCGCGCCGTATTCCGCAAATGTTTTCGCGTCGAGAAATTCGTGGTCAAACGATCCGGGATAACCTGCGCACGTTAAAACGCCTGCGCACGAATACATGCCGAATTTCAGTCCTTTTGAGTGAACGTAGTCCGAAACGGATCTCATGCCGTTCGGGAATTTGATTTTATCGGGAATTATTTTGTCAGTTTCGGGATCGCGCTTTCTCTCGCTCCAGCAGTCGTCTATAACGAGATATTCGTATCCTGCCTTCAGCAAGCCCTTGTCAACCATTGCGTCCGCCGTCTCGCGGATAGTTTTGTCATCGATGTCAGGTCCGAATGTGTTCCATGTGTTGAAACCCATCGGAGGTTTTTTCGGAAACATGTCTATTCCCCCCAAATTATGTTTATTCGGACTGCGCCGCTTTGCGCCGCCGTTCCGTCAGTGAAATTATAGCAGATTATAACCGCAATGTCAAGAACTATCGAAAAAAATAAACCGCAGATATCCGAAGTGATTGACATATCCGTTTTCATATGGTATAATAAAACGGAAAACAAACGGAATTTGAAAAAGGAATATATGGAAACCGAAGTAATACGCAGCTCAAGGAAAACGTTCGGAGCGCAGATAAAAAACGGCAGGATCATTCTCCGCGTCCCGCTTTTTGCGACAGACAAGGATTTAAACCTGTTTTTGCAAAAAAACAGAAAATGGCTTGAAAAACATATCGCGTTAATGAAGGAAAGAGAAAAAGAGAAAGAAAACGTTCGCAAGCTCACAAAAGAAGAGATCACGGCGCTTTATGAACGCGCGAAAAAAATCATTCCCGAGCGCGTGGCGTATTACGCCCCGATTGCGGGCGTGAAATACGGCAAGATCACGATACGGATGCAGAAAACGCGCTGGGGCAGCTGCAGCGCAAAGGGAAATCTGAATTTCAACTGTCTTTTGATGCTCACGCCGCCCGAAGTAACAGACAGCGTTGTCGTTCACGAGCTTTGCCATATAAAGGAAATGAATCATTCAAAACGCTTCTATGCGGAGGTAACGCGGGTCTTTCCCGCCTATTTCGAACAGAGAAAGTGGCTTCAGAAAAACGGGGACCTTATTCTTGCTTCGGCGGAAGAATAAAACGGAGGATAAACCATGAAAATTGCGGTTGTAACGGGCGCATCGTCGGGCATGGGACGCGAATTTGTCTATGCGCTTGACAGCGAATTTAACCTTGACGAAATATGGGTCGTCGCAAGAAGAGAGGATCGGCTGAAAGAGCTTTCGGCAAAGTGCCGCAGCATAATCCGTCCTCTTGCGTGGGATCTTGCGGATAAAAAAAGCTTTGATAAATATAAATCTCTTCTTGAAGAAGAAAAACCCGAAATATCCGTGCTCGTAAACGGTGCGGGCTACGGTCTTTTCGGGACTTTTGAAGAAATGGAGCTTGACGGACAGCTCGGCATAACGGACGTGAACGACAAAGCGCTTACCGCCTTTTGTCTTCTCTCGCTTCCATATATGAAATCGGGAGATTCGATAATAAATATCGGCTCCAATTCAAGCTGGCAGCCCGTGCCGTATATGGCGGTATACGCCGCAAGCAAAGCGTATGTGCTCAGCTTCAGCAGGGCGATAGGCAGGGAGCTTAAAAACAGGGGGATACACGTTATGTGCGTGTGTCCCGGCTGGATAAAAACCGAATTTATGGATCGCGCGGTTCACGACGATACGGTTAAGTATTACGACAGATGGTATACCTCAAAACAGGTAATAGATCAGGCGATGAAGGACCTGAAAAGAAAAAAGAAGGTGTCAATCCTCGGCGCTCCCGTTAGAAGACAGGTACGGTTGGTAAAGCATCTCCCCGTGGACATGGTCATGAATACCTGGTGTAAACAGCAGGGTAAAGATTAAAACCGTTATACGGTCCGATCGGAGGTGTTTTTATGACTTACGGCGATAATAATACGGCGTTTATAGGAATAGATCCGAAAAAATTCCTTATTGGGAGCATCGGCTTGCGCCGTGGTTCGTGAGTTTAGGTAAAATGCGGCTTTACCTTCGCATAGAAACTCCTTTATTTGTTTTTCAAATGTGAATGAAGTGTTAAAACAGATTTGTAATCCTGTTCGAAAAGGCCAATTAATGCCTTAGATACTTGACAGAACGGCTTTTTGCGTATAATAATTTTAGGCAAAGATGAGTTTTGCTCATCGGGAAGGACTTTTATCAAAATGAAAAAAATACTGTCACTTATCATCGCTTGTATGATGATCATTTTCGTTGTCCCTATTTATGCTTCCGCCGCGGACAGCGATCTGCCTTTTGAGATTGCTTCGCCGACGAGTGTCGCGGTAAGATGGGGAGAAGAGGGCGATTCGCCCACGACTATGGAGTTTTCCTGCAGTCTTGCGAACGATATGACGACCTTCTACGCTCAGCTTGAAGAAGCGAATACAGAGGGCAAAGCGGAAGAGTTCATGTCGAAATACGACTATGACGAGATCTGGACGTTTATACAGATCGACTGGGCGATAGACGACGTGAACGACGAGATATCCGGTTGGCACTGCAACGAGTTCTGGACGCAGCGCGGCGAGATCTCTATCGGTTACGACGAGGACTGGAATATCCGCGTAAGCGAATGGGACGGCGCCAATATCGGATTGAACAACGCGACCGAAACAACGCAGAAATTCTGGATCATGCGCGGCGTCCCTAATGACGAACGCTGGAACGGCAATCCCGATACGAAAACCCCGGGCGTCAAGGATCAGTTAAGACCGGAACAGTATACCTACGATACAGAGGCCGACTCGGTAAGGATCGATTTCACCAAGCACACCGCCTATTTCCGCGCTCGTCTCGTAACGCAAACGAGAAAGAATACCGAGGAAGGCGTCAAGGATACCTGCTACTATTCCGACTGGTCAAAGACCGTTGGCTACGGCAAGGATATTGCAAAGCTCGAGCCGCTGAAGAATGGCGAGGTCGAAGCCCCTGTCATCACGGGACTGCGCATGACCGACAAGACCTTCAACGACAACCCAGTCGTCGCCTTCACCCTCACCGTGCCAGACAAGCTGCAGGAGCTGTCGACCATCGCCGCGGCGTTCAACGGCGGCATCCGCATCTTCACCGAAGCCCGCGTCAAGGGCGATACCGAATGGACCGAAATGGGCAACACCGACTTTACGCTTAAATCAGGCGAGATGGAGTGCGCTCTGCTGACGCTCGTGAACACCGAGCGCCCGAACATCCCGAAGGATACGGTCATCGAACTGCGCTGCCGTTACTGCATCAGCCAGGATGGATATGACGATTTTTATTCTCCGTATTCCAAAATCATCTCCTTTGGGACGGACGATATAAGTCAGGGCGGCAATCAAGGCACAGACGGTACAGGACCGGATGATCCTTCG
>JAFRTE010000021.1 GCA_017427285.1 Clostridia bacterium
AAAACCTGCCCGATCTGTCATTTCTGCCCGCAGCCGCTCGGACTCTGTATATTTATCTGGTTGCTGATAATACTCGTCGTTGTAATCATCATTATTGTCATTATCGCATCCAAGAAGAAAAAAAAGAAAGAAAAGAACTGAGATGAAACAGGTAATACAAATATATTTGAGCGATTTTATGTAAACTAACAGGAGGAAAAGACAAATGAAAAGATCTTTCCCGGCTTTATTACTGGCAATTTGTATGTTTATTGCTCTTTGTTCGTGCGGAGAAAGTCAGATCCCGGAAACCGTTCCGGAATACGGTGGGGATATCAGGGAGGAGGACTTCGATCTTCTCGGTTACGAATATATAATTTCGGCAATAACGCACGGCAGCGTATACCCTCTGAACCCTACGTCGGGAGATACGGCAAGAGGCGACCAGCTGCTTTTGCGCTATAAGGAAGCGGAAGAGAAATACAACTGTAAAATTACAATCCGGGACGGCAGCGACGTCGGTACTTTTTTAACATATTACGCGGCAAATATAAAATATTCCGATCTTATGTTCAACGCGATGCATCAGATAATACGCGGGAAATATCTTCAGAACGGGTATTTTATGCCGTTTTCGGATATGGATATAGACCTTGAATCAGGTCTTTACGGCACGCCTGCTGTGCTTGAAGCGGGCAATTTTAAAGGCGATTATTATTCTATAATCGCATATTACTGGGGTTTCCCCGCGGCTGATACCGCGCCCGCAATGTGGTTTAATCCGAGAGTTATCTCAAATTTTCAGCAGACTTCTCCTCATGAGCTTGACGAAATGGGCGAATGGACGTGGGATACGCTTGAAAAAATGTGCGAAGCTATCAGAGATACCTCAAATCCCGATGAAAACATGCAGACTTACGCCCTTGCATATACAAATCTCCCGTATCTTGAGCTCGGCGCTTTATACTCAAACGGAGCGCGGGCGGTTACAAAAGACGAAAGCGGAAGACTGTATTACTCTTTTAACGATCAAAGAGCACTCGAAGCGCTCGACTTTACACACAGTCTTGCGGCAAGAGATCTTATATGCAACGGCGGCGACAGACAGAATATAGAGCCGTTCGTTGAAAACAGACGCGCGTTTTTTCTTGAATATACTCACATGGGACTTTCCGACGAAGGAACACAGAATCTTTCGTATCTGATGAACGACGCGTATGAGTGGATATATTTCCCTGCGGGTCCGAGCTATGTTCCGGGAACGCCGAGAACCGCATATTCGTATAATTCCCGACTGTTTTACGCGCCTTTGAATTCGGATGCGGAAGTCCATTCCATATTGCTTCCATTTTTGTTTCAGCCGCTTCCCGGCGAAACGGCGGAAACATGGCAGGACGATTTTAAACGAGTCACATTTTTCACTGAAGAATCGTTCGAGTATTTTACGCGTTTGAGAGACGACGCATTTTTTGATTATCTTGTATATTCGTCTTTTTCGGGCGATTTTGAAGACAAACTTGTCCGCATGACAAGAGGAACTCTTTCAATTTCCGAGACTCTGGAATCGCTTGAAAGCAATATGCAAAGCGCGCTTGATACCTACTACAACGATTATCTGGAATAGACCCGCGAAATAACCGTTAAAAAGGACGATGAAAAACCCCTCCTGCGATACAAAAATCGCAGGAGGGAAATTATTTGTTTATAGAATACAGACAAACGTAAGAGGCGATAAGTCAGCGAACAGAATAAACCATGTCGCCCCTGTGCTTTATATGCGTGCCGTCGGGCAGGACGA
This sequence comes from Clostridia bacterium, assembly GCA_017427285.1. Lineage (GTDB taxonomy): Bacteria > Bacillota > Clostridia > Oscillospirales > UBA644 > HGM12619. Next base: position 1,778 of record JAFRTE010000021.1, read on the forward strand.
TCTCGGCGGATATATCTTCTGCGCTGCCGTTACTGCATCAGCCAGGATGGATATGACGATTTTTATTCTCCGTATTCCAAAATCATCTCCTTTGGGACGGACGATATAAGTCAGGGCGGCAATCAAGGCACAGACGGTACAGGACCGGATGATCCTTCG
>JAFRTE010000022.1 GCA_017427285.1 Clostridia bacterium
AAAAAAAAAAAAAAAAAATAGTGATATAGTAATTACGAATTATTAATAGTAAATAGGAGTTATTTATCATGTTTGATAATCCGAGAAAAAAAATTATAAACTCAGTTATCACAGCTGTTGCAGTGTTTATGGTGCTGTTAACATCATGCGCAAATAATAGCCTAAACCGATTTAAAGCTGCAATAGATGACGGCTACTACAGAACCGCCCAGGCTATTTTTGAAGAAACAACGGATCCACAGTTTTTCGATGAAGCAGAGTATTTTATTCGGGACAAAGCTGACGAAGTATTGACCTCCTATTCTCAGGGAGAATCAGATTATAAGGAAACTGCGGAATACCTCGCCAACTATGAGTCTTTTTTTGACATGACAGATGAGAAATTAGCTCTTGAGACAATAAGCGAATCAAAAAAGTTTTACTGGAACGCAAAAGAGGCGGAAAATGAGCACGATTATCCGTTGGCTGCACAGTATTATGATTATGTAAGCAGTTTAGATACAGAAAACTATGATACGGCGCAACAGTCTATAGAAAACATAAGGTCACAAGTCGCGGAAGAGTTTATCTCAGAGTTAAATAAATATAAGGAAAAGGTCGATTATGACGGTGCGATGGGCTTTGTGGCCTCAAATTTTTATGTTTGGGGCTCAAAGGAATATTTCATCCAAATTATAGGCGAAGAGACCTTTACGGAAGGCACAAATATCGTTGATGAAACATTAAAACTATGTTATATTAAAGAAATTGAAGACACAATATCGAACATAGGCGCTGTTACATTGAAATCCGAAAAGGCAATTAGTTCTGCGCGGAGCATTTATAACTATCATGACTCCGAAATCCAGAAGGAGGTGTCAAATTACAGTGTACTCATATCCGCAGAAGAGAGTCTTCGAAACCTCCAAATAGAAGATATAGAAAAAGCGATAAATGCAATCGGAACAGTGACTCTTTCAAGCAGTGATGCAATAAAAACAGCACGAAAGGTTTACAATTCATATTCTGCGGAAATAAAAAACGCCGTAAGTAACTATTCGGTTCTTACCGATGCTGAAAAAAAGATTGAAGAGCTTCAAATTAACGATGCGCTGAAAAAAGCCGAAGATTATGTCGCAAAGGGCGATTATGCCAACGCTATAAAATCGCTTGACAGTTCTATTTCCAAATACGGTAAAAGCGCATCATTGTCGGCAAGGAGAGCCGCATATGCAGATTCATATGTCAAGGAAACTATTGCATCTGCCGCATCAAAATATAAAAAATATGATTATAACGCTCTCATGGCAGCTGAAAATGTTTTAAAAACAGCATTAAATGTTTTGTCAAACGAAAAAAAGTTAAAAGATGAATTAGCTTATTATAAGGAGCTGGAACCGATACCATTGACAGATGTAGAATGCAACTATAATACCGGTTGGTGGGGAGAACGATATCGTTTTCAAGATTGTGGAAGGCAGACAAGTGTTTCCGGATATGTATACAATTATACTTTAGCCCCAGAAGACTTTGAAGATGTTGATGGCGAAATTGGCGCAACATACCCTTACGGTATGGTGGAGCAATATTTTTCAAATTATCAATATTCAAAATTAACCGGAAAAATATTCTTTAATGAAAAGTATAAATCTGCGACTTCTGCAAAAACATATTTGCTGATTACAGTTTCTTTGGAGAAAAACAGATACATTTTCAGCAATGATGGCATAACCCATTCATTTGAAATTGATCTTACAGGAGTAAAAGAGTTTTTTATCCAATACGGACAAACAGAAGAAATGAATGATTTGGCATTCTTAGCTGATGTTTATTTGTGGAAGAAATGAAAGGATGTTAATAATATGTCGTTAATCAATATTTCAACATGGTGGTTCTTGCGCAGTAAGACTCAGAAGATAATTATCATCAGCCTTGCCGCAGTATTAATATTTGCGATTATTCTTGTCTCCTGCGGACATGATAATGCCATCATCGGGAAATGGGAAGACCGTTATGGAAATGAACTTACATTTTATCCTGATGGGGCACTGATGGTCGGTCGGCGTGAAGGGAGTTACAGCGTCGCTCTAGGTAAAATAACCGTTGAGTTCTCGGGAGAAAAACACTCCGGTACATATAAAATCGACGGAAATACACTTGTTATCAACTGGAATGATTTTGATGATGCATTAAGGCTGACAAAAATGAAATGAGATTTATCAACAACAAAGTCAATTGATACAAGAATAAAGCCACTGACCTTGAAGGTTCAAAATCTTTTTTAATCGATTTTGCGCAAACAAGTGATTTACTGAATTTAGCCTTTTTAGCTTCGGCTTGTTAAGATAATAGCCGTTAATTGACATTAAAATATCTTGGAGGAATAATTATGTTTTGTAAAAAATGCGGAAAAGAGTTATCCGATCAGTCCCGGTTTTGCCCATCATGCGGTTCCCCGCAACAAGGAATTATCGAAAATCAATCAAAGGCATACCCACATGATGTGCCGCGCTGCACGGCATGCGGGTATACGGGGGAATTTACGTCGGGTCCCCTTATACGCGGATCGGACTGGTTATGGTTTTTCCTGTTGTTTTTCTTTTTTGGTTCGGGTGTCATTTATATGCTTTTCATTATAATCATTCGATGGAATCCCAATAACAGAGAAAAGATATGTCCTCACTGTAAATCCAAAAACATGTTTACGTACTTGTATTGAAAAACAACGTAAAAACTTTTAGAGAGGTATTTAAAATGATTTACGGATTCAAAGACTTTCTTAAGTTGCCTTTTGATAATATCGGAGGCAAAATTAAAACCCTGGCACTTGTTTGCTGTTGGATAGAAATATTGATCAATGTTATCGTCGGCATTCTTATTTTGTTTGGAGGAATACGTATTGGCGGCATTGCCGGCGGCGTTAGTGGATTTTTACTTGGCGTTGCGGTGGTAATAATTGGCTCTCTTTTTTCCATTATTTCCAGTTACGGATTGTATGCGTTTGGTACGCTGGTAGAAAACAGCGATTTACTCGGAAGTATTTCAACAAAACTAAACAATATTGACAAAAGCACAAAAGATATTGATAAGTTATTGAGAGAGAAGTCACAAGCGGAGATTGTTAATACGGATAAAAAGCCGGAAGAAAATGGCGATATCGGAACACTTTCGACGTTGACAGTTAACACTCAGCATAAAACAGCAGAGAGCAGTACACCCTTTTCACTGCACAACAGTAAGCATACCGAGTATGGGCGAATTGACATGTATGATGAAGATAAAAAGCAACCAAGAGTATCCGGTCCGGAGCCATCTGATTTTATTCATCCTATAGTAGTGTCAGATAAATCAATTCAATGCCCGAAATGCGGTCATATTCAATCGAAAGATAGTAAGATGTGCTCCAGCTGCGGAGTGATGTTTTTTTAATAAACCATTATCCGTATTACATATAAACAGTAAAGGATGTTAACTAAAACAGACAGACGGTCGGGTTATCCTGCCGTCTTATTCTTTTTGTAAGAATTCTTTCGCATTACGCACTCTCGCTTGACAGAGAGCGGGGTTTCTGTTATAATAATTACGATAAAGCATTCATAAGGGGGCGGCGGTCACGGTAAAATTCGGCAACGACTGGGATACTCTTCTTGAGGGCGAATTTGAAAAGGAATATTATCTGCGTCTTCGCGCATTTCTGAAAAGCGAATATTCGTCAAGAACCGTATATCCCGATATGTACGACATTTTCAACGCCATGAAATACACGGCGTATAAAGACGTTAAGGCGGTAATTCTCGGCCAGGATCCGTATCACGGGCCGGGACAGGCGCACGGGCTCTGTTTTTCCGTTAAAAAGGGCGTGCAGCCTCCTCCGTCGCTCGTCAATATTTTCAGGGAGCTTCACGACGATCTGGGCATAGACCCTCCGCCTCACGGCGAGCTTACCTCGTGGGCAAAAAACGGCGTTCTGCTTCTGAATACCGTGCTTACAGTCCGCGCGGGAGCGGCAAACAGCCACAGAAACATGGGCTGGGAAATTTTTACCGACAGAGTAATAAAACTTCTAAACGACCGCGAAACGCCCATGGTCTTTCTTTTGTGGGGCACTCCCGCAAGGCAGAAGGAAAAGCTGATAACTAACCCGAAGCATCTTATCCTTCACACCGTCCACCCCTCGCCTCTTTCGGCATACGGCGGATTTTTCGGCTGCCGTCACTTTTCGCAATGCAACGAATTTCTTGTTTCAAGAGGCATTGAGCCGATAGACTGGAAAATCACGTGATCACCACTCAAAGCTTTCGACGGTGTTTTTCGGCGGAAGCGGTTCGTCTGAAGCGTGATACTGCACCATTTCGAGCAGCAGACGGTAAAAAGGCGCGATAAGTCTGTATTTTTCCGATATTTCGTTGACTATATCGGGCGTAAAAAACGCTTCGTGCGGCAGGATCGGAGAAGAAATATAAAAATTCTTCATGCAATACCAGTCTTCAAGTCCGAGCTCTTTTGCGCGTTCCGAAAGTCCCGCCGGCATGCGTTTGTAGCGTTCGCCCAGAACGAGAAGTCCGCCCGACGTTATCGGGCCTGCGGCGTTGAAAAACAAATCGGGATTTTCCGAAATATAGCTTCTTATCGAAACCATCGATTTTGTGGGAAAATTGAAAGCGCCCATTCCGTATCTCGTTCCCTCGCGCATTATTTCCGCAAAAAATCCCGGTCCTTCAAGCATATGCTCTGCGGGACGGTGAAAAACGAGCCATGCGGTGTCGCGGTAAAGATGTTTATCTTTTGTATATCTTGAATCCCTGCGTATTCTCGAAAGACATTTTGCGGGACGTGTGACTATCTGCGGGTCTATTTCCCTAACTACGGGAGCAAGATCCTCTATCAGGTCTTCAAACGGCTGACGGACGTATTTTATATAGTCCTCTCTGTGCTCCTCATACCATATTTTTGAATCGTTTTCGCGGACATTGTGAAGATATTCCAGCGTTTTTTTCGAAAAACCCTTAAACTGCATTTCTGACCCTTTCCGTTTTTTAATCATATACATATATTATATACTTTTGCGGCGGATTTGTCAACCGCAAACAGACCTTTAACAGTATGAAAAACATCAGAAACATCGCCTTTGCCGCTCATGTTGACGCGGGGAAAACAACTCTTACCGAAAGACTGCTTTTTGAAAGCGGCGCAATACGCGCTCAGGGAAGCGTTGACAAAGGAACGGCAAAAACGGACGATCTTACCGTTGAAAAAAAACGCGGGATTTCAGTCCGTACAGCGCTCACCTCCACGAATATAAACGGAGTGACGGTAAACATTATAGACACGCCCGGCCATGCGGACTTTATTTCGCAGGTAGAGCGCGCGCTTTTTGCCGTTGACGGCATCGTCGTGCTCGTTTCGGCGGTAGACGGCGTGCAGACGAATACGGAAATAATACTTGACGCCGTTGAAAGGCTGAAAAAGCCGTGCATCGTTTTTATAAACAAAACAGACAGGGATATTGCCGATCCGGACCGCGTTTTTGCCGAGATAAAAGATATTTTTCCGAAAGCCGCGCTTTTTTCCGATATAGCCGAAGATATAGCGTCGATCGACGAAGAATGTCTTGAAATGTTCGTTTCGGGCGAGAAGATACCCGAAAACGTTATTCGCAAAAAAGTTGCGGAATACACAAAAAGTCTTGATATCTGCCCCGTTTTTTGCGGAAGCGCGGTTACGGGCGCCGGCGTCGGGGAGCTTGCCGCCGCCATCGTTGATTTTCTGCCGCCTCCGGATGAAAAAGACGGAGAAACGGGCGGGTTTATCTATGCCGTCAGCCATGACAGACAAAACGGCAGGGCTGCGTATACCCGAGTTTACTCCGGCTCCGTTACGGTACGTCAGCAGATAAGCCTCGGCGGCGCGGAATACAAGGTAAACATGATAAAAAAGCCCGTTTTCGGCAAAATGACCGATACACAAACTCTTTATTCGGGCGAAGTCGGTGCGGTATACGGTTTTTCCGAAGCAAAAACGGGAGACTTTATCGGAAAAAGAGAGCTTATTTCCTCCGCGCTTCCCGAAACAGAGCAGGCGCTGATGATGACGTCGGTAACTGCTACGGACGGCACGGATATTTTAAAGCTTAAATCGGCGCTTTCTGAAATTGCCGCGGAAGAGCCAATGACGGACCTTATCTGGGAGCCGATCTCGAAAAGTCTCAATATAAAAGTATTCGGGAATATACAGACCGAGGTTTTGCGCGATATTATTTTAGAGCGTTTCGGTATTTCGACGGCTTTCGGGCCGATGAACGTTATTTACAAGGAAACTCCGTCCCGCGTGGGCTTCGGTTTTGACGCATACACGATGCCCAAGCCGTGCTGGGCAGTGCTTAAATTTAAAATAACGCCGCTGAAAAGAGGAAGCGGTGTTGTTTACAGATGCTCTGCGCCGCCTAACCGTCTTTCGTACAGATACAGAAAACAGGTCGAAGAGTCGATAAAAGCTTCGATAGCGCAGGGGCCGCGGGGATGGGAAGTTACGGATATGGAGATCGATCTTGTTGACGGCGAAGACCACCCGATCCATACGCACCCGCTTGATTTTACAGTTGCCACGCCTCTCGCTCTTGCGGACGGATTCAGAAATACGGGCACAACGCTTCTCGAACCGTATATTCATGCGAGGTTTACTTTTGCGGCGGAGCATTACGGGAGAGTGTTAAGCGATATAATCAGGATGCGCGGAGAGCCGGGCGACCCGATAAGAAGAAAAGACACGGTCTTTCTCGAAGCGGAGATACCTGCCGCAACTTCGCTTGACTATTCTGCGGTATTCGCGTCGTTTACCTCTGGAAAAGGCGTTATGTCGGCTACTTTTTCGGGATACAGAGTCTGTCCCGAACCCGACGGGAAAACCATGCCGAGGCGAGGCGTTGATCCGCTTGACCGCTCAAAATACATTCTTGCCGCAAGGCATGCGCTTTCGGGAACTGTTTTTGAAGTTATGTGACCGCATATTGACAAAACGGTATATTTATACTATAATAACGGATATTCATACCATACGGAGAAGGAAATGAAACTTAATTACGCCAAAGCGGAATTTATCAGCAGTTATTTTAACACGCAAGCTCTTCCGCCCGAAAAGAGACCCGAAGTTGTGTTTGTCGGGCGGTCGAATGTCGGAAAAAGCTCGATGATAAATAAGCTTGTAAACAGAAAAAACCTTGCGTTTACAAGCTCAAAACCCGGCAAGACCGCCGCAATCAACTATTTTTCGATAGACGGCAAAATATATATCGTCGATCTGCCGGGATACGGTTTTGCTCAGCGTTCGAAAGCCGAGCGCAGGGGCTGGGGAAGCTTGATAGAAACGTATTTTGAGCTCGGAAGAGACATACGGCTCGTTGTACTGCTTACGGATATAAGACACGGACCTACGGAAGACGACAAGCTGATGTATGATTATCTTATATCGAAGGGCGTCCCTTTCTGCGTTGCGGCAACGAAATCGGATAAGATATCAAAAACCGCCGCCGCAAAGATGACGCAGGAAATAAGCGAGCTTTTTGACGTAAACGCATTTGCCTTTTCTTCGGAAACGGGAGAAGGAACGGAAACTTTAAAAGGAATAATAGAGTCTGTAACAGACGAAAAAACAGAGGAGCAGATATGACTGAAACAAAAGACGGCGTACTTTGCATTGACGGAGTAAAAGTAACGGATATAGTCGAAAAATACGGCACCCCGTGCTATATCATGTCCGAAAACACGGTAAGGGAAAACTGCAGAAAATATAAAAATGCAACTCAGAAGCATTACGGTAAAAACGCACTTCCGCTTTACGCTTCAAAAGCTTTTTCATGCGTTGAAATTTACAAAACGGTGTCGTCCGAGGGTTTCGGGGCCGATGTGGTTTCAGGCGGAGAGCTTTATACCGCGCTCAAAGCGGGATTTGACCCGAAAAAAATATATTTTCACGGAAACGCAAAAACCGACGACGAGATAAAATACGCTCTTGAAAGCGGCGTAGGAAGAATTGTTGCGGATAACGCGGAAGAGCTTTGCAAGATCGACAGGATCGCAAAATCGCTCAACGTTACGGCGGAAATATCGTTGAGGATAAAGCCGGGCGTTGAAGCTCACACTCACAACTTTGTCAAAACGGGACAGATCGACTCAAAATTCGGTTTTGCTCTCGAAAACGGCGAAGCGTTTACCGCCGCAAAAACCGTATCGGAGATGAAAAACGTTCGTCTTGCTGGCGTCCACTGCCATATCGGCTCGCAGATATTCGATTCAGACCCATTCGTGCTTGCGGCAAAAAGAATGCTCGGGTTTATCGCCAAAATCAAAAACGAGCTTTCGGTTGAAATAAAAGAGCTCAATCTCGGTGGCGGTTTCGGCATAAGATACGTTGAGGGCGACAATCCCATACCTTATGACGACTACATGAAAACGATCGCTCAGACCGTTAAATCCGAGAGCGAAGCGCTCGGAATAGCCGTTCCGTTCATTCTTGTCGAGCCCGGCCGCAGCATCGTGGCTGAAGCGGGAATAACGGCATACAAGGTAATAGCAGTAAAAACTATTGAAAATATCCGTACTTACGTTTCGGTTGACGGCGGTATGACGGATAATCCGCGCTACGCTCTTTACGGCTCAAAATACGAGGCGTGCATCGCAAACAAAGCCGATCTTCCGCGCGATTTCAAGGCGACGGTTGCGGGAAGATGCTGCGAAAGCGGCGACCTGATAGGCGAAAACATGATGATACAGCGGCCCGAAGCGGGAGATATCCTCACCGTTTTTTCAACCGGCGCATACAACTATTCGATGGCGTCAAACTACAACCGTGTGCCACGTCCTCCGGTCATCATGATCTCAAACGGCGAGCCGAGAGTTATAGTTAAGCGCGAAACTTACGAAGACATAGTAAAAAACGACATTATCTGAGGTGGAAAAATGACGACCGAATACGTAAAAAAGACCGTTGAAGAGATAAAGGACAAGCTGATTAAAGCGGGACGGCCGGCGCTTGCTGACTCGTTTGAAAAATGCTATCCGAACACTCTTGAAACAACTACGGAATTATGCGACGACGGCACCGCATTCGTTTTTACGGGAGATATCCCCGCAATGTGGCTGAGAGACTCTTCAGCGCAGGTAAGGCATTATCTTCCCCTTACTAAAAAAGACCCTCAGATCAGGCGTATTATCGAAGGACTAATCGCAAAACAGGCGGAATGCATTTTAAACGACGCGTATGCAAACGCTTTTAACCGCGACGCCTCGGGCAAATGCTGGGCAGAAGACGAAACGGAGTTTAAAAATCCCCTTGCGTGGGAAAGAAAGTATGAAACAGACTCTCTCTGCTACCCGGTCTCGCTCGCTTATCTTTATTGGAAAGCGTCCGGCTCGACCGCGCATTTTACCGAAAATTTCAAATCGGCGTGCAAACGGATCCTTGAAGTTTTCAAGACCGAACAGCATCACGAAAACTCGAAATATTTCTTTATAAGAGAAAACTGTCCGCCTTCAGATACGCTGTCCTGTAACGGAAAAGGCAATCCCGTTTCATACACGGGCATGACGTGGTCGGGCTTCCGTCCTTCCGACGACGCATGCAGATACGGCTACCTTATTCCGTCAAATATGTTCGCCGTTGTTATTCTCGGATATATGGAAGAGATTTTTTGCAACGACAGCGAGATCTCCCTTGCCGCAAAAGGTCTGAAAAAACAGATAGACGAAGGCATAAAAAAATACGGGATCTACGATCATCCCGTTTTCGGCAAAATTTACGCGTATGAAACGGACGGTTTCGGCAATTATACTCTTATGGACGACGCAAACGTTCCGTCTCTGCTTTCGATCCCCTATCTCAGCTACGTTTCCGCGGACGACGAGATATACAAAAACACGAGAAAATTCATTTTAAGCAAAGAAAACCCGTATTATTACGAAGGAAAAGCCGCAAAAGGCATAGGCAGTCCGCATACGCCCGAACGTTACATCTGGCATATAAGTCTTTCGATGCAGGGGCTTACCTCGAAAGACGAAGCGGAAAAGAAATATCTGCTTGATTTATTCGAAAATTCAACCGCCGATACGGGGTATATGCACGAAGGATTCGACGTTGACGATCCCTACAATTTTACGCGTTCGTGGTTTGCGTGGGCAAATTCGATTTTCTCGGAGTTTATTTTAAGCGTTTTCGACGAATAAAAAAACCTGACGGTTTAAGCCGTCAGTTTTTTTAATTACAGGTAAAAATATGTGAAAGTTCGTCGGGAGGAGCTGCGAATACGGATAGATCCTTTCCGATTTCGGCGCCCTTTGCCGATATAAACGCCTCAGCCGTTGCAAGTGCGGCGCGGGGCGTGTTGTTTTCCCTGCTTAAATGAGCGAGTATAACGTTTTCAAGCCCCGAATCAAGAAATTCCGCTATCATTTCTGCGGACTGATCGTTTGAAAGATGTCCGTTCGGCCCCGAAATGCGTCTTTTAAGATAATACGGATACGGGCCGGTCTGCAGCATATTTTTATCGTGGTTTGACTCGAAAACGAGTATTTTACAGCCGTTTAACGAAGACCTTATCTCTTTTGTGCCTTCTCCCGCGTCGGTAAGTACGCCAACATCACCGTATTTCGTTTTTATTCTGTAACCCACGCATTCGGCGCTGTCGTGAGGCGAATGGAAAGATGTAACTTCAAAGCAGTCTCTTGCGGCAACCGCGCCTACGGGCATCGGGCAGAAAAGCGAAGTGTCAAACTCGCTGTTTTCTGCGTAATACGCGTCGAGCGTTGCCTGGTTTGAAATAACGGGGATTCGATAATGCTTGCATATGGTCATAAGCCCCGCAACGTGATCCGTGTGCTCGTGCGTAACGAAAATACCTTCAACGTTGTTGAAGGAAAGGCCTGCGGCTTCAAGCGCTTTCTGAGTTTTTTTAACTCCGAAGCCCGCGTCTACAAGTACGGCTCTGCCGTCTATATCTATAACCGTGCAGTTTCCGCTGCTTCCGCTGTAAAGAGTAAATACACGCAGCATCAGCTTATTTTTGTTTCCGTCAATACGGGAGCGTCGTCATCTGTTACCTGTATATCCGCGCCGAGCGCTCTGAGTTTTTCAACTATGTTTTCATATCCGCGCTCAATGTAGCGGACATCTGATATTTCCGTGATCCCTTCGGCTATAAGCGCCGCAATAACAAGCGTAACGCCCGTTCTCAAGTCGCACGCTTTAACCTGAGCGCCCGTAAGTTTTTCAACGCCTTCTATAACGCAGATATTGCCGTCGACCGTCATTTTTGCGCCCATTCTGCGCAGTTCGTCAACGTATTTGAACCTATGTGAGAAAATCGTTTCGGTTATAATGGAAGTTCCGCCCGCCCTGCTAAGAAGAGCCGCCATCTGCGACTGCATATCCGTGGGAAAACCGGGATACGGAAGAGTTTTTATGTTGAGATTTTTTATCCTCTTTGCGGGATCGCGCGAAACTATAACGTAATCGTCGAATTCTTCAACTTTTGCGCCGGACTCTTCGATTTTTGCGGAGATCGACTCAAGGTGTTTGGGAATAACGTTTCTTATCGTTACCTTTCCGCCCGCAGCCGCGGCAGCCGCCATGAAAGTACCGGCTTCTATCTGGTCGGGGATTATTTCGTAATGTCCGCCGTGAAGCTCGGATACGCCTTTTATTTTTATAACGTCTGTACCCGCGCCCTTGATCTGTGCGCCCATTGCGTTTAAGAAGTTTGCGATATCAACTATATGAGGCTCTTTTCCTGCGTTTTCTATAACGGTAAGTCCTTCCGCAAGCACCGCAGCAAGCATTATGTTTACCGTTGCGCCGACGGACGGGAAATCAAGGTTCATAGATGTTCCCGTAAGTTTTTCGGCGTCGGCAACTACTATTCCGTGCTTTATATCAACCGTTGCGCCGAGCGCCTCAAATCCCTTTATGTGGTAGTCTATCGGACGTTCCACAAAATCGCATCCGCCGGGCAGCCCGACTCTTGCGTGACCGAAGCGGCCGAGCAAAGCACCTATAAGATAGTATGACGCGCGCAGTTTTCTGACAGCGTCGTAATCGGCAACGTATGAAGCAACGTTTGTGCAGTCTATGCGCAGCGTTTTTTCGTCAAGATATCTTACGTCCGCGCCCATTTTCTTCATAATATCCACAAGATCGCAAACGTCGTTTATTCCCGGGACGTTTTCGATAACGCATACGCCCCTGACGAGCACCGCGGCGGGGATTATTCCCACGACCGCATTTTTGCCGCCGCTGAGCGAAACTTCGCCGTTCAGCGGTTTGCCGCCGGAAATAACATATTTTTTCAATGTCTGGCACCTCTGCTTCGTTTTTTTATTGTGTGTTTGTGTTTGTATGAATCAATAAATCAATTTCACGATATATACGGATAAGGGTCGAAATACTCGCCCGTTTCTTTGTTGTAAAGACCAAAATGCAGGTGATTTCCCGTGGCGACGCCCGTATGTCCCACATATGCTATTACCTGCCCTTTATATACCTTGGAGCCGATGGAAATACTGCTTTCAAGCTTACTGCAGTGACCGTAATACGATACTATTCCGTTGCCGTGGTCTATCGCTATATAGTTACCCAGTCCGTTTTCCTGCCATCCCTTTTCAACAACTGTACCGGCGTCCGCGGCAAGGATTTTTGTGCCTGCGTCCGCCGCAATATCGGTACCTCTGTGGAAATTATCCTTTTTATTCAGAGTTCTCCATCCGAAATGCGAAGAAACGTATCCCGCATGGTTTGCAAGCGGCCACATAAAGCTGCCCGAAGGAGCGATCGTTTTGGTTCCGACAAGTATCTGACGCGTAACGGGATCCTGAACTCTTCTTCTCGCAACCTCTGTTCTGGAAGTTTCAACGCCGTTTGATTCGCATATTTCCGCTGTTATTTCGTAAACGCCGTTTGATCCGCTCTGTTTCGTCTGCGTCGTGCCCTCGTAAAGTGAATCGGTATAAGTCCTTTTTGTTTCAAAAGGAATGATCTCGGAATACTGAACCTGATATTTCGTCTGCACTCTCAGCTCGCAAAACGGCTTTCCGACCGTAAGCGTGTCGCCGGTGATGACCGATTCGATATTCGTGATATTGTTAAGCAGTTTAAGTACGGGAACGGATATTCCGTATTCTTCGGCGATGCTTTCGGGCGTTTCGTTTTTTGATACTTTATGGACGGTGGGGTTGCTTGACGTTTTGAAGAGCGCAAGAAGGTCGGAATACGAACGTTCGTAGTTTTTCGGATATGTATCCCTTACGATTTCTATGCTGTTGAGTATTTCATACGTCTCGTTTTTTCCGCCGGAAAGATACCATGAGGCGACCTCTTCCAGAAGACGGGAAAAATCGTTTTCGTTTTTTGACGTACCGAGAAGCTGACCGTCAAAGAAAAAGCCGTACGACTGCCCGATATATTCCTGAAAACTGTTGTAAAGCGTTTCGGCTATCTCGCCCGTATCGGTAAGCTCGTCCTTTTCTATGATAACGAAGTTGAGCGTAGGTATCGATTCCATCATATATTCGCTTTCGCCGGCGGAATATATGCGGTCCTCGACCGACGCGCGTATATCGTCAAAAGTCTGCTGATCCTGCACGAATGCAACGTGTTCGTCGCAGATCTTCACTTCGAGAGCAACGGAATAAACGCTTGCCGCCCACGCCGAGAATACTACAACGGCTGCACCCGCAACGGGGATCGCAACGGGAAGCACGGTTTTGAGGATACCGAGCAATACAAGGCCGATAACCTTGAAAACGTGGCCGATAATAAAGCCGGTACGGTATAAAAAGCTGGTATGCTGCAGATGCGCGTACGTTATGGATACCGAAAATGCGGAATCTTCCGGAAGCGCCTTTTTAACGAAATATTCCGTTAATTCGCCCATTTTTTTCGCAAATCTGTCGAGTTTCAGCTGTTTTGCGAGCCGACGCATGAATTTTGCGAACGGGGAGCGTTTTTTACGCTTTTTTTCGGGGACTTTCGCCGAATATGCAGGTCTTGCGGGAGTTGTCCATTCGTGTTTGCCTGCCGGCGTATATATGTTTCGGGGCATTTAAATCTCCTGAAATAATTGCTTAAACGTCAAATACAGGTATGTATTCGTCTTTCTTGCGCGGTTTTTTCGGGTGTTTTTTTCTGTATGCTCGGTGAATGAAATATACGCAAACACATATCGCCGCGCCGATAAGCGTGTTTACAAGAAGCGAAAAAACAAACGGCATAGGGAAAAACTCCGTTTCAAACGCTTCGTGGAAATACTGAGGGGGGAGGTATCGCGGGAAATAGTTTGCGTTGAAAACAATGTCAGTTGTCTGTTCGGTAAACGTAAACGGGAAGCCGAAGCGCATACCGTAAATATCGGTATACGATTCGAGCCAAACGGGGCAGAATGCGCTGAGCGCTGTTATCGCGGCCCCGAGGAGCAGCGATGCTGCAATAATTATTACAATAACGGCTGATTTTTTCATTCTTCTGTTCCGGCTTTCAGTTTTTCCGCCTGGTCGGTAGTTATAAGCGCGTCTATAAGCTCGTCTAGATCTCCGTCCATGATCTGGAGTATCTTGTAAAGCGTAAGATTGATCCTGTGGTCCGTAACGCGACCCTGAGGGAAGTTGTATGTCCGTATGCGTTCGCTCCTGTCACCGGTGCCGACCTGCAGACGACGGTCGGAAGCGATTTTTGCATTTTGTTCGGCAAGCATGCTCTCATAAATTCTCGAGCGAAGTATTTTCATCGCACGCTCGCGGTTTTTAAACTGGCTTCTTTCATCCTGACAGTCGACCACGGTGTTTGTGGGAACGTGGATTATGCGGATAGCGCTTTCGGTTTTGTTTACATGCTGTCCGCCCGCTCCGCCCGAACGGTGGGTTTCTATTATAAGGTCGGCGGGATTGATCTCAACTTCGACCTCGTCCGCTTCGGGAAGGACTGCTACGGTAACGGTCGAGGTATGTATCCTGCCCTGAGACTCCGTTTCAGGGACGCGTTGCACGCGGTGAACTCCGCTCTCGAATTTCAGACGGCTGTATGCGCCTTCGCCCTCGATCGAAAACGTAATTTCCTTAATGCCGCCGAGTTCCGTTTCGTTTACGGATAAGACTTCTGTTTTGTAGCCCTTTTTCTCGGCGTACATCGAATACATCCTGTAAAGCGAATTTGCAAAAAGCGCCGCCTCTTCGCCGCCCGCGCCTCCGCGTATCTCAACGATAACGTTTTTGTCGTCGTTGGGGTCTTTCGGCAAAAGAAGGATCTTTATTTCGTTTTCAAGTGTCTCGATGCGCTCCTTGCCCGTGCGGTATTCTTCCTCGACGATCTCGCGGAAGTCCGGTTCGAGCGTTTCGTTCATCAGCTCTCTCGCCTCGTCAACGTTGCGCTGCGCCGTGAGGAGATCTTTATACTTATCTACTATCGGAGAGAGGTTTTTGTGCTCTCTCATATATTTTTTATACTGTTCCTGATCTTTTATAACGTCCGGATCGGTAAGCTTTTCGTTTACCGCGTCAAGACGTTCGCTTATACTTTTTAACTTATCGAGCATACTGACACTTTCCCACAATATCTTATTTTATATTATAGCAGATTTCTTCCGTTTTGTAAAGACTTAATTGTGTCTAAATCCATAATTTTATTAAATTATATATAATATTAATAAATATTTAAGTATCGGGTATTGACAAAACGCCTCCGAAGTGATATAATTGCCGCAAATCGAATAATCCTTCGGGGCAGGGCGAAATTCCCTGACCGGTGGTAAAGCCCACTAACCTGTTTTCAGGCCGAAACGGTGAAATTCCGTTGCCGACGGTAAAGTCCGGATGAGAGAAGATATTCATGCGCTGCATGTTTTCTGAAAAAACAGTTCCCGGATTATTCGGGAACTTTTATTTTTTAAGGAGACATACCGTGAACATCGCAAAAGAACACATCATTATCGCCGTAATTGCAGGCGTAATAGCCGCTGCGCTTACCGTAGTAGCGCTCGTTTTAAAGCTCAGGCGCAAAGAACCCGGGAAAGTAAGCGTAAAAAAAATAACGACGCTCTCTGTCATGTCCGCTTTGAGCATCGTTTTAATGATCCTTATAAGGATTCCTTTTCCTCCCGCGCCGTTTCTCGAATACGACCCCGCAGATATCCCGATACTTATCTCGACATTCCTTTTCGGACCGTGGTGGGGACTGATAATGACCGCCGCAGTCAGCGTAATTCAGGGCGTAACGGTAAGTTCTTCAAGCGGAATAATAGGAATCGTCATGCATTTCGCGGCAACGGGCGGCTTTGTTGCGGTTGCGGGGCTTATTTACACCCGCGGGAAGAATATAAAGCGCGCGATTATCGCGCTCGCCGCGGGTACTCTCGTTCAGACTGCTTTGATGGTAGTGATGAACCTTATTTTCACGCCGCTTTTTATGAATACGCCTGCGGAAGCTGTAATAGAGATGCTTATCCCCGTAATCATTCCGTTCAACCTGCTGAAAGCGGGGGTAAACGCAATACTCACGTTTGTTGTTTACAAGCTCGTTTCAAGATCGGTCTCCGCCCTGTTTGACTGATTTCAGTCTTTCAGAACGGGAACGAATTCTTCGGACGCCGCGGAAAGCTCCTGGCAAAATCCGTCAAAACCGAGATTTCTGAATTCCCGTAATACCGTATTATATTCTTTTCTTGTGATTTTTCTGTTTATTTCGGGGTATTTTTCCGCTGAAACGTCGCCCGTGGGGATATACTGCCCCATAAGACTGACTCGGACATCCCCGGGCAGATTTTCCCGCATAAACCGCAGCGTTTTTACGGACTGAAAAGGCATGGACGGCAAAACGAGATGACGGACTATAACGCCTTTTTTCATCATTCCGTTTTCGATAACGGGGGGACCTACCTGTCTAACCATTTCGTTTATCGCTTTTACGGCATTTTCGGCGTAATCCGATACTCCCGAATATTTCAGCGATTTTTCGTTTGAAACATATTTGAAATCGGGCAGATAAATATCTATAAGTCCTTCCATTTCGCGGACCGTTTCGGAGCGTTCGTATCCGCCCGAATTCCACACGACCGGGATTTTCGGCTTTGCGGCTTCAAGCGCGTTTTTTATGCTAGGCGCAAAATGGACGGGGTTTACGAGATTGATGTTTTCCGCTCCGTCCCGCTGAAGAGAAAGGATTATTTCGCAAAGCTCTTCGTCGGTCACTTCTTTCCCGACGTTTTCTCTGCTTATTTCGTGATTCTGGCAAAAAACGCAGCGCATGGTACACCCCGAAAAGAATATTGTGCCCGAGCCGTTTTTACCGCTTATAACCGGCTCTTCCCAGAAATGCTTTGCGGCGCGCGTTACAGCCGCTTTTGCCCCTCCGCCGCAAAAACCGCGGGACTTGTTTCTGTCAACTCCGCATTTTCGCGGACAGAGTTCGCATTTTGTATACGTCATAAAAATACCCGTAAATTCAGCGTCACCGATAACCGATGACGCTGACTGTTTTTTTGATTGTCACGTTGCTCTCTGAGGACGTTTTTCGATTTTCATGGAATTGTTCTTTATAAAGTCGATAAGTTCGTCGACCTGCATAAACGCAAGTCCCGTAACGGTATCCGCAGCGCCGTAATACATCGCTATGCGGCCTGTTGCGGCATCCGTAAGAGTTGCGCACGGGAAAACAACGTTCGGCACGTCGCCCACGCACTCGTAGATCTCCTGCGGAGAGATGATATACGGGTCGGTCCTGTAAAGGACTTTCCACGGCTCGTTGATATCGAGAAGAGCCGCGCCCGCATGGTAAACGAAGCCGTTGCAGCTCTGAAGTACGCCGTGGTAGATAAGAAGCCAGCCCTCCGTTGTTTCGATAGGCGCGGGGCCGGGACCGATCTTTCTGGACTGCCATGAGCCGGCGGGCTCCATGATATGGCGGTGTTTGCCCCAGTAAATGAGATCTTTGCTGCGGCTGACGAAAATGTCGCCGAAAGCGGTATGTCCCGTATCAGACGGACGCGAAAGCATATAGTATTCGCCGTTTATCTTTCTCGGGAAAAGAACGCCGTTTCTGTTATAGGGCAGAAAAGCATTTTCAAGCTGATAGAATTTTTCGAAATCGAATGTGTATGCAAGACCGATCGTCGGGCCGTGGTATCCGTTGCACCAGATAACGTAATATCTGTCTTCTATCCACACAACGCGGGGGTCGTAAGCGTAAACGAATTCGCCGACATCCGGATCGTCGCATATCATTTTAATGGGTTTCGGATTGATATTCCAATGGATCCCGTCATCGGAAAATCCTGCGTGTATGCGCATATAGCGGCCCGTGTTGTCGCAACGGAAAACGCCTGCGAAGCCGCCCTTGAAGGGAACGACCGCCGAATTGAAGATACTGTTTGAGTCGGGCAGAAGATCTCTCGGTATAACGGGATTTCCCGAATAGCGCCAGAGCACCTTGTTGCATCCCGCAGGTTTGTCCTCCCAGGGAATATTGGGCAGATCCGGACCTATAATGGTAGGCATGGTTAAATCTCCTTTTTATTGAGTTTTATACGGTTTTCTCGGTAAATAACGATCTTCCGTTTTTGATATTATACTATAAACAGCGCTGAATTGTCAATAGATTTTCGGGAATTTCGCTTTTAAACTTCCGCAAATGCGCAAAAACGGCGAAAATCAGTTATGGAAGCGGTCGTTAAGTTCGTCAAGCGTTTCATACATCGAAATAACATAACTTTCCGCCGCATCATAGATCGCGCTCTTGTAAGACTCTACCGTTGCTGCGACGCCGCCGTTGGGTATCTGGTCAAACATAGTGCTCATACCGTGGTGATGGTCGTGGTAAAGAGTATGCGGGCCAGCGATCAGCTCGTACATAAATTCCGAATCGCGTCTGTCCGTAAAATAATATCTTGTGAGATAATCAATGATAGACTCTTTCGTTTCATATCCGCTGAACGGCTCGAACAGTCCGTCAAGAATAAGCGCGCTGATCTCCGCGTCCTTTGTTGTTATAGGGATGCAGACGGTATATGCGCCGCTGGCATACGACGTTTTGTAATCGGACGGGCTTTTGGAATTGGGACCGTAAGGAACGGAAACTATACCGATGTTTTCAAGATGGAATGAAAGAGCGTTTGTAGTGGCAAAAAGCTGGTTTGTGTTTGAAAAATACATAACGGCTCCGCCCTCCGCGAACAGTTCGGGTTTGTAGTAATCCGTAACATATGAGGAAAACGATCCGTAAAACCAGTCGTAGCATCTGTTATATGCGTCTATCGCGGACGGGGTAAAATATCCGAGTTCGTAAGAGCCGTCGTCGCCGAATGTAACGAACGTATTGCCGTTGCAAAGGGCAAGATCGCGCGAAAATCCGCCGAAGCCGGACGTGAAAGAATATACGTATTCGTTTGAAGAACTTGTCTGGGCAAAGGTTGTAAGGCAGTGCTCAAAAGCGTCCCAGTTCCATTCTCCGTTTTCAAAATAATCGCGCGGGTCCGTTTCCTGGACAGCATCGACGTAATCTTCATTTACGCAGATTATATTTACCTCCGAGTCAAACGCTCTCATGGGCAGCGCCGCGGGAATTATGCCGTATACGGAGCCGTCAAACATTGTGGATATGCGCATATACCTGCTGCCCCACTTCGTTTCGTCAAAAACGTCAAGACTCTGAAGAGGCACAAGATCCTGAAAAGCATTCGCTCTCATGTAATTTACAAGACCGAAAGTCGCCTGAGCTATCGCATCGTAGACGTATGTGCCCGAAACGGCGTTTATATACGCATGACTTCCGACAGAATCTTTATTTACAAACACCAGCTTTGCGTTATAGCGGTTTTCAACGTCCTTTACTCTCTCAACCGCGTAATCTCCGAAATCGGTGTCTTCAATATACCCGAGAGTAGCGCCGTTTCTGCCGGTATCCCATCCGAACACTATTTCAGCGCCTCCGAGATTGACGTTCGATCCGCTCAGCGAAGCTTCGTATTCGGGAACGATCTCAATTTCTTTTCCTGCGCACGAAATACAGATAAACACCGTAAGAATGCACATGAAAACGCACAGTATTTTTTTCATTGAAAATTCTCCTTCTGTTCATAATGCCATATATATATATATTATATTCCTGTTTTTAAAAAAGTCAAGTGTTTTCCCGTTATTTATTTCGTTAAAAAAAGAAACAGAAATAAGCTCCTCATAACAGAGGAGCTTATCTGACTTATCGCCGTTTATTCTTTTTATCAAAAAGAGAGATTTTTGTTTTGAACAAGGAGAGTAAGCTCAGCATTTTCGACGAAGTCTCAGAACAAAAAGATCCTTTTTACTCCTCGCCGTATGTTCCCCAGACGGCTTCTATTCCTCTTACCGAGGGCATAACGTCTCTCTGGAAGATCTCGTTTGCAACATCGGAAATACCTTCAACGTATTCGGAAATGGATCTGCTTGTTCTTTCGAGGAAGCCAACGTACTGAGTACGCATATTGTAGTGGAAATAGTTGTATTCCTGATTGTAATACATAGCAAGGAAGCAGTCGCAGTCGCGTTCGTCAAAGAAGAAGTTGTGAGCCATGTATTCTTTGATATCTTCGGCCGTTTCGAATCCGGGAAGCGGTTCGTAAAGCGCGTTTATGATAACAGCGCTGCTGTCGGGCTGTGTGGAAAGAGAGGAGAATGCGATGCAGTAGTTGTTGTTTTCCATAATACCGTATACGTGACCGGGGTCGGCGTCGGGGCCGAGAGGCCATGTAAGAATGCCGAAGTTGTCAACGTTAAGGGAGATACGCGCGTCCTGACCGTAAAGATAACCGGTGGGAGCTACGCACATAACGGAAAGTTCGTTTACGAAATCGTTTACGGTCTGCTCTACGGTGTCGTTCATGCCGCTGCTTATGGTGTAGCTGAGGTCTGTCGTCCAGATCGCTCTTGCCTCTTCCATAGCCGCAAAGGCGGTAGGAGTTACGAATCCGTAAGAGTAGTTTCCGTTTTCGTCCTTATGGACGAGTGAGTCGCCGTTTGAACGGATGAACATTTCCGCATAGTAGGGCCAGTGAGCGGAAAGACCGTAACGGACCGTTTCGGTACCTTCGATCTGAGTATAGTTTTCAAGACAGTTTCTGAACTGCGCCCATGTCCAGTCTCCGGTTTCGACATATTCGCGCGGGTCGGGCTGACCGGAAAGAGAAACGAGGTCTTCGTTTACCGCGAGAGGATATCCGAATGAAGAGTGGTTGAGTTCGGGCCATCCCATCGGGATAAGTCCGTAAAGGTCGTTTTCGTAGTAAATAACTTCGAGTATGGATCTGTTGCCCCATTTGTCTTCGTTTTTATAGTCGATATAATCTTCAAGCTCCGAAAGACCTACGAGCATGCCGGCTCTTGCCGCGTCTGCCCACATATCGGATATACCTGAGATAACGTCGCACATAAATACGCCCGCATATGAAAGCGAGATAAAGGTGTGACATCTCTGGGTCGTGTTGTAGTTGATCTTGATTTTGCAGTTGTAGTCGTTTTCAACTTCTTTTATACGCGCTTTGGCAAGGTCGGCAAACTGCGTATCGGGACGGAAGCCGAGGACGTTTTCGGTTATGAGGCCGTCGCTTTCGTTGGAACCGAATTCATAGACCATTTCAAAACCGCCGAGGTCCATTTTAGCGTTTGCGGAATCGTTGAGATCCTGATCGAAAAACTCTTCGGTTTCGCCTGCCTGACATGCCGTTGCAAACACAATCAGCGCCAGAACGAGCAAAAGAAGCTTTGACATTTTGTTCATGGCAAACAATACCTTTCTTGGATTATTAAATATTTAAGAACAGAAAAAAACCCGCCGAACGATTCGGCGTTAACTCATATTCTCAGATTGTTATAATTATACAACAATTCCCTCCGATTGTCAATCAATCCCGCCGTCTTTTTTTCAATATTGTCATAAAGCCGCAAGAACAGCCGAAAATTTCGGTTTTTTTTCACAAATCCGGATTTATCGCTTTAATCAGATAAAGCTGATATACTTTCCCGAAGAAACCGTTCTTCCGTGCGGCCCCGAAATACGGTCATATCCCGCAATAATCGCCTTTTTCACGGTTCCGTCCCCATAAAGAATGCCGAACGGCTTTTTTTCGGGAAGCGGGGTGTCGGATTCACCGAAAGTGTAAAGATTGTCAAGCAAAAAACGTCCGCTGAGCGTTTCCGCCTGTCTTATGAGAAGATGCGTCCCGTCGTGAGAATACGCGTTTCTCAGTATACCGGAATGGGTCGCGTTTCCGTCACAGTCAACTATCAGTCCGAGACATCCCGCATATTTTTTACCCGTTTCGATCTCCGTTGCGGTATTTACGAGAAAAAGCGTTTTCTCTTCTCCCGTTGAAAGCGTCACTGTAACGTGAAGGAGTCCGCCGCCGAAAACGACCGTTACTTCCGAGGCGTAAAAAAGCGAGCAGTCAAAATGATTTCCGTATCCGTTGAGCGGAAAAAATGCGTCTTTGAATAAAACTCCAGAAAGATAGTTTGAAGCATTGTATATCGCAGTCATCATAACGCCGAATTTTACCGAAAGCGGAGGGGCTATCGGTATGTCTACCTGAAAACCCGCGCTTCCGTATAAGGACGAAACAAGTCTGTAAGTGATCTCAAGCCCCGTCGCTGAATTTATAAAATCAACGCAGTTTCCCATCCACGACTCCATCCCCGGCGCCATTCCCGTGCGCAGATCGCTTTTTACCGTTTTCTTGAATAATGGCATCTGATCACCGTTTTCACAATATATCCGAATAATATCACGAAAAGTGCTAAATGTCAATACGATTTTTCCGTTCTGCGGATATTGTCGCTGCAATCGCTTGACAAAAACGGGGAAAGAGGTTATAATATGAAAAAACATTTAACGGAGCAGATTATGAAAAGGATCGACAAAAAAAATTATTATCTTGATATTGCCCAGACCGTTGCGGAGAGGGGAACATGCATACGCAGACTGTTCGGCGCGGTAATAGTTAAAAACGATTCTATCATTAGCACGGGATACGCCGGCGCGCCGAGGCAGAGAGTAAACTGCTGCGACCTGGGCGAATGTCTCCGAGAAAAGCTGAAGATCCCCGCAGGGGAAAGATACGAGCTTTGCCGTTCCGTTCACGCCGAAGCGAACGCCATCATAGCCGCGTCGAGAGAGGAAATGATAGGCGCAACGCTGTATCTGGCGTGTATAAGTCCGAAAACGGGAGAAATAATGAGCGGGACGAGCTGCTGCTCAATGTGCCGAAGGCTTGTAATAAACGCGGGAATAGAAACCGTTATAGTAAGAGACACCAAAACGGAATACAGAGTAATTGACGTTATGAAAGACTGGGTCGAAAACGACGACTCGCTCGACAGGAAGAGCGGATACTGATATGAAACCGCAGAATGCATTTAAATTACTGTCAGAATTTCTTTTGCTGCTTCTGATCTCGGCGGGACTATGCGCCGCGTTTTACGGCAAAGCCGAGCTTGAAAAGATTTTTGAGATCCCTGCCGCCTCAAAAGACGGCTGGACAGTTACGGAAGAGACGGTTATTTCTTCCGAAAGCGTGAGAAGTTCGGAGAGCGCCGCGGTCAGTTTCACATCGGATTCGCAGATCATCGGCGCGGAATACCGCTTTGCAAATCCGGGAGACCTTTTCGGTACGGACAGTTTAAGCCCCGTGCTTAAAATCCGCGTTTTTATCAGCGATATTACGGCTCTGAAAGGCGAAAAGGGAACGATCGCCTTTTTATGCGACGACGGATCGGGGTTTTCGTGGAGCGCAGAAGATCTAACGCTCAAAAACGGCTGGAACGATCTAACGCTCAATTTCCGCACCGCCGAAACGGTAATTCCGCAAAAACCGCTGCCCGAAGAAACGGAATTTTCCGAGGAAGACGCGGAGGAGACGGAAGAAACGGAAGAAATCACCGAAGAAGAGCCGGAAAACGTAAAAACGGCGGACGAGATCCTTGCGGGTCTTACGATTTTTTCCTTCAGATTCGAAAAATCACCCGTTAAGGATACGACGGTCGCGTTTTCCGAGATATCCGTTAACACTCACGGAAAACAGGAAGAGCCGAAAGCTCCCGAACCGCTGAAAGACGATCTGACTGCCCCCGCCCTGATAGTATCGCTTACCATCGCCGCGGCGACAATTGCGGCAGTTTTGATCTTAAGCGCGGTATATGCGAAAAAGGAGATAAAGAGAAGAAAACGCGAAGCTAAAAAAAGACGCGCCGAGCAGCAGACAAACGAGTAGCTGCCCGCTTTGACGGATAACCGGACAGAGGGAAAACAATTGATAATAAAAATACAGGACGGCCGCGATTTCGCAGCCGTCCTTTTTTCGTCTGAAATGTGACCCTCATCGCGCGTTATGTCTGCCGTTTTTCGGATTTCCGCGGGATATTATACCCCGCGCGGACGATCCGCGCGGCCTTCCCCTGCTGCAGGAAGGCAAAAAGAAACGCCCGGATCAAGTCCGGGCGGGATGTTATTTTGCGTTTTTTGCGAGTAAATAAAGCACTTAAAAAGGAGGGGCCACGATTGCGAATAAAATTAAAAGCAAGTTTTCAAGCGCGTTTTTCGATTTGTTATTCATTTTTCCCCTTTTTAATGTTTTAAAAATGCAACTCTGAAATGATTTTTTGCGAAGGACCAGCGCGCGCCGCATGTTTCACACCGCCCCGGGCATAAAAGCGCTGCGGCGGGTTTTCGTCCTCTGTATTGATGCAATACGCGACGGGATAAATGGCGCGGCGATCCTCGGGGATCCCGTTACCTGACCAATATGATCGTTTACTGCTTGTATTCCTGCATTGCAAGGTAGTTTGGCAGCATCTGCTCTTCAAATATCTTGTCAAGGGTTCCCGTAACGGAGGCGATGACCTCCTGAGGCGTTTTGGACGTATATACGGTTTCGATCTTCTGCTGCAGGTTTCCGCCTACGCCGAAATAATCGTAACTGCCGTTTTTAAACGCTTCCGTATAGATTTTTGCGTCTCTTTCATCGAAAAACATCGTTCTGAAAAGGAAGTCTACCATGCTTTCACGGTCTGCGCCGTCGATTTGCTCAAAAAGTATGTCTATCAGCTTTGCGCATGCGTCTGTATCGTCCGCTCCGGCGTACATGCTGAAAGTGGGATATGTGCTGAATCCCATTTTAACGTCCTTGCAGTCGTATTTATCCGCAGCGGGGAACGGGACGATCCCGAAATTATCCACCTTGCTCGCAACGTTTAAAAGATACGAAGATTCGGTAAATATCATGGTGCTTACACCGTTTGCAAGATGGTCGGAATAATCCCAGCCGTCAAGAAGGATATAGTCGTCTTCGTAGCTGTTTACGAAATTAACGCCCCATTCGAGCGCTTCGAGAAGATCAGGATTATGTTCCGCAGAGTAGTACTGACCGTCTTTTTCATATACGTTGCCTATCTGATAAGCGCCAATAAAGCCTCTTGCGAGATATCTCGTGTTCATGCCGAGCGCTTTGATATCGTTTGCGCCGTCGTCTATATGGTATCTCGGTATTATCTCATCAAACTTCGATAGCTTCCATTCGTTCTGTTCGTACATATCGCGCGGGTCGTCAAGCCCGTATCGCGTTATATAGTTTTCGTTGATGCATAAAAATACTCCGAGGTTTCCGTCATTTGTCCTAAGGGGCCAGTAGGCGGGAATAACGACGTATACGTTTCCGTTTGCCATGCAGCATTCGAGTATGTTTATGGGACCGTACTTTTCGCTGTTGTGAAGGTCGATGATATCCGGGAAATAATTGAGAGGATAAAAAGCGCCGGAACGCGCCGTTACCATATTAAGGTTTGAGCCCCTCATTATTATGAAATCACCTATATTGATCCCCGACACATATGACGTAAAAACTGCGTTTGAAAACGTTGATTCACTGCCCATGCTCTTCGAAAACGTCAGCTTCAGATTGTTTTCTTTTTCGATCTTGTTTACATGGGCAATAAACAGATCGTAATAAAGCGAATCGGGCTCGTAAAAATAAATCACTTCGTCAGCGCCTATTTTTTCCTGCATAACGGTGAAGTTTCTGCCTCCGAAATCCGTAACTTCGCCCATATCGACTGAAAATTCGGGTACGGTTTCAACCTTCTGCGCCGCGCATGCGGACATCACAAACGCAAAAGACAAAAAAAGCAGCGACAGCCTTAATACGGTTTTCATGGCCTTCCTCCAATAATTGTTAAAAATTGCGGTTTACGGTATTATTATACACTTTTAGCGGAAATTGTCAATAGAAAAAAAGCGTTCCGACGCAAAAAATCTGTCGGAACGCTTTATCCGTGTAATTATTTAACGATTCTTCTCCAGCCGAACGGGTCGTCTTTAAGTCCCCACTGAATGCCCGTAAGTTCGTCGTAAAGCATCTGAGAAACGGGGCCGATGTCGTTGTTGTTTATAACGCAAGCGTTGCCGTCGCGGTTAAGTTCGCCTATCGGGCTTATTACCGCGGCTGTACCGGTGCCCCACGCCTCTTCGAGTCTGCCGCTGTTTGCAGCGTCCATAAGCTCGTCTATCGGAAGAGCTCTTTCCTCTACTTTGTATCCCTTGTGGCGAAGGAATTCGAGCACGGACCTTCTCGTTATGCCCGGCAGGATGCTGCCGTCGAGAGCGGGAGTAACAATTGTTCCGTCAATTTTGAAGAAAACGTTCATCGCGCCTACTTCCTCAACGTATTTATGCTCCTGTCCGTCGAGCCAGAGGACCTGAGAATAGTTGAGTTTTTCGGCTTTCTGCTGTCCGATAAGCGAAGCCGCATAGTTGCCGCCGCATTTCGCCATGCCAGTGCCGCCGCGCGCAGCTCTCGTATATTCGGTTTCAACATAGATCTTAACGGGTTTCAGCCCCTCTTTGAAGTATGAACCGACGGGAGAGAGAATAATAACGAAAAGATAATGTCCCGACGGGTGAACGCCTACGTGCGAGTCGGTAGCGATTATAAACGGACGGATGTAGAGCGATGTGCCGGGGGCGGTCGGTATCCAGTCGGCGTCGATCTTGATCAGCTTTTCGAGCGCGTCAAGCACCTCGTTTTCGTCGAAACGGGGAATGCACATTCTGTCGCACGACTGATTCATTCTTTCGAAATTCTTCTCGGGACGGAAAAGATATATTTCTCCGTTTTCGCTCGTGCGGTACGCCTTCAGCCCCTCAAAGATTTCCTGAGCGTAATGAAATACCATTGCGGAAGGATCGAGACTGAGCGGTCCGTAAGGACGGATCTCGGCGTCGTGCCAACCGTTTTCGGGAGAATATTTCATTACGAACATATGATCGGTAAACGTAGTTCCGAAACGGAGCTCGTTTGCGGGTACTTTTGCTTTCGGAGCGGTATTTGCGGTAAATTTGATTTCCATTTCGTCATCTCCAGTTTTTCAATAATAATTTTCTGTTATGATATCACATTATTGCGAAAAAGTCAATATTTCAAAAAACATTTTTTATTCATTTTTTCGTATATTTCATCGGGATGTATCCGTACTGAAACAACATATGCCTCTTCTCCCTCGGTAAAATGGCCGTATGTTGTCGTGACCACCGTGCCGTCGGGCAGGATTTCAACTCCGGGATATGCGCAGTCGCCGTTTTTATAATTTTTCATTATGCGTATGCGGCACAAGCCCTCTTTGCCCGATTTTATATCGTCATAGTCCCCCAGCCACGCGCACCAGTCGCCCCATGTGGGCGAATCGAGGCAGGTGTCGCGGAAGCTGACGAAAAGTCTGCCGTCCTTCAAATATCTTGCGCAATGTCTGTCGCCCGTAAGCGCGCCCTGTATTTCAACTGGCTCCGACCACGTTTTCCCGTTATCGGAAGAAAAAATCGCGTGTGAGTTTTTCTTTTTGGCGTTTTCGCGCATTACCGCGCAAAGCTCTTTTCCATCCGGCGAGCGGATTACCGCGGGTTCGCAAAGATCGCATTCCTCATGGGTACATATACACCTCGGCTCGGACCACGTCAACCCTCCGTCGTGAGACTCAACCTGATAAAGCTTTATTCTGCCCGTCACTTTCCCCGAAGTGACGGAATAGATCTTTTCCCATCCTTCCCCGTCTTTTTCAAGAGTTTTTACCCAGCTGTCACGTTCTTCCGACCACGTTTTCCCACCGTCCGAAGAAAAGCTGTGCGTGAGCTTCGTTCTTGTTTCCGCGCCGTCTCCCGTTTTGTAAACAGTCCGTTTTTCGTAATTTCCGCCGCGAATAAATCTTCCGTCGTCGTGAAAAAGCGCAAAATACTCGCCCGGACCGATGCGGCAGATATCGCCCATGGCTACTATTCCGCCGTATTCGCCTATCGGAGCAAGCTCGGACCACGTGTCGCCGTCGTCCTCCGAAACGGACATTCTTATGGGATACAGTCCCGAAAAAAGTATAAGCCGTCTTTTGCCGTTTTTATCGTAAACTTTATAGATCGTCGGTGTTTCGAGAGACGTTGAAAAGCTTGGCGGCACGGGAAGTCTTTCCGACCACGTTTTTCCTCCGTCAAAGCTCTTTTTCAATACTATCTGCCCGTATCCGTGATTTTTCGGGTATACGGCAACTATTGTTTTTCCGTCGTCAAGAAGAACAGTCGTAGGATGGCCTATGTAAAGCCCCTCCTCTTTGTCAACTACCGTCTGACGCTCTTTTTCTTCGGAAAAATCAACGATGGGAACGGTGTATCCTCTCAGCATGATATTTCTCTTTTCTTATTTTTCATTGGGTATAAACACTTCAAAAACGGCGCCGGACTGTCCGTCTTTTCTGTTATACGCCTCAACGGTGCCCTTATGAGCCACCGCGATCGCCTTTACGATTGCAAGTCCGAGTCCGTGCTTTCCGCTTGCGCCTTTGTAAAACCTGTCGAAAAGATGAGGCATTTCATCCTCGCGAAGACCTGGGCCGTCGTCCGTAACGGTGAAAACAACGCCTTTTTCAACCGAGCACGCCTCTATTACGATAGTTTTTTTAGCGTATCTGAGCGCATTTGAAAACAGATTCGTGAATACCGTTGCAAGATGGTCTCCGTCGCAGACAAGCTCTTCTTTTACTACCTCGCCCTTTACTATCCTTATTCCGTTTGAGGAAGCTATACCGTCAACTCTTTCTATCGCTTCGTCAACGATTTCGTCCGTGCTTACGGGAGAAAGCTGCAGGATATCCTTCGTCGTTTCTATTTTCGAGAGATACATAACGTCTTCCACGAGCTTTTCAAGGCGCGCCGTCTGATTGAGTATAGACTCATATACCTCGTCAGTATTTTTGGTGAAAATCCCGTCCCTCAGTCCTTCAACGTATCCGCGTATGGACATAAGCGGAGTGCGGAGTTCATGAGATGCGTTTTGCAGAAATACTTTCTGACTTTTATCATATTCCTCTATGCTTTTTGCAAGACTGTCTATCGAATTGGCAAGCTCGCCTATCTCGTCGTTTGAGTTTATAACGATCGTATCGTCAAATTTTCTGTTCGCGATAAGCTCTGTGCGTTTCTGCAGTTTTCTTATGTTTTTCGTAAGCTGACCCGAAAAAACGACTGCGCTTGCAACCGCTATTGCGGAAGCGGCGATTATAGACGCGAAAAACAGGAAGATCAGCAGATTGTCGAAATTGTATCTGTCAACCTGCATCAAAACGGCTATCGTCGCATACGGATCTCCCGAAGCGGTTTTAAGCCGACGCGCGCAGATAACGAACGTTTCCCTGTTTTCGTGCATAACGAATATACCCGCCTGACCGTTTTTTGACGCAATAAATTCCGCAAGCGTCTCGGGGGATATATCCACTATTTCGAAATTTGATGTCCTCAAAAGCTCCGCGTCGTCGTTTATTATGGCAAGAGAATAGTTTTTTTCGGTTATGCCGCGGGCTATCGAATCCCAGACAAAATCAAAAAAAATGGGGAGAGACGTCTGCTTTGAAGCAAGCGAGATCGCGATTCTGTCCGCATACTGTCTGAGCTGATCGCCCGCCTCCCTTACGACGTATGCCTCGGAAAAAAGAGAGACAAAAGACATTGATATTCCCGCCATAAGAAAGATAATAACGGCGTAGGATAAAATGAGTTTTAACCGTATACTGTGTTTCATAAATCAGTCAACGCTGTCTGTAACCTTATATCCGTATCCCCAGACTGTTTCGATCGAAAAATCGGTATGGTGGCTGTCGAGTTTTTTGCGTATGCGTTTTACAAGATCGTCAACCGCGCGGGTGTCGCCTATATACTGATATTCCCAGATATTCGTAAGAAGCTGATCCCTCGTAAAAACTCTGTTTTTGTTTGCTATCATAAAATTGATGAAATTGTATTCCATCGCCGTGAAATTAAGGTCTTCTTCTCCGTTTTCGGTAACCTTTACGACACGTCTCTCGTCGGGATATATTTTGAGATCCCTGCAATACGGGGTAAGCGCAGCGGCGCTGTCGGAACGCATTCCGTCTATCCTGCGGAAAACGGCTTTTACGCGCGCTACCATCTCTCTCGGGGAAAACGGCTTGGGGATATAGTCGTCCGCGCCCATTTCGATACCGAGAATCCTGTCAAGCTCCTCATCGCGGGCAGATACGATGATTATCGGCGTATTCGCCTTTTTTCTTATCTCGTTGCAAAGCTCGAATCCGGACATTCCGGGCATCATGATATCGATAACGAGCATATCGGGCGCCTGCTCGTTGAAAGCGGCAAGGGCGTCTTCTCCGTTTTCGTATTCGTTTACGGCGTATCCTTCTTTTTCAAGATATGAGCGGACTATCTCGCGGATATCCTTCTCATCGTCAACAACGTATATCGTTTTCGGCATTTTTATTACCTCCCTGAATCATTAACCGATCGTGTTTTATTATTTATATAATAACATAAAAAAAATAAAAATGGAAGGGGGTTTTTTAAGTTTTATAAAAATTTTATTTAACATATTTTCGTGATATTCTTCTTTTGCGATTTACTACATTCGTGACACATATGTATCATCTTTCAGCGGCAATTTAATGATATAATGGTCATGTTATCGGAGTTATTTCCCGAAAATCAAAAGTTTTCGATTATTTCTCCCCCTCTCTCTTTTTCCGGATTCCCGTTGCTCTGCGACGGGTTCCGGAATAATAAAGCTTATTTCTCCTATTTTTCATATCTACCTTCTCTATTTATTTATTTCGGAAAGTCCCTGCTTTGTCAGGGACTTTTCCGTTAAAAAAACGGTACGGGGTTTGATCCGTACCGTTTCGGTTTTATTTTTATCAGTATGCGATGCCCTGAGCTTTCATTGCTTCGGCTACTTTGAGGAAACCCGCAATGTTTGCGCCGGCAACGAGGTTTCCCTTCATGCCGTATTCTTCGGCTGCCTTTGCCGCGTTGCGGTAAATATTTACCATTATGCCGTGAAGTCTTTCGTCAACTTCTTCGGAAGTCCAGGAGAGTCTTATCGAGTTCTGGCTCATTTCGAGGCCGGACGTTGCTACGCCGCCTGCGTTTGCGGCTTTCGCCGGTCCGAAAAGTACGCCGTGAGACTGCAGATATGCAACTGCGTCCGGAGTAGACGGCATGTTTGCGCCTTCCGCAACGGCAATAACGCCGTTTGCAACGAGCGCCTGAGCGTCTTCAAGGTGAAGTTCGTTCTGAGTAGCGCAAGGCAAAGCGATGTCGCATTTGATATTCCAGATTCCTCTGCCTTCGGTATAAACAGCCGAGGGAACGCGTTTTGCGTACTCGTAAATCCTTCCGCGCTCAACTTCTTTGATCTGTTTTACGACCGCAAGATCGATTCCGTCTTTATCGTAAACATATCCGTTTGAGTCGGACATCGCAACAACTTTTGCGCCGAGCTGAGTGGCTTTCTGCGCCGCATATATCGCAACGTTGCCCGAACCGGAGATAACGACAGTTTTCTCCTTGAAGGATTCGTTGTTGTGCTCGAGCATTTCTTTCGTAAAATAGCAAAGACCGTAACCCGTAGCTTCGGGACGGATGAGAGAACCGCCGTAAGAAAGTCCCTTGCCGGTCAAAACGCCTGTAAATTCGTTGCGCAGACGTTTATACTGACCGAACATAAATCCGATTTCTCTCGCTCCTACACCTATATCGCCTGCGGGAACGTCCGTATCGGCGCCGATATGTTTTGAAAGCTCCGTCATAAAGCTCTGGCAGAAACGCATGATCTCTCCGTCGGACTTGCCCTTCGGGTCAAAATCGCTTCCGCCCTTGCCGCCGCCCATGGGAAGCGAAGTAAGACTGTTTTTGAATATCTGCTCAAATCCGAGGAATTTGATTACCGAAAGATTAACTGACGGATGAAGTCTCAGTCCGCCCTTGTAAGGACCGATGGCGGAGTTGAACTGAACGCGGAAACCTCTGTTTACGCGGACTTTTCCGCTGTCGTCAACCCAGGAAACGCGGAAGATGATCGTGCGCTCCGGCTCAACTATTCTGTCAAAGACCCCGGCGGCTATAAGGTCGGGACGTTTGTCCGCAACGGGAACGAGACTTTCGAAAACCTCTCCGACCGCCTGAAGAAATTCGGGTTCGTTCGGATTTTTTCTGCAAATGTCTTCGTAAAGATCCGCAAGATACTGATTGCTTATTTGCATGGTATATTCCTCCTATGTTCTAATTGTATAAATTACAGTCATAAAAAAATAATATACCGCATATTATACAAATAAAACGAATACTTTTCAAGTGGGAAAATGTAAAAAAAATATGATTTTTTTCAGTATAAGCCCCTGATCGCTTTCTCTGAGCACGCTGCGGCGATCTCACGGTCCACGTTTGAATTGCAAAATACGTAACCGCGCCATTTTTCCGCCGCAAACGCCTCCGCCCAGTCGCGTATGTATTTTATATCCGCAACAGAGCGAACTCTGCCGTCTTTTGATACGAGCAGAAAGTCAGTCCCCGTTTTTATCATATCGGGAAAACATACGTAAATATCGAATAACGTGAAATCCACTATCTTGCCCCGCTCGAAATATGCGTCGCATATTTTTTCGAAGATCTGCTCGCGGATTTTATCGGGATCTTCCGCTATTTTTGCTATAAACGACCTGATATGATTATAATCGCTTTCGTCTCCGCCAGATCTTTCCATCTTTTCGAGCGAAAATTCGGCTACTCTCTTCGGCAGTTTTCTTGTTTCTATCTTCTTTATCATCTCGCCGAGGGTAAGAAGATTGTTCTGCTCTTCAAACGGTATCGTATCTACCGTATCGAAGTTTTCTATATCCGAATCGGAGTATTTCAAAAAATCCGCAATGTCTTTCAGAAGCCCGACGTCCTCCATACCGAGGACTACGTCTCTCAGCGACGATTCCGTTGCAAGCACCTTCTGATGACGGTACATATACACGTAAAGAATGCTTCTGTTGAAAATAAGCTCTTCGACCGTGGTAAGCGCGTCGGAATCGACCGCAAGGACAAAATCTTTGCTTTCTCCGTCGCATTTTGCGGTTATCATGAGCTTCATTAAAAATCTGTCAACGCCGTATGTCATCGCAATGCCCGCGGTATAGCTGTCGCGCTGCGTATAGTCGAGCTTGTCCGCGTCAAACTCGCCGTTGAGGATCGAAGTCAAAAACGTAAGTCCGTTGCCGTTTTCGTCATAATTTTTTCTTCCTACAACGATATTCGCCGCTCTTTCAAGCACGTCCGGATGCTTTTCTTTTTCCGGGAAATCAACGTAATTAAAAAAGAACTCCGCAAACGCTTCCGACGTTATTATCAGATACGTCATAAATTCATGAGGAGCGCTTTTTATGCGTTTTTCATTCATTAGATCCGTAAATTCCTTAACGGCGCCGTAAACGCGTTCCGAAAGATGCGAATAAAAGCAGTGTCCCACGTCGTGGAGTATTGCTGCGAGACGGACCGTATTGACGTCGTAGTCCGTAACAGTGTATTCTCCGCCGCGTTTTTTCAGCTGGTTAGCCATTCTTCCCGCGATCGCCGCCGTACCGAGAGAATGCTCGAAACGGCTGTGTCTTGCCGCGGTGTAAGTAAGATCCGCCATGCCCAGCTGATGGATCCCCCGCAAACGCTGCACTATCGGCGAGTCGATTATCTGTATTTCCCAGTCGGAATAAAAAACGGAGCCCCAGATCGGGTCGTGGATAAATTTTCCCTCGTTTTTTTCCGGGATGTACCCGTCGAGAAGAGTCCCGACAAATGCGTTTATTCTTTCTTCAAGTCCGTTCATCGCGCTGCCTCCGAAAAATCGAACAATACATATATATTTTACCATAAAATGCAAAAAAAATCAAGTGTCCGCGGAGTTTCAAGCCGGTCACACCGTTTATATGGAAAAAATATACAATAAATTTTTTTTTCGCTCAGTTGAATTTTATATATTTTACTATTGCAATTATTAGGATAATATGTTATATTTATTATATTAAGCAATATCCGCTGAAAAAAACTGAAACAACAGTAAATCAGGAGACATTAAAATGAAAAAGAAAGCTCTTATCGTCTGGGGCGGCTGGGACGGACACGAGCCCGATAAAGTTGCTCACAGATTCGGCAAAATCCTTGAAGGCGAGAATTTCGACGTTGAGATTTCCGACACCATGACTTCCTACGAAGACAGAGAAAAACTGAAAAGTCTCGATCTGATAATTCCCATAGTTACCGGCGGCAAAATAACCGGCGAGCAGATGGCGTCTGTATCGGATGCGGTTGCCTCGGGCGTTGGTCTTGCTGGCTGCCACGGAGGAATGTGCGACTCTTTCAGAGATTGCGTTGACTGGCAGTTTATGACAGGCGCGCAGTGGGTTTCGCATCCCGGCGGACAGGTCACTTATACCGTAAACATCAAAAAGAACGCTTCAAGCCCCATAGTTTTCGGCATTGACGATTTTGAGGTTACGAGCGAGCAGTATTATATCCATATCGACCCGTGCATAAACGTACTTGCAACAACAAGATTCCCCGTTGCAAACTGGTATCACGCTACAAACGGTTTCGTTGACGTTCCCGTAGTTTTCACCAAGATGTGGGGCATGGGCAGGATCTTCTACAGCTCTCTGGGCCATCACGACGACGTTTTCGATATTCCCGAAGCGCAGGAAATGCAAAGACGCGGAATGCTCTGGGCTGCGGAAGGAAAAGCCGTTGCGGGAGATTACAGCAAATATTCAAGCACAGCCAAAATGTTCTGATAAAAAAATTAAAGGAGATATAAAATGGACAGAGTAAAAATCGGCGTTATCGGATGCGGAAATATCAGCCCGATATATCTTACGAACCTCACGAAAGTATTCAAAAATGTTGAAGTCAAATACGTTGCGGACAGAATTCACGAACGCGCGGTAAAGCGTTCCGAAGAATACGGACCGAAAGCCGTTTCCGTTGCCGAGCTTCTCGCAGACCCCGAAATAGAGATCGTTCTCAATATCACAAACCCCGATCAGCATACCATAGTAAACCGTCAGATACTTGCAGCAGGCAAGAGCGCGCACAGCGAAAAGCCCTTCAACGGTTTTCTTGACGACGCTAAAGAGCTTATGGATATCGCCGCTCAGAAAGGTCTTCGCATAGGCGGCGCGCCCGATACCTTCCTCGGCGCAGGTATTCAGACCTGCCGCAAACTCATAGACGACGGCTATATCGGCGAACCCGTTGCGGGCAACGCTTTCCTTCTCTGCCACGGACACGAAAGCTGGCATCCCGATCCGGAATTCTACTACAAAAAATGCGCAGGCCCGATGTTTGATATGGGCCCGTACTATATCACCGCCCTCATCTCGCTTCTCGGCCCCGTTAAAAGGACCGTAGGCTTTACGAAAAAAACTTTCCCGACAAGAAAGATAACCAGCGAGCCGAAATACGGCACGATAATCGACGTTGACGTTCCCACTCACGTTGCGGGTACGATGGAATTTGCAAACGGCGCTACCGTCCAGATCACTACCTCGTTTGACGTATGGGGAGCAAGAAGTCTGCCGTGCATAGAGATATACGGTACGGAAGGAACGATCGTTGTTCCCGACCCGAACGGCTTCGGAGGCCCCGTTTATCTCAAGAGATTCAACACGGATTTCAAAGAAATGCCCCTTACCCACTGCTATGCGGAAAACAGCCGCGGTCTTGCCGTTGCCGATCTCGCCTCCGCAATAAGACACGGCCGCAAACACAGAGCAAACGAGCAGCTTTGCTACCATGCGCTCGAAGTTATGCATTCGTTCGAGTTAAGCTCCGATTCGGGCAGAGTTTACGAGCTCAAATCCACTTGCGAACGTCCCGCACCGATGAAGCAGGAACTTGAAAAGGGCGAAATAGACTGATTTTTTCGGGCAGATCGCAGGCGCAACTCCGGTCTGCCCGGCATACACTTATCACCCCCTTTTTTCAGGAGGAATGATTATGAAAAAAACAAAAGCTGCGGTTTTGATAATCGCTATCTTTTTGATTCTCGCCGCATGCTCGCAGGGAGCGGCGGAAGAGATTGTTCCCGAATATGAAAACAAAGTAGCAGATGAAGACATAGACCTTCTCGGCTACGTATACACCATCGCCGCGGAAACTCACGGCGGAGGAGAATATCAGCTCTCCCCCGATCCGGGAGCAAGCTCCAGAGGCGACAGTCTTTTGCAGCGTTACAAAGATACCGAACAGAAATTCAACGTTAAGATGGATATTCAGGACGGAAGCAGCCTTGCGACCTTCCTAACGCAGTACGCCGCGGGAATGAAGTATGCCGATCTTATGATCTCCAAAATAGCCGATGTTTTCAACGGAAAGTATGTTCAGAACGGATACTTCATGGCGTTTTCCGATATGGATATAGACCTCAATTCGGGTTTATACGGCACGCCCGGTACGCTTGAAGCGGGCAGCTTCGGAAACAAGTATTATTCGATAGTCGCATACTACTGGGGCTTCCCCACTCCGTATACTATGCCGGCAATGTGGTTTAATCCGAGAGTTATTTCCGAATACCGTCAGACCTCGCCTCACGAGCTCAACGAGCAGGGCAGCTGGACATGGGAAACGCTTGAAAGCATGTGCGAAGCTATTCGCGATACGTCCGATTCAAATCCCGATATGCACACATACGCTCTTGCGTATACAAGCGAGCCTTATCTTGAGTTTGCCGCTCTTTTCTCAAACGGCGCGAAAGTTGTAACGAAAAACGAAGACGGAAAGCTCGAATATACCCTCAACAGCCGCGAAGCCATCGAAGCGATGGACTACGTTCAGTCCCTCGCGTCAAGAGGCCTTATCTGCGACGGCGGCGACAGACAGAATATCACGCCGTTCGTTGAAAACAGACGGGCATTCTTCCTTGAATTTACTCATCTCGGTCTGAGCACGGACGGAACGAACAATCTTGCATATCAGATGCAGGAAGCATACGAGTGGATATACTTCCCCACAGGCCCGAGCGGAGACCCGAAATCGACGCAGAGAAGCGCATATTCATATCATTCGAGAATATTCTACGCTCCGATGAATTCCG
The DNA here is from genome assembly GCA_017427285.1 of Clostridia bacterium. Taxonomy (GTDB): domain Bacteria; phylum Bacillota; class Clostridia; order Oscillospirales; family UBA644; genus HGM12619. The sequence continues at coordinate 37,445 of JAFRTE010000022.1, forward strand.
ACGCCGAGGTCCATTCTCTTCTTTTGCCGTATCTTTTCCAGCCGCTTCCCGGCGAAACGGAAGATACCTGGCAGGACGTACTCAAAAGAAACAATTTCTATACGGAAGAATCTTTCGAATATTTCCGCATAATACGTGACGAAGCGTTTTACGATTACACCCCGTTTATTCCGTTTTCGGACTATCAGGGCAAGCTTCTGCAGATCACGAGAGGCAGAGCCGCCGCTTCGGAAACGTTTGAATCGATAGCTCAGCAGTATCAGTCGTCGCTCGACAGTCTTTACAACGATTATCTCGGTTAAAATATCTCAGCGAGTATCAGAAATAATACAAACGGGAGTAAAAAAATGAAAATCATAAAAATTACCGCGATATTCATTGCCTGTCTCCTCGTTTTTTCGGCATGCTCCGGCTCCGAGGAAGAAATTGTTCCCGATTTTGACAATACAGTTGAAGATCTTGATCTTCTCGGCTATGAGTATACGTTTGCCGCAATGACTCACGGCGGTCTTTATCCGCTTAACCCTACTTCCGGCGAGTCGTCGCGCGGAGACAAGCTTCTTGCGAGATACAAAGAAACGGAAAACGAGTTTAACGTTAAGATCAAGGTTATGAACGAATGCGATCTTTCCAAGTTTATGACGTATTACGTTGCGGATATGAAATACGCGGACATGATGTTTAATATGGTCAACTCGCTTTTCGGCGGACGGTATATACAAAACGGGTATTTTATTCCGTTTTCGGATATGCAGATAGATCTCTCCTCCGGTCTTTACGGCACTCCCGAATGCCTTGAAGCGGGAAATTTCAACGGAAGTTATTATTCCGTTGTCGCATATTACTGGGGCTTTCCATCTGCTGACACGATGCCCGCAATGTGGTATAACCCGAGGGTTATTTCGGAATATCAGCAGCAGGATCCTCACGAGCTTGACGAGCAGGGGCTGTGGACGTGGGACTCTCTTGAAAGCATGTGCGAGGCAATTCACGACACCTCAGATCCCGATCCCGCAATGCACACTTACGCACTTGCATATACAAGCGAACCGTATCTTGAATTTGCCGCTCTTTATTCAAACAGCGCAAGAATTATTTCAAAAGACGAAAACGGCAGACTTATAGTTACGCTCGATTCGCCCAATACGAAAGAAGCGATGACATTTCTCAGCTCTTTAAGAGAAAAAGATCTTATCTGCGATGGCGGAGACAGACAGAATATCACGCCTTTCGTTGAAAACAGGCGCGCATTCTTTGTTGAATACACTCATCTCGGTCTTTCGGACGAAGGGGCGAACAATCTTGCAAATCAGATGACCGATGCATATGAATGGATTCTTTTTCCTCACGGACCGAGCTATGTTGAGGGCTCCGGCGGGACGTCGTTTTCATACTGGTCAAGATATTTTTACGCTCCAATCAATTCCGATATCGGCGTTCACTCCGTCCTTCTTCCGTTTTTGTTCCGTCCTTTGCCCGGAGAAACGGAAGAGACCTGGCAGGACGAATTTGAGAGGTCAACTTTTTTCTCAACCGCTTCGTTTGAATCTTTCAAGCAGCTCAGAGACGGCGCATTCTGCGATTATCTCTCATTCCTCGGTTCGGGCTTTTCAAACACCCTGCAGCCCGCCCTTCTGAGAATTACGAGAGGCACCGCATCAGTTTCGGAAACACTTGAATCAATCGAAGAAAAGCTTCAATCAAATCTTAACAGTTTTTACAACAATTATCTTGACTGACAGATCAATAATCAGATAATTCGGGTATTATCAATGGATAACATTACAATAACCTTATGCGTTATTTCGACGGTTGCGGCGGTAATAACCGCCGTAATCTGTCTTATTTCTCTTTTTTCCGCAAGAAGGGAGCTTTACGAGGCAAAAAGAGAAATACACGATACAAAAAAGGAGATTTCCTCCTTCAAATCCGACGCGCTCAGATCCATAAACGATGGGATACGGACAAACAACGACGTTTTGCAGTCATCCCTTCGCAATTACGGAGAACAGGTTTCCTCTCTTTCGCGCGGGCTTGATCAGAGGATGGAAAACCTTCGCAAAAATCAGGACGAACGTCTCGAATCCGTCCGTCAGACGCTTGAAAGAAACGTTCAAAAAATGCAGGAGGACAACCAGAAAAAGCTTGAGGAAATTCGCGTTACGGTAGACGATAAACTGCAAAAAACGCTAAACGAACGCGTTACCGAGTCGTTTAAGCTCGTAGGTACTCAGCTTGAACAGGTACATAAAAGTCTCGGCGAAATGCAGACTCTCGCTTCTGGCGTAGGCGATCTTAAAAAAATACTTTCAAACGTTAAAACGAGAGGTATTTTCGGCGAGGTCCAGCTTTCAAGGATACTTGAGCAGATCCTTACCGCAGACCAGTACGTCACAAACTTCGCAACGAAGAAAAACAGCCGTGACGTTGTCGAATTTGCCGTAAAGCTTCCCGGAAAAGGCGGAGGCGACGAACCGGTCTATCTGCCTATCGACGCAAAATTTCCGCTCGACGTTTACAACGAACTTCTTGACGCATACGATTCTGGAGACGCCGAGCGTATTTCCGAAGCAGGCAAACAGCTTGAATATTCGATCAAAAAGAATGCGAAAGATATCCGCGATAAATATATTGACCCGCCAAACACTACCGATTTTGCCGTGATGTTCCTTCCTACGGAAGGGCTTTACGCCGAAGTCGTAAGGCGCGCGGGGCTTATGGAAACGCTTGCGGCCGATTATTCCGTAAACGTCTGCGGCCCGTCAACGGTATCCGCATTTTTAAACAGTCTGCAAATGGGATTCCGTACGCTTGCAATCGAAAAGCGGTCTCACGAGGTATGGACCGTACTCGGCGCGGTCAAAACGGAATTCGGCAGCTTTGAAAAAGTGCTGCAGTCCGTACAGAAAAAATTCCAGTCGGCAGACAGCGAGCTTGAATCGCTTATCGGTACGAGAACGCGCGTTATGATGCGCAAACTGAAAAGCGTAGAATCACTGCCGGAAGAATCCGCAAAGCAGATACTCGGCACTGAACCCGAAGAGATCGAATACGAAGAAGAATAAAACGGAAGACGACCATATGATATATCTTGACAGCGCCGCAACAACAAAAGTCCTGCCTGAAGCGGCGAAAGCGGCGGTTAAAGCAATGACGGAAGAATACGCAAATCCGTCGTCGCTTCATTCGTTCGGTTACGAGGCGGAAAAAATACGCGAAAAAGCAAGAGAGACCGTTGCGGCGGCGGCAGGCGTAAAAGACGGCGAAATAGTTTTCACCTCGGGCGGCTCGGGAGCCGATAACCTTGCGATATTCGGCTGTCTTAAAAACAAAAAAGGCGGAAGGATAATCACTTCCGCATATGAACATCCCGCCGTGCTCGAATGCTTCAGGGCGCTCTCGCCGCAGTTTGAGACCGTATATTTAAAGCCCGAGGACGGCATAATAACGCCCGATACGCTTAAAAACGCATTAACGCCCGATACGCTGCTTGTAAGCATAATGCACGTCAACAACGAAACGGGAGCGTTAAATCCGATAAAAGAGCTCGCAAAAGTTACGAAGGACTTTTCTGACGCGCTTTTTCACACAGACGCCGTTCAGGGATTTTTAAAAGAAAACGCCTCTTATTCCTGCTGCGATATGGCGTCGTTTTCCGCGCATAAAACGGGAGCGCCCAAAGGTATCGGCGCGCTTTATGTAAAAAAGGACGTCCGCTTAAAGCCCCTGATTTACGGCGGAGGTCAGGAAAAGGGACTTTTCTGCGGCACCGAAAACGTCCCTGCGGCGGCCGCATGGACGGAAGCTGTGAAAATACTCCTGCCGTCTATCGATTCCCGCCGCAAAAAGGCGGATTTGCTGAAAAAGAAAACGCAAGATATACTCCTTTCGCTCGGAGCGGTAATCATTTCACCTAAAATATCGTCGCCCCATATAGTTACGGCGGCGTTTGACGGATATATATCCGAAAATATCGTGCATTTTCTCGAAAAAAAGGAAATATACGTATCAACGGGTTCGGCATGTTCGTCCAAAAAAGCAAGCGCAACCTTTTCGGCGATAGGCATGGAAAAATACTCGTCTTCGTCGCTCAGGATATCGTTTGCGGACGACACCGAAAAAAACGACATAGATATTTTCGCCTCCGCGCTCGAAGAGGCGCTCAAAACACTTAAAAGGAAGCAGTAAATGAACGAAATAATCCTTCTGAAACTCGGTGAAGTCATCCTTAAAGGGCTTAACCGCAGCAGATTCGAAAGTACGCTTGTAAAAAACGTCAAACGGGCGGTGTGGCCTTACGGAAACCCGATCGTAAGCGATAAGCAGTCCACGATATTCGTTGAGGTAGACGGACCCTATGCCGATTTTGACGGCGCATACGAGGCGTGCAAAAAAGTATTCGGCATAGTTTCGCTTTGCCGTGCGGTAAAATGTCCGCTTGATTTTGAAGAAGTTAAAAAGACAGCGGGAGATTATCTCTCACGGCAGCTTTCAAGAGCAAAAACGTTTAAGGTCGAAGCGAAAAGAGCGGATAAAAACTATTATCTTACATCGCCGCAGATCATGGAGCTTTTAGGCGAATATCTTCTCGACCGCTTTCCCAATCTTTCGGTAGACGTTAAATCGCCCGAGGTTACGGTTTACGCCGAAGTCAGGGAAGGTTACGTATTTATACACGGAAATCCGGAAAGAGGAGCCGGGGGACTGCCTGCGGGCACGGGCGGACACGGTCTTCTTATGCTTTCCGGCGGAATAGACAGTCCCGTTGCGGGCTACGTTATGGCAAAACGCGGTCTTAAAATATCCGCGATCCATTTCGAGTCTCCGCCTTATACGAGTGACAGGGCAAAGGAAAAAGTAGTTACTCTCGCAAAAAAGCTCTGCGTTTATGCCGGCCAGATCGACTTGTTTGTTGTTCCGTTTACGGAAATTCAGGAGCAGATAAAAGACAACTGCCCAGAAGAGTATTTTACCGTTATAATGCGCCGGTATATGCTTAAAATCGCATGCGGTCTTGCCGAAAGGATAAACGCGGGAGCAATAATCACCGGTGAAAGTCTCGGTCAGGTCGCGTCACAAACGCTCGGAGCCATCCGCTGCACCGACGGTGTATCGTCCCTTCCCGTTTTCAGGCCGTTTATCGGCACCGATAAGCAGGAAATAATTAATCTCGCGCGCAAAATAGACACTTTTGATACGTCGTCGCTTCCTTTTGAGGACTGCTGCACCGTTTTCACGCCCCGTCACCCGAAAACGAACCCGACCGAAGAGTCCGTAAAAAAAGCGGAGGAAAAACTTGACGAAGAAAAGCTTCTGGACGGAATTCTGGACAGAACAGAAAGGATAACGCTTTATGCTCCCGGAAGAAAAGACCGTAATATCGCTGAAGAATAAGGGTCTGAAGATCGCCGTTGCCGAATCATGCACGGGCGGACTTATCTCAAAACGCATAACCGACGTTCCCGGCGCGTCAGACGTTTTCGATATGGGCATAGTGTCTTATGCAAACGAAATAAAAAACCGCTTTCTCGGCGTTTCGGAAGATATCCTTTCTACTGTCGCCGCAGTTTCCGAAGAAACGGCGGCGGCGATGGCAAAAGGCGTCTGCGAAGCGGCAAATGCGGATATCGGCGTTTCAACGACCGGTATTGCCGGCCCGGGCGGAGGCACGAAGGAAAAGCCGGTCGGTCTCGTGTATATTTCCGTTTTCTTTAAAAACGGCAGACAGACGGTAAAAAAGCTTCTTCTGTCCGGCAGCCGCGAAGAAATCCGCAGCAAAACCGCCACCACCGTTTTTGAAACGGTTTTAAGCGAACTGCAACTTTCAGAGAAAGATGTATAATTTTATTAATGCAATAACGGTACCGTTTTTACGGTACCGTTTTTTATTGTAAATATCAGATTGCGCTGTTTTTAACTATTACGTTCTCCGCCCATTTTGCCCATTCGCGCTCAACTCCTATATCGCCGTAAGACGGGTAGTCTTTCGCTATCCATCCGCCGCCTGCGTTCCTGAAAAGCTCGCACATGCGAAGAGTACGCGATTCGATAAAATCTCTGTCACCCGTCGGCAAAACCTTCTGGATATCAACGGGCGAATGAAAAACAACCTTTTTTGCGTATTTTTCCGCAAGCATCTCCGACGGGTATACGTCGGGCTGGTCAAACTGAAATACGTCTATGCCTGCGTCTATCAGATCGTCGATAAGTCCCGTATTGTTGCCGCACGAATGCATAAATACAGCCATTCCCGCCTCGTGCGCAGCGTCAGCAACCCTTTTGTATGCGGGTTTGAAAAGGTTTCGGAAGGTTTCGGGAGAAATAAACGTTGTTACCTGCGTTCCGAAATCGTCGCCGAAAAACCAGCCGTCTATGCCACAGCCCGCAATGCTTTTTATAACCTCCGCTTCGTGCCTTGCAAGCATATCAACAAATTCTGCAACCGTGTCCGGATCCGTGACCGTATCCATCAGCGCGTTCGTCATCAGCCGCGCGTCACGCAGGACCGAAAACAGCGAGGAGCCGTAAGTAAGGACGTATTTTTCGTTGCGTGCAAGGTCTTTTTCAAGAAGCGTTTCGCGGTATTTTTTATCAAATTCGGGCAGAGGGAATTCGTAGTCGTCCCAATCCTGTATCGCGCCGCGTATACACTCGCCCTTCGTTTTTCCGTTGAAGCGGCCGTAAATGTTTCCGTATATGTCGCGCCTCGTTTCTCCCGAAAATCCCGTCAGCGCTTTCAGCTCGGGATAATTTCCCCATGCGTCAAACGGGTTAGGCGCAACGTTTATGTCTCGCCGTGAAGCAACTCCCGTAAAATCGGAAAGATCGGCAAAATCGTAGCCGATCCGCGGAGGACTGTCATGTGCGACAAGTCTGCGTATTATCTCTTTTGAAGTCATTTTTTGTACCGCGCCGTGCAGCTTCGGCTGAAATATCCAACACGGACCGCTGCGGTTTTATCCGTGTCTTATATTTGAACTATCTGTAAAGGGCTGTCGCTTTACATCATCTTCAGGGACTCTTCTATCACGTCCCCGATCTTCTTCGCCATGCGGAAAAATCCGAGGTCGTTCGGGTGACATCCGTCCACCGTGCATGAATCGGCAAATTCGCCGTCAAAAAGGTGTTTGCCGTCAACGAACAATACTTTTTTGTCGCCTGCCGAAAGCGCATATTCGTATGTTGCGATTACTACCTCGCGCCGCTTTATATCTTCGGGGACAGGATAAAAATCCGGTCTCGATACGAAAACAATCGGCGTGTCAGGGTGCAAATTGCGGTATGCCTCATATAGCGGTCTGTGCGTTGCTTCAAGCTCCGCTCCGCTTTGCGCATTGTGGTCGAAATCGCAGATAAATACGGTGCAATCAAGTGTTGCAAGGTATTCGCGCATCGCCTTCTCGCCCTTTGCGCTGCCGGAAAAACCGAGGTTTACGAAGTCTGCGTCGAAGCGCCGCGAAATCATCGCCTGATATGCGTTTCCGGGCCGCGACGCGCATCCGCCCTGCGTTATCGACGAGCCGTAATACAGAAACGGCTTTTTAATTCCGTATTCCTCCGCGCTCTCAAGCTCGCTGCCGTGCGCAAGACCGATATATACCTCATCCACCGCGTCGTAAAGCGGCATATATATAGTATATGTATGCATCTTTCCGTCCGTCGGCTTATACGTCTCAAACCCAGGCTGTCCGAACGACGGTATGAGCGACGCGCTGTAAAGGCACTTGCCTTTATCACTGATGTAAACGTCAAAACCCGACTGTCCGAGACGCGTCATATGCGGCATCGGCGGACTTGCGGGCATGACCGCTTTGATCGCTATATACGGCGAGTCGGTGCGGAATCTTATTCTGCCGCCCGCGGTGCATTCGTTATTCCACGCCACACCGTCAGACGTCGCTTTTGCGACCTCGGCGGGCATTCTCAAAAACCGTTTCCCCTTCTCTTTCAGGAAAATTCCGTGAACCGAAAACGGCGCGTCCTTAACGTCAAAATACACAACGTCATCAAGCCCGACAGAGCTTTCGATCTTAAAATTACCGTCAATATCACTGATCTTCATATGTCTATTTTATCTCCTCTTCTCCCACTCCTGGCGCATTATGCCGTAGTAGAGCACGTCGGAGAAGGTGCCGTCGTTACGGCGGTAATGTTCGCGAAGTCTGCCCTCGTAAATCATTTTGTTTTTCATCATAACCTTGCCGGAAGCGACGTTTTCCTCCTGGTACGAAGCGCCGATCTTATGCGCTTTAAGCTCGCCGAAAGCAAAGTTTATCGCGGTGCGAACGGCCTCGGTCATAAGTCCTCTGTTCCACCAGCGTGAGCCCATGCAAAAGCCGAGCTCGAGCCGCTCGTCGCGATCCGAGATAGCGTGAAAATCGATGCTGCCGATAACCGTATCTTCGTCCTTGAAATAGATAATCCAGTTATATGTCATCGGGTTGAGGTAAAGGGAAATTATGCCGGAAATATATTCCGCGGTTACCATTTTGCTCTCGTGCGGATTCCAGCGCAGATATTTCGTGGTTTTCTCGTCAGTTGCCCAGTTGGCAAACATTGCGTCTGTATCGGTCATCTCGAAGCGGCGCAGGATAAGTCTTTCGCTTTCGAGACGGACAGTGCCTTTATGTTCCATATTTCCCCCTTATAAAAAACTCTGAAAACGTATTCTAAAGAATATATTCTTTGTATTCCCGCTGCGGCTTCATGCCGAGCGACTCGTAAAATTTCATTGCGGATGTATTGAAAGACCATACGTTAAGCGTGATATTGTGGCAGCCCAGCTCTTTTGCAAACGATTTTACTGCTTCAAAAAGCGCGGTGCCCGTTTTTTTGCCGCGATGGTTTTTGTCAACGCAAAGATCGTCTATATAAAGTGTTTTTACGGGCTTTAAAACGGAGCTGTTTTCTATGAGCTGAAGCTGACAGAAGGCGTAACCTATTACCTCGCCGTTTGCTTCGGCGACGAAAACGGGCTTTTTGTCGTCCGAAAAAATTTCTTTAAGCTCTTTTTCGCCGTATTTCGTTACGTTGCTCTTAAAAATATCGGGTCTGCCTTCGGCATGAACCGCAAGGACCTGCGAAAGAAGATTTAAAACGGCGGGAATGTCTTTTTCTCTCGCCATTCTTATATGCAAAGTGTTATTTCCCATATTATTCTCCGTTTTCAAACATGTTTTTGCGGATAAAATCAAGACTTGCGTTTAACGTTTCGCTGTCTACCCCGACGGGAAGATGCGCCGGCGCTTCAAGCGTGACTGTGCCGTCGTAACCCGCGTTTTTAATGCCGTCAAAATACATTTTCCAGTCGATAACGCCTTTTTGCGGCTGCGGAATGGGGTTTACCTTCGCCCATTCCTTGTATCCGCCCGCATAATCGTTTATATGAAGATGTTTTACCCGCTGCATTATGGGACTTTTCAGCGTTTTTTCAAGCTCGCCGTGAAACTGCGCGGGGCGCGAATCGATAATAAAGCGCATATCAGGGTATATCGACGCGAGGTTTTCAAGATGGTAAAGCGGAGACGATACGCAGCAGAAAATATTTTCAAAAACCGGAAGGACGCCTTTTTGCAGACATATATCCTTTACTTCGCCGGCGCGTTTGTAAATAATATCGCTGTTTTTATCGCTGTCTGTCCTGCCCCAGAGATGAATTACGGCTTTTTTCGTGCCGAGCGCATTCGCCGTATCAAGGTTTATTTCAAGCTTTTTAAGCGCATTGGCGTATTCATCCGAGCTTTCGCTCCCTATGCCGTCGCCTATGTCCTTATCGAAATGCATAACGGGGATATTTATTTTTGCGGCGAGATATTTTTCCGTTATTTCGTCGAGTTTCGGGTAAAAACCCGGGAAGATCATAAACTCGAAGCCGTCGCACTTAAAATCGGACTTGTGTTCGGGCAAAAGATCGAAATTGCGGTCGTTTATTCTGCCGATAAACGTGCCTGTTGATAAAAGAAGCTCCATAAAGACCCCGTGATCAAGATTTTTCAAACGGTAAAGATATATCCGTGCATTTCATCTTATCATAATTTACCGTATTTGTCAAGCAAAAAACGGCTGAAACAGTTCAGCCGCATTTTTATTCGGTTTTATTTTCTCATCCTTCAAAAGCCGCGTTAAGCGTTTCTTCGGGCAGTTTTTTTGTAAACGCGCTCACAACGGGAACGGCTACAAACGATACCGCCATCGCTATAACACCGCACATTGCAACGTCAAACGTAACAGCGGGAACGGCGAGCGAAAGGATGTAGTATACCGCAAAAACGGCAACGCCCGAGAGAAGTCCGCACCATGCGCCGGCCTTCGTGGTTTTCTTTGAGTAAAGTCCCCAGATGTACGGGCCGATGAAGCTGCCCGATACAACGCCCCATGAGAAGGACATTATCGAAACGATAATCGAGAAATTGAAAAGCGCAAATATGAGGGACAGAACGATAAAGAGAAGACAAAGCACTCTCGTGATTATCATCTGTTTTCTCGAGTTGTCCTGCGCGCTGTTCTTTTTGAACGTTCCGAGAAGGTCTACGCTTATAGACGTTGAAGACGTTAAAACGATCGACGAAAGCGTTGACATTGAAGACGAAAGCACGCAAAGAAGGATCACGCTTAACAGAATATTGCCGAACACCGACGAAGAAAACGCCGTATTCAGCATTGACGGTACAATGCTGTCGTATCCGCCCGCAAGATCGGGCGCGCCGGAGGCGTTCTGTTCAACGAAAAATCTGCCGAGAGAGCCGGCAAAATATGCGCCGCAGCCGATAATGAGACAGAATATCGTTGAAATAACGGAGCCCTTCTTTATCTCGTTTTCGTCCTTGATAGCGTAGTATTTATGGACCATCTGAGGAAGTCCCCAGGTTCCGAAGCTTGTTAAAAGGATATTCCAGAGCAAAAACTTTGCATTGTCTCCGCCGAAAACGCTTGTAAGAGTAGGGTTTATTTCGCCGAGCTTCGATATCGCGTTGCCTATGCCTCCGACGTTCGGATGATTTACAAGCGCAACGCACATTATTATAACGCCGGCTATCATTATTATGCCCTGAACAAGATTGCTTATTGCGGAAGCGATATAGCCGCCCAAAACGAGGTATGCCGCTGCGAGCACGGCAACGATTATCATGCAGACGGTCGTAGGCGACATGCCGAGGATATCGTTCGGGAAAATCGAGCCGAAAAGAGAGCCGAGTCCCTTATATACCGTTGCGGCGTAGGGAACGAGGAATATGAAGATTATTACCGCTGAGTAAATCTTCATCCCGCGGCTTTCGTAACGTGCGCTGAAAAACTCCGGCATTGTGCGCGCGTTGAGTTTTCGCGTCATTTTTCTTGTCCTTTTTGCAAGGACTATCCATGCGGCGAGCGCACCGATAAGCGCGTTGCCTATGCCTATCCACATTGCCGAAAAACCTACGTCCCAACCGTTTTTACCTGCGTAACCGATAAAAATAACGGCGGAAAAGTAAGTTGTGCCGTATGAAAACGCCGTAAGCCATGCGCCGATTTTGCGTCCGCCCAATAAAAATCCGTCCAAGGTAGACGATTTCTTGGACGTGAAGATACCGATCACTATCATAATTGCCGCAAAAACTACGAGTGCGACGATCGCGATGATCTGAGTGTTCATTTAATTTTCCTGCCTTTCCTGCGTATACTGCTTTAAAAAATAGATTTTTTATTCCGCCCGACGTTGATCTCCCAAAGACCCCGGTTCGGGACCCGAATTTGTATAATTATATCATATCATTTGCAAAATGTAAACTGTTATTTCAAACATAATTTCATCTATTTGCAAAGCGAACGATGTGCAAAATTACTAAAAATATGCAAATTGATTATTATTTTTCAATTTATATACCGTTTTTAATCGTTTATTTCGCACCGCATACGGTTTACGGCTTAAAAGAACGGGAGAATATGAAAACATATTCTCCCGCGCAGTGATTATAATATTTTAATTTCGATCAGCTTGGATTATTGTTTTTCAGGTGCAGATGCGAGAATAAGATCGGACGGGATCGTGATAGCTGCAAGGTATTTATCCCAGTAAAGAATGTTTTCTTCAATTCTCTTTGCGGTCTTGCCTGCGCCTACAGCTTCCTTAGCTTCTTCGCAAAGCTGTTCAACCGGTGTGGTAGCGTCGAGAGCTATAGCTACATAAAGGTCTGTGTCAACTTCAATTCTGCCGCAGCCTACAGTCCAATACTGAGTGGAGGATGTGGGTTCGGAAGTTCCGTTTGAACGGCTGAGCATATCTGCTTCGCTGTCGTAGAATGTGATGTACTGTTTTCTCTTGGGAGAAATAACGTAATTGAAGCCGTCGCCTTCAACTATCATAAGGTTCTGCTTGTCATCATATGTGAGTTTGCCGTATACTTTACCTGCGAGATAGAAGGAGCCGTCTTTCTTGAAGGTGATTCTTCTTGCTACTGTTCTGTAGCCTGCAAAGTAGTCCATAACCTCAGCAGCTGTGCCGTTGGGGTATTCGAGAGTGGAAACAATGCCGTAGGGATACCATGTTGTGGAAGCGTCCGCTGCCGCATACTGGAATCCTCTTTCAATGGAGAGAACTTTGTAATCCTGGAATACGAGCGGTCCTGCGCCGATTACGGACAGGGTTACGTTAAGAGTCATAACGGAGATATCGTCTTCCGCGGTAACCTGCTGAGAAAGGATCTCGGTGAGGTTGAATGCGAAATGTCCGGTAGCGTCCGTATCGTTCTGAGCGAGGATGGAGTAAGTCGGCTTCTGAGAAGCGCCGGTAACTTTCCATTTAGCGCCTGCTGCGGAAATAACGTCTACAACGGCAACTATATCCGTCTGGAAGTCAACGGGGATCTTATCTCTCATGGTGATGTTCTGAGTAGACGATTCGTCGCCGCCGGGGATCGTTGCGCTTACTTTTGTGCCGTCAACGTCAAGGGTCATTTTCTTAACGGTATAACGGGTGTTAACGTCTTCTGCATCCTGATCGTAAACGGGAAGGAATACTTCGGTGCCGCCTACGCCGTTTGCGGATTTGCTTTCTACAACGAAGATAAGATCGTTGAGAGATTTGGTAACCGATTTAGCGTCGTCAAGAAGACCGAGGTTCAGAGGCAGTCTGTTGAAGTTGCCCGAGCTGCCGCCGGAATATTCGTCGGGGTTGATAACGAGCTTGCAAACTCTGGTAGAGGTATCGGGAAGCCTAAGCCAACGCTGCTGGGTTGCCGAGCTGTCTTTGAGGTCATCACTCTTTATGCCGCCATTCTTGACACCGCCGCTGTCTCCGCCGGCGCATCCGACCATAATACCAAGGGTCAGCAAAAGGACCAACATAATCGAAATGAATTTTTTCATACTGATGATTCATCCTTTCTAATTTTAATATGCTAATTCTTCTTTGTCAAGAAAGATTACATATTCGTTGATAATCAGTGGTTATATAAACATTTTACTATATAGACAAAAATTTGTCAAGAGTTTTTTATTAGTCAATATAACCAAAAATCTCGGACTTTACAGGAAGATTTTATACGCAGGTGTAAAAAATGCAAATAAAACCCGTTTATTCAGCCACAGAGTCCTCCGAAAGAGCCCTTTCGAGCCATATATCGGCGATCACCATTGCCTGATACAGTCCCACTTTGTCGGAACGTTTTACTATCCGGTCAACGGCCTTGACTTCCGGGTCTGTCAGCTGCAGCTGAACGGAAACTTTGCGAGCAAGGTTGAAGCCGTTGAAATCTTCCGTTGAAAGTATCTGGAGCATCACAACATACTTATCGCCGGGATTGCCGTAATATATCATATTGCCCATACGGACGAGCGGCTTGCCCTTGAACATAAGAAATTCCGCTTTCTTTTCAGCCATAAACATCCCCCTTTCCTTTTTCGACATACTCATTATAGCATATAAACAAAATATTGTCAAGGTTTATTGCAAATTTTCCCTTGACTTTTTATATATATTTTGATAAAATGTTATTGTGTTAAACGCCGTTTTTCAAAAAAAACGCGCGTCGCAGGGCCGAAATCCGCTTTACATATTAATAATGTATGTTCGGACCGTCCCTCGCGCTGTTCAAAAACAATATTAAATTCATAATATCGGAGGAAAACATGAGCAATTATCTTCTCGCCAAGGAAAAATACGCGTCTGTCGGCGTTGACACCGACGCAGCGATAGAAAAACTCAAAAAAATCAAGATCTCGCTTCACTGCTGGCAGGGAGACGACGTTTCCGGCTTTGAGACCGCGGGCAGCGAACTTTCGGGCGGCGGAATACAGACGACAGGCAATTATCCCGGCAAGGCAAGGACGGCGGACGAACTTCGCGCGGACCTCGTCGAGGCGTTTTCGCTCATCCCGCAAAAGCAGAAGCTCAATCTTCACGCATGCTACCTTGAAAACGGCGGCAAATTCGTTGACAGAAACGAAATAGAGCCGAAGCATTTTGCGGCATGGGTAGATTTTGCAAAGGAAAACGGCATAGGTCTCGATTTCAACCCCACTTATTTCAGCCACAAGTATTCAAACGACGGCTTTACCCTCGCATCGCCCGACAAAGGTATACGCGAATTCTGGATCGAACACGGTATCCGTTGCAGAAAGATCGCGGAATATTTCGGCAAAGAGCTCGGACAGAGATGCAACACAAACTTCTGGATGAGCGACGGCTGCAAGGAATCGCCGATAGACAAGCTTTCTCCGAGAATAAGGATGGCTGAGGCGCTCGACAGAATATTTGCCGAGAAGATCGATCCGAAATACAATAAAGACTCAGTTGAAAGCAAACTTTTCGGCATAGGCAGCGAAAGCTACGTCGTCGGTTCCCACGAGTTTTTCATGGGCTACGCCGCAAAACATCCCGAATTGATGGTAACTCTCGATTCAGGACATTTCCACCCGACGGAGATCATTTCCGCAAAAATCAGCGCGATGGCTCTATTTTCGGACGAACTTATGCTTCACGTTTCGCGCCCCGTTCGCTGGGACAGCGACCACGTAGTTATTTTTGACGACGAGCTCCGGGCTATCGCTCAGGAGATAGTAAGAAACGACCTTATCGGCAGAGTAAATATTGCGCTTGACTATTTCGACGCAAGCATAAACAGGGTTGCCGCATGGGTCCTCGGCATGAGAAGCACTCAGAAAGCTCTTCTCAGCGCTCTCCTCGAGCCGACGGAAGCGTTGAAAAAGGCGGAGCTTGAAGGCGACTATACTTCTCGCCTCGTTCTCACCGAAGAATACAAATATTTCCCGCTCGGCTACGTCTGGGAAGAATTCTGCGATCAGTCCGGCGTGCCCGCAGGCGAAGAGTGGCTTAAAGAAGTAAAACGCTACGAAAAAGACGTTCTTTCAAAGAGAAACTGAAAATAAAGGATATTTATGAAAAAAATACAGATGAAAACGCCTCTCGTTGAGATGGACGGCGACGAGATGACTCGAATTATCTGGCAAAAAACGAAGGACGAACTTCTCTGCCCGTATATCGACCTCAAGACCGAGTATTACGACCTCGGTCTTGAAAACAGAGACAAAACAGACGACCGCATAACCGTTGACGCCGCAAACGCAACAAAAAAATACGGCGTTGCCGTAAAATGCGCAACGATAACTCCTAATGCTCAGCGTGTGGAAGAATACAAATTAAAGAAAATGTGGAAAAGCCCGAACGGAACGATAAGAGCGATCCTTGACGGCACCGTTTTCCGCGCGCCAATACTCATAGACGGCATAAAACCGTATATCCCAACGTGGAAAAAGCCGATCACGATCGCACGTCACGCATACGGAGACATCTATTCCGCAGTTGAATCGAAGGTTGAAGGCGGCTCGAAAGCAGAGCTTGTCATAACCGATAAAAACGGCGAAGAAAAACGTCTTACCGTAAAGGATTTTGATGGAAACGGCGTTGTCATGGGAATGCACAATACCGACGCGAGCATAGCGTCTTTCGCGCGCGCATGCTTCAACTACGCGCTATCGACGCGTCAGCCGATCTGGTTTGCGGCAAAAGACACGATCTCAAAAACGTACGATCACCGCTTCAAGGACATTTTTCAGGAAATATACGACGGCGAATACCGCGAAAAATTCAAAGCAGCGGGTCTTGACGACTATTTTTACACGCTCATAGACGATGCGGTCGCAAGGGTAGTCCGTTCCGAAGGCGGTTTTATCTGGGCTTGCAAGAATTACGACGGCGACGTTATGTCCGATATGCTTGCTACGGCTTTCGGAGATCTTGCGATGATGACTTCCGTGCTCGTTTCGCCCGACGGCAATTATGAATACGAGGCGGCTCACGGCACAGTCCAGCGCCATTATTACGCTCATCTTCGCGGCGAAAAAACGTCCACAAACCCGATAGCAACGATTTTTGCATGGACGGGCGGACTGAGAAAGCGCGGCGAACTCGACGGAATAAGCGAGCTTTGCGATTTTGCAAATAAGCTCGAAAACGCCTGCATAAAAACGGTTGAAAGCGGCATTATGACAAAATCTCTTGCGGCGCTCTCAACAATAGAAAACAAAAAAGCGGTAAATCTTGACGAGCTTCTCGAAGAAATCAGATCGAATCTCGAAAAATCACTTAATCAGAAATAAGGATAACAATATGAAAAAAACAGTACTTGTTGTAATGGACGGCGTTGGCACCAACGCGAGCGACTACGGAAACGCCGTACTGAGCGCGTATACGCCCGTTCTTGACAGATTAAAAGCAACGTGTCCCTACGTTGATATCAAAGCTCACGGCACCGCCGTAGGTCTTCCCTCCGACGACGATATGGGCAACAGCGAAGTGGGACACAACGCCCTCGGCTGCGGTCAGATATACTCCCAGGGCGCAAAACTCGTTAACGAAAGCATAGAAAGCGGAAAGATCTTCGAATCGGAAACATGGAAAAACCTTGTTTCTTTCTGCAAAAACGGCGCGATGCATTTTCTCGGTCTTCTTTCGGACGGAAACGTGCATTCAAACATAAAACACCTTTTCGCGCTTATCCGAAGAGCAAAGGAAGACGGAGTAAAAACAGTAAGAGTCCATATACTTCTTGACGGACGCGACGTTCCCGCAACATCCGCTCCGATATATATCGATCAGCTCGAAAAAGTTCTCTCCGAGCTTTCCGATCCTTCTTTTGACGCCAGGATCGCTTCCGGCGGCGGCCGTATGCAGATAACGATGGACCGCTACGAGGCAAACTGGGCAATGGTTGAAAAGGGCTGGCATACCCACGTTCTCGGCGACGGCAGATATTTTGAGTCCGCAGCCGAAGCGCTCGAAACTCTCAGAGCCGAAACGGGCGCGATAGACCAGGATATCCCGCCTTTCGTCATCGCAAAAGACGGCAAACCCGTAGGAGCCGTAAACGACGGCGACAGCTTTGTGCTTTTCAACTTCCGCGGCGACAGAGCTATAGAGATAAGCAAAACCTTTGACGGCGGCGATTCGTTTGACAAATTCGACAAAGTCCGCTCGCCCAAGGTAATGTACGCCGGCATGCTCGAATACGACGGCGACCTTAAAATACCCAAAAACTATCTCGTTTCTCCTCCGAGCATCAAAAACACGCTCTCCGAGCTTCTCGTTAAAAACGGCAAAAAGCAGTTCGCCATATCCGAAACTCAGAAATACGGCCACGTTACTTATTTCTGGAACGGCAACCGCAGCGAGAAATTCGACGACAAGCTCGAAGTATTTGAAGAAATACCCTCCGATATCGTACCCTTCGAGCAGAGACCGTGGATGAAGGCGGCAGAGATAACAGACAGACTCTGCGAAGTTATTTTAAGCGGAGAATACGACTTTATCCGCTGCAATTTCCCGAACGGCGACATGGTAGGACATACCGGAAACTACGCCGCGGCTCAGATCGCCGTTGCAACGGTAGATATCTGCCTTGCAAGGATTATCGAAGCGGTCGATAAAGCGGGATATACGCTTCTTGTTACCGCAGACCACGGCAACGCGGACGAAATGTATGAGAAAAAGAAAGAGGGGCAGCCTCCGAAACCGAAGACGGCCCACACGTTGAACCCCGTTCCGTTTATCGTTTATGACAAAAACGAAAAATACGAGATCGCTCCCGGTACTTTCGGACTTGCAAACGTTGCCGCAACGGTAGTAAAGATAATGGGTATCGAAAAACCCTCAATGTGGCTTGACAGCATAATAAAATAATCAAAAAGCCGCGTTCTTTCAAGGGCGCGGCTGATTTTTACGGAGATTTCAGATGAAAAAACCCGAAATTTTAGCCCCCGCAGGCGATTATTCAAAGCTCGTTTACGCGGTTTTATACGGCGCCGACGCAGTATATATAGGCGGAGAGCATTTTTCGCTCAGGACCGCTTCTGCAAACTTTCCGCCGCGCGATATGGCTGCGGGGATCGACTTTGCGCATACAAAGGGCGCAAAAGTCTACGTTGCGTGCAACGCGGTCCCTCACGACGACGAAGCGGAGATGTTTCCCGAATACATAAAAGGCGTAGCGGCTGCGGGCGCGGACGCGGTAATTATTACCGATCCCGGGCTTATGATGTTGACGAAAAAATACGCGCCCGACCTTGAAATACATATTTCGACCCAGGCGTCGACCGTCAACTCAGAGTCCTGCAAATTCTGGTACGAAATGGGAGCGAAACGCATAGTTCTGGGCAGAGAGCTTTCTCTTGACGAAATATCGCGTATAAGAGAGAATATTCCCGACGGCCTTGAGCTTGAAGCTTTCGTTCACGGCGCGATGTGCGTATCGTACTCGGGCAGGTGCCTGCTTTCCGATTTCATGGCGGGCAGAAGCGCAAACAGAGGCGAATGCGCTCAGCCGTGCAGATGGAAATACGCGCTTACGGAAGAAAAACGCCCGGGCGAGTATTTCCCGATCGAAGAAACCGATACGGGCACTTATATAATGAATTCGCGCGACATTTGCATGATCACGCATATCCCCGAACTTGTCCGCGCCGGCATAAACAGCTTTAAGATAGAAGGACGCGTAAAAACGGAGTTTTACGTCGCTTCCGTTACCGCGGCATACAGAAAAGCCGTTGACGACTGCTTTACGGACATTATGAAGTATTCCGAAAATCTCGATAGTTATTACGAAGAGGTCTGCAAGGTCAGCCACCGGGAATACTACGAGGGCTTTTATTTCGGAAAACCGCAGAACGGACAGAATTACAGGGAATCTTCTTATATCCGCGACTACGAGCTTATCGCCACGGTCGAAAGATACGATACGTCAAAAAAACTGCTCAAAGTATCGCAGAGAAACAAGTTTTCAGTAGGTGAGACCTGCGAGATCATCTCCCCGGGAAGACCGTTTCAGACCTTTACGATAGGCAGAATGTATAATGAAAACGGAGAGTTTATCCTTTCCGCTCCGCACGCCGAAATGCCCGTATACATCGAATACGAAGACTATGTTCCGCCCTACTCGTTTGTGAGACGAAAAAAGATTGACTGAAAAACAGCAGAATATAAAAAACAGGGGAAGCGCCGCAGAGCGCTTCCCTTCGTTATGCTTTTGTTTAACTGTTTTTATTATTTGCTTACGGTAATGTTTATGGATGCGACTTCGATTCCGAGACGCGATACGTGGATCGTAATCGTTGTGTTCGCTTCAACAGCTGTTGTATTTACCGTTACCGCTGCTGAGGTGTTGCTGAGAGTTATCGTTTCATATGACGTGCTGCCGTTTTCAAACGTTGCGATCGTTTCGCCCGTTGCGGAGGTGATAGACCAGTTGTATGTGCTTGTTGTAAGCGCATTGTTAAGCGTTACGGTAAAGCCGTTGCCGCCTTTAACGTTGGTCGTACTTGCTCTCAGGCTTGTGCTCGTGCTTGAGCTTCCGCTCGAAGAACTGCCGGAAGACGATCCGCTTGTTACTGTTACGTCGATATAGTAAGAAGAGCCGTCCTGGAGATTTACGGTTACTCTTGCCGTACCGGTTGCAAGCGCGGTGATGATAAACTGGTTATTGAGGTTGGAAACGCTTACTCTTGAAGTGTAGTTGCTTGTTGCGCCTACTACCGTTCCCGTTGTGCCGAGAACTTCTGAAATCACCTTCGATTCCTCAACGTTCATCGTAAGCGTCTTTACGGGATTGCCTACTTTGAAGTTTACGATAAGTATTGTCGTTCCTTTATCGTCCTTGATAGTTACTTCGGCATTGCCCGCTCTGTCCGCCTGCCACTGACCTTCGCCGTTTACGGTGATTACCGCGGTGTTGCTTGACGTATAGGTATATCCGCCGTATGATTCACGCAGATTGCCCGTATCGCCGACAGACGCGTTAACCGTTACGTTTGCGGTTGTTGAAGAGCTGCTCTGCTTGGAGTTTATTACCATAATGGTAAAGTCTTTCTGAACGATCGATCCTGCGTTTGCGATCGCATATCTTACGGATGTTGAAAGCGTCGTTCCTATGGGAACGTTGTCGCCTACGGTGATAAGGCCGTTTGCGTCTATGCTCATTACATATGAAACGTCCGTTCCGCCCGTTGCAAGTACGTTGCCCGCGGTCCATGTCGGCGCAAGGCCCGTTACAAACGAACCTGTCGCCCCGATATCAGCGTTTGTGGGAGTATAGGTCGAACCCTGCATTACGCCGATAACGCTTCTTGTGCTGTCAACGGAACCCGTTGCGCTTACGATTACCGTACATGTTGCTGTTATCTTGTTAGTAGAGAGATTTCCGCGTGTTTTTGCTGTGATCGTCGCTCTGCCCGCGCCTACCGCAATAACGGTTGCCGTGAGCCTGTTGCCTGAAACCTTTACTACCGACTCATCGGAGGAGAACCATGTTACTTCATCGTCGTTTACGGACGGTGTGGGCGCAACGGCTATAACCGAGGTGGCGCCCGTGTAAAGCGACAGCGATGTCGGATTCATCGAGAGAGATTTGATAGGTGTCTTTATATCCGTTGAGGGAGAGAGGATGGAAACCGTCTTCGGTTCGTATTCAAACTGGAGAGATGCGTCCGAAGAGCTTACAAATCCCGTAAGAGTTGCGGAACCTGCGGCAACTGTCGGGGTGATAGTGAAGCTGTTTTTCGTATAATCGTTTGCCGTTGTTCTCGTAATGGCTACGGTGTTGTCGTTTGTGCTTATCGCATACATAAGCGTTGCCTGCTGAGCGGAAGAAAGCGCGGGAGAGAAGGTAAGGTATGCGGAATATGCGTTACCCTGAACGAGGTCTCCGCTGGTTGTAACTACAACGCTTACTTTGATTTTCGACGAAACCTGCTGTGTTACGTCGCCCGGATCATAACCGGTAATGCCGGAAGCTACGGTGCATTCGGCTTTCTTGCCGCTCGGCGTGGATGCGGTGATTACTACCGTACCGCTTGCAAGCGAAGCGATAAGAGCCGATCTTCCGTCTGCAAGAGGAGTTACGGAAACGATATCGGGATACTGGGATGTCCAGATCAGCGATTCGGAAGTGTCGCTCGGAGTTACCGTTGCGATAAGAGTATACGTCTGACCGAGAGGAAGCGTTACGGTTGCGTTGGAAAGCGTTACCGATTCGGCCTCCTTAAGTTTTACAACTACCTTGCAGGTCTGAGAGATGCCGGATTTCGTTTCGGTCACGGTCACGGTGGTCTCACCTACCGCAAGACCGGTTACTACGCCCGAAGACGTTACCGTCGCTATCGATTCATTTGCGCTTGCCCAGGTGTATGTGCCTACGGCGTCCTTCGGATATGCGTCGAATTCGAGCGCGTATGCCTGACCTACGTTGATATTTGCAGTGTCTTCCGCAAGAATGAGAGAAGTGATAACTTTTTCATTCGTTGAGGGAGTCTGAGTTTCGGTGTTTTCGGCAGGAGTCTGAGTTTCGGTGTTTTCGGCGGGAGTCTGTGTTTCGCCCTGCTGAGTTTCTGTTTCGTTGTTTTCGGGATTCGGGTTGGAGCTTGCCGACATTACGACAACAACGCCGCTTGCGGACTTGGAGCCCACGGTGTAGGTGATCGTAGCCATTTCAAAGTAGCTCGAGCCGATGTCGCCTATAGTGATGTTGCCTTCCGAGTCAACCGCGGCAACGGACGGATTGTTTGATGACCATGTGCCTTTTTCCGTTGTGTTTGCGGGGGTTACGGTCGGGTTGAATTTCCACGGACCTTTCTGACCTACGTATACGGTCATCGACTGAACGTCGAATTTAACGCTCGTTGCCTTTACGGTCGTGGATGTGCCCGAAGACGAACCGGAATTGCCGGAAGAACCGGAGTTGCCGGATGAAGACGAGCCGGAAGATGTGGACGAGGTGGAAGATGTTACCGTTACTTTACATGTTGCGACCTTATTTGTAACCTTGTCGTTTAACGTAGCGGTAATCGTTGTGGTGCCCGCTTTAACGCCTGTTACAGTACCGTTGAGGACGGTCGCTATCGTTTCGTCTGCGCTTGTCCAGATAATGTTTGCGGCAATGCCCGAGGGCTTGATCGTAGCCGTAAGCGAGGTAGTCTTTCCTACCGCAACGGATACGGTCGTTTTATTAAGCGTAAGACTCTCAAACGTATCTACGGGAGTATTTACGGTGATTATGCAGTCCGCCGTTTTTCCGCCGTCATCGGTAATTGCGGTTACTATCGCGGTGCCTTCGCCAACGGCGGTAACAACGCCCGATGAAACTATTGCAACCGACGGATCGGAGGTGGTCCAGCTGACGGCTTTGTTTGTCGCGTCTGCGGGAAGGACTGTCGGAGTTAAAACGGTAACGCCGCCTACGTCAAGAGTCTGTTCCATTGTGTTTATGGAAACTCCCGTAACGGCGATGTTCGTTTCAAGTACCGTGATTGCGCAGTTAAGGGTTACGTCCTGATTTTCCTTGTCAAAGTGAAGTTTTGCCGTAACCGTGGCTGTGCCTGCCGCAAGAGCAGTTATAAATCCGCTCTGCTCAACGGAGACCGCCGAGGGGTTATCGGATGACCATACCGCGGTATACGATCTGTCGCTGTATGTATCGTCGTAAATAAGCAGAGCGTAGTTTTCGCCTGCGTTAAGAGTTACTGCCGTTTCGGAGAATTTGTAAACCGACTGAAGGTCTACCTCTTCTTCTCCGCACGCTGCCAGGAATGCGACCAGCATTGCGGCTACGAGGAGTAACGCAGTAATCTTATGAAATCTGTGTTTCATAATGAACCACCTTTCGAGTAATAAATAATTTCAGCTGTGTAATTGGATCTGCGTGTTTAAGGGGCGCATTTTCAGCGCATATATCATAATATACCATTATTTTTGCGATTTGTCAATACATGCCCGTGATTTTCCGAAAAAAAGAGCGGAAATTTCGCCGATTTTTCCGTTGATATATGCGTTTGGACTGAAAAAAACCGGAAAAGTTCCCGTTTTGAGAAAAATTTATAAAAATTTACTTTTTCATGCTCTCGATGATCAGCTTTATTTCCGCAAGAGGTCTGTTTACGTCTCTTTTTGCGATATACGCCGTCCACATCCCTTCGCCCATCTCTGCAAACGCGGCGCTGCCGCCCGATATTTTTTCGATATCGAATTCGTCGGTGTTGTAGCTGATCTTAAGAGTATCGTGAAGCTCGTTTGCGTAGTCTACGCCTGCGATCTCGCTCGCCTTAATATCCGTTTTCGGCAGGAATTTCGAAAGAGACACGATCCTGTCCTCATAAATCGCATACGTTTTTTCGCTGATAAGAAAAACATTGAAACCGAGCGTAAGCGCAAAGACCGCTGTTGTAACGATAAACACGGCGTATTCGTCCGCGTTTATTATATTGTATATCATCGCCGCGAGCGACACGGCAAGCATAACGGCGTTGAATACTACCGTACCGACGCGTTTCCGTTTCAAAAATACAGGATATTCCGTTTTTACCACTCCATCTCCGTTTTTTATATATAATATCATTTAAAATCGGATAAGTCAAGACGGACGTTTGAATTTTATGCGGCACACTGTTTATAAAAATTTAATATGTAACTCTTGACTTGACGGCAGTATTCTGTTATAATTATAAAGTATAGGTATTTCCAATTTTTCAGAAAGCCGTGAGCAGAATGGCAGACAAGACAGTAATATTCGAAAACAGCCCGACGTTTTCCGTTCCCAACGAAATAGCAGACAGTTATCTCAGAGCGCCGCAGGACGCGTTGAGACTTATCCTGTTTCTTTTGCGAAACTCCTCAAAATCGTTTCTCGAAACCGATATCTGCGCGGCGACGGGCATAGAAAAAGAAAATCTTGAGGCTGCGTTTGATTACTGGGTCGAAAAAGGTATTCTTTTCAGATCGAAGCATAAATATACTCTTTCCCGTCCGCAGCTTAAAACTTCCGATATTCAGCCGTACTCCGCCGAAGAGGTCGCAAACAGGATAAACGGCGACAGCGCGGTCAGATTTCTTTATGACAAAACGGAGGAGCTGCTCGCGCGTCCGCTCAACACTACCGACGCGTATACCGTCCTTTCTCTCGTTGACTGGATCGGGCTTCCGCCCGAAGTTGCCGCCGTTTTGCTGCAGTACTGCGCCGACAGCGGCAAAAAATCGATGCGTCAGATAGAAAAGACCGCCGTTATATGGGCGGACGAAGGAATAGTTACGTTTGAGAGGGCGGAAGCGTTTCTCGCCGCCGAAAAAGAAAAAAACGAAGCTGCGAAAAAAACGGCGAAGCTGCTCGGTATTTCGGACAGAGCGCTCGGCGAAGAGGAGAAAAAAGTTTTCGTTGCGTGGCGCACCGAGCTCGGATATGCTGACGATATGATCCTTGCCGCATACGAAAGCATGATAAAAAGCATAGGTTCATACAAATATCAGTATATAGACAAAATACTCCGTTCGTGGAAGGCGGAAGGCATTACGGACCCCGCTCAGACGTCCGCAAAGAAACCCTCCCCGGCCAAAAAAGGAAAGCCGAAAGGGTATTCACAATCCCCCGACGCGGAAAAAACAGTAGACAAAACATGGGAAATCATGAAAAAGGCGGT
Organism: Clostridia bacterium; assembly: GCA_017427285.1. Lineage (GTDB taxonomy): Bacteria > Bacillota > Clostridia > Oscillospirales > UBA644 > HGM12619. Next base: position 62,396 of record JAFRTE010000022.1, read on the forward strand.
GAACGGCGAAGATGAACAGGCATGAACTTTTCGAAAAGACCGATGAAGTCCTTCAGGAAAAAATTGCCGAATTCCGTGAAGCCGAGGCCCGCAGAATAGCCGCGATTTACGAAAAACTGCCCCGTCTGAAGGAGATAGACGAAGAGCTGAGAAAAAATATGTCCCGCTTTACCGCTTTCGCATTCAGCGGAGACAGGAGCGAAGAGGCGTTCAACCGCTTCCGCAAAACCAGTCTCGATCTTCAGAAAGAAAGGGCGGAAATTCTTTCAGAAGCCGGTCTTCCGTCAAACGCATGCGAAATCCGCCACCGCTGCGAGAAATGCAAAGACAGGGGATATACGGACAAAGGGCTTTGCGAATGCTTCAAAAAGGAGCTTTCGGCGCTTACTCTTGACAGTTCGGGGCTTTCTTCCGATTACAAAAACAAAACGTTCGATTCGTTCAGTCTTTCCTATTATAAAAATCCCGCGGACCGCGAAAAAATGGAGCTGACTCTCGGATACGCGAAAAAATACGTCAGAGATTTTGCAAAAAAGAAGGAAAATCTGCTTTTTATGGGCAGAAGCGGTTCGGGAAAAACGTTTCTTTCCTGCGCAATAGGGAAAGCATGCGCCGAACAGGGCAACTACGTTTGCTACGTTACAGCGCAGAATATGATATCCGAATTTGAAGCCGAAAAATTCGGAAAAGGCGGCAAAAGCGGAGATACGGAAAGATTTTTCGAATCGGATCTTCTCATCATAGACGATCTCGGTTCCGAATTTTCAACGCAGTTTTCCGAGTCCGTAATATACAACGTTGTAAATTCGCGCTTAAACAGCGGCAGTCCTATGATAATCAGCACAAACTACCGCCCCGAAGAGCTTTCCGATTTTTACCACGAACGTCTCGTTTCCCGTCTTTTAAACGAATTTTTAACACCTGTTTTTGCCGATGTTGACGTTCGGGAGCTGAAAAAGCTCGGAAGAGCATGAAGGACTGTCCTGTAATCTGCCCCGTATGCGGCAGCCCTCTGCATTTTGCAGAGAAAACCGCCGTCTGCAAAAACGGACATTCGTTTGACCGCTCAAAAGAGGGAAGTGTGAATCTTATACTGAACGGCTCGCCTTCTGCGGGCGACGGCGCAGAGATGGCGTCCGCAAGAAAACGTTTTCTCTCAAAAGGTCACTATTCGCATCTTCTTTGCGGACTTAAAGAGTCACTGAGAGATTATATTTTTCCGCAAAGCACCGTTATAGACGCTTGCTGCGGCGAGGGTTATTTCACAAACGCCCTTCAGAAGGAGTTTTGCGAAGCGTCGTTTTACGGCTTCGATCTTTCGAAAAGGGCTCTGCGGTATGCGGCGAAGGATTCCCAAAAAGCGCTGTTTTTTGCAGCAAATATCTCGTCTGTGCCCGTAAAGGACGGTTCGGCGGATATCCTTCTTCATATTTTCGCGCCGGTAAACGAAAAAGAGTTTCTGCGGCTTCTTGCACCGAAAGGCGTTTTTATACACGTTTTTCCCGGCAAAGACCACCTTATGGGGATAAAACGCATTTTATACGGCGAGCCGAGACAGAACGACGAAAGATCAGGACTTTCGGACGCCTTTGAAGTTATTTCATCAAAAAAAATATCCGAAACGGTTGTTCTCGACAACGCTTCGCTTTGTGATCTTATAACCATGACGCCGTATTTTTACCGCACGCCGAAAGACAGGATAGAAAACGCGATGCGCCTGCCCTATGCGGAAACGGAAACCGAATTTATTATTGACATATGCAAAAAAAACGGGAAGATAAAGAGGATAAAAAAATGAACGTGCTTTCAAAATGTATTTCTTCTCTTGAAAAAGTAATGCCCGATACGAAGTTTGACTCGCTTGAAGAGTACGGCGAGGCAACGGCGCTGAAAAACGAGATCTTCTCTTATCAGATCGCGTATACCCTTCCCGAAAGCGGAAGAGCGCGCCTGAGCGTTGAAACAGCGTCCACCGTTCCCGGAATAACGGTAAGGTCGGTCGGATACGTCCCTTCCCTGCTTCCTTGCTACGACGATCACGACGAATATATCATTTCCGACAAACCCGGTCTTTTTCCGGACGTGCTCGAAGACGTGGGAAAAAGCGGTTTTACCGTTAGCAAAAACCGTGTTTCCGCGCTATGGATAACCGTTGACGCGAGAGGCGTTCTCCCCGCAACGCACCATATAAAGGTTATACTTCGAAACGGTGAAGAGTCGGTATGCGAAACCGTATTTACTCTCAGGATTCTTGACGCAGAGCTTGAAAAACAGTCTCTAATATATACAAACTGGTTTCATGCGGACTGTCTTTGCGACAGATATTCGGTTGCCGCATTTTCCGAAAAGCATTGGGAAATAATAGGAAACTATATGAAAAATGCCTCCGATCACGGCATGAATATGATACTTACCCCGATCTTCACCCCCGCGCTCGATACCGCCGTCGGTTCGGAAAGAACGACCGTTCAGCTGCTCGACGTTTACAAAAACGGCGACAGCTACACCTTCGGCTTTGACAGACTTATCCGCTGGATAGAAACGGCGGAGGAAAACGGGATAGAATATTTTGAGCTTGCTCCGCTTTACACACAGTGGGGAGCCGCAAACGCGCCGAAGATAATTGCGGAAGAAAACGGCGAAACGAGACGTATTTTCGGCTGGGAAACCGACGCTTACGGCGACGGATATGTTAATTTCCTTTCTCAGCTCATCCCCGCGCTCACCGCTTTTTTCAAAGAGAGAAATATGCAGAGCCGAGTGTATTTTCACGTTTCTGACGAGCCGTCCGCCGACAGTCCCGAAAAATACAACGCCGCGTCTGTCCTTATAAGGAAATATACGGGCGGCGAATTTAATATGATAGACGCTCTTTCGTCTTACGGTTTTTACGAAACGGGAGCCGTAAAAACGCCCGTTGCGTCCACAAACCACATAGAGCCGTTTATTGAAAACGGCGTAAAGGATCTGTGGTGTTACTACTGCTGCGGGCAGTACAAAGACGTTTCAAACAGATTTATTGCCCAGCCGTCGCTGCAAAACAGGATCCTCGGCATACAGCTTTACAAATTCGGCATAAAGGGATTTCTTCACTGGGGATACAATTTCTGGAATTCCGTTCTTTCCTATGAAATGATAGACCCGTATTACGTAACCGACGCAAAAGAGGCGTATCCTTCGGGAGACGCGTTTATCGTTTATCCCGGCAACGACGGAAAACCCGTATCTTCTCTGCGTTTCGAGGTGTTTTTCGACGGCATCCAGGATATGCGCGCGCTCGAAGCGCTCGAAAAAAAGATAGGCAGAGAAAAAACGCTTGAGTTTATCGATTCGGGGCTCAAAGAAAAAATAACTTTCAGCCGTTTTCCGCGCAATAACGCATGGCTGCTTGAATTAAGAGAAAAAATCAACAGAATTCTTTCGGATAAAGAAAGATAATCGAGGGAGATTTTTATGAACGTAACTGAAATTTTCGGATCGTACGTATTCAACGATGCGGTAATGAAGGAAAAACTGCCCGAGGAAACTTATGCCGCGCTGAAAAAAGCCGTAAAAGGCGGCAAAAGTCTCGATATCGCCGTTGCAAACACCGTTGCGGCGGCTATGAAGGACTGGGCGGTATCGAAGGGAGCCACTCATTTCACACACTGGTTCCAGCCGATGACGGGTATTACCGCCGAAAAGCACGACAGTTTTATTTCTCCCGTCGGCGACGGCACCGTAATAATGGAATTTTCGGGCAAGGAGCTTATAAAAGGCGAATCGGACGCCTCTTCCTTCCCCTCCGGAGGGCTCAGAGCAACGTTTGAAGCGAGAGGTTATACCGCCTGGGACCCGACCTCCTACGCATTTATAAAAGACAACACTCTCTGCATTCCCACGGCGTTTTATTCATACGGCGGACATGCGCTAGACAAAAAAACGCCCCTGCTGCGCTCGATGGAGCTTTTAAACACGCAGGCGCTCAGGATCCTCCGTCTTTTCGGAAACACTTCGGTAAACAGGGTCATTACCACCGTAGGCGCGGAACAGGAATATTTTCTCGTTGACAAAGAGCTTTTCAACAAGCGCAAGGACCTCGTTTACACCGGCCGCACGCTTTTCGGCGCAAGACCGCCGAAAGGTCAGGAGATGAGAGACCACTATTTCGGCGCGATACGCCCGAGAGTCGCCGATTTTATGAAAGAGCTTGACACGGAGCTCTGGAAACTCGGCGTGCTTGCAAAGACCGAGCATAACGAAGCCGCGCCCGCGCAGCACGAAATAGCGCCTATATTCACCGATACAAATACTGCGACCGACCACAACCAGATCACAATGGAAATTCTGAAAAACGTTGCGGAGCGCCACGGCATGAAATGCCTTCTTCACGAAAAACCGTTCGCGGGCGTAAACGGAAGCGGCAAGCACAACAACTGGTCAATGGCGACGGATACCGGCGTAAATCTGCTCGAACCGGGCAAATCTCCGTATGAAAACGCTCAGTTCCTTCTGTTTTTGTGCTCCGTAATAAAAGCGGTTGACGAATATCAGGATCTCCTCCGTTTTTCGATCGCCTCCGCTGGCAACGACCACCGTCTGGGCTCGAACGAAGCGCCTCCCGCAATCATTTCGATATTCCTCGGCGACGAGCTTACCGAAATACTCGAAGCGATAGACAACGGCAGCAGCTACAGCAACAAAGAAAACTCCGATATGGAAATAGGCGTTCACGTTCTTCCGCATTTCCCGAAAGACACGACGGACAGAAACAGGACGTCGCCGTTTGCGTTTACGGGCAACAAGTTTGAATTCCGTATGCTCGGCTCGTCTATTTCGATCTCGGGACCGAATATAATCCTTAACACGATTATCGCCGAACAGCTCGAACAGTTTGCGGATGCTCTCGAGAACGCAAAAGACTTCACCTCCGCGCTTAACACTCTTATCAGAAAAACGATACGCGAGCACAAACGCATCATTTTCAACGGCAACGGCTACGACGACGCTTGGGTAAAAGAAGCCGAAAAACGCGGTCTTTTAAACATCAAAACAACGCCCGAAGCGATCGCAACATTTATTGAGGACAAAAATGTGGAGCTTTTTACAAAGCACCGAATTTTCACGAAGGAAGAGATCTATTCAAGAAGCGATATCCTTTACGATAACTATATCAAAACAGTTTCGATCGAAGCTCAGACGATGGCGGAAATGGCGAAAAAAGATATTATTCCGTCTATACTGAAATATGAGGAACATCTTGCGAAACTCGTTGAAATCAAACAGGAAAGTCTCGGTTTCAAACCCGATCCCGAAAAAGCGATACTCAAGAATCTTTCCGAGCTTTGCAACAGCGTATACGAGACGACGGAATCGCTTACAAAAGAACTCGGCGAAGCAAAGAGCATTGCCGACAAAAAAGAGCTCTCTTTCTTCTACAAAGACACGGTAATTCCCGAAATGCAAACGCTGCGCGAAGCTGCGGATGAAGCGGAAAGACTGACGGGCAGAGAATATCTTCCCTTCCCGACATACGGAGACCTTCTTTTCAGCGTATAAGCGAAATCCCCCTGCCCGAAGGACTGCGGTAATGGTATTATCTCTGATTCAAAAAAATAACGGTCAAACGTTCGTTAATAATCCAATTACAATTAATCGCTTATTCCTTTTCGGCGTTATGAGCTCGCCGAATTTAAGACATAGCCCCATGCCGGCGGGGCTATGTCTTTTTTTACCTTCACTATTCACTTTCACTTCATTTGTCCGTATTCTGTCAGCGTTATTCTTTCTCAGCAAGCCTGTACACCCAGAACCTGCCGTCCCTTACGCGTTTCAGCGTCCCGTCCCCGCTCAGCTCCCGCAAAACCCTGTTTGCCGTCGCGGGGGAAACGCCTAGACCTTCGCACAGGTCCGCGTTGCGTATCAGCTCATTTTTCTTACGGTTTTCTTTTGCACTCCGCGTACATGATTGTGATCCGCGCGGGCATTTCTTTCGAGAATACTGGCGTCCAGCCGTTTGCCGACAGAAATTCAAGATACTCTTTTGACGACTATTTGTGCTCAAAGCGGACGCCAGCCAGCTTTAGAATACCGGACCAGATGCGGCTGCCGAGCGTGCCTTTGTGCTCCACGAAGTTCGGTGCGATCAGTATCCCGCCTGGCTTCAGCACGCGGTCGATCTCGGAAAGCGCCTTGTGGGTCGGGTACGATATGTAGGGCGTTAGCGATCAGCACGGCGTCAAAGGAATCGTTTTCATACGGCAGTGCCATTGCGTCAGCGATCTCGAATCTGAGGTTCGGCGGGCATTCTCCCTTTTTCGCCTCCTTGATCATTCCTCCGAATAATCGGTGGCGATCATCTCGGACGCCGCGTGCCCTACGTGCTTGGCGAGCAGTCCCGGCCCGGTTGCGATCTCCAGCATCTTCTTGCCTTCGATCACCTCGGGAATACGTGCATACATGTAATCGTAAATCTTCTGATCCGCTTTCATCGCGCGTTTATAGATCGGCGCGTATAAGTCCCACGTTTTTTTCATTCCGTCTTTTTCTCCTCCTGAACTCCTCCCATAACGCGGCGGAACAACAGCGCCGCTGTCGCAACTCCGAGAGCACCGAGGAAGATCGGCAGCCATAGCTTGATAAGTGCCTCGGGAGTGTATTTTTTCATTCCGGGCTCCTTATACGCTCCATACGGCATTAGCCGACTGAAGCTCCGCCATATGGCGGAAGAGGCTATTTTTGTCTTTCAGAAGATCTTCCGGTCTGCCTTCCTCACAGACCTTGCCATCCTTCAGCACGACGATCTTGTCCGCGCCGGAGACGGTGCGCATACGGTGCGCGATAACGAGAACGGTCTTGCCGGAAAGCAGCCGTGAGAGCGCCTCCTGCACCTTCGTTTCGTTTTCCACGTCAAGCGAAGCGGTCGCCTCGTCGAGCAGAACGATGGGCGCGCCTTTCAGCAGTGCCCGGGCGATAGAGATGCGCTGGCGTTCGCCGCCCGAAAGCTTCGCGCCGTTTTCACCGATCGGCGTCGCGTATCCTTCGGGAAGACGTGATACGAATTCGTCGCAGTTTGCCGCTTTTGCAGCCGCGAGGACTTCCTCGTCGGTCGCACCGTGCTTGCCGAGGCGGATGTTCTCCATAACGGTATCGTCAAACAGCACAACGTCCTGAAATACCATGGAATAATCGGTCAGGAGCACTTCGGGATCGACGGTCGAAATATCCACGCCGCCGACTTTTATCTTTCCCCCGTTTATATCCCACAACCGCGCCGCAAGACGCGCGCAGGTGCTCTTTCCTGAGCCGGAGGGACCGACGAGCGCCGTGACTTCGCCCTCTTTGGCGGTGAAGCTGACGCCGATCAGTACGTCGTGATCGTCGTAGGCGAAGCTGACGTTTTCAAATACGATATCGTGTCCGTCGGGCTTGAACGTCTCAGCGCCCTCCGCCGTCGGCGTGTCGTATATTTCATTGAGGCGGCTTGCCGAGACCTGAGAAACGAACATCTCAGCGATCAGCGCGAGCGACTGGTCGAACGGAGCGTAGATACGGGTGATGACCATGAGGAACATGAACATCAGCATAAAGTCGATCTTTCCGGACAGGATAAGCGCCGCGCCGGTGAGGATCGTCGTCGCTACGCCAAGACGCATGATGACCGAAGCGCCGTTGACGAACAGACCGATCGTAAGCTCGCCTTTTCTGTTTGTTTTTTCAAATCTGTCGATCTTTTTGTAAAGACGTTCAAGGTATTCTTTTTCGCGGTTGGTCGCACGGATCTCACGGATATTCTCAAGCGATTCCTGAATATTGTCCGATACAGCAAGCGCGTCGGCTTTGAGTTTTTCGGAGCTGCGCTTCTGTAACTTTCTGCTGCCGAAAAGCAGGATGAAAGCAACAGGAACGCCCCACAGGCAGGCGATCGCCATGCGCCAGTCGTAGATAAAGAGCACGATCGCTATGATCGCCGTTGAAATATACGCGCCGTAAAGGTAACCGAGGCAGTGAGACCATACATGCTCTAAACGGTTGACGTCGCCCATGACAGTCTCGGTCAGGTCCGCGAGATCGCGTTTCCCGAAATATCCGAGCGGAAGCCTGCGCAGGCGCTCCGCAAGCGAGATGCGCGTGTCTTTTACCTCTCTGTAAACAAGCCCGTAGGTATTACGATACTGCTGTAAATGCGTAATAAACGACAGAACGACGAACGCGGCGACAAGTCCGATAAAGAGCCTTGCGTTCGGCAGAGCATCGCCGCCCGTCAGCGTGTTCATATACTTCTGCATCAGAAAATACAGGATGCCCATGCCCGCCATCATCAAAAGATTGACGACCACGGTCCAAACGGCGCCGACTCTCGTGTTTCTTAAGCCTTTATCGGTCAGCGCGTATTTCTTTTGAAGCTTCCTTCCCATCATTTCAAGCGCCCTCCTTTGCTGATGCGATCTTCCATTTGACCGCCTGATTGTATTCCTTCCACATCCGCTCGTACAGTCCGCCGCCTTTGGCAAGCTCTTCGTGCGTGCCTTCTTCGACGACTTTGCCTTCCTCAAGCACAACGATCCTGTCGGCACCGACGACGGTCGAGAGCCGGTGCGCGATCATGATAACCGTGCGTCCCTGTGTCAGAGTTTTCAGCGCTTTCTGGATCAGCGCTTCGTTTTCGGGATCGGCGAACGCAGTCGCCTCGTCGAGGACGATGATCGGCGCGTCCTTCAGGATCGCGCGGGCAAGCGCCACGCGCTGCTGTTCGCCTCCGGACAGATACGTTCCTTCCGAGCCGATCAGTGTATCTATCCCGTTCGGGAGTTTTTCTATAATATCGTCGCACTGCGCGGCATGAAGCGCCGAGATGACTTCCTCTCTTGAAGCGTCCGGACGCGCGGCGCGGACGTTTTCGAGTATCGAGGTTTTGAAAAGGCGGGTATTCTGGAACACGAACGCGACCTTATCCATCAGAACGTGCGGATCGATATCCTTCACGTTGACGCCGCCGACAAGGATCTGACCGGATGAAACGTCCCAGAAACGCGGGATCAGGCTTGCGGCTGTCGTCTTTCCTCCTCCCGACGGACCGACAAGCGCGACCGTCTGACCGGGCAGGACCTTGAACGAAACGTGATCAAGCGCAGGAATATCCGCGCCGTCATAAGCAAAGGTAACGTCCTTGAACTCCACGCCGTTGTCCTTAGGCGTCTGCGGATCGTCCGTTATCTCAAGCGTCGGCGCTCTCATGACCGTGTCGATACGGGCGAGCGCGTTTTTGGCGAGCATCGTACCGGCTGACGCGAACATGATACGGGCGAGCGCCGTGGAAACGATCGCCGAGAAAACCGCGTAGAAAGCGAAGTTGGTAATAAACCCGGCGAAGTTTCCGGCAGAAAGCGCCGACGGAGCGATCAGAAGCACCACGGGAACGAGAAAGATGAACACGCCTTCCGTAGCGGTAAGGTTGACCGACTGAGGAACGCGGCAAACATCTCCGGTGTATCTTTCCGCTTTGGCGCTGTAATCCTCTATCGCCTCTTTGAACGCCTTAAAGGAATAGACAGTCTGCTGAAAGACCTTGACGACGGGGATGCCGCGCACGTATTCCGTGCCGGCTTTGCTCATAGCGTCCTGCGCCTGCTGATATTCCATCATCAGCTTCGCGTTCTTGCCGCCCATCATCGAAAACATTGCAAGAACCGATATCACGGCGGCAAGCAGGCAGGCAAGTCCCATCCGCCAGTCGAATACGAACATCAGAACGATCATGGCGATGAACATCGCCGCCGTTCCGACGACGTCGGCGAGATTGTGCGCGAGCAGTGTTTCGGTCTCTCCCGCGCCGCCGTCAAGACGGTTGCGAAGCAGACCCGACGCGTTGTTATCGAAGAAGCCGAGCGGCGTTTTCATCAGGTGAGCGACGCCCTGTTTGCGTATATTCGCGGCAGTGCGGAACGCCGAAAGATGCGTGCACATCAGCGCGGCGAAATATACGATGATACCGCCGAAGGAAAATCCGAACGCCATCCAGCCGTACGTACCGATATTCGCCGCCTCGATCCAGTTCGGCGCGACGGCGATCAGGTCTCTTGCCGCAAGCCAGATGCAGATATATGGGATCATCCCCATGATCATGGCGACGGCTGACAAAAGCATTCCTAAAAACGTCAGCCACTTGTACTTCCCGGCATAGCCGAGCAGCTCCGAGATCTCGTTTTGTTTCTTTTCTTTCATAAGACCGTTCTCCTTTTCGGTTTATTCACAATTCTTATCTCTTGTTTTCAATCGCCGGTTACCGGCTTCATCCAAAGCGCTTTTATTTTCTCAAAAGATTCATAACTGATGATGTGTTCTATTCCGCAGGCGTCCTGCTCCGCGATCTTGGGATCGACGCCGAGCGAAACGAGGCGGTCTTTCAGCACGCAGTGCTTTTCGTAAACATGCTCCGCCACGTCCGATCCGATCTCTGTCAAAGTCAGCGTCTTATCGTCGTTCATCAGAAGCAATCCGCCGTCTTTCAATATACTGATCGCGCGGCTGACGCTCGGTCTCGTTACTTTCAGATAATCCGCCACGTCTGACGAACGGACGGAACCGTTTTTCTTCTGCAGGATCAGGACTGTTTCCAGATAATCCTCACCGGATCTGTGCAGTTTTTTCAAGATAAACCTCCTTTTCATTCGCGCCCGTCCTTGAGCGCTTCGACCATATTCGTTTTATCTACCTTACGCCTTAAAAGCAATAGCGACACGAAATAGCACGCCGCCGTGAACAGTACCGTCAAAATGATGCTGAACGGTTTCAGCGTTGCGGGGATCATCAGTTTTTCTATCTCCACGAACTGCGCGCAGTACCACGCCATGATCCCGTATGCGGCGGCGATGCCAAACGCGATACCGGGGATGAGCAGCAGGTGGTTTGACGATATGATCATCGAATGGATGCGCCCGTTTTCAAACCCGAGCACCTTCAGCATTGAAATGTTGTGTCTGTTTTCCGACAGCATCGTGTTGACCGTTGCGTAAAGCGAAGTGACACAGACGATCATACCGATGCCGATGAACGCGTAAACAAGCCCGGACATAGCGTTTAACATATTCCGCATCTGCATTTCAAACGAGTTGTCTGTTATCGTTTCCGCTACCTTGTCTTTTTCAAGATCGAGGGAACGGTCTGACAGGATCGCGTTGTAATTCTCCTTATCAAGTCCCGTGATGTCAGCGATCTTTTCACGCGATGAAACGATATAATTCTGATAACCGTTTCTGATCACGCCGTCGATCTTTACGGTATGCTCTTCAAGCGTTGCGATGCTGCGGAAGGTGAATTCGTCGCCCTTGTGTACGCCGCAGATCGCCTCGCAGAGCGTGCTGATGTAGAAGCCGTTTTCGATATCGGCTTTCTTACCGTCCGTCGTCGTGAGATTCCAGAGTGTCGCGTCGCCGTCAAGCCCGATAAACGAGAAGCGACGCGCTTCGCCGTCCTCAAACGGCAGGATCATCATCGCTTCGCCTCCGTCGGGCGTGCCTTTTTCAAGCTTATTCAGGACGTATTCGTATTTGAATGTGCCGAACTCGCCGTGAGCCTGTTCACCAACGGCTTTGACCGAGTCGATGAACGAATACCCGAAAGCCATGATCATCGCTCCGAGGAAGATACCGAGGAAGATCACGAAGCTCCGTCCCGGGTTGCCGACGAGCTGACGGATCGCGTATTTGAATCCGACCTTCTTTTTGCTTTTTGTCAGGATCCGGCGGCTTTTCGCATCGTTCCCGACCTGCCCGGCGAGCAGTTTTACGGTGTCTTCTTTGAGCAGCTTCCTCACGCGCAGCATCGCGGCGAGCCAGTAGATCAGGGTCGGCACGATAACCCCCGCGACCGCCACCCAGACCGGCAGCGTAAACTGCGGCTTCATCGGCTCGTAATCTGCAAGCCCGAGCGAGCCGAACGGTCGGGACAATATCAGCGCGCAGACAGAGGTGAGCAGTCCGCCGATTACGCCGGGAATCGCGGCAAACAAACTGTAATGCCGCATCAGTTTTGACTTTTCGTAGCCCATAGCCGAGAGCGTGCCGATCAGCTTCTGCTCCGCGCGGATGCGCCGTCCGAGCAGAATGCAGATCAGCGCCACGGTGACGAGCGGGAAGATCACGAGAATGAACCACGACGACATGATGAACATATCCGCCTGCTCGTGCACGAACGTGATGCGCATATTGCTGTCGGCGGACAGATACGACGCCATGTAATAATTTTCGTTTATCTCTTTTCGGAATGAGATCTGATCAGTATCTTTTCCGTATATAACCTTATAATTGATGCTCCCGCCTCCGAAGCAGTCCTCAAACTCTTCCGGTGTCATATAGGCGAGGAGGAACGTCGTCACGTTTTTGTAATCGTCTGTCAGGTTTTCGACCATATACAGATAGTCGGGGCGCAGAAACGTACCCGCTACGGCGTATTCTTTTCCGTTTACAGCCAGCTTGTCACCGACTTTCACGTTATTCTCGACGGCGTAGCCCGCCGAAATGATGATCTCGCCGTTTTTTTCGGGCGCGTGACCGTATTGTATCTCAAATAAGTCGATCTTCTCGTTCGGAGAGAAAACGCGGACTCTGTATTCGTCCTCGTCGGTGGCGGCAAATCGTTCTTTTTCAAGCGTGACTCCGTATTTCGTCTCAAGTGCGGACAGTTCCTCATCGGGGATCTCTGCGTAGGTTGAGAAAGTCGCATCCTCGCGTTTATACTTTGAGAAGAAATCGTCCCCGTATTTGTTGATGCCCGTACCCGCGATATAAAAGAGGTAAAACATCAACAGCGTCACCATCGTCAGGATAGTAGCGGAGACGTAAAATGAAAGATCTGCTTTTATACTGCGGACATAGCGTTTGTTGAGCTTCATTTTATCGCCTCACAGTTCCAACTCGTCTGCGGTCAGCTTGTGATCGTTTTCGGTACAGGAGGCTATCTTTCCGTCTCGGATTCGCACGATGACGTCAGCAATACCCGCGATCCCCTCGTTGTGTGTGATGATGAGAGTCGTCGTGCCGTACTGCGTATTGACCTTTTCGATAAATTTCAGCACCGAGCGCGACGATCTCGTATCAAGCGCACCGGTCAGCTCATCGCAGAGCAGAAGCTTCGGGTTCTTCACCATCGCTCTCGCTATCGCCACGCGCTGCTGCTGGCCTCCCGAAAGCTCGCGCGGGAAGCGGTAACGGTATTTTTCTATATCTAGCGCTTTCAGTATCTCGTCGGTATCGAGCGGTTTTTCGGCGATCTCCGCGACGACCTCTACGTTTTCCTCGACGGTCAGATCGGGGATCAGATTGTAAAACTGAAAGACGAATCCGACGCTCTGTTTGCGATACTCGGTCAGTGCCTTTTTCGAAAGGCCCGTGATCTTCTGTCCGTCAACGGCGATTTCGCCTCCGTCAAGGCTGTCAAGCCCGCCGATCATATTGAGAAGCGTCGATTTCCCCGAACCCGAGGGGCCGAGAATGACGCATATTTTTCCTTTTTCAAGCGACAGGTCGGCGCCTTCGAGCGCGTAAACCGCCGCCTCTCCCGTACCGTACTGTTTTTTTGCGTCTCTAACTTCTATAAACATACTGACGCCTCCGCTTACTTCTTTGCGATCACCGTGATCCACGGCTTATCCGGATGAGAGTTTGTTCTCACTTCGGAAAAGCCTATCTTTTTGAGCGCTGCGGTCAGTTCCTTTGCCGTATAACACTTCATACCGTCGATGATCTTTTCAAACTTTTTTCCAGTCACATCCTCGCCGTTCGATTCGTTGACGATCAAAAACGAGCCGCCTTTTTTCAGGATGCGGAACACCTCTGCAAACGACTTCTCCGGTCCCGGCCAGAAATAGACCGTTTCAAAAGCCGTCGCGAGATCGTATAAGCCGTCCGGAAGATCAAGTTTTGATACGTCGCCCTGTCTGACGACGCATCTTCCGTCCGCTACGGCTTTTTCGTTATACGCTTTTGATTTTTCGACAGACAGCTCGGAATAATCAATAGCGACAAGCTTTGAATGCGGATATTTTTTCAGCAGCTCTTTTGCGTTCCTGCCTCCTCCGCAGCCGAGCTCGGCGATAAGCGACGGTTTTATACCGTCAAGGTGAGACATGCCCCAGTCAGCCATTTTCGCGTGTCCGGCACAGTTCATACTGCCGAGCATCATCTTGCCGAGAAACCCCTGCGGTTTTCTCGTCTGATTAACGAATGATCTGAAAAGTCCCATATTATCCTCCCGATCAGCCGAAAAGTCCGTGCTTTTTATACGGCTCGGATCCTACTGAAATAAACGTATAGCCGGTGTCGTTTATCGCTTTTTTGAGTTTCTCCGTATCTGCTGATCCGTCGATAAGGAACGTTGCTTCTTTCTGCGCCTTTGACGCTTTTACCTTTTTCGCGTCGGGGAACGCACGTCTTATCGTGTCGCAGATATGCGCCTCGCACATCCCGCACATCATTCCTTCGATCTTTACGGTCACTTTATTCATATTGCCTCCTTTAGTTAGCTGCGGCTAACTTATTCCCTTAGAATCAAGGGCTTTCGCCCCTGATTTTGTTTTACTCAGTGTTTTTAAGAGCCTCGACCATGTCGATCTTCTTATTTTTTCTTGCTACCATCCAACCGACAAGGAGCGAAACGCTGAAGGTCAGCAGAATCGAGACCGAATAGGTCAACGGACCGAGCATAAGCTTCATTTCGTATTCACCCGCGAGGGCGGTCAGCATCCAGTAAAGCGTACCGAGCCCTGCAGGAAGACCGAGGATTACGCCTATCACGGTCAGCCAGATATTCTGCGAGATGAGAAGCTGTCCGATCTTTTTGTTTCGGAAGCCGAGGACTTTCAGCGTGGCAAGCTCACGTGAGCGTTCGACGTAACTCATGATCCCGAGATTATACAGCACTACGATCCCGAGGATAACAGCAGCGACAACGAGGATGAACACCATGCTGTCCATTATCGAAACGAAGCTCTGAAAACTATCCATCAGCTGCCGCTTGTCCTGCTTGCCGGAGATAAGTTCAGACGAGGGGATCTCGCTTGAATCTTTATTTGTATAAACGGCAGAAACGCTGTATTTGATACCGAGCTCGTCGGCATATTTGTCGGTCATGGTTACGCTTTCGGTCATAATAGATCGGTTATATCCGACTACTTTGACGCGGTACGCTTCCTCTCCGCCGTATGGTGAGAACTCGATGTATTCGCCGATCTTCGCTCTGTCGGCAAGTCTTAAGCACAGATAAACACCGTCGTCGCGCAGGTCAATATCTTTGTTGTTTTCATCAATAATGCGGAATCTGCCGTTTTCGTTGCAAACGATATCGAGCGTTGCGGTATATCCGTCGATGCTGATGCCGGAATAGCTCTCCCAGTCGCCGTCAAGATCGGCGATCAGCTTATCGACCTTTTCGCGTTCCGCATTTTCAACGATGTTGACTTTCGTTGCGTAGTGCGAAATGCCGTTGTCAAGAAGATCGAGGAAACCCGCCATAGTATCGCGCATCCCGAGTCCGCCGACAAGCAGGATCATACATCCGACAATGCCGACAAGCGTCATGGCGAAACGGCTCTTGTGGCGCATCAGGTCGCGCAGGTTCCATTTTGTCGAAAAGCTCATTCCGGAAAAAAACGGCAGCTTTTCGAGGACGGATTTTTTCATTTTCTTCGGGGTATACGGACGAAGCGCGTCCGCCGCCGTGCCGCGAAGCTGTACGCGTACAGACAGGAAGCTGATGAGCGCGAGGAGAAGCACTGTTCCCGCAACAATCGGATAACAGAACGCAGGCGTTGCCGCCGACCAGTCAGGCATATCGAAGTAAGTGCCCATCATACCGTTTTCGCTCATAACCATCTTGCAGACAAAGTATCCGAGTACCCCGCCGAGCGCAGCGCCGACGACACCGATAAACAGACCGTAAAACGAATAATGGAGCAGGATCGTCCGATTTTTGAAGCCGAGCGCCTTGAGTACGCCGATCTGCGTCTTTTCCTGCGTGGAGATGCGGTGCATCGTTGTTACCATCGTAAGGATTGCGATCGCAAGAAAGAGCACCGGCAGGATCGAGCCCATCGCCTTGCCTTCGGTCGCCTCCCCCATCGCCTCTTTATACACGGCGTGATCCTCTTTTGGTACGACCATCAGCGTTTTGCCGAGTTTTTCCTTTACGGCGTCTTCCAGCTCGGATTTCTCCAGAGCTGACAGCAGATTAATCTGCAAAAATGCTTTGTCGGCCGCCTCGGCAAGGGCCTCGTCGGTCAGCATCTTTTCCGCCTGTTCGTTTATCATTTCATCCGGAACACCCGCTTTTTTCAACTCGTCTTTTACGGTATTCAGCGCCCTTTCACGGATGATCTCACCGAGTTTCGCAGGTGATATGTATGCGAAGCCGAACGTATTGAAATCCGGCATGACCTGATTGCTGTCTGCAAGACAGATCATATGCTCGCCGGACTTGATCAACCCTGCGACCTTGCCGCTGATATCGAGTCCCTGAAATTCAAGCGTAAGCGTGTCGCCGATCCTGATATCGTTGAGCTTTGCGAATTTGTCGGACAGCCAGATGCCGTCGCCGTTTTCGTCGTATCCGTCACCGTCCATCAGTGTAAACTGTGATACGGTATAGTTTTCCGAAACGTCGAGCGCAAGAGCTTTCTTGCTGTCGCCCTTGATCTCAAGATTGACTGAAAGATACCGCGTTGCCGCATCCACGCCGTCTATCGAAGCGATCTTTTCAAGATCATCCTTTGTAAAACCTGTTTCCGAATACAAACGGTAGTCGGCGTATTTCGTTTGTTCAAAAAAGTTTCCGACGTCGTATTCGATCGTCTTCCACTCCATGTTGAAACCGAGGAAGATACCGATCCCCAACGTCATCATTATGATCATCGAAATGAACTGCGCTTTATAGCTCCAGGCGGTGCGGAGCAGTTTACGAAGAAGCATCACCACTCCACCTCGTCAGCGGAAAGCGGATTTTCCTGTTCAGTGATATCACGGATCTTTCCGTTCTTGACGCGGATCACAACGTCCGCCATTTTTGCGATATTCTGGTTGTGTGTGACGATGACGATGGTTTTTCCGTAGTTTTTCGCCATGTCGAGCAACAGTTTCAATACCATAACGCCCGTTTCGGAATCGAGCGCGCCGGTCGGCTCGTCGCAAAGCAGTATTTTCGGATTTTTGCAAAGCGCTCTCGCTATGGAAATACGCTGTTGTTCGCCGCCCGAAAGTTCAGACGGAAAGTTGTTCAGGTGGTCGAGAAGTCCGACCTTGCCGATCATATCCTTCGCGCCGAGCGCATTTTCGGATATTTCGGAAACAAGTTTGACGTTCTCATATACCGTCAGCGTCGGGATCAGATTGTAAAACTGAAATACGAAGCCGACTGTCGACGCGCGGTAGTCTGCGAGTTCATTATCGGTAAGTTTTGATATATCCGAACCGGAGACGGTGATCGTTCCCTCGCTTGGACTGTCAAGTCCTCCGAGCAGGTTCAAAAGCGTGCTCTTCCCGGCACCCGAGGGGCCGAGGATGACGACGAATTTGCCCTCATCGAGCGTGAAGCTGACATGATCGAGCGCGCGAAGCTCGTGATCGCCGCTTGTATAGATTCTTGAAACGTTGTCAAATTTTACGATAGCCATAATATACCTCCGATGTATTATCCAAGAGCAACGTCGAGCGCCATCATAACGGTAAATCCGAGCGCGAACATCACAACGCCGATATTCGAGTGTTCGCCCGCGGACATTTCCGGGATCAGTTCCTCGACTACTACATAGATCATTGCTCCCGCCGCAAACGAAAGAAGATACGGCATTGCGGGAACGAACAATCCGGCGAACATTACCGTCAGCAATGCGCCGATCGGCTCGACTGCGCCTGATAGCGTGCCGTCAAAAAACGCTTTGCCCCTGCTTTTGCCCTCCGCATGAAGCGGCATTGAAATTATGGCTCCCTCGGGGAAGTTCTGTATCGCTATCCCGAGAGATAGAGCCAGAGCGCCGCCCGCCGTAATTTCGGCGGAGCCGGAAAGCAGTCCCGCGTATACCACGCCGACAGCCATCCCCTCCGGGATATTATGCAGTGTCACCGCAAGAACCATCATCGTCGGTTTTTTCGCCTTGCTCTTTAAGCCCTCCGCCTTCTCGGCGTTCATATGCAAATGAGGGATTATTCTATCGAGCAACAGCAGTAACAAAATACCGAGCCAGAACCCGATGAAAGCGGGAAGAAAAGCCCATCTGCCTTTGTCTTCGCATTGCTCCATAGCGGGTATAAGAAGACTCCATATCGACGCGGCGACCATAACACCGCCCGCAAATCCGGTCAAAGCGCGCTGTACAGCGCGGCTCAACTGTTTTTTCATAAAGAACACGCACGCCGAGCCGAGCGCCGTGCCCGCAAAGGGGATCAGAATTCCCCATAAAGCGTCAGTCCACATGATTTTCATTTCTTACCCACAAGCAGCGCCGAACCGGAAAGTTCCATCCATACGGCCTCGTGCTTCTTCATGTATTTGTCCGTAGTTTCGATAAGCTCGACCTTTTCATATCCCACATCTTTCAGCTTTTTGACGAACGCCTGCATATCGCCGTATTTCGATTTTGAGAAAATGTCGTGAAGCGCGAAAGTGCCGCCTTTTTTCAGAGTGCGGAGCGTTTCAAGCAGATACGACTGGCGGTCGCCCGGGATATTGTGATAAACGTAATTGCTCGTCACGGCGTCTAAGGTTTCATCAGCAAAATCAAGCTTCGTAGCGTCGCCTTTTTGAAAGGAAGTGTTGGCAACACCTTCCGCTTTCGCGTTTCGTTCGCAGAGCGGCTTATTGTACGACGCGTACTCCTTGCCCCAGCGGTCTATGCCGATGACGGCGGCTTTCGGGTTGCGTTTTGCCACGGCGATCGTAAGCGCGCCGCTGCCGCAGCCGACGTCAAGACACTTGCCGCCGTCCGGGATCTTTACGTATTCCGCGACGCCTTCGATGATCTGGCGCGACATCTGACGCTTGCCGTTATAATCAAACGCGCGGTAGAGCAGAAACATCCACAGCGTAACGGCGGCGCCGAATACCATGGCAACAAGGAAAACGACGAACAGAGCTGTCTTCAGCGCGCCGGATACGATCCCGGTCAGTCCGAAAACGGTGAAAAGGATCAGGAACAGGGCGGTGAGCGCAAGTCCGGTATAGATCATACCTTTCGGCATCCAGTTTTTGTAATCGGGTTTCATAAATCCTCCTTCAGGCGAAAGCCCATATATATAAGTCCGGCAAACGTCGCGCATAATACGCCGCCTGCCAACATGATACATAGTAATGTGACTGTTATGCCTTGAACAATACCGTAAACGACGCCTGCCAGTGAAAGAACCGCGCCGACGATTCCGCCAAGCGTCAAAGAACCGAAACCGAGGAAAAGCTGCCATCCGGGAAGGATCCGGTCCTGTTTGCAGATCCGCTCATGTATCAGTTCCGCAATTCCGACAAGCATCATCAAAGCGGGAATGATCGCCGCGACCGTCAAGCCGCGCAAAACGCCGTTACACATAAATGCCGGCGATTTGGCAAAGCAAAGGGTCACTGCGACGATATAGGCGATCCAACCGATATTGCCCGGCAGATCATAGGCGATCCAGCGTGCGGTTGAAATTCTTGTTTCGTATAAACGCTTCATATTTTCACCGTGTCAAATAAAGCTTTTGCGTTTATGAGCGATAGTTAGCATACACTAACCCGCTTTTCTTTTTTAACGGATCGACCGGTTTTTCGGTGGTCCGTTATCAACAATTCTTTATTCATGGCCGATAGTTAGCCACTGCTAACTATTATAGCACTAAGTTTGACATTTGTCAATAGGGTTCCTGAAAAAACGCATAAAAATCAATACGGCGTTCTGAACGCCTGCGAGGAAAACGATAACACGCCGTCCTACGCGCAGGCGGTACGTATGCACAAGGCGCACACCGCGGGAGAGCTTGACCGCGACGGCATTGACGCCATTATGTCCGAAGAAAAAGCGAATCAGCGCGAAAAGGTCACGATCCCTCTTGACCGACTGAAAGGCAAGATCCCCGGCAGTTATTCCGTACAGCAACAACATGACTATATCGTAAAGGCGGTCGATCACTACCACCTCTATTTGCAAAAAAAAGAGAACAGTGTAAATAAAGAAAGGTTAAAAAGGTGAATGTATGAGAAAAACGGTTCCGATGACCGGAGCCAAGAAAGAACAAGTGCTTATCTATACGCATCTCGATTTCAATTCCAAGGTGGCGTCAGCGCAGGCGATCATGGGTTTCTTCCCGGAATAAGAGCGCGAGGTCGATTTGGAGGTCGGAAAGCCGAAATATCGAAATCGGGTTCCCGCTATCAGCATAAAAAAGTCCCGAAAGCCCCGTAAAAACAAGGCTTTCGGGATGGTGCCGGTGGCGGGGGTCGAACCCGCACGGTATTGCTACCACCGGATTTTGAGGATTACGGCAAATACGTCGCTTAGTGGAAGTTAACGGAACTGTGAGGACGATAACGGAAGCCGCGAAAGCCGCATTCCATAAGGGAAAACACGCTCAAAAATGTAAAAAGCCGCGCGGTTACTAATACTTTCGGCATATGACACCAATTTTTTATCGTCTTTCAAACGACCGCGAAAATGAGGGCGGTCGGAGGTCGATTAACAAACGGCTGGAAAAACTGAAAACAAATCACAACAACACTTATAGTATTCTTCTGCCATCGACAATTAAAAAACACGGAGGAATATATGATAAGAGAATTGTGGGAAGAACTTTTCAAAGACTATCCCGAAATCGTGACGACGCAACAGATCAGCGAAATGCTCGGAATCGGTATATCATCGGTGTGCTTGATGATACATAAGAGGAATATCCCTCATTTCGTTGTGCACACCGCCTTCCTCGTCCCCAAAGATGAAATCATCAACCACGCTTGCAGCGACTTTTTTTACCAATACCAATACAAGCCGGATTACGATTATGAAAAGCACTGCAAGGTCGTACCCAAAAAGAAAGGCGGCAAAAAATGGCAAAAGATTATAAAGCAGCGTTCCGTAAGTACCCGGACGTCGTGACCATCGGTCAGCTTTGTAAGATGATCCGCATTTCGGACGGCACCGCACGGAAACTGATGCAGCAGAACCTGATCCCGCATTTTTACATCCGCACGACCTATTACATCCCGAAGCAGAACGTCATCGACTATCTGAACAGCGATCACTATAAACAGTACCGGCTGAAGCTGAAAAACAGTATCTGACAATATAAAACTCCTCCTATGCGGAATTATCAACCGCGAAGGAGGAGTTTTTTTCTCATATTGGTAAAAATACTATTTGGTTTTTCTTGAACAAACAGAACAAATCCCAAGATTAATATGGTTAGGTCCACCATAAGAGGAAAAGTCTTTGTCTTGCTTGACTTCTCCGCATTTTTCGCACCGAACCCACCTGCGCCCCAATGAGTCACGTGCCTGATAATTCTGCTGGTCGATTATCAACAGTATTTCTTCGCGGCAACGCTGATCTTCTAAGGCTTTTCGCCTTGCGTGTTCTTCAGCTTCCTTTCGGCGTCGTTCTTCGAGTTCTTTTTGCCGAGCTTCAAATTCAGCTTGTTTTCGCGCTCGTTCTTTTTCTTGCTCAATTTGCTGTTGTCTTAAGTAATCATCCAGCTTTTTTCTATCGGCCTCAGCTTTGAGTCGCTTTTCTTCATCGCGTTTATCTTGTACTTCGGGAAACAGTTCTTCAACATATGAACTTGGTCTATCAGAAATCGAGAACAAATTCAAACTATTCTTTGCTCTTGTAATGCCAACGTAGAACAATCGCCGTTCCTCTTGTTCACCGTCAGCATTATCCTTTGACTTGCTGAAGACATTAGGCCTCGAAGAAGGAAAGCGACCGTCATAAACGTCAACCATAAAGACGGTATCATACTCAAGACCTTTGCTCGAATGAATGGTTGAAAGAATGACCGGGGTTAAGGATTTGGTATCAAAGCCTCCTTGAATCTGTTTTTCAAGGAACTGAAGTCTGTCTAAAAACGACTCAATCGTGGTCTCTTTTTTTGCAAGGATCTTTAATAATTCCACCTTTCCGTAATCATAGCCATTCTCCTCCATGTAGTGCCCATATCCATTGTCGAGAATGCAACGAATTGCATTATAAGGTGACAATGATGAAATAGAATGTATAAAACTCTTAAAGTCTTCCGCCCTGTCTCTGTATTCTCTTTTTACGTAATGCATCTGTTTTTCAAGGGCATCGTAAACGCTTAACTTCCGATACTTGCAATCGTTAATTGCATATTCCAGCTGCTGTCTCTTTAGATAGAATATTCCCCTGTTGCAAACACGTTTAAGTGACTCGAAATCGTGATCATTCAGAGTTAATTTCAGATAAGCAATAATATCAAGAATAACTCTCGTACCAAAGAAATTCATTTCCGGGGACTTGAGTCTGAAAGGAATGTTTTCACGAAGCAAAGAATCAACAAGAACGACCGAGCTTTCATTATCACGAAAAAGAAACGCGGTTTCTTTTGAATTCGCTTTTGCAATATCAATCAACGACAAATACTGTTCTTCTCTATTCTTGACGTAAATGAGTTTAACTTCATCACCCGAATCGCGCTCGGCTGACATATTCTTCTCATATCTGCCTTTGTTTTTCGATATGAACAACTGCGCCTTGTCAACAATTTGAGGCGTTGAACGATAATTACGCTCCATGCGCATAATATACGGATTGGTATAATCGTATCTGAAATTTAACAAAGCTTTTGGATAAGCCCCGCGGAAGCCGTAAATGCTCTGATCCTCATCGCCGACCATAAAAAGGTTGTTGCCTTCAGCAATCTTTTTAATGATTGCGTGTTGAATCTTAGAAGTGTCCTGAGCTTCATCAACAGAGATATATCTGTATTGTGATTTCAAATCTACTAATATTTCCGGTTCATTGTTAAGTATTTCAAGAGCAAAACCATCTGATCGTCAAAATCCATTTGTCTGGAATCTTCAAGAACTTTTTGATAGTCATAATACATTTCTCGGATATTGCAATATGACTTGTTCCATTCAATCAGGTCAGTATCACTTAACATCATATTCTTGATATAATCCAGAGCCTGCTCGAAATCAAGAATCTCGTTCTCTGACGGATATTCGTCAGAATACTTGGAAAGAATATCAACGAGTATTTTTCGACGTTCCTTACCTTCAACCAATCTCTTTTCTGCAATATGTTCATTCTGACAATATCGCCGATAAATTGAATAGCAAAGAGTATTGATAGTTGAAAATCGGATTTGGTTACCGACAAGCCATCCGAACTTTTTGGCAAACCGTTCTTTCATTTCATCGGAGGCTTTTCTATTGAAAGTTATAGCTAAGATATTACTTGGATTTATACCTTTGTTGAAAACCATATGCCCGAGTCGTGAGATCAAAGCTGTCGTTTTCCCGGAACCAGGGACAGCTAAAAGAAGATTAGAGCCTTCTATTGCCTGAACCGCGCGCTCCTGTTGCTTATTTAATACAACATCGTATTTTTGACAAAACTCGGTATATTCTTGATTTTTCTCTACATCATCTCTTGAGGGAGGAGCACACTGTCCGTTCCGGAGTCCAACATATTCTAAAAAATTATCTTTTGAAATAAAATTACTTGCGTAAAACTGTTCAAATCCCTTTTCGGAAACATCAAGAACCCGAACGATCTTATCCTCTGACGTATCTTCAGAAAGTTGAAAAAACAAATCAATACAACCGCTTTTTACATCATAGCTGTTGAAAGCTTTTTTTGGATTGTTCCATTTAAAGCAAAGGCGTCCGTTCTCTTTGCAATAAGACAAATTACCGTCACAATAAATGTCAGACAAATCAAAAAGCCACACAACCTTGTACCCAAGGTTGAAATAGAAGTTGTTCCTGTCATCAAATGATTTTACCGGCATAATACTGTGCTGAAATTCGACAACAGTACTGTCGATCAATACGTCAGCTCTGTGTCTTGTATCGCCTAAAGACAGTTTTATTTCCTGATTCGCTTTTGGAAAACGGCTTTGCCATTCGTTATGCCATATTGACATATCGTATGCTCGAGTCTGTTCCCATGTATCTGAACAATGATAGCTTGCACTATGTGCAAAGTGATGTTGACAAACATTCCCTTTTTTTGTTATCATCGGCGCTCCGCAATAAGGACAATAATACGTCTGATTGCTTTGCGTTTCGTCAATGTGAATTCTGTTATCGTTATAATCGTTCGCAAAAAGCATAATATTAACCTTCAAAGTAGAATAATTCCTCGAACTTGCAATCCAAGGCTATACAAAGAAGAGCTGCCAGATATGCCGTTGGGCAGAATTGCGATGTTTCGATAGAACTGATCGTGTTTTTTGATGATCCAACCAATGCTGCAAGCTGCATTTGTGTAAGACCTTTTGCCTGACGAAACTCTTTTAGTTTGTTTTTTAATTTAAGGTGCGAATTCATGCTATCACCTGCCCGATATATCCAAGAATAAAGAAAAGTGCAATAAGCGCCTCTATTGATCCCGCAATGATCTTCCAAACTGTTTTCAGCTTTATGCCCTCGTATAGTAATTGTACGCTTGAGGCAGTTATTGCAACAGCGATCAAACCTATGTTCCACGTCTTTTTCACAAATAACTCAACAAGAAATAGGATCGTTCCGACAATTAAAGAAACAAAAGATGCAAGTAACGTACTTTTTGTTCCTGCTCTGTTTTCAAATTCTTTTCCGATAAAGCTTTCTTTCTGTGCCGCATTAAGGATTTCTTCTTTGTTATTCAGCGGGTTCATAATACACCTCATTCCAAGTTTTATGGTATCATTATAGCATTCCAAGTTTTCTTTGTCAAGAGGATTTCCAAATTTTCTTGGATTTTTGCAATGAAGATAATGGCTTATTCTCGAAATCGCATAATTTACAAAACTCCTCCCTTGCGGTACAATGTGCCCGTAAAGGAGGATTTTTGATATGAAGGATAATCTGAAAGACGTAGGGATCTGGGGACAAAGGCACTATCAGTACCTGAAGGAAGCAAAACCGAGCGTGATCGGCGTGATGCGGCTGAACGGCAGACTGAACGCCTACCTTCAGCAGGTAAATGAGCAGGCGGATGAGATGTGCTATCGGCTGGTCAGGCAAATGGCGAAGGACGAGGGCGTCACAGAGGAACTCAAACGCCGCGACCAGCTCGCCTGGGTCGGCGCGATGAACAACATCCACGACCGGGCCAACGAGATCGTTCTTAACGAGGTGATTTTCGTATGACGGTGCTGGAAGATCTGTGGTACGGCAACATCAACCCGCACGAAACATTTCTGAACGGCAACTGCCGGTTCAAGCACCTGCTCTCCCTTATGGGCAAAAACCGGGACAATCTGAGCGAAACGCTCACCGAAAAGCAGAAAGAATTGCTCGAAAAGTATGACGAGGCGGTCAACGAAATGCACTCCCTAGCCGAGCAAGAGGCATTTCAATACGGGTTTTCACTTGGTGTCAGATTGATGATGGAAAGTATGTCAATAAGTATAGATTAACTTCCGCAATATCATTGGAGCGTTAGTCTATAGAGATCTGATCTATACATAACATAAAAATGCGGGTGCAGTTTTCTGCACCCGCATTTTTATGTTATTGCACGATTTCAAAATGATTTTAGTGCTTTTGCAAACAATTGCTTCTCATATGTATCAAGCAATACAGAAATAGAATCCATATTTTTTATGCAATAGCCCTTTGAATTGTTCAAATCCATCCTAGATATAGCTCCGTGTTTCTCTTCAATTCTACGAATAGCATCTGTTGGAAAACCATATTCGATTAATGCTTCTCCCAGCGAGCTCTTGACACCTGTTTCATAATAGCGTCTAACGCTGGATAACGAGAATAAGCTGACATCGTCTCCCTTTTGCTCTGCCACATATGTAACAATGCTTTCAAAAAGTGATAGCACTTTCGGAATATGATGCTCAAGAATTCCTCTTAAACTCTTAAACGCTTCATTGTAGGCTTTATCAATTGATTTGGTTTTTCCTTTACGGCACTGATCGATTTCGTAGCCAAGAATCCCCTTAAAGCCTTGTTTATAATAACTATATGCTACCGCTGAATACTTCTTTTGTGTTCGTTCATCGATTAATCCTGCCGAACAGTATGTTGATAGTATTTTTTTGATCCAATGATAATACAAAAAATTCTCAACATCAACGGAATGAGTTAATAGCGGACGGTATATTTCATATTCAGTATTATCCATCAACTTCTGAAGCAGTTTTTCTTGGTTATCCTTTGATACCGTTCGGTTTTTTATGAAAACAGTTTCAGGAAGAAGAAAGCTTTTTGTAACATTATTCCTCTCAACCTTTTTAGATTTATTAAGCTCAGTCAGATCTTCATATTCAGCGTTATCCAAATCAATCATACTCAAATATTTATCTGAATAGGTAGCGAACTCAAGCTCGAGATCTCCGGCATTCTCTATTTCTTGGAGTTCTTTGCTCATATAGAATACACGACCTACGAAACAATGATGGTACCTTCCGGCTCTTCCTTTTATGTTCTTTATATCAAAAGGAGAGAGCTTTTTGCGTCCTTTTGATGCATTGAGAATGATCATGTTTTTCGCATCCGTATTGACACCTTCAACAATTGTCGACGTGCAAAACAGCGTACTAAACGTTCCATTGTTAAACTGTTCGAGAATTTCTCTTTGAATGTATTTTGGAAGTTTCCCATGATGCATTCCGAATCCATTCTTTAGAACTTGAACCAAGCTCCACTCATCTACACTATGATCAATATCGTATTCCTTTCTGATATGATCAATGAATTTTCTGAAATTCTCCGGAAAACTATCGTACGCGTTTGTTTCTCCTACAGCATTTGAAAGCTTATATGAATACTCAATTGCCTTTGCGGGTGTAGTGCAATAAAGCAGAGTCTGACCATAATTCTGAGCATTGATATAAGAAACAACGTCCTTAACTTTATCGTTCACATGCTGGCTTACACGCGTTAACGCTCTTGTTTCTGCTTGTGGTAAAACAAGCGGAATCTTTTCCTCAATCTTTGTTGTATAAGCGTTTACAGCAATTCGGAGCGTCGGTTCAAACGTTATTTCCTTTACAGCAATATGATTGAGATCTAAAAACCGCCTCATTCCAAGCCCAAATTGCTCCGCACTCAGATTTGGTCCTGCAAGATAAAACTCATCTACATACTTTGAAAGAAGATACAGTGCAATGCGAAAGGTTTTTCCTCTATCCTCATTCAAAAACGTGTCATCTTGTGATGCTTTCTCTTCTTTAATCTCATCATCTGCTTTCTCGTCCAATTCATCATTGCAATAATCTTCATCGATTTTATACACTTCATCAAAGAAGAAAAAGTCGATTTTCAAATTCGGAAATGATGCTAATAACTGCAGTGCTCTTTCAGGCGTAAAAACAAATATTTTATTTCCGTCGTAAGCGCATGAATCATCAACCGTTTTTACAATTCGATAATTGAGATTGTGCTTTTTTACAAACCAAGCCATAACTCCTGCATTTTCCAACAAAAGCGCCACAGTTGGAAACACAAGCAGGATATTCTTATACCTATCGCGATTTAGATAGACAATTTCCCGCATTAAAAACGTTTTGCCGTATGAAGTCGGAGCACTGACAAGCAGTCTTCTTGGAGAAAGGTTCTGAAAAAAATCGACAACTTCTTTTTGGGTTTTGTCAAGTGTGACACCATTGTCACTATTTGATTTATATAAGCTTTTAATTGCCTCGTTACCCACATCGCTAATCGAACCGACAACGACAAAGGGATCCTTTTCAAAACCGTTCAGTTTATTATAACCGAATACACGCATCTTTTGAGAAGCAATGTAAAGCAACTCAGAAATGGGTTTATCATTTTTTATTTCATTGTTGTCAGAAATCCAACAAACCAAATCTCTGAGCCGATTTACAGATTCTGAATTATCAGGATCGAATTTGTTGATTGCATTTATCAAAAGATTAGCATAATCCTGCATAGAATCCTTTCTCCTTATCCCTCAGACGTGTAACGCTTCCAATCGGGAAAACATAAAAAACTATTTGAGGCGAGAAACCGGAAAAAGAGTATGATTTCCCGTTAAAATGGTTTTTCATTCCCTCAACTTCAGTCTGAATTCTTTCATATATGCGAGAGGCATCATTATAAACGTTGTTTTCGTCATAAGCAAGTAAACACGGAATCTTAATCGTAATCCTGAGTTCATTTAGTAAATTAATAAGAGCCTGAGAACGAGTATCATCATCTGCGTCAATGGTTCGGGCATTTAATTTGTCAATTACTTCAAGAATTGACTCTGCATCATCTGTTACAGCCATTCGTTTGTCGCAAACAAAATATAGCTGCTTGGCCAGATAATTCTTCGTGTACTTTTCTATGAGATCCTTATTAATCCCGTCTTTGCAATACTTCTTTTCTCCAAGTTTGGCTTGTCCAAGCCATAATGAAATGCCGGTTGAATCTTTCGTAAAGTATGTAAGGTCATAGCCTTTTATTTCATTGTTATCGTCTTGGCGAAAAATAGTTCTAACTGCAAGTTTATAGGCGTTCGGGTTATAGATTTGTATTAATAAATCCAATAGAACCTCACTTGGTAAACCGTCTTGTTTGGGATCACGGTGCGGCAATCTATTATTGTACGCATATTTTGCTGCCTGTTCAAGTGATGAAAACTTATCTGACTCGTAGGCTTTTTCAACCTCGTCCTCTCCATAGCTGTAAAAAAGGAGATTGTGCCGCATGAGCTCACCGAGTTTTTCAACAGCGTCATCAGTAATATCATGACTATATGGTTGATATCTATGCTTATCATCCAACGGAGGGAAAGAAAATATGATCCCTTTGCTCTTTTGAATGATCTCTTTATCAAAAATGTCGTTGTAACTCATATTATCTGACATACTTTACCTCGCTGTTTGACGATTAATCCTTGTTTAGCGCATGTTCAAAACAGTCATCACAAACAGATTCGCCATTGTTATACATTAGCTGTCCGCAGTTGGGACAAAACGACAATTTATCAGTTGTGAAGTTCTGATCACAAGAAAAGCAATGGAATCTTCCTGCTTCTGCGTCGTAGACGAGTTGCTCCTCTCCGCATTCAGGGCATTCATATACCGGAAACTCTCCGCCTTCTTTGCCGCATTCATAGGCGCTGATTTCCAGCTCTCTTTCTACGAATTCCGCTGCGTTGTTCTTGTACTTGTACAGTACATACGGATCATCGAAAGGCTGATATTCATCTTGCGTGAGTTCTCGATAGTAATGAATCAAAGCGCCATGCAGCGTTTTGATTTCATCATCTCCCTCACAACCGTCAAAGTCGGACATCCGAATTTTGCGCAGCCAGTTCAGCTCTATTCTTGAAAGAGAGTACTCTTTGATGAATTCTTGGATAATCTGCTCATCTGGGTCAAGATATGCCCGGATTTCAGGATCATAAAAATCCGGTTCACTGATCGTCTTTTTGTAAAAGACAATCAGATCATTTTTCAGAAGATCAACAACCCGTTGTATTTTAGCGTTATAGCTGTTCAACGCCTCCATGAAAAGCTCGTCAGATGTAAGTTGCAACTGGCCGTTTGCATGGGCGTACTTGTTACGCTCCTGCACCAGCTTTTGCAGTTCTCCCAACAGGCTATTATCAAGACCAACCACCCTCAGAAGCATAAATACATCGCTTTCGCTGATTACAGCAAAGCTACCGAAATAGAGCTTTCCGTTCTTGGTGTTTGTTTCTTTCCAAAAATCAGCATACCGATCTTTCAGCAAGTAGTCGAGAGCCTTCTTTAGCTCTTCCTCGTGAAGAACCGACACCTTCAAAATCGCATAATACACTGCCGTCATAAACAGCATGTGATACTGCACATAAGCGAACTGATATAGCCCGTTCTCATAACTGGTCTGAGCGGCCAACATAAGAGCCTCTATGTACTTCTCTTCGGTTTCGTCCGCAAACTCTTCCGGCAGGTATTCAAGCATTTTGAAGAGTTCATCGGGCAACTCAGGAATAGCATATTCCGGGTGCTCCGACTCAAAAGCTTTCATAATAGCCTCTGAAATCTTGCTTGTATCAAATTCGAGTGTCATTGGTAAGTACACTCCTTATAACGGAAAGATCTACTTCTTTTTCGATGGACGAAAGGCTTGCCCCATGGCTTGGCGGGCTTCCGGCGTTTTCATGGCTGCATCCATCATACTTGTGAAAAGCTGACCGCCCAGAGCGTTTTCCATCTCTTTTTCTTTGAGTTCGAGCTGGTGACGGTGTTCCAGTTCCATTTTCTCGATCTCCATTTGATGCTTGCGCTCCAGAGAATCAATATCCAGCTTATGCTGTTCCATTAAGCGACTGATTTCATGGGCGTTGCTTTCTTGAAGTGCTTTCAAGTCAGTTTTGCTCTTTTTCGCCGCAGCGAAATAAGAGGTCAGACCAGTAATAACTGCTACTATTATAGAAACTATGTAAGGAAGATACTCTTTCAACTATTATTCCCCCCAAACCTCGGCAATCTTATCTTTGATCTTCTGCCGGAAGATTTCAATCAGGCGTTTGTTTTGCTCGACCATTGATATTTCTACATTCAAGCTATCCACTATCTTTTTTTGAACATCAACTGATGGGATATGAATCGGTACCGTTTTGACGTCACGAACCGAAATAAACTTAAACGCTGTACTACCGCCCAATCTTGACATGGATTGGCCGAAGTATTGTGCATAGTAGAACAAATAATCTGGAAGCATCTTGTCTGCAAACTCATCCTTAATTATGAGTCCATTAAACTGCTGATTTGTCGTTAACGGGATTTCAGCTATGGCATATTCTCCTACTGAGGCTGTACAACACAGGAGTACGGTTTTAGGGGGTAACAGCTTAACACTCGTTTCTTCCAAAGCCTTACGTGTTATGAATTGCCTCGTTTCATAGATACGTCTTCCTTGGTTACGTATATCATCAATTGTGAACCACGGGATATCCCCATCTTCCCAATACTTCACTTCTGCTTTTGAAGGTGTTGAACCATTCAATATATGACATACATCTCCTAGCGTGTAGGCCTCCCACGTCGGATCAATCTTGATCGTCGGCTTGTAGTTCTCCACGACCTGGCGGGCGCCGTCGATGATCTTCTGATAGCTTTCGATCTCGGCAACAATTTCTTCCTGTACGGCCAGCGGAGGGAGCGGTATATGAATCCCTCTTAAATCCGTAATTTTGATACTAGCCTGATTTACCGCACGTTGAGCAAACGATCTCGCCTTGTTTATAAAGATGTCAGATTTTAAGCATGCGGCTAAGTATTTGGGGTAAATTTTATCTCGATTGGGTCGAATTTTCACAAGATTGATGCCATGAACCACTTTTTCTTGGGTTTTGGGGAAAATAGCACTTTTAGCAAGATGATCATAACTGTTGATATGACTTAACAATATATCCCCCTCTTGCATAAAGAAAACCTCTTGGGGTTCATCGTCTGTCCGTTTCGTTTTTTCCAGATTAACTGTGCCATCCGAAATCGTTTGAATGCGGGTTACAAGATATCGACCAACATCTTTTTGGTCCACATTTGTTCCATTTCTAATATCCAAACAAACATCTGCTAGTTCAACGGACTCCCATCTACCTGTGGGAGTATGTACAGCTTCATATCTATCTCCAACAAGAATGTAATCTTGCTCGCTAATGGCGGTTTTCTTCGCAAGAACAGTATTCTCCAGCCCTGCAACATCAACGCCCTTCTGATGATTCTTGAAAATGTTGATGACATCCGGGATCTCGCTGCCTTTGATCTCCCGGCGCTGGGCACCGAGATCAAAGCCATCGTTATTCAGTTTCACAAAGAGGATACTGTCCCGTTCTTTTGCCAGTGTCTTATCAATCAGCAAGATGCTGGTCTTGACGCCGCTGTAGGGATTGAAAACACCTGCAGGAAGAGAAATGACGCCGTACAGGTAATTACCTTCCACAAGCATTTGGCGTAGGTTCTTATACGCAGTCTGTGACTGGAACACGATACCCTCCGGTACGATAATGGCAGCTCGCCCGGTAGGATTCAAATGCTCAGCAATATAATCCACAAACAGGACTTCCGCACGCTTCGCAGAAACCTGATAACGGTTATGCGGAGTGATGCCGCCCTTTGGCGTCATAAAAGGCGGGTTGGAAAAAATGACGTCGTAGTTGTCATCCCATTTCTCCAAGCTGGTCAGTGTGTCGTATTCGCTGATATTCGGCGATGTAAAACCGTGCAGATACATGTTGACACGGGAAAGCCGCACCATGTCCGGCGAAATATCATAGCCAGCAAAGTTTTTAGTCATCCGGGTCATGTCATCCGCCACCAGCGTGGATTTTCCATGCTCGTCCATATTGCTCTTTTTGATGTAATTATAGGCGCTAATCAAGAACCCTGCCGTTCCGCAAGCTGGGTCAAGAATCGTTTCATTTTTGGTCGGAGCAGTGATCTCCACCATCATGTCGATGATATGGCGCGGCGTACGGAACTGGCCTGCGTCGCCCTGGCTGCCCATAATGGAAAGCAGGTATTCAAAAGCATTACCCAGCTCTTCGCTGTCCTCGTAGGAGAATTCTGCAATTTCCTTTAAGAAGCGGTTGAGCGTTTCCGGATCACGATATGGAATATAGGCGTTACGCAGAATATCCCGGAACAGTTTGGGCAGATCGGGATTGTTGGTCATCTTGTCGATGCCTTCAGCGTACAAATTCAGCCTGTCCTGGGCGCTGTGCTCCGGCAGCATGATTTGAGAAAAGGCGTAATCCTTATAATCGCCGGAGAAGAAAACACGTGCTCCGCCGAATTCTGCCCCTTGCAGATCCATGTCATCCATGAACTTATATATCAGAGCAATGGTGATCTGCTCCACCTGCGCCTTGGGATCGGGAACTTTGCCCACAAGAATATCCCTGAGAGTATTTATTTTTCTTTTAACATCAAAATTCAACATAACGATTCCTCACATAAATCTTGATAGATTAACGTTATCATTGACGTATCCGACCACGCTGTTCATATTTGATACACCAAGCCGTTTCAAATCAGAGAAGGTGTAACTGGGTATTTGCGTACCAAGAAGTTGATACTTCTTGTCTTCGATAGCGCGTCGTACATCCTTGTCAGTCAAATATGTTTCAAAGAATCGGCGAACCTCGTAATAGTCACCTGCAGGCACACCACATGTCAACATATAACTATCAAACTCATCGTTAACGAGTTCTTTTTTGCTCTTAAACCAGGGAATTGCGCCGAAAATCTTATCAAGCATCTCACGAACGGTTACACGGCGATCCACGCCCGTTGCACGGCGAAGCTTGTCCCAAGTGTAGAACTCGGCAGGCTTATGAAGATAGGTGTCTTCAATATATCTCTGGGCAGCAGCATAATTGCCTTGCTCGTACTGCTCTTTTGCCGTTGCATCCTTTTTAACCTCGTCTTCGAATTTCTCAAAGAACATACGGTCAATCTTCATGCCTTGGAGTCCGACCTTTGTTTCGGTCATCGTCTTCAGCGGATCCGGATCGAAATTCTCAAACGCAGAAACGCTTACTGGGCCCCCGCCGGCTCCGGTACTCTCACTTCCCAGACGAGGCAGTTTTATGACTTCATCGTAGTCGTATTTCTCCTCAAAATACTCACAGTTTCCAAAAAAGTCAAACAGCTTAAAGGTATCCTTGGGCGCCGTGTGGCTTTCTACTGCACCGCCGTTACGTTCTGAATAGTTGAAGGTGTAGGTTCGGGTTCCACGGCCTTTGATCTGAATGAAATCTGTCGGGGAGAAAATTGGGCGGAAAAGCCCTATATTCAGCAGGTCTTCACAGTCATACCCCGTGGTCATCATCCCCACAGTTACACATATACGAGTTTTGGAAGAACGGTATCCTTCAAGAAATTTGGTTGTCCCGCTCAGATTATTGTTTTGGAAGTTGATCGTATACTCCTGAGCATTCTGAACATCAGAGGTAATTTGCATGGCAAAATCAGAGTAATACATATCGGGGAACATCTTATCGGCATAGATGTTGAGAAGCTGTGTGATCTTCGCAGCATGCTTTCGGCTGACACAGAACACGATGCCTTTACCGATTTCGCCGGTCAGCGGATCTCGCAGGGCGTTGTCCATAAAGGTTTTGACAAATATCTTGTTCGTCTCGTCAGAGAAAAACTTCTTTTCAAAATCCCGCGCAAAGAAGGTTTCCTCTTCGTCTTCGTCCTGCTCATCTCCAGAGCGCAAAACGGCGTATCCTTCATCGGCAAGGAGTTGTGTTGTAATATCCGTCCTTGCGTCAACGACAGTGGGATTCACAAGGTAAGGACCGTCGGGATCATTAACTCCGTCAATTAATGAATACCGGAAAGTAGGTTCTCCGCTCTCGCAGCCGAACGTGCGATATGTATCGAGCAACTGCCTCCGCTCCCAAGCACGAGGATCATTTGCCGCCAGATCATCAGCATTTATGTTTTTCAGATAGTCCTTCGGTGTAGCAGTCAAGCCAAGCTTATATCCAATAAAATACTCAAATACAGCACGGCTGTTTCCACTGATTGAACGATGACTTTCGTCTGCAATAATCAGTGAAAAATCCGTGGGCTTGAAAACGGTTTTGTATTTGTTGTTATATGCAAGCGTTTGCACCGTAGAAACAACAATATCAGCTTTGCGCCAATCCTCGGTGTGCTCTTTGAAAATGACAGTTTCGTAATCGGGCTTCAGGTAATTGATAAAATTCTTCTTTGCTTGGTTTTCAAGCTCAATTCTATCAACCAAGAAGAGAACACGGTTGGCGTTACCGCTTCTCAAGAATAAGCGAATGACCGCTGCGGAAGTAAGTGTTTTTCCAGTTCCTGTTGCCATTTCAAAGAGAAAGCGTTGATTTCCTTCTCTCACAGATTGCTGGAGGGCTTTGATTGCGTTGACCTGATATTTACGCATCATCCGTAAACCACGGTCTTTCAGATACTGCGCCCGTGTGTCTGGATTTTGGTATTCAGGTGCCTCTGCATAACGGGGTTCGCGAACCACGGCAATATAATCCGGCGTAATCTCTTCGTTGTAAAGTCTGGCTGGATCAGCATTCAAAGCCTTGCTTTCCCGAACACTTTCATATGTTGGAAAAGCAAGAATAATTTGAGGATTACCCTTGTAGATGTTCCAGAAGTAATGAATGTTCCCGTTTGAGAGAATAACATACTTCACAAAATTGCTCTTGGCATAAGCTCGTGCCTGTTCTTTGCCAACAAGGGGATCTTTATCCTCTGATTTTGCTTCGAGGACAATAAAGGGCTTTCCCTGCTCATCAAGAAGCAGGAAATCAATAAACCCATTCTTCACTTTTTCAAAATTTTCGCCAAAGTCATCAAATTGCTTCTTTGTGATTTTGACATTGGCTTCCACTTGAATATTAGCCGGGCCATTCTCATCATCAAAGAACCGCCAGCCAGCAGCCTCAAGCAATTTATTTATTTTTATACGAGCCTTTGCTTCTTTTACGCTCATACTGCACCTCTTTTATGTATTCTACGGTGTTTTTATTTGCTCCACAAATCATCAACAGACTTAGCTGTCATAATCGCTTTGTACGATGAGTATCTTGGCGCTTGCGGCGCTTGCCCCTTATTAGCGCCGAGTCCGATCTTGTTGATTTTTTGCGTTGTTCCGGCTTTGAAATACAGTATGTATTTATTTGTTTCGTTATATTTTTCAATACGATCTATTTCAGCAATACATGTGATTCCAGAAACAGGAGCAACCTGATAAGCTGCAATATACTTGATCTTATCAATCATAGCGCCGGAGATCCTAATTGCAAACCAGCGGCTGTTTTTCAGAAATTCTTCTTCAAAGCCATCTTCTCTGGCGGGAACCACTATTGTGTCAAGCTCATCAGCATCTTCGTTTTCTGCCACGTCGGTAAGTATTTCATCCTTGAATGGAGTAAAACGATACAGTTTATTCTTTCCTCAAACATAGGTCTGCGCTTCCAAGACTTCGGTCGTCATTGTGAGCTGTCCCATGACATTGTACAGTTCGTCCGTTGCCTCATCAATAATGACAATTGCAGCGGGTTTGTTATCGAAAATCACTTTATCAAAAAGCTCACTACTGTTATTAAAAGATGATCGTTTAAAAAACTCATTCAACTTTGCCTGCTTTTGAGAATCAGCCTGAATAGCCGAAAGCAAAAGGTTCTTTATCTTGTATTTGTCCATTTCAGATGAAATACCAAAACGAAGTATCTGCTCTCCGATATGTCCATAGACATCATGGCTGTTCAACTCAACCTCGACAAGATAAAGCCGGGGGTCAGTATGAAAAGTCAAATCAAGATAATAACCATCGGGAATTGTTGCGCCCTTTTTCGGTTTGCCGATAAGTTTTTTAATATCGAAATAAATGCCATCCTTGCCAAATATGGCATCAACATTTGCGATGACCATTTCTTCAAATTCGGATTCCAACCCATATGAATACAAGTTATAGGTTTTTCCTTTTTCATCAACTATCTTGTGCACAATAATTCTCCTGTTTCGATATTATTCTGAAGGTTTTAACTCAATTCGAACCCACTGGGTATTACGCCGGCTCTGTTTTCGAGCGTCGGGCATCATGACTAACCTGCGGGGTTCGAATCTGAGCGGTTTTTTTTCATGGTTTTTAATGAGATAATTCATTAATTGCGTCCTTAACCAACTCATAATGAACAATCATTGTTTTATCAAACGTTTTAATCATCATTTTTGGCTTTGTTGTTATACTCATCAACGATTCGTTCAGCTTTATACAATACGACCTGCATTCTTAGATGATATTCATCCGACTCAGTATACTTTTTGTCGTAGCCTATTTTTGCAATTGGCAAAAACATATTCCCGTAATGAGCCGGCCTTGGAGAATAATCACTCGTATCTGCACATGTAATTCTGTTATGGTTTTCCCCTGGTGCATCACCAAGCCTCAACCGCACCTCTCGGATTGACAACTTACGAAACCCATGCTCAAAGAACAGATAATTTGTTCCACCTTTACGCGCTTCGGATTCATATGCCAAGCAATCCGGTTCCTCATATGCTATATCGTCGATAACTTCTCTGTCCGACTTGCTCAAAGTCTCGTGACGCTCAAGCTTTTTTAATATCTTATTAAATTCAACCTGAGTGCCATCAATAATTTGAAGCTCTTGAGGAGGGTAAACAGTTGGAATAAAACTGCTTCCATCGTCATAAGCCCAAAACATCAAGAGGTTATTATTTGCTCCCCACCTTTTGGCCTCTGCACGAGCAGTTTCAGGGCTATCCGCCCAATAGGATAACCTCTGTCCCGGAAAAAGGTTTGAATAACGATTATCTGAGCGGCTTAGTCGAAGATTGCCCGCATGAAGCTCACTGACAGTTTTTCCATAGAGGTTGTCGCTAAACTGGATACAGCGATAAAAATCGAATTCACCTGTCATAACCAAAGGCAATGACTTGTGCTTAAGGATAGAAATATTGCCTGTATGATTTGGAAAAAAGATTGGCGACATTCCACTATCTCCTTGTTTATTCTCTTGTTTCCATCTGAAAAGTGCTCTCGCACTGTCGTCTCTTTGCTCTTTTACATCATTCGAACTCTCGAACTAATATAGCGTATTGACCATCAAGCTGAATCTGTTAGGGTTCGAATTAAGAGCGGTTTTTCAGATATTATCGTTCAGATCCGAGAAATCGGAATTGAACAGGATTTCTTTCGGAAGTTCCTTTTTGTGCAGGAACATCAGCATATAGATCGGGAAGTAGGTGATCTTGCCGTCTGTTTCGACGTTGCCGTTGCAGAAAACGAAGCCCTCTTCGATGCCGTAGTCCGTCAGATTCAGCACGTTATCCATTGCGTTGTGACGGTAATAATCCTTGCCGGATTTGATCTCGATCGGCAGGATTCTGCCGTCCTCTTCGATCACGAAGTCAAGCTCGCCGAATTTTTTGCTGTTGTAGTAATAGAGTGTATAACCGTGCGCGGTCAGCTCCTCGGCGGCGACGTTCTCGTAAATGGAGCCGAAGTTGATCGTCGTTTCGTGCTGCAGGATCTTGAGCTGGATCTCGTTCCCGTACTGTGCGGCGAGCAAACCGACGTCGTTCGAGAACAGTTTGAAAAGGTTCTGCGATTTGGAGAGCAGCAGCGGCACTCTCGGCTCGTCCACGACGTTCGCCGGGAGTGCGACGCCGGCGTTTTTCAGCCACAGGAAGCTGTCGTAATACTTGTCAAACCGCGCTTTTTCATTGAGATTCTTCAGGATGAAGCGCTTGTTTTTCGCGTTCAGCTCACTGGGGATCAGGTCGAAGATCTCGTTGAGATAGAGACGGTTTTTCTCGTCGTATTTTGAAATATCGCGCTTGTAGAGCCGGATGATCGCGCTTTGTGCGTCGGCGACTTTGCGGAGATTTTTCGTTTCCAGATATGTGGAGACCGCCTCCGGCATACCGCCGACGATGAGGTAAAGCTCGAACAGCGCCGTCATGCGCTCGTGGATAAACGCGTCCACGGGCTTTTTCTGTTCGAACGAGACCCGGAGCGCGTCGATGACCTTTGCGCCGACGTTGTTCGCCCAGGCAAATTCCTCGAAATCCAGCGGATACATCGTGATGATGTCCATGTATCCCACCGGGGCGGAGATGATATCCTTGAAAACCGTACCGAGCAGAGACCCGCTGAGGATATAGGAATACTTGCCGTCCTGCACGAGGTACTTGATCTGCGTGATCAGCTCCTTGCACTCCTGCACCTCATCGAAGAAGATCATCGTTTTCCCCGGGATCATCCGGTCGCCGAAAAGCGCGGAAAGGCGCAGCAAAATCTCATCCGCACCCTGCGCCCCCTCGAAAAGCGTGATATAGTCCGGATTCTCGATGAAATCCATTTTGATCACGCTGTCGTAGTGGTCGTTTGCGAACTGCTCGATTATATAGGACTTACCGACCTGACGGGCGCCGATGATCATCAGCGCCTTTTTCGGGTTATCCTTGTAGAACTCTTCAATTTGCTTTGTGATTTTACGTTGGAGCATTTTTCATCCTCCCATAATTCTCGATGGTATTATCATAGCACAAATCCACGGAGAAATCAAGATATAATTTACACTTTTCCATGAACTTTTTCGCCGATTCACCGCACTTTTCTTGACGCGCTCTTTCGGCAGCCTGTTTGCGGAAGCCGATAAACGAAATACGCGAAACAAATTTCGCTTCATTTCGCATAATTTCGCATAATTTCGCATAGATTTCGCTTGGAATTTCGCATTCTCTCGTTTTGAAGTTCTTTCTCTTGATCGGGAAAGGACTTTTTTGTTTTCAAAAAAACAGTTTGGCTCTCCGGGGAGCAGCTATATACACGGGAGCCGCTCTGATCCGGAATCCCCAGTGCTGTTTGGAACTTCGCGCGTCGAAAACCCTTGAAATATAAGGGTTTTCAGTGATTGTAACTACAAGAAAAATGTCGAGTTCTCCCCATGTTTTCTCCCCATTTTTCGCAAAAAAATCAACGGCAGAAGACGCACTTCTGCCGCCTGAAACATATCCCGTTTGTCCGGGATTACATACGGAGCGATCCGTAAATTTATTAAAGGAGGATTTGTTATGAGAACAAATTCCAAAAACGGGCTGAAGAAGCCAAACGACGTCATTGTTTTTGACATCCCGGAAGCATCGGTCACAGACAGAGGAAGGGCGAAGAAACTTCGGTATCTGAAACGTGCGAAGGGCGTGAGACACGTCGGCTCGGTACCGTCCTATTGGGACGGCGGCAAGCTCATCATCCTGAAAGACGATCTGATGAAGTGCCTCTTCGGGACGGACCGGGAGGACTATCGATGAACGGGCTGAACGGAACGGGCGTGTACAATCCCTACGCCGAGATGCTGAAGGGCTTCAATTCCATCGACGCCGCGACGCTGATGGACAAGCCGCTTCCGAACAGCTGCTTTCTCGTGGAAAGGCTTGTGCCGGAAGGAGTCAATATGATATCCGGCGCGCCGAAGGTGGGAAAGAGCTGGCTGATGCTCGATCTGGCGCTCAGCATCGCCTCCGGGAAACCGTTTCTCGGGCAGAACACCGCGAAATGCGGT
Source organism: Clostridia bacterium (assembly GCA_017427285.1). Classification (GTDB taxonomy): domain Bacteria; phylum Bacillota; class Clostridia; order Oscillospirales; family UBA644; genus HGM12619. Next base: position 102,597 of record JAFRTE010000022.1, read on the forward strand.
GTTCTCTACCTCTGCCTCGAGGACACGCTCAAACGCATCCAGGACAGACTGATGAAGCTGACGGACGAGGCGCCGGCGAATCTGCGCTTTGCGGTGACGGCGGGAACGCTGGGCGGAGGGTTTGAGGAAGAACTGAAAAACTATCTGCACTCCAACCCCGACACGAAGCTCGTCATCGTCGACACGCTGCAAAGGATCCGCTCGCCGAAAAGCAATAGCTCCGGCGGGATATACGCAAACGACTACGAGGATATTTCCGTGCTGAAGGAGATCGCCGCTTCACGGAACGTTTCGATCCTTCTCGTTCACCATCTGAGGAAGCAGAAGGACAGCGACGTCTTCAATCGGGTCTCGGGATCGTCGGGGATCACGGGCGCGGTGGACACCTCCTACGTTCTTCAGAAGGAAAGCCGGGAGTCGAAAACGGCGACGCTCATCGCCACCGGGCGCGACATCGAAATGCAGAAGATCACGCTGAAGTTTGAAAACCTCCGCTGGGTGTTTGTGGAGCGCAAGGACGGCGAACAGATCGTCAAAGAAACGGCGCCGCTCTTTCTCATTCAGCTGGTGGACTTCATGCGCGACCGAACGGAATGGACCGGCACGGCGACAGAGCTTCTCGAAAATCTGAACGATCCGATCACGCCGGCGACCATGGTGAAGAATCAGATCGTGAAGTATTACTGCGATATTCTGGAGCCCGCCGGGATCAGCTTTGACAGTAAGAAAACGAAGACAGCGCGCCTGCTGACGTTCCGGAAAGGTGACGGGGTGACGGAAGGAGACGGCGAAAATGATATGTAGCGAATTGCCCGTCATCGGCGTCACCGCCGTCACCACTTGCGAGATCGCCTGCACAAGCAACGACTTTGTACTCCCACGTCCAAAGTCTGCTTGGCGGGCAGCGTTGCCTTCACAAGCAACGACTTCGGGTACCCACGAAGTCTGGTTGTCGTCGGCTCAACAAGCATCGCCTTCGGGTGCACGCACCCGCCCGCACTTGTCAGGGCAAATCCCTGAAACCCTTAAAGAAACGAGATCACAAAGGAGGGAGTCATTTTGAAAAGAACGGAAAGAATCAAGTTCTGGCTTGACGACGATGAGCTCGCATTAGCCGACAAAAAAGCAAAAGCAGCAGGGCTGAACCGCTCGGCGTATATTCGGAAACTGATGAGTGAAACAGAGGTCATCCCGGCAACTGATGTTGATTACGCGCTTTATGCGTCAGAGTTTCGCCGTCTCGGAAGAAACCTCAATGAGCGATTGAAGCGGATGGACACGACCGGTGAGATTGACTGTAATGAGATCGATAGGATCTTGATTGAAACCAAGAAAACAGCCGATCTGTTTCTGAAGGATCTCCGCGAGCATACGGCACATCTTGAAAACGGAGGTGGCGGAAGATGAGAACAAGCGATCACTACGTTCAAGTCAAAGTTACCGCCGAAGAGAAAGCGCGGTTTCTTCAGACGGTAAAAGCGTGTCGGCACACCGAAAAGACGGCACTTATAAAAATGCTTTAGGGCGACACGCTTCGTGAGTATCCTCCCGAAGGTATTAACGACGTGTTTCATCAGCTTGGTAAGATTTCCGTCAACGCCGCATTTATGTCTAAAAAAATATCGGACGAGGTGAAAACCGAGTTGTTCTGGCGCTATAAATCTTTTGACCAGTATATCCAGCTCGTAAAACGCGCGATGATCTATATCGCCGTATGCGGTATTGACACCGAAGCGGAGTAAAAAACGAAAAACAAGGAAAAGGAGATTGAAAAATGAGTAAAGTTAAAAAGATTGACCTCGGAATGAACTATTACGATGAACTGTTCATGACCGACGCGGAGCGGGCGGAAAACAGGCTGCCGAAGATCTACGACGTTCCGCTGTCGGAGATCGACGATTTCCCGGAGCACCCCTACCGGGTGCTGGACGACGATGACTTGAAGGAATTGGAGGAGTCGATCAGAGATCGGGGCGTCATTACGCCTGCATTAATCCGCAGAAAGGAAAACGGGAGGTACGAGTTGATATCCGGTCATAGGCGCAAACGCGCCTGCGAAAAGTTGGGATTGCTTTCGATGAGGTGCGAAGTGGTTGATATCAGCCGGGACGAGGCGATCATCCTGATGGTGGACAGCAACAGTCAGCGGTCACAGATCTCGCCCTGCGACAAAGGACGGGCGTACAAGATGCGGCTGGATGCCATGAACCGTCAGGGAAAGCGCACCGACTTGAAATTCAGCCCACTTGGCCAAAAGTTAAAGCCGGTGAATTCGAGAGATGAATTAGCGGCCTCTGTAAACGACAGCCCGCGGCAGATCGCACGGTTTATCCGTCTGACTTATCTGACCCCCGAGCTTCAGCAGTTTGTGGATGAGGGAAAAATCAAGATCAACCCCGCCGTGGAGCTTTCGTATCTCGACGAAGAGGCACAGCGGGACGTTGTGGATCTGATCGACAAGACCGAGTCGTTCCCGTCGCACAGCCAAACGATCAGGATGCACAAAGCGTTTGAGGAAGGCAAACTTGACTATAACGCCATCAGTATAATTATGCGGGATCCGGAATCCAACCAACGGAAAAAGCTTTCGATTCCGGCTGAACGTCTGGAAGGTTTGATCCCGAAGAATTGTTCCCACGAGCAGCAGGAGGACTATATCGTCAAAGCGCTCGAGCATTATCAGAAATATCTGCGCAAGCAGAGAGAAAACGCAAGATAAGAAAGGTTAAAAAGGTGTGTTTATGAAAAAATCGGTTCCGTTTATCGGAGCCGGGAAAGAACAGATTTCATTTATTCGTGTCAACATGGTTCTTTGCTTCGGCAAAAAAACGGTCAGAGGGGGTGGTCTTCTGTGACAAAGGCAGAGATAAAAGACTTGTATAAGCTGATGTTCACGGAGTATCCGGATATCGTCGACGCGGAGCAGCTCGGCAAAATGCTCGGCGGCGTCAGCGTAAAAACGGTGTACCGGCTTTTGAAAAAGGGGACCATCAAGAGTCTGCACGTGGGCAGAGAGTACAGGATCCCGAAGGTTTTCGTTATCGAATATATGACCGACCTCGAAAAATCCGGTGCGTAAAACCTCGCACACTTGCCGTCGGCGCGGACAGGTGCTATACTGTCCGCGTCGATGGCAGATGAATACAAGCTACACGAAAGGAGTTTATTATTATGGTAGCAGGACATCTGCGAGAAAAGACGGATATTATCATATCGTCTTGAGTTATATCGATGAGAACGGGAAGCGGCAGACGCCGTCCCGTTCCACGAAACTGCCCGTAAAGGGCAACAAAAAGCGGGCGGAGGCGATGCTCGTACAAGCCCGCGAAGAGATGGAGGAAAAATTGAAATACCGCGTTCGCTGTAAAAGCAGCGGTATGACGATCCTGCCGGACAAGGTGCGATTTACTGATTTTCTTATCGACTGGCTTGATATGATGAAAACGAGCGTTGAAGCGACGACGTTTGCAGCTTATGAAATGACGGTCAAAAACAAGATCATCCCGTATTTCGACGGCAGATTTCCGAATCTGCTTTTGCAGGACGTCACGCCCAAACACATTCAGGATTACTACACCTATGAAATGAAGGTGTGCGGCGTTTCCGCAAACACGGTGATCCACCGTCACGCCAACATCCGCAAGGCGCTTCAGTATGCTTATAAGACCGGACAGATCGACAGCAACCCCGCCGATAAGATCCAGCGCCCGAAGAAAATCAGGTTTGAATCAAAGCCGTACAACCAGGCTGAACTTGACGCGCTTTTCAAAGCGGTAAAGGGTACCGATCTGGAACTCGGCGTGATCCTTGCGGCGTTTTACGGTCTGAGAAGGGGCGAAGCGGTCGGGCTGAAGTGGGACGCTATCGACTTTGATAACAAAACGATCTCGATTCGTCACACGGTCACGCAGGCGAGTATCGACGGCAAAAGCACGATCATTGAAAAGGATCGCACAAAGACGCAGTCTTCAAACCGTAGTCTGCCGTTGGTGCCTCCGTTTGAGAAGCTTCTGCATCTTATGAAGCAGCAGCAGGATCTGAATAAGAAACTCTGCGGGGATTGCTACAACTACGATTACGAGGATTATATCTACGTCAATCCGATGGGCGAACGTGTGAAGCCCGGCTATCTGACGCAGGCGTTCCCGGCGTTTCTTGAAAATCACGGGATGCGCCGCATCCGCTTCCACGATCTGCGTCATTCCTGCGCGACCCTGCTTTATGCAAACGGCGTGGCGCTCAAGGATATTCAGGAGTGGCTCGGTCACAGCGACATTTCCACGACGAGCAACATTTACACGCATCTTGACTTCAATTCCAAGGTGGCGTCCGCGCAGGCGATCATGGGTTTCTTCCCGGAATAAGAGCGCGAGGTCGATTTGAAGGTCGGAAGACCGGAAATATCGAAATCGGGTTCCCGCTATCAGCATAAAAAAGCCCGGAAGCCTTGATTTATAAGGCTTCCGGGGTGGTGCCGGTGGCGGGGGTCGAACCCGCACGGTATTGCTACCACCGGATTTTGAGTCCGGGACGTCTGCCAATTCCATCACACCGGCAAGTATTAAATTTTTGATTTTGAGTCCGGGACGGTGCGAAGCAGCGATTCGGTAGTGAATGACAGTCCGGTGGACTGTCAGAGCCGTAGCGGGACCGAGCCCGCAGGCGAGAAGCCAATTCCATCACACCGGCAAGTATTAAATTTTTGATTTTGAGTCCGGGACGGTGCGAAGCAGCGATACGGTAGTGAATGACAGTCCGGTGGACTGTCAGAGCCGTAGCGGGACCGAGCCCGCAGGCGAGAAGCCAATTCCATCACACCGGCAAATTGTTTTTTACTTAGCGTAGTATACCATATTTCCTTGTTAAAATCAAGAGTAAAATGTTGAACATTTAAAAAAGTTTCCCGAAAACCCGAATATTTTTCTTTCGTCCGTTGACTTTTTTTCAATGTAATGGTATAATTCAGAAAAAAACGGCGGGGTAAAGTGTATGAATGAACATTTTGTTAATTTAAACGGCTACAGCTTCGGCAAAGTATCCCCTTTTTTATTCGGCAACAATCTTGAACATACGCGTTCAAGCATTTACAGGGGACTTTCCGCGCAGATGCTCAGAAACAGGAAGTTTTCCGGCAAGCCGTCCGTAATGGAAGGCGTTGCGAGCGAATGGTTTCTTATCGGAGACAGAACTTACGCAATAATCGGCGCTCCTTATGCTCATCACGATAAAGAACATTATCATATGCACAGGTCTCTCGAAACCGGCGCACAGCAGCTCATGTGCTGCGACAGCGGTAAAGAGGGCGGTTTCGGTCAGCACGGAATAGATATTTCCGATAAAGAGACCTATCTTTTCGCGGTTGTCGCAAAATGCGAAGAGGACGTTGAGATAACGGTAAGTCTTACAGACAGGTACGCAAAAAAAACTTATGCCGAAAAAAAGATCGTGATATCCGGCGGCGACGAATGGAAAAGATACGAAACGGAAATTAAAAGCGATGAAAGCGACTGCGACGCGTCCCTTCGTCTCGTTTTCAAAAAGCGCGTCTGCCTTTGCATAGGCAGCATGTCGCTTATAAACAAAGACAATTTCCGCGGCATGAGAAAAGACGTTGTCGCCCTTATGAAGGAAATGGGCATTAAGATCCTTCGCTGGCCGGGAGGCAATTTTGCGGGAGAATACAACTGGTTTGACGGACTTCTGCCCGTGGACGAACGCTCTCCGCTGCGCTCATACGATCCGATAGAAACTCAGCCGCACTCGATGGGCTTTGACGGTCACGAGATAAATACGGACGATTTTATAGCTCTTTGCCGCGAAATAGGCGCCGAGCCGTTTATAACTATAAATCCCACATGGTCAACGCCCGAAGAAAATGCGGCGTGGGTAGAATACTGCAACGGCGACGAAACAACGCAATACGGCAAAATCAGAGCGGAAAGAGGTTACAGAGAGCCGTATAACGTTAAATACTGGTCTTTGGGCAACGAATTCGGCTACGGACATATGGAAGGAGACAACACGGCGAAAGGATACGCCCGTCTCGCAAGAAAACAGGCGGAAAAAATGCTTGAAGTCTGCCCCTCGCTTATTCTCTGCTCCTCGGGCCCGCACCCGAACAAGGAATGGGTTGACGATGCCGCAATACCGCTTTCGGATACAGTCGAATACGTTTCATACCATACGTATTCCCACGAACCGATTTACACAAAAGCGGAAAAAATCGAAAAGGAGTATCTTTCCGGGCTTGAAAACGTTAAAAACGCAAGAAAATGTATGATTACCCTGCGCGAATATCTCGGAGATCACAAAGTACGCATCTCCTTTGACGAGTGGAACCTCTGGTATGCGTGGTACAGAAAATCGGGTATCCCCGACGGGATGCACGCCGCAATGATGATGAATATGATTATCGGTCAGTCTCCACTTTCGGACGTAGGGATAGCGTGCAATTTCGAGGCGGTTAACGAAGGCGCGATAAAAGTATATCCCCATAAAGCGGAGCTTACCGCAACGGGAAAGATGATAAAGCTTTTTACGGCGCATATGAACGGCGAACTTCTTTATTCGGACGACAACGTTACCGTTACCCGAAAGGACGGCGTTAAAACCGTTACCGCAATAAACGAATCAGCCCGCGAAAGCGTAAAATTCAGCATGAATTTCGGCGGGGAATACGCCGAAGCGAAAGTATTTGAGGGTAAAGAGCTTATGCCCGTTTCCGATTTTGAAGAAAGGGAGCTTTGCGTTTCAGCAAAAAAAGACTCGCTTTCGTTTGAGCTCGAACCGCTCTCCGCAGCGATAATCAGAATCAAATAATACGACGCATAAAATTACGGACAAGGCACAAAATACCTTGTCCGTCTTTTTTATCTTTATTCCGTTCGCAGCGCCACAACGGGGTCTTTTTTCGCCGCGCTTCTCGACGGTATTATGCCCGATATCAGAGTTAAAAGCACGCTTATCAAAACAAGGATCACCGCCGCGGGTATTGGCAGCACCGCCTTCAGCGCCGCAATTCCCGTAAGAGCGTAAAGTATGAAATTCAGCGGAATGCAGAGGATATACGTTACAAGCACTCCGAGAAGGCCCGCGGTAAAGCCGATAATCACGGTTTCGGCGTTAAACAGACTTGAAACGTCTTTTTTCGACGCGCCTATCGCCCTTAAAATGCCGATCTCCTTCGTCCTTTCCTGAACTGAAATGAGAGTTATGACTCCTATCATTATAGAAGATACAACGAGCGAAATGGCAACGAAAGCCACGAGTACATATGTTATCGCATTTATTATGGTTGATATCGAGGACATCATAAGTCCTACGTAGTCAACGTAATGTATCCTTTCAAGGTCATCGACCGTGCTGTTGTATTCGGCGATGCAGTCTTCTATAATATCCTTGTTTGCAAACGTTGAAGCGTAAAGATTTACCGAAGAAGGGTCGTCGAGATAAACGCAGCCGAGTTTTATGAGGTTTTCTTCATATGTTTTATCCGAAAAAACGAGGACCTCGTCGTGATAAAGCGCGCACTGTTCGGTCGTATAGTCCGGCAGAGCAAAATCGAGAGCGGCGGCAAGCTGCTCGGACGTCATGCCCGAAAGGGACTGTCTTACCTGCGCGGAGATCTGTTGCGCCGCCTGCGCCCTTGCCATATCCTCAAAAAGCCCGAAAAGATCGTCGTCGCTCATCTGCGAAAGATAATCTTCTATCTCTTCCTGAGACATGCTCATCTGCTCCGTCATTGAAGCAATCAAAACAGACTCTATTTTTTCTCTCGTAATTCCGTTCATCGCGGCGTCAACGGCAGCTGAGAGCTGTTCTTCGGTAGGAATCGCCATAATTTCAACGTATGCCGACGCTTTTTTCTCGGTGTCAAGACCGTCGATATAATTTCTGAAGGACTCTTCTTTTTCTTCGTCCGTCATCCTTCCGTTGTTTTCACGGAAAGGAAGTCCCGTAAAAATATCGGTATCGGGAGACTCCGTCTGTGCTTTTACGGTTTCGGACTCATGCGCTTTTTCGATTATGTATTCTGTAAGCTTCGACGTATACGCAAGCGAACCGGTAAGCATTGACGCCACGGCGTTTTCGTCCGGACGGATTATACCCGAAACTCTGAGGGTAAGCCCTTTGTCGTAAAGATAGCGGACTCCCGCGTCGGTAGAGCGAAGATCTACGTAAGTACCCGATAATTCGTCGTAAGTATAGCAATCGCAGCTTAATACAACTCTGTATTCCTTTGCGCAGATCTCTTCGTAAGACCAGCTTTGCAGCGACGTGTCTATCTGCGTTCCCTTAGATACTGCGTCGAATATCTCGTCCATTTCCGCTTCGGTTTTGAGTCCGAGAGCAAAAAGCGAAAGATCGTCTATCTCGTTGTTTTCGTCAAGCACGACAACTATTTCGTCATATTCGTCGGGCCATGTGCCGTAAACGAGCTCATACTGTCCTTCAAGTATCGGGTTTATCGCTTTTCCGTTGTCGCCCGAAAGCATTTCCTGCCAGAGTCGCGATCTGCCGCCGGTCTGAGCGGAAGTAAAAAGGGAAAGCAAGGAATTGCCCGAGGTAAAAGAGGAAGCGGATGAGCGCGAGGACGCGAAGTTTGAACCGTAGTTTTTCGCAAGCGCCTGCGAAAAGAGCTTTCCCGTATCGGAAACGACTATCTCGCCGTCAACGTTTTTGGTGTAAACCGTTAAATCAACGTCGTAAGTATACCTTATGCCGCTGAGCGCCTCCGAAAGACTGCTTTCTTCGTCCGCTTTTTTCTCTTCGATATATTTGCGGAACGATTTAAGATCGTTTTCGGTGGTTTCTATATTGTTTATCGCATTGAGCATGTCAAACATTGCGGATTTCGAGTAAACGGCATCTTTTCCGTGGTCTTTGCTTTCATCGTTTACCGCGCCCATAAAAGTCTGCATCAGAGTGCCGAGATCGATAGTCGTTGCTTCGATCGTAATCGGATACGACGAGAGAGTATCTTCCTGCACGGCGTTTATATACGACGTCATACCGTTTGAGGCGGCGAAGATCAGAGCTATGCCTATTATGCCTATCGAACCCGCAAACGCAGTTAAAACCGTCCTTCCTTTTTTTGTAAACAGATTTTTCAGTGAAAGACCGAACGACGTTGCAAACGACATCGAGGGCTTTTTTACCTTCTTTGACGCCGCGTTTTTTTCAGCGTCCGCTTTTTCGAGTGTCGTTTTTTCTTCGTCCGTTACGGGTTTTGAGTCATCCGTAATAACGCCGTCAAGCATGCGGACTATTCTCGTTGAATACTGTTCGGCAAGCTCTGCGTTGTGCGTTACCATGACGACGAGGCGGCTTTCCGATACTTTTTTAAGTATCTGCATTACCTGAACGCTCGTTTCCGAGTCGAGCGCGCCCGTCGGCTCGTCCGCCAGAATTATATCGGGGTTGTTTACAAGCGCCCTAGCTATGGCAACTCTCTGCATCTGTCCTCCGGACATTTCGTTGGGACGTTTTTTCAGCTGATCGCCCAGTCCGACCTCTTCGAGCGCTTTTTTCGCGCGTTGTCTGCGTTCGGATTTCGATACGCCGGACAGAGTAAGCGCAAGCTCGACGTTCTGGAGGACCGTCTGATGCGGGATAAGATTGTACGTCTGAAATACGAAGCCGACAGAGTGGTTTCTGTAGCTGTCCCAGTCTCTGTCTCTGTAATTCTTCGTGGAAACGCCGTTTATTATAAGATCTCCGTCCGAATATTGGTCAAGACCGCCTATTATGTTTAGCATCGTTGTTTTTCCGCAGCCCGAAGGACCGAGGACCGAAACGAATTCGCTTTCGCGGAAAGACAGAGTTATGCCTTTAAGAGCGTGGACAGAACCGCCGCCGAGGATGTAATCTTTTTTTATGTTTTTTAGCTGAAGCATTTTTGTGACCTTTACTTTTAAATTAATGCGGAATTGTATGCAATGCGGAATAATAATATACAAATATATGTAAATTTCAGTGTCAAAAAAACGGAAGTAATAAATACAAAATCGTAAATTTTAGTGTAAAACGGCAAAAGCCGCGGCAAGCGGCGTTTTCCGAAAGAAACAGGACGTCTTTTTTGAAGACGTCCTTATTGCTGTTTTATAGCGCGGAGGATAATAAGCCGAGTTTTGTATTTACGCGTATCATCTATCTCGAACACGGATCGCTCCGTGTCTCCAGCTTCCTTCAAGACGCGACGGGAGGCGCTGAAAAGCAAGCTTTTCTGTCTTATTTCGGAATTGCTCCGAATAGGGTTTACACTGACGGAAGGCGTTGCCGTCTTCCCGGTGAGCTCTTGCCTCACCTTTTCACCGTGACGGGGTTTACCCGACGTTATTTTCTGTTGCACTGTCCCGGAGGTTGCCCTCGGCGGACGTTATCCGTTATTCTTTCCCGTTGGAGCTCGGACTTTCCTCAGAAAAAGCAGTTACGCTTTTTCCGCGATCGCGTGTCCTCCGCGCCGAAAAATCATTCTTCGTCAAATCTGTGTTCGCGGTTGTACGTCTTTTTTGCGCTCTCTTTCAGTTTGCCCGATTTAAGCAGACTTTCGCGGCGTTTTCCGTAGATCCATCCTTTGAGATTTTTTGAAACGATGAGTATGCAGAAAAGCCAGAGAACTATGCCGATCACTATGAAGATCCAGCCGTTTGACTGCATCTGCGTTGAGAAATAAAGCATTATGAGAAAGACAAAGAAGCCGATGCCCATTACTACTATCGTGCCGGTCCTGAGCTCTTCGCCGGGTTTTGCATATTTTTCCTCAAGTGTTTTCTTTTCCTTCATAATAACTACCTCTTTCCGTTTGATTTATTACCGTCAATGTTTGAAATGGCGCTGTCCGGTAAATACCATCGCTATGCCGTACTCGTTGCACTTCTTTATAGAATCTTCGTCCCTTATCGATCCGCCCGGCTGAATAATCGCCGTGATCCCGGCCTTGTGAGCAGCGTCTACGCAGTCGTCAAACGGGAAAAACGCGTCCGAAGCGAGAACTGAACCCTTCGCTTTGTCTCCCGCGTATTTTACGGCGAGTTCAAGCGCCGTGATGCGGTTTGTCTGACCGGGGCCTACGCCAGTCGTCATATTCTCTCTGGCCAGGACTATCGCGTTAGATTTCGTATGCTTTACTACCGTCCAGCCGAAGTCGAGCGCTTTCATCTCCTCTTCCGTGGGGGTTCTGTCGGTCACGCACTTAAGCTCTCCGCCGTAAAGCGAACAGTCGAGCTCCTGAACGAGCAGTCCGCCCGCAACTTTTTTCATATCGAGCATGTCGGGAGTGTTTCTCTTTGCGATCGCGGGAAGCTTCATGATCCTGAGATTCGGCTTTGCCGCAAGGATCTTTACAGCGTCCTCCGTAAAATCGGGAGCGATAACGATCTCAAGGAATATCTCGTGCATCTTTTCGGCGGTTTTTGCGTCTACCGTCGCGTTAACGGCCACTATTCCGCCGTAAATCGATACGGGGTCGGCGTTGTATGCGTTCATATATGCGTCAAATACCGTTTCGCCCGTGCCTACGCCGCAGGGGTTCGCGTGCTTTACCGCAACAACGGCGATTTTGCCTTCAAACTCCTTGAGAAGGTCGAGCGCGCCGTTCGTATCGTTTATATTGTTGTATGAAAGCTCTTTGCCCGAAAGCTGCTGCGCCTCGGCGAGAGTACCCTCGTAATGGCCTATCTGCTTATAGAATGCGGCGTTCTGATGCGGATTTTCGCCGTAACGCATCGTCTGTACTTTTTCGAAAGTAAGAGTAAGGTTATCCGCAAAAGGCGATTTTCCGAGCTGTTTCCTGAAATAGTCGGCAATAAGAGCGTCGTATGCGGCAGTATGCTCGAAAACCTTGAGCGCAAGCTCTTTTTTCGCTTCAAGACTTATTCCGCCGTTTTTTAGCTGAGAAATTACTTTTTCGTAGTCTGCGGGATCGACTATGACCGCAACGTCGGGGTGGTTTTTTGCAGCCGCGCGTATCATTGTGGGACCGCCTATGTCGATATTTTCAACGGCCTCCTCAAAAGTCGTGCCCTCTTTGAGTATCGTTTTTTTAAAGGGATAAAGGTTTATCGCTATGATGTCTATCGGTTCAACGCCGAGCTCCTTTATCTGCTTCATATGCTCGGGATTGCTTCTCATAGCGAGTATGCCCGCATGGATCATCGGGTGAAGCGTTTTTACGCGGCCGTCGAGACATTCCGGAAAACCCGTAACGTCGCTTACGTTGGTGACCGCGATCCCGTTATCGCGAAGCGCTTTGGCTGTTCCGCCCGTAGACAGGATTTCGTAGCCGAGAGACGAAAGCTCTTTTGCAAATTCCACTATTCCGGTCTTGTCGGAAACACTGAGTAATGCTCTCTTCATAGACTTTACCTCATTTGTATATTTTTAACAATTTTACGGTTTAAAAACAATAAAATTTCGTTAATTGCTACAGTTTTAAAAACCGGGGCCTCAAAAAGGGTTGAAAGCTTGACAATCCGTAGTATTTATGGTATAATTATAATCCGCACCTTGTTCGGTTTACCGCTTTTTCAGAGGTTCCGAAAAGTGCTCCTCGGGACGAAAAAAACCGTTCCGTTCTCCGACTGATATGTTATTATAGCATACATCGGAGAAAAAATCAAGTGGTTTTTAAAATTTACAATCATAAAACGGAGGATGATAGCGTATGACCCCAACGGTCGATCCCAAGACGGTCGGAGCTCATTACGAGCAACTCGGAAAAAACACGCGAGTAAACTTCGCAAAGATCAAAGAAGTGCAGGAAATTCCCAATCTTATCGACATTCAGCTCAACAGCTACAAGTGGTTTGTCGAAGAAGGTATCCCTTCTATACTCAAAGAATCTTCGCATATCGAAGACCATACGGGCACGATTGTTCTCGATTATATCGACTACAAGCTCGAGAAAACACCGAAGTATTCCATCGGCGAATGCAAGGAACGCGACGCAACATACGCCGCTCCGCTGAAAGTTCTCTGCCGTCTTACCAACACTCAGACCCAGGATATCAAAGAAACGGAAATTTTCTTCGGAGACTTCCCTCTGATGACGGAAACCGGAACTTTTATTATCAACGGGGCCGAGCGTGTCGTAGTTTCACAGCTCGTCCGTTCGCCCGGCGTTTATTTCGCCTATGATATGGATAAAGCGGGCAACAAGCTCTACAACGGCACCGTTATGCCCAACAGAGGCCCTTGGGTCGAATTTGAAAGCGACGCCAACGACGTTATCTACGTAAGAGTCGACAAAGGCAAGAAAGTTCCCGTTACTACTCTTCTTCGCGCGTTCGGCATAGACACCGACGAGAAGATAAAGGAAGTATTCGGCGAAGACGATCCCAGGATACTCTCCACGCTCGAAAAAGACACCTCCACAAACCGTTCCACCGCGCTACTCGAGCTTTACAGAAAGCTCCGTCCGGGCGAGCCCGCAACGGTCGACGGCGCGATCGCGCATATAGACAATCTGTTTTTCAGCGAAAGGACCTACGACTTGACGCGCGTAGGACGCTATAAATACAATAAAAAACTTGCCCTCGGCAACCGCATCACGGGCAAAGTGCTTTCACGCCCCGTTTCCGATCCGCTTACGGGCGAAATAATAGCCGATATCGACGGCAAACCCCTCACGAGAGATCAGGCGCTTAAAATCGAGGCGAGCGGCGCTTACGAGGTTTATCTTAACATTGAAGAACGCGAAGTCCGCGTATTCTCCAACCACATGGTCGATATGAAAAACTTCGTAAATTTCGATCCGCGCGAAGCGGGCGTTCGCGAATGGGTAAAATTCCCCGTTCTTTGCGATATTCTCGAAAAATGCTCGACCGATAAGGAAATAAAGGAAATGGCGAGAGAGCGCCTTTCCGAGCTCACCCCCAACACGATCTGCAACGAAGACCTCTTCTCAGCGGTAAACTATCTGCTCGGCCTTTACTACGGCATCGGCTCAACGGACGATATCGACCATCTCGGCAACCGCCGCATCCGCTGCGTAGGCGAACTTCTCCAAAACCAGCTGAGGATCGGCTTTACGAGAATGGAAAGAGCCGTAAGAGAGAGAATGAATATGCAAAACGTTGCTGAGGCAACTCCCACCTCTCTTCTCAATTCAAGACCCGTAATAGCCGCGATCCGCGAATTTTTCGGCTCTTCTCCCCTTTCGCAGTTTATGGATCAGTCAAACCCCCTTGCGGAGATCACCCATAAGAGAAGACTTTCCGCCCTCGGTCCCGGCGGTCTTACCCGTGACCGCGCAGGATTTGACGTTCGAGACGTTCACTACTCCCATTACGGACGCATGTGTCCCGTTGAAACCCCCGAAGGCCCTAACATCGGTCTTATTTCATACCTCGCTTCTTTTGCAAGGATCAACGAATACGGCTTTATCGAAGCGCCGTATCACCCGATAAACAAGGAGACCGGCGTTATTTCCGAAGAAGTAAGATATATGACCGCGGACGAAGAAGACAACTACATCGTAGCGCAGGCAAACGAGCCCCGCGACGAGCAGAACAGACTTCTCAGATCAAAGGTCGCCGTCCGCCACAGAGAAAATATTGCCGAAGTTGAAAAGGAAAAGGTCGACTTCATAGATATTTCCCCGAAACAGGTCGTATCGGTAGCGACCTCCATGATACCGTTCCTTGAAAACGACGACGCCATCCGTGCCCTCATGGGCGCGAACATGCAGCGCCAGGCGGTACCCCTCCTCAAAACCGAATCGCCGATAGTCGGCACGGGCATGGAATACCGCGCGGCTGTAGACAGCGGCGTATGTGTAGTATCAAAATGCGACGGTATAGTAACTTATGTTTCCGCAACTGAGATCAAGATCAGAAAAGACAGCGGAGAAACCGAAGAATACCCGATAATCAAATTCCTCCGTTCAAACCAGGGCACATGCATAAATCAGCGCCCGATAGTAAACGTAGGCGACATAATAAAGAAAGGCGACGTTATCGCCGACGGACCCGCAACGTCAAACGGTGAGCTTTCACTCGGTAAAAACATGCTTATCGGCTTCATGACGTGGGAGGGCTACAACTACGAAGACGCCGTTTTGCTCAACGAAAAACTCGTTAAGGAAGATACTTTCACCTCGATTCACGTTGAAGAATACGAAATCGACGCAAAAGAAACAAAGCTTGGTCCCGAAGAGATCACAAACGATATCCCGGGCGTTTCGAAAGACCTTCTTGCAGACCTCGACGAACGCGGTATAATCCGTATCGGCGCGGAAGTAAGAGCGGGCGACATCCTTGTAGGTAAAGTATCCCCGAAAGGCGACGCCGAACAGACCGCGGAAGAGCGTCTGCTCAGAGCGATATTCGGCGAAAAATCCAGAGAAGTAAGAGACGCAAGTCTTAAAGTACCCCACGGCGAAAACGGTATCGTTGTAGACGTCAAGGTATTTACGAGAGAAAATTCCTCCGAGCTTTCTCCCTCAACGAATATGGTAGTCCGCGTATATATCGCTCAGAGACGTAAGATCTCCGTAGGCGACAAGATGGCGGGCCGTCACGGCAACAAAGGCGTTGTTTCGAGGATCCTTCCGCAGGAAGACATGCCCTTCCTCCCCGACGGCACACCTCTCGATATCGTCCTCAACCCGCTCGGCGTTCCTTCGCGTATGAATATCGGTCAGGTCCTCGAAGTTCACCTCGGCTATGCTGCAAAGGCGCTCGGCTGGAAGATAGAGACCCCCGTATTCGACGGCGTAAAGGAAACCGACATATCCAAATGTCTCGAACTTGCCGGACTTGACAAAACAGGCAAAACCGTTCTTTACGACGGCAGGACAGGCGAGCTTTTCGACGGAGAAGTAACCGTAGGATACATGTATTACCTTAAACTGCATCACCTTGTTGACGATAAGATCCACGCGCGTTCGACCGGTCCGTACTCTCTCGTAACGCAGCAGCCCCTCGGAGGTAAAGCTCAGTTCGGCGGACAGCGTTTCGGAGAAATGGAAGTATGGGCGCTCGAAGCTTACGGCTCAGCATATACGCTTCAGGAAATGCTTACCGTTAAATCCGACGACGTTGTGGGCAGAGTTAAGACGTTTGAATCGATCGTCAAAGGCAAAAACGTACCCGAACCGGGCATTCCCGAAAGCTTCAAGGTGCTCGTCAAAGAGCTTCAGTCTCTCGGTCTTGATATCAAAGTACTTGCAAAAGACCAGCATGAAATAGATCTTACCACTTCTTACGACGATTCGGACGACGGCGAATTCACCCCCGAAGAGGCGAAGGAAGTAATGAATACGGAAGACGATTACGATTTCCCGAACTCCGCAGACTATATCCTGTCGGAAATAGGCGAAGGAGCGGAAAATACGAACTCTCCGTTTGAAGACGATTACAGCGACTATGCCCAGGATGACGAAGATGACGACATCGATCCGGAAGTCTCCGACGGCGACGACGAATAAAGGAGGAAAAGCGAATGAGTACTGAAAACGGAACCGTTATAACGAATCAATACTCCTCCGGTATGGAATTCAACTCGTTTGAATCAATAAGAATCGGTCTTGCATCTCCCGAAAAGATACGTTCATGGTCTCACGGTGAGGTAAAAAAGCCCGAAACCATAAATTACAGAACTCTTAAACCCGAAAGAGACGGACTTTTCTGCGAGCGTATCTTCGGCCCCACGAAGGACTGGGAATGTCACTGCGGAAAATACAAACGTTTCAGATACAAAGGCAAGGTCTGCGAACGCTGCGGCGTTGAGATAACAAAATCAAAAGTCCGCCGCGAAAGAATGGGGCATATAGAGCTTGCCGCTCCCGTTTCCCATATCTGGTATTTCAAAGGTATCCCCTCGCGTCTCGGCCAGATGCTCGATATTCAGCCGCGCCAGCTTGAAAGCGTGCTCTATTTCGGCTCATATATCGTCCTTGACGACGGCGGGATCCCCGAAATAAAGAAAAAACAGACTCTTACCGAAAAAGAATACAACGATCTTTACGAAAAATACGGCGACGATTTCAGAGCCGGCATGGGCGCGGAAGCGATAAAGGAACTTCTCATGGAGATCGACCTTGACAAGCTTTCAGAAGAGCTCAAAGCCGAGATGAAAGACGCAAACGGTCAGAAAAAAGTAAAACTTCTCAAAAGATTCGAAGTAGTCGAATCGTTCAGAACGTCCGGAAACCGTCCCGAATGGATGATCCTTGACGTTATCCCCGTAATCCCGCCCGAAATCAGACCTATGGTCCAGCTCGACGGCGGCAGATTCGCAACAAGCGATCTGAACGATCTTTACAGACGCGTTATAAACAGAAACAACCGTCTCCGCAAGCTTCTCGAGCTTTCCGCTCCCGCAATTATCATAAGAAACGAAAAACGTATGCTTCAGGAAGCGGTAGACGCTCTTATAGACAACGGCAGACGCGGCAAACCAGTAAGCGGACCGAACAACAGAGCCCTCAAATCTCTTTCGGATATCCTCAAAGGCAAACAGGGCCGTTTCCGTCAGAACCTTCTCGGTAAACGCGTAGACTACTCCGGCCGTTCCGTTATCGTCGTCGGTCCCGAACTGAAAATTTACCAGTGCGGTCTGCCGAAGGAAATGGCGCTCGAGCTCTTCAAGCCGTTCGTAATGAAGAGACTTTCCGAGCTCGGCATCGTCCAGAATATAAAGAGCGCTAAGAAAATGGTCGAAAGAGCCGAATCTCCCGTCTGGGACGCTCTCGAAACCGTAATCAAGGAATATCCCGTTCTTCTCAACCGCGCTCCCACGCTTCACAGACTCGGTATCCAGGCGTTCGAGCCCGTTCTTGTTGAAGGACGCGCGTTAAAACTCCACCCGCTAGTATGTACGGCTTTCAATGCGGACTTCGACGGCGACCAGATGGCTGTCCACGTTCCGCTCTCGGCAGAGGCGCAGGCGGAAGCGAGATTCCTCATGCTTTCCGCAAACAACCTGCTCCGTCCTCAGGACGGCATGCCCGTTGCCGTACCGTCTCAGGATATGATCCTCGGCTCTTATTATCTTACCATTATAAAAGATACCGAGCCGGGCGTAGGCAAAATGTTCAAAGACTTTGACGAAGCGCTCATGGCTTACGATGCCGGCGCAGTCGGACTTCACGCTCCCATCAAGGTAAGAGTAAGCAAAGAGTATAACGGCAAAGTTGAAACAAGACTTATAAACGCGACCGTAGGTCAGATAATCTTCAACCGTCCCATCCCTCAGGATCTCGGATTCGTTGACAGATCAGACCCCGAAAAGATTTTCGACCTTGAGATCACGAACGTTGCAAAAAAATCCGAGCTCAAAAAGATCATCGACCGCTGCATTAAGGTACACGGAATAACAAAGACCGCCGAAGTGCTCGATATGATCAAGTCTCAGGGTTATAAATATTCCACCAAAGGCGCTATAACGATCTCCGTAAGCGATATGGAGATACCTCCCGAAAAGGCGGAGCTCGTCCGTCAGGCAGACGCGGAGATCGAAAAGATCACCCGCAACTTCAGAAGAGGCCTCATCTCCGACGACGAACGTTACGCGCAGGTCGTTACCGTATGGAACAACACAACGGGCGAAGTTACAAAGAAACTTCAGCAAAACCTCAGCGCGTTCAACCCGATAAACATGATGGCAGTATCCGGCGCCCGCGGCTCTATCGACCAGATAAGACAGCTTTGCGGCATGCGCGGACTTATGGCGAACACTACCGGACGAACGGTCGACGTTCCCATCAGAGCAAACTTCCGTGAAGGACTTACCGTTCTCGAATATTTCGTATCGTCGAAAGGCGCGAGAAAAGGTCAGGCCGACACCGCTCTCAGAACAGCCGACTCGGGTTATCTTACAAGAAGACTCGTAGACGTTTCTCAGGACGTTATAGTCAGGGAAGACGACTGCGGCTCTACCGACGGTATAGTCGTTCGCGATATCGTCAACGGCGACGAAATAATCGAAAGCTTCCAGAACAGACTTATCGGCAGATTCCCCGTTGAAGACGTAGTCGATCCAAAAACCGGCGAGATCATCTGCCCGAATACGAGATATATCCGCGATGCCGATGCAAAACGCATCGTTGCGGCGGGTTACAAAGAGCTCAAGCTCCGCTCTGTTCTTACCTGCGAATGCCGTTACGGCGTTTGCGCTAAATGCTACGGTATGAACCTTGCGACCTCCGAAACCGTAAACGTCGGCGAGGCGGTAGGCATCATAGCCGCCCAGTCTATCGGCGAACCCGGTACTCAGCTTACGATGAGAACGTTCCACACCGGCGGCGTTGCGGGCAGCTCGGATATCACACAGGGTCTTCCGCGTGTTCAGGAGCTTTTCGAAGCCCGTCACCCGAAGATGCTTGCGATCCTTTCCGAAATCAACGGAGAGCTTTCTTTCCAGGAAATGAAACATGCAAGATACGCCGTTATAAAGAACTCCGAAACGGGCGAGGTATGCCAGTATCTCATCCCGTACGGAGCAAGACTCAAGGTCCACGAAGGCGACTTTATCCGCAAAGGTCAGGAGCTGACCGAAGGCGCGCAGGACCCGCAGGATATCCTGAGAGTCAAGTCCGAAGCCGCCGTAGAAGAATATATCACTCAGGAAATTCAGAAGGTTTACCACAGCCAGGCCGTTGATATCAACGATAAGCACATCGAAATAATCATCCGCCAGATGATGAGAAAAGTTCGCATCACCGAACCGGGCGATACAGGATTCATGCTCGGCGCGATCGCCGACAGAGCAGAGGTCAAAGACGTTAACCGCAGGCTGCTCGCCGCAAACCCCGACGCCGCCCCCGCGGAATACCAGACCGTGCTTCTCGGTATCACAAAGTCCGCGCTTGCGACCGAAAGCTTCCTCTCCGCAGCGTCGTTCCAGGAAACGACGAAGATCCTCACTGACGCCGCGATCAAGGGCAAGACCGATATGCTCGTAGGACTTAAAGAAAACGTTATCATCGGTAAGCTTATCCCCGCAGGTACGGGTCTTGAAAGATACAGAAGCGTTGAAGTTACCGAACTTGACGGAGCGGAAAACGCAGTTTGACGCAAAATATGAGCTTTCGGAACGGAAAACCCGTTCCGAAAGCCAAAAATCAATGTTTGTTCGAAAAAAATTAAGAATTCAGTCTTGAAAAAAGTCATAATTTATGATATACTATCAAATGTTCACGACGGAAAAAATATAGGATAATTATGCACTTTTTCGGCTCGCAGACATACCTTAAAACGCTTATATTATTTGTTTAATATAATAAATCTGAAGAAAAGGAGGAAAAACATGCCTACATTTAACCAGCTCGTCCGTAAAGGAAGACAGACTCTTACCGTTAAATCCACGGCTCCCGCGCTCCAGAAGGGCCTCAACTCTCTCAAAAAGAGACCTACAGACCAGTCTAACCCGCAGAAGAGAGGCGTTTGCATTTCAGTCGGAACAAAAACGCCCAAAAAGCCTAACTCGGCTCTCCGTAAAATAGCAAGAGTACGTCTTACAAATACGGCGGAAGTAACGACATACATTCCCGGTATCGGTCACAACCTTCAGGAACACAGCGTAGTGCTCATCAGAGGCGGCCGTGTAAGAGATCTCCCGGGCGTTCGTTACCATATCATTCGCGGCACACTCGATACACAGGGTGTAACGGGAAGAATGCAGTCCCGTTCCAAATACGGCGCAAAACGTCCGAAAGCTGCGAAAAAATAATCTTTAAGGCGTAATGCCTGAGTTACTCGGATTTTTCATCAGCGAAAGCTTTAATATACATATTTTGGCTGAGCGCTGACGGAAGAAAATTTGCTTTCGAGTACCTATGAACTCATTTATCAATAATGAAGGAGGGAAGTAAAGTGCCCAGAAGAGGAAACATACCCAAGCGTGAGGTTCTCCCTGATCCTATTTACGGCAGCCAGCTCGTATCGAAGCTCGTCAACAGCGTTATGTACGACGGTAAAAAAGGCGTTGCCCAGAAAATAGTTTACGACGCATTCGATATCGTAAAGGAAAAAACAGGCAAAAACCCGCTTGAAGTATACGAACAGGCAATGGAGAACATAATGCCCGTTCTCGAAGTCAAGGCAAAGCGTGTCGGCGGTTCCAACTACCAGGTACCTATGGAGGTCCGTCCCGAAAGACGGGTTACCCTTGGTCTGCGTTGGCTCACGACTTACGCGCGTTCACGCAACGAACGCACAATGAAAGAAAGACTTGCAAACGAAATCCTCGATGCCATTAACAATCAGGGCGGTGCTTTCAAGAAGAAAGAAGACACCCACAAGATGGCAGAAGCGAATAAAGCGTTTGCTCATTTCAGATGGTAATGGTAAAAATCTCATTTTCGAAAGGATAAGTAAATGCCCAGACAATACCCCATTGAGCTTTACCGCAATATCGGCATAATGGCTCATATCGACGCGGGCAAAACAACGACCACCGAGCGTATACTGTATTACACCGGTGTTAACCATAAACTCGGTGAAACACACGAAGGCACTGCAACCATGGACTTCATGGCTCAGGAGCAGGAAAGAGGTATTACCATCACTTCCGCTGCGACTACTGCATACTGGAAAGGTCACAGACTCAATATAATCGACACTCCCGGTCACGTAGATTTCACGGTTGAAGTTGAAAGATCTTTAAGAGTTCTCGACGGATCCGTAACCGTTTTCTGTGCAAAAGGCGGCGTTGAACCCCAGTCTGAAACAGTTTGGAGACAAGCTGACAAATATAAAGTACCCCGCATGGCTTACGTTAACAAGATGGACATAATGGGTGCAGATTTTTACCGTGTTGTAAAAATGATGCACGACCGTCTTAAATGCAACGCCGTTCCCATTCAGCTCCCGATAGGCGCTCAGGAAACTTTCCGCGGCGTTATAGACCTCGTGGAAATGACCGCAGACGTTTATTACGACGATATGGGCAACGATATGCGCGTTGAACCCATCCCCGAAGACATGCGCGATCTCGCGGAAGAATACAGAACTAAGATGATCGAAGCGTGCGCCGAGGAAGACGAAGCCGTAATGGAAAAATACCTCGAAGGCGAAGAGATCACCGAAGAAGAGATAAAGAGATGTCTCCGTTCCGGCACGATAGCAAACAGGATCGTTCCCGTAGTATGCGGCACGTCCTACAGAAACAAGGGCGTTCAGAAACTGCTTGATGCGATCGTTGCTTATCTGCCGTCTCCGGTCGATATTCCCGCAATCAAGGGCGTCGATCCCGACACAGGCGAAGAAGACGAACGCAAGGCGAGCGACACAGAGCCGTTTTCAGCCCTCGCGTTTAAGATCATGACAGACCCGTTCGTAGGAAAGCTCTGCTTTTTCAGAATTTATTCGGGAAAAGTTAGCGCCGGCCAGACCGTTAAAAACGCTACAAAGGGCAGCCGCGAACGTCTCGGACGTATTCTTCTTATGCACGCAAACCACAGAGAGGACCTCGAAGAGGCGTATGCGGGCGATATAGTTGCCGCAGTCGGTCTCAAAAACACCACGACGGGCGACTCTCTCTGCGTAGATGATAAACCCATCATCCTCGAATCGATGGAATTCCCCGAACCGGTTATAAGAGTAGCGATCGAGCCGAAAACAAAGGCGGGCCAGGAAAAAATGAGCATTGCTCTTGCCAAACTCGCCGAAGAAGACCCGACGTTCAAAACTTATACCGACGAAGAAACGGGACAGACCATCATAGCGGGCATGGGCGAGCTTCATCTTGAGATCATCGTAGACAGAATGCTGCGCGAATTCAAAGTTGAGGCAAACGTAGGCAAACCTCAGGTCGCCTACAAAGAGGCGATACGAAACACCGTTGACCAGGATACGAAATATGCCCGTCAGTCCGGCGGTAAAGGTCAGTACGGTCACGTTAAGATCATCGTTGAACCGAACGAACCGGGCAAGGGCTACGAGTTTATAAACAAAGTAGTCGGCGGCTCCATACCGAAGGAATACATTCCGGCGGTAGACGCAGGTATCCAGGGCGCAATGCAGTCCGGCGTACTTGCGGGGTATCCGGTCGTTGACTGCAAAGTCACGCTTTACGACGGCTCGTATCACGAAGTAGACTCTTCGGAAATGGCGTTTAAGATAGCCGGCTCGATGGCTTTCAAAGATGCCATGAAGAAGGCAAACCCCGTTATTATGGAACCGATAATGAAAGTTGTTGTAACAACTCCCGATGAATATCTCGGCGACGTTATCGGAGACCTTAATGCCCGCAGAGGACAGATCCAGAGTCTGGACGTTATAACAGGCGGACAGCAGGTTACGGCAAACGTTCCTCTCGGCGAAATGTTCGGTTATGCAACCGATATGCGTTCCAAAACACAGGGACGCGGCACCTACACTATGGAACCGAGCCATTATGCGGAAGTTCCAAAGAGCGTTCAGGAAGCAATAATGAAAAAATAAATTAAAATAATCTTATCAAACAGGAGGAATCAATCTAATGGCAAAGGCTAAATTTGAAAGAACAAAACCCCATGTTAACATTGGTACCATCGGACACGTTGACCATGGTAAAACCACTCTTACCGCTGCTATCACAAAGTATCTCGCTCTTAAAGGCTACGCTAAATTCGAAGCATACGATATGATCGATAAAGCGCCCGAAGAAAGAGAAAGAGGAATCACCATCAATACCGCTCACGTTGAGTATGAAACAGACGCTCGTCACTATGCTCACGTTGACTGCCCGGGCCACGCCGACTACATCAAA
>JAFRTE010000023.1 GCA_017427285.1 Clostridia bacterium
AAAACCTGCCCGATCTGTCATTTCTGCCCGCAGCCGCTCGGACTCTGTATATTTATCTGGTTGCTGATAATACTCGTCGTTGTAATCATCATTATTGTCATTATCGCATCCAAGAAGAAAAAAAAGAAAGAAAAGAACTGAAATCAAACAGTTAACGCGAGACGGTCCCGGTTTTCAGCCGAGACCGTCTTTTTTATCTTTTTTTCGACCGCTCTCGCAGGATGACAGCCATTGCATTGCTGCGGACAGTTCAAAAATTATCTTCGGTATTTTTCCACGGTTTCAAGCCCGTATTTGAGGTAGAAAAGAAGATTTTCTATGTAGTTTTCGGTCGGACGGGCATATTCCATATATCCCGCTGAGGGACAGAGAATAAATCTTCCGCTTTTTTCGCCCGCCGCAACGCACTCGTCTATGAGCCGGGCAATCCGTTCCTTCGTTGAAAGCAGAATTTCCTGTATCTCGATATTTCCTTCAAGACCTATACGGCCGCCGTATTTTTCAACAACCTCATTCATCTCCACGTCGCCGTTCGGACCCGGTTCGAGCGGATTTAAAACGTCTACGCCCATATCAATGAAGCTGTCGATGAAATTGCGGACCTTTCCGTGACTGTGAACCCATACGTATCCGCCGTAATCATGGATTATATCGCATACGGGTTTGTCGTATTTATACACAAAATCCTCAAAGTCTTTCGGGCTCATAAGCGGCGGCAGAAAAAGTTCGGGGCCAACCCAGCAGAAAATCGGTTCTTTTATGCCTGTTTCAAGTATGTTTTTTACGTGACTGCAAAGTCTCTCCGAAAAAACCGAACATAGCCCGCCTATAAGCTCTCTCGCATCAACGCTCAAATATGCGAGTGTTTCCGATCCGGTCAGACACTGAACGAGAAACGCCGCATGCGGAATATCTATCATTGCAACGCCGCGGTCGCCAACCCCAGCAACTGCGTTTTCGTAATGCCTGCTTTCTAGACCCGTCGGAGCAATATACGGAAGAGAGAGAATTTTATCTATATCCTCCGCTTCCTTTATGTAGTGCTGCATATCGTAACCGGGGTCGCCTACCTGCGACTCTCTGTATACCGCTTCAAGGTCGCCTTTCGGTGTGTGAATAACCGTGTGTGCGTCCTTCCATTTCGGATCTCCGGTTTCCGTCTTCCACGATTCCGTAAATCTGCCTATTTCCGTGCCTGCGATCAGATTTATGCCGTATCCTCCGCATCCCGTGAAAATGTCCGTGGTCTGCGCGGCAAGCTCGGAAACAGGCCTGTATTTTTCGTGAAGCTGTCTTCCGACGGTATATCCCGCACCCCAGAGTTTTAATGCGGGCCTGTCAATGTCTTCGCCCCGGAATATGCGCATCAGCCGTTCGTGAGATGTAAGTCGTATCATTGTTTTATACCTAATTCCCGGTCAGCGGACGGGATAAACCATGTCGCCCCTGTGCTTTATATGCGTGCCGTCGGGCAGGACGATCTCGGCGGATATATCTTCTGCGGTGCGGACGTGCAGCTTAATCTCGCCGTTCTTTCTCTCCCAGCGAACGAAAATATCTCCGTGAGGCGAAGCGTAGGACGCCTCGGCAAATTCAAGTCCGCCGATAAATTCGGGTTTGATAAGCACATATCTGTGATCCGTTCCGTTCGGGTTGTAGCGAAGCCCCGCAACGGAGGAAATAAACCAGTTTTTGATATCGCAGAACATATGGTGGTTGTGAGAATAGTTGCCTGCGCCGGGAAGCTCGAAGCATTCGGGGATAGTTGTTTCTCCGAAGCCGATAAAAGCGGCGTAGGAGGGGAATTCCTTACGGGTGATCATTTTCCATGCGAGTTCGCTCTCACCGGCAGCGCTGAGAACGTGGAATATTACGCGCGCTCCCAGAATACCCGTATCGAGAAAATCGCCGTTCTCGTGAATGATTTTTATAAGGTATTCCGTTGCCTTTTTCGTTTCATTTTCGTCAAACAATCCGTAGTAAAGCGCCATCGCCTGGCTCGTCTGGCAGCCCGTATCGGCAATACACGCGTCTTTGTCTATCAGATGTGTGCGGACCGCTTCGCGAAGCTCGAAACAGAGCTTATCCGCAAACGCCTTTTCGTCCGTTTTGCCAAGTACGCCGAAGATAAATGACGCCATTTTTGAGCATGCAATGATAGTTACGCTGTCGGTAAATTTAAGATCGGGTTTTACTTTGCCGCCTATCGGGCACCAGTCTCCCAGACCGTAGGCAAGAAGACCGTTTTCATCGCGTTTTGTCGAAGCATAGCGAAGATACAGCGAGATCGCGTCCGCATTTTCGGAAAGTATCTCTTTGTCGCCCGTAAAACGGTAGGTGAAATACGGTATAAATATAAGCGCGGCGTCCCATGCGGGGCCGTTGCCCCATCCGTAACCCCAGTCAAACGTGGGTATTATTCCCGGCAGCATGCCGTTTTCTTTCTGAGCGGCGCGGATATTGCGCAGCCATTCGCGGTAGCTTACGGAAATATCCATAGTCATAAGCATATGCTCGGAAGAAAGCGCGGCGTCTCCCGTCCAGCCGTTTTTCTCGCGGTGCGGACAGTCTGTGGGGAAATAGTAGAAATTTGCGCGGTCCGAAGCGTCGCACATTTTGTAAAGAGTGTTTGCCGTATCGTCGGAACAGCAAAAAGAGCCGGTTTCCTTCGGCGCGGAAGTGCAGACGATATACGTCAGAAGTTCGGGGGTTGCCTGCGCCTCGTCTATTCCCGTAACAAGGCAGTAGCGGAAGCCGTGATAAGTAAACGGCGGCTCGAATATTTCTTCTCCGCCCTTGCAGATATACACGTCGCGCTGCGAAAAGCCGTCGGGATAAAAGTTTATGTTGTCGTAGTCAAGCTCTCCGTTTGTGAGAAGCTCGCCAAACTGCATTACAACGCGCTGTCCGGGACGGCCGTTGATCTTCAGGCGGATTATACCCGCGTTGTTTTGTCCGAAGTCGTATAAATAACCTTCTTTGCCGTCGTTTTCATCTTCCGGAACGGTCATTTTTTCAACGTCGCCTCTGGGCGTGTATTTTTTCATTTTACCTTTGCGGACCGTTGCTTTCAGCTCTTCGCCCGTAGGAAGAACTGGAGTTGCCTCGCATATGCGGAATTCGCCCTTAGGCGTTTCGCAGATATGCGCGTTTTTCCAGTCTTTATCGTCAAAGTCAGGCAGATTCCAGTCTTTGATTTCATTTCTTGCGTCGTAGCGGACTCCGGCGCGAAGATCGTCAAAATAAAGCGGGGACGGAGCAGTCTTTACGCTGCTGTCGGAAACAGTCTGCGTATCGCCGATTTCAAGCATAAACGAAAACTTCGGAGCGCCGCGAAAAGTCGCCTTGTCAAAATCCCAGATCGCGCCGCCGGGTGCGTTCTGCATACCGTTTCCGAGCTGAAAGCCCAGAACGTTTTTGCCTTTTTGTATATACGCAGACAGGTCGTAATCATCAAAATACACGATATGATCCGGATTTGAAATATACGGCGCAAGAAGACCCTTCGTTATCTCTTTTCCGTTGATCCATACGCGGTAAAAACCGAGTCCCGTGATCCTCAGGCGGCAGTCTTCGGTATCAGCAAAAAATACTTTTCTGAAATACGGCGCGGGGACGAAATTATGATAAGTTGAATACGCTTCGCCTGCGCAGATAAACTGTTTTGGAAAATTCATAAAAATACTTCCTTTACTTTAAGATTGAATATATGCTTATTTAGTTTTTACGCTTTTGTAAGAAATCAGTCGTCGGCTTTATCCGTTTCCTTTTGTTTGCTTCCGATTCGTAGTATGAGCTGCCAGACCGCCCAGAGCAGATGGAATATGATCACGAGCAGCGCGGAATATATTATCGCTCTCAGATACTGATTTTCGGGCATAAACGGGATATTGAGTTTCAAAAACATATAATCCGAGCCCGGAAATGCATCGTTTAAAAAGAAACTCGGAACAGTCATTGCCGCAAGCACTGCCACGCTTATCCAGATATCACGGTATCTCGGTCTCATTTTGTGGACGATAATCATATAAACCGTTCCGAAAATGGGGATAAGGTGTTCTCCGAAATACTGATAATAGCGAAAATGCGTCGGATCGGCGTTTGTGAGTACGGTTTGCGGTATTATGCATGCCAGAGTAGCTCCGAATAGGGTAACAAAGAAGTTTATGCCGAAAAGCGTTCGGTTTTTTGAAGGAACCATATACATGCAGCAGATAAGCCCCATATCGCAGACGTGCAAAGGCAGCTTTGACATCATGAGGTAATTTCCGCTTGTATCGCCAACATACAAAAGCCAGCAGAAAAAGCCGAATTCCATGGCGAACATGGCAAATGAAAGAATAAAGCGAAAATGCCTCTCACCCTTCCACTCGCGCAGCTTTTCTCTTTTAAACCATACAATTACAAGCAGTCCGACCGTTATTAAGATCGGTATAAAATGCATCATGGTATACGGACGGAAAGTTCCCTCCGGTCCGTACCCGAAAAATCCGGAATCGTAGTATATATACATCAGGAGTTCACGTCCGTTTCCGCCCTGTAATATTCATCAATATAAATACAGCACAGTTCTTTGACGGAAAGACCGCTCATATACTTCTTTTCCATCATTTGCATGATGCGGCGCGGAACGGTCAGTTCGCCGCCTTTGTCATGCTCTCTGTCCATAGCTGCAAGAGCTCTGACTGCGGACCGGATATCCGGATATGAAAACGCCTCGGCTTTTTGATAGTATCTTTCGATATCCGCTTTTCTCTTTTTGTGTATGGCGTTATGTATAACTCTGAGTAAGGTGGAAACGCCGAAACAGATAAGGCAAAGTATGGGAAACAGCAGATAAATGGGAATTGTTTGGGCTATATCTCCGATCTGATAATGGTCTCTCCATCCTCCCGCCTCTTCGCCTATCGCAAAAACCATGATAAGATAAACGAATGCGTAGATAACTACCGGAAGGATCGACAGAACAGACGCCTTGAAACTGATTTGGTGGTCTGTATTGATGAATAAAAACAGTATAATCGATATGATCGGACAAATTGTATGGAAAAGAATATTGTTTGAATAAAGCATCATCCGATAATAGCTTGTTGCGGGAGATAAAACGGTGACCGCAATAAGAAACGTAAGAGCGACGCCGTTTGTGCCTATATATAAAAGATTTACGACCCAGCGCGGAAGGTGGTAGTTGCGATATCTCATTCCGTCAACGGCAAACGGTATGCACATCGCCGCCGTTATTCCCATAAGCATATTCGACAGTATCGTGAACATACGGAACGATTTTTGTCCTACCTCGGATACGATCGCGTCGGGAGTGCTCAAAACCTGATCTATAACCGCCGCAAAAACAAGAATACACAGAAGACTGCACATTACAGCCGCAAGAACGCAGCGTATCCTGTTTATGCGCAACGCATTGTTTACTTTTTCTTCTTTCATACCTATCCTCTTCTCTTAATTAATGATAAATATCTATTCCAGGATCGCTTTCAGATGATTTTCATACTTTTCCTTAACGCTTGCCGGGGAAACGATCTTCATTTTACCTCCGAACTGCGCAAGCCAGCCGAAAAACGTAGGGCTTACACGGACGTTTACGGCAGCTTTGCAAGCTTTTTTGTTTATCTTTTTTATCTCGGTATCTTCGCCGAATTTGTCGAATACGGGCTCGACAAGCTCTTTTGAAAATCTCAGCACAACGTTGGAGGTTTTGCCGCCGAACAATTTAAACGCCTCTCCCGTAAATTCCGCAACGCCTTCTATTTTTGAAATCGCCTCTTTCGAGATCGTCGATTCTTCCGACACTTTGATGTTGTCTATTCTGTCTAAGCGGTAATTTGCGGTCCCCTCGGGATGTTTGCTGTTATATGCCATGAGGTAATAGTTGTCGTTATTGTAAATGAGCGCAACGGGTTCAACGTTGTATTTTTTGAATCTTCCCGTAGGTGTTTTTACATACTCTCTTTCGGCTTTTTCGTTAAGATGAAAATAATTGTATGTGACCTTCTTTTTTCTCGCTATCGCGTCCTCTATGCGTTCAACATTGCATAGCACCGATTCGTTTGTGTGTTTGTGAGTATTGAAACGGACCGTGTTTTTCTTTAACTGCTCCGCCTGATATGTGCTCAGAAGATCCGCAATCTTGCCCGAAAGCTCTTCCGACTTGTTTTGAGTAAGAAAACCCGCCGCCTGCACCGCGTCGATTATTATCTTTATCTCGGGTACGGTAATCTGTCTTTCGGAAACGTAATAGAGACGTTCTTTTTCTCTGAGATAGCTTTTAACGTCAAATCCGTTTTCACGCAGGGTATCTATGTCCTTGCTCAGAGTACGAACGTTGCTCGATATCCCCATATCGATGAGCGTCCGGCACAGCGTTCTTCGCGATATGGGATGATCTGCGTCTGTTTCTTTACGAAGGAATTCATACAGCTTCAGCAGCTTTACTTTCTGCATGCAGTCGCCCATTTTTATCTCCCCGGTACAAATATAATTACTTTTACGGTCCCATTTTACACCATTTTGAAAACCTTGTCAAGTATCGTTTGAGTTACCCGATGAAATTTTCAAAAAGGGTTGTATTTTGTTTGAATGTTTGTTATAATAAATACAGAATTGTATTGACAGATAAGTTCGCATTTCTGAAAATCGGAGTGTTCGGTATGAAAAAAACAGATTGTCCGTATGGCGGTCGATTTGGCAATGACGGTAATACTTCTTTTGCTTGTGGGATATTCCCGCATAGGCGAAACGGATCACGAATAGCTCGGGATAACGATGACGGCGCTGTTCGCGGCGCATCATATTCTCAACAGAAAATGGATCTCTGCCGTTTTTCACGGTAAATACACGCCTTTTCGTATATTTCAGACGGTTATTACCGTGCTCATTTGCTGCACGTTTATCGGCTCTGCAGTAAGCGGAATAATCGTTTCAAAGCATATATTCGCTTCTCTTTTCAGCGGCGGAGCGTCCGTTGCAAGAACAGTCCATATGCTTTGCGGTTACTGGAATTTCGTTTTGATGTCGCTTCACCTCGGACTTCACTGGATCGCTATAACTGGTATGGTGTCAAAAAAATTGCCGAAAAACAAACTTGCCCTTAAATGGACCGCCCGAGCCGTTGCTTTTCTGATCGCGGGTTACGGCGTTTATGCGCTTATTTACCGTCAGGTTGCGGATTATCTTTTCGGAAGGACGACGTTTGGTTTTTTCGACGCTTCCGAGCCGCTCATCCTTTTTTATCTTGACTACATTGCTATCATGGGGCCTTTTCGTATTTGCTGGCCACTACATTTCTAAGGCGATAAAGCTGATAAAGTGACGGAGATATCAAAGCATCAGGTGTATAAACCATAAAAAAGCAGGAGCGTTTAGCCCCTGCTTTCGTGCTTTTAAGTATCAGTTTCCGTAATTCCAGGTAAGAATATTGTCTGTAAGACGGCATGCGATCGGGTCTCTGTCGTCCGCATCTGTTCGAACGGAGCTTACGAGTATGCAGCCGCTTCCGCATTTTATATAAAACAGCGGCGTGCCGCCGTGGATCGAATAATCGGTCGGCTTGCCGATGTAGTTATGCCATTGCAGCGTTTCGCCCAGAGCGCAGATCGATTTGTCAAACCTGTCGGGCACATATCTGCCGTACGCTGCGTAGGGAACGCTTTTACCGTTGTCAAACCATCTGAGTCCGTCTTCGGGTATGCCGTTGAAAATAATGTTTTCCGGCGCGTTCATCGTAACTATTTCGGTGGCGTCCTCTACAAACTTTATGTCTTTCCCGCCGGTAAGCTCCGTGTCAAGTTCGCGCTGGTCAAGCATGACGACCGTTCCGCCTGCGCAGGCATAGTTATATACTTCGCGGGACCGCTCTGAGTCAAGTTTCTTTGCGACAACAAGCCGCATTGCGGTATTATCCGCCGTGGGAACGTCTTTTGAAACGACCGCCCGTATACGGTGCGTTTTCAGGAAAGACAGCGCATCGCCGTCGTCTTCAAGGCAAATTGCGCAGGCGTCCTTTTTCTGAGGAATTGACCAGCTTTCAGCTGCAATGAAAATTTCGTAGTCGTTTACCGATACGGTTTCTCCGTCGCTTACGGCTTTAAACTTAAGCGCGGCGTTTTGCGCTCCGTCGGGCAGAGTATCGGGAAGATGCAGAGTTACCGTGCGCGTTGCGGTTTCAAAATATCCGATACTGTCAAACGAAATACGCGCGGAAGCGATTATTCCGTCAGCAGTTTCTATCGAGGCTTCAACTTCGGGCGAATCGAGTATTTCGCGCTCGCGGTCGTCATTTATTACGGTTACGGGAATATTTATATCTTTTCCCGCCTTAAAATGATGCGAATAAAGCTCTGCGCATACAAGTACGGGCTGATAAGCCATTTTCAGCCTTTTAGCGGAAAGCATAGGCTGAATGCGAAACGGGTCGCTGTGGTAGTAAAACCATGTTTCAAACGCAAAAAGCAAAATCCCGCTTACTCTTTCATGCTCAACTCTTCGGAACATTTCCGCAAGTCCTTTTATAAGGAAAGAATGGTTTTTCTGAAAATAGATCGGATCGTTATGCTCGTACGCCCTTTTTCCCGTTGTCGTCTGAGGCGTCTGATGCGAGTAAAGGTAGAAGCGGACCGCATGCCCGTCTTCGTCGCGTGTGTATCCGACCGATAATTCCTGTAAAATGCAAGGACGTCCCGGGATAGTCTCGCGCCATCCGAAATCGCCGTTCATAAAATGGTAAAAGTCTTTGTCGTACCAGCCGTAATAGAAATGCGGGTCGTCTACGTCTCCGTCGTCAAAGCCGTATTTCTGTATTATCCGCTCGTAGCGTCCGTTTGCAAACGGGAAATTTAAATCGCGGCTCTTGGCGAGCGTAGGAGCTCTGTTGTATCCCGAATCGCAGACAAGCGGAATATCGGGGAATACTTCGCGGGCAACCTTCAGCCCGCCCTGAACACGGTACGCCTTTTCCCTTATCGTTTCATCGCTGCCGCGCGTAAGGTAAAAGTTCATTTCGTTATTCATCGTAATAAGAAAGAGCGACGGGCTGTTTCTGTGTCTTTTAAAAAGCGCTCTGAGCTCCGTTTTCCAGATTTCAAACGAACGTTCGCTCGGAATATGCGAAAGCATAAGCCAGGGCCATGTCCCTTCGAGCGAAACGAGCATACCGAGTTCGTCCGCAGCGTCGTGCCATACGTCCGTCCACGGCGATGCGTGCGTGCGGGTTGCTATAACGTTGTTTTCAAGCGCAACCTCTATAAATCTGTGCGCCAGGCGGACGTCGTTTGGCTTGACGTGCGCCGGAAAATGGTTTCCACCTCTTATCCAGAGCGGTTTTCCGTTAAAAAGTATACGGCTTCCCGAAATCTCTACAGTACGAAAACCGACTTTTTCGGTATATTTATCCGTAACAACGCCGTTTTCGGATATCATTACGGAAAGTCTGTACAGATTAGGTTTACCCGGCTCCCACAGTCTCGGGCTTACCTTCGGCGTCCGGACCGTTTTTACGGTTTTTTCCCCTGCGTCAAGAGCAATATCGCATATTTCTCCGCCGCAGAGATATTCGCCCGTAACGGTATGGACAATCGAATAGGAAAGATTGCCTTTGCGTGGAATTAGGTCGGCATTTTCAATGCTTATTTCTATCGCCGCGCCGTCCGTTTTCGGTCGGAACCAGAAGTTTTCCGTATGCAGTTTATCTCTGATGATCAGCTTTACGGAGCGCCATATTCCGCCCGGATGATTTGAATAAAAGCCGTGAGGTATATCGTCCGTGTTGAAAGGACGGTGTTCGCAGTCCTTCGCAAAAAATTCGTCTTCTTCTGCGGACCTTGCTTTAGTGTAGTTTTCGTCAATGCTGCTTTCCGCAATTTTTATCTCTTCATCGCTTACAACACGGCTTACTTTTATTGCCAGTACGTTTCTTCCCGGACGGATGTTTGAGCTTGCGTCGATCTGCATAGGCGTGAACATACCGATGTTTTCGCGGATCTTTACTCCGTTTATATATATTTCGCTTACAAGCGCAATGCCTTCAAAATCGAGGGTCACGTTCTTATTTTCGATGCCTTCGGGCATATCGATATAGTGGCGGTACCACGCGCACTGCGTTTCCTGATAGTCGAAAGTGTAATTCATTGAGCGGGAGAAAGCTTCGATCCAGTATGAGTCGCTCTGCCCCTTGTTCATTTTGCCGTCGGAAAAAGTTTCGCCCTCAAGCCATGCCTGAAGCGGGATCCAGCATTCGGGGACGTGCATTGTATGCGCTCGGCTGTCGTCGTAAAGCGGCAGCGACGGATCGCCTTTTACTTCGTTTTCGGGAATAAAAAGCCATTCGCCTTCGAGCGACATCTCAGTCCTTCCGTCCGGAAGCGCGGGAACGGGGAAAGAACGGTAACGCGCACGGTTTCGTATACGCAAAGATTCCTTTTCCTCTTTTGAAAGCGTTATCGTATGAAGGTAATCGGGCATCGCCGAAACTCCGTCAAGGGCATTGCCTTCACAGGACTGCAACGCAATATCTTTGTATTCTGTATAAACGTATCCGCCGCCGAAAGCGACCGTTCCCGAGCGAAACGGCGCGTCTTTGTCTTCGCAGAGTATTCTCGGCAGCGCTTCGTCCTGAAGATATACCGCAATTTTGCTTCCCGCGCATACGACTTTTATTTTATACCACGTTGCGGGCATAACTGAAAAGTCCAGCGGACAGAATGAAAGCATTTTGTCGTATCCGCCCGAACCGAGACGGGAAAGATACAGGTGGTTATGTCCGTCTCCGCGTAAAGCGACGGTATAGTAATAATCTCTGCTGTATCTGCGGAAAGATGCCCATATTTCGGTCTTATGCTCCGATTCGGGCGATCTTGCAAAAAATACAAGCTCGAAATTTTCTTCGTCAGTATCCTTTTTTACCGCATATGCGTCTTTTATGCGTATTACTCCGTCCGAAAACGAGCAGTTTTCGGGAAAGCCGCATATTTCAAAGTTTTCTTCACTGATATTGATCATCACATATGTCCTTTCTACCGGTTGCCGCAGCTGCTGCAAAGCGGCATTTCCGTTACAGTATACCATAATTTCCCGAAATGTCAACCCGAAAACGGTGAAACGAGCGAAATCTTTCGGCGCAAAAGCTACCGAATTTTTTGTGACGTTTTATCTTTTCTATTGATAGAACAATTTGCGTATGATATAATTTTACCGTGGATTTTCAATCCGTTTTCAATGTTCGTATGCAATAATATTTCCAAACGGAGGAATATGACATGAAATTATTGCTTGCCGAAGACGAAAAAAGAATGAACCGCGCTCTCTGCGAAATAATGCGCCAGGAAGGGTACGACGTAACATCCGTTGATAACGGAGAAGACGCTCTTTACGAAGCGGAAAGCGGAATATACGACCTGATCGTGCTTGACGTTATGATGCCCGGAATGAACGGGTACGCCGTTGCGAAAAAGACAAGGGCTGCGGGCGTGCGAACGCCGATCCTCATGCTTACCGCAAAGGGCGAACTTGACGATAAAGTGGAAGGCCTTGACAGCGGAGCCGACGACTATCTTACAAAACCGTTTATGACAAAAGAGCTTCTTGCGCGTCTTCGTGCGCTTGCAAGAAGAAATATACCTACGGCGGACGGAAGTCTGACATACGAGGATCTTACGCTTGACGTCAAAAACGCTGTCCTTAAATGCGCAAACGGGCAGAGCGTCCGTCTCGGAGAAAAAGAGCTTCGCATTCTCGAATATCTTATTTCGAACAGCGGACAGATACTCGGCCGCGAACAGATCGCTCTGAAAATATGGGGATATGAAAACGATTCGGAATACAACAACGTTGAGGTATATATGTCTTTTGCAAGAAAAAAGCTTGCGTTTGTCGAGTCCCGCTGCGAGATCAAAGCGGTCAGGGGGCTGGGGTATGAACTGAGGTGCCGTGATGTTTCGTAAAACGAAATTAAAAATAGTATTTACAGTCGTTTTTTCTCTTCTCGCCCTGATGATAGTTACCCTTACGACGATTTATCTTTCAAACAGGATAGCGATAAGAAACGAAAACGACGAAATGCTCAGAACATACCTTGAGCTTTACGGCGCGGAAGAGCCGCCCGAAGGTTTTGAATTCGGCGAAAAACCCGAAATCGACAACGGAAATCAGCCGACCGCTCCGCCGGATATGGAGCATGGCAGGGGACCGTTGAAAAACGAACCGAGATTCAGACTATCAACTTTTTATTCCGTTGAGTTTACGGAATCAGGCGAAGTGGCCGAGATAAAAAACGAAAACAACGCCATTCAGAGCGAAGATACGCTTCTTGAAATTGCGTCTTCCGCGGTAAAAAGCGGAAGGGAGAGCGGCTCCTCGGGTAATATTTATTACCGCATTGCCAAGCGCGGCGGGCGCACACTTGTAGCCATGATAGACGGAACGATAGACGACGGCAATCTTCGTCTTCTTTTCCGGCAAATGCTTATTATCGGCTCGGCTGCGGTAGCGGTCCTTCTTGTTGTGTCGGTCATTATCGCTCGCCGGATCGTCCGACCTCTTGAGGAAAACGACAAAAAGCAGAAACGGTTCGTTTCAGACGCGGGCCACGAACTCAAAACCCCCGTTGCGGTCATATCGGCAAACAGCGAGCTTCTGAAACGGCAGATCGGCGAAAACGAGTGGCTTTCAAATATAGATTACGAAAATGAGCGCATGTCCGACCTGATCAAGCAGCTGCTTTCTCTTTCAAAGGCCGAAAACGGAGAGATCCCGAAAGAAACGCTCGATTTTTCAAAACTCGTAAACGGCGAAGTCCTTCCTTTCGAAAGTCTTGCGTTCGAAAAGGGGAAAAGCATCGCATCCGAAATAGAAGACGGAATTTACGCCGAGGGCAACGGCGGTCAGTTAAAGCAGCTTGTATCCATTCTTCTTGACAACGCCGTATCTCACGGCACGGACGACGAAATAACCCTTTCGCTCAAAAGCGAACGTCATTTTGCTGTCCTTGAAGTTGCAAACGGCGCAAAGGTGATTGACGAGGATCAGCTTACACATCTTTTCGACCGTTTTTACCGCGCCGACGGGGCAAGAGAGAATACGGACGCGCATTACGGACTCGGACTTTCTATCGCTCAGGCGGTGACCGAGGCCCACAAAGGGCAGATACGAGCCGAATATAAAAACGGCAAAGCGGTGTTTACCGTTAAAATCCCGATAAAAAAACACGAAAATTAAATATTTTCAATCTTCTTTCAATTTCAGCGCGGTATAATATATGCAGAAAGAAGAAAATCCGTTAATCAAAACGGAAAAAGACTTATTGTGAAAAGGGGCGGACTCTTATGAAAAAACTTACGGCATTGCTTATGGCAATTATTATTATGATATCGTTTGCGTCGTGCGGAGCGAAAACTTCGCAGCCATCCACCGTTTCCGAAGCGGTCACGGATACTGTGATAAGCGCGCAGGAAGCAACCGGCGATTTCACGGTGACCACCGAGGACGGCTCGTATACGGTTTCTGACGGCGTTTATACTATTTCATCCGCCGGAACATACACCTTGAAGGGCTATCTTGAAGGACAGATCATTGTTGACGCCGGCGATGACGACGAGGTAATAATCGAGCTTTCCGGCGCTACGATAACATGCGGCGCAGATTCTCCCGTCAAGATACTCAACGCCGATAAAGTTGAGATCTCCGCAAAAAAAGATACGGAAAACGTTATCAACGATACAAGGACCCCCGGTTCCGGAGACGATAATCAGGGCAAAGGCGCAATTTACGCAAAATGCGATCTTAAGCTCAAGGGCAAGGGAACGCTTGTTATCAACGCGACATACAATAACGGCATACATACAACGAAGGATCTCGAAATAAAAAATCTTTCACTTAAAGTTACCGCTTACAACAACGCTCTCAAAGGCGATGATTCAGTTACCGTAACAAGCGGAACGGTCGTTGCGATATCAACGAACGGAGACGGAGTAAAAACCGAAAACACTGATGTAAGCAAAAACGGAGTAACGAGAGGCGACATCGTGATTTCGGGCGGCACGGTCACCGTATATGCGGCGGGCGACGGTTTTCAGGCGGCGCATAACTTTGCGCTTACTTCCGCAGACGGAGAGATCCCCTCGGTAACGGTTTACACCGCTTCTTACAGCGGATATACGGCTTCTGACGCGGCAACAACGTCCTACAAAGGCGTAAAGGCGCAAAACGAGATAAACATTGAAGCCGGCGTCATCACGCTTCAGGCATATGACGACGGACTTCACGCAAATTACGGCGATTCTTTTGACGACGGCACGGTCGGCAAAGGTAATATCAATATTTCGGGCGGCACCGTAACAATGGCGGTATACGCTCCCGCAAACAAGACCGCAGGCGGAAGACAGGGCCCCGGAGGATGGGGCGGTCAGCAGACGGTTATAGGCGCGGACGGCATCCATGCGGACGGCGAACTGAATATCTCAGGCGGACTTATCAATATAGACAGCGCATATGAAGGACTTGAAGCAAACGTAATAAACATTTCGGGCGGCGAAACTTACGTTGCCGCAAACGACGACGGCGTAAACGCATGCAAGGGAAGCGCAACGCCGCAGATAAACGTCACGGGTGGATATCTTGACGTTACGGTATCTCCGAGCGGCGATACGGACGGCATAGACAGCAACGGCAGCTATACTCAGACCGGCGGCGTCGTTATCACAAGAGGTCCGGGCAGCGATATGGCGGCTGCGATCGACGCGGACGGCTCCGTGACCGTATCCGGCGGTACGCTGATAGTCCTCGGCTACGGAAGAGTAAATACGGGCGGAAACGTTAAATCCGTATCTCTTTCTCTTCACTCCGCAGGCAGCCACACCGTAAAAATCAACGGAACTTCCTATACGTTTACAAACGCAAACGCATATTCTTCAACTTCATGCTACAGTGACGGCACGGTATCTTCCTGATATTGACAAAAGGGGGGAAAACAGAATGCGAATTCTTTTTGCATCGCCTCACAGAGACCTGCTTGAGTGCTGCAAAAAACTGTTTGATCACGATCTCGGCGAAACAGTCACTGCGTTTGACGGAACTCAGGTGCTTTATCTGCTTGCAAAGGAAAGCTTTGACATAGTTATCCTTGACCGTTATATCCAGCGTGTTGACAGCAGAGAAATAACGGAGAGGGTACACCGCAAAAATATCCCAGTCGTTATTTTAACATATGATTCTTTAAGCGCACATATTCTTACCGAAGAGCCGGTACCGAATGCGTATCTTCCGTATCCTTTCGATTCGGAAAAAATCAGCGGAGTTATCTCAAACGTTCTCGCAAAAGCGGCAAGCGGCGAAACGCTCAAAGCCGGAAAGGCGGAGATCGAAGTTGCAAAATTCCGTATAAAAGACGGACCGCGCCTTACGGCGGACGAAATAGACGTTTTAAAGGCGATTGCCGAAGGCAAAAGCGTAGCTTCAAAAGACAGGGTGTTTATATCGTCGCTGAATGCGAAGCTTGCAAAGGCGGGGTCGGATACAAGAATAAAATACAGGGCAAAGAAAGGGTTTGAACAGGTGACGGAAAATGAATAAAGCCGAAAAGAAATTCAGATTATACTCGATTCTCGTAATCTTTGTCCTTCTGACCGTTCTTCTCTCGGTCATAAACGGAGTAAACTTTACCATGGCCGCGTCGGATGCGGACGAGATAACGCAGAAGATTGCCGAAAGGCAGGGCGCGTTTGAGCCGGAAGAACCGTCATTTCAGCAAAAAGGAGCTTTCGGCATGGGACCCATGGGCCCCGATTCTCCCGAAATGAATAAATCGCTCCGCTATTTTACGGTTGCATTTACAAATAAAGGCGAAACAGCCGAGACGGTAGCTTTTCATATTTCTGCGGTAAACGAATCCGAGGCAAAGGAATGGGCGGCAGGTCTGCTCAAAGAGAAAACGGGCTGGACAAGGACTACATACCGCTACAGAGTATACAAAAAGAACGGCACAACTTACGTTACGGTAATCGACCAGGGCAGAGAGCTTTTACCGTCATACCGTATTTTGATTATCTCCGCCGTAGGCGAAATCCTCGTCCTTATAATCGGATGGTTCGTTTTGCTCGGCATAGGCAGAAAAATATACGCCCCGATCGAAGAGGCGGACAGAAAACAGAAAAACTTTATTAAAAACGCAAATAAGGAATTCCGCGTACCTCTTACGGTAATAAACGGAAACACTGAGCTTACCGAAAGAAAATACGGGCCCGACGAACAGTCCCGGTCGACGCACCGTCAGATCGCAAAGATGAACGAGCTTGTTGAAAAGCTCGGCAAAATCGGACTTTTCGAAGACGGAGATATCCGCCCTGAAAAAGTACCGCTCTCCGAATATCTCAGCGCGGCTCTGGACAGCTCGGAGGAAAGATTCGCTTCACGCAATCTTGAACTGAAAGCAGATATCGCGCCTGACGTTACCGTTAACGCAGACCCCGAAGCAATGAGCCGCCTTACGGACGAACTGATAGACAACGCGGTGAAATTCGCGCTTACAAAAGTATCTTTTACGCTGAAAAACGAGAACGGATATGTCGTTATCGAAACGGCAAACGACGCTTCGCTCCCGGACGGTCCCGCGGATCAGGTTTTCGACCGTTTTACAACTCTTGAAAATTCCGACGGCACGGGCCTCGGCCTTTCGTATGTAAAAGATATCGTAAAGGCACATAAGGGCAGGGCTTCCGCAGAGGTTGCGAGCGGAATATTCACTCTGCGTATTCTGATGTAAGGCGGGGTGCAAACATGGCTGTAACCGTAATGAAACGGTATGAGCTGAAATATCTTCTCAGCGGCGAACAGACGGAGTTTTTAAAAAAACGTCTTGAAGGGCATATGGAAGTTGACA
Source organism: Clostridia bacterium (assembly GCA_017427285.1). Taxonomy (GTDB): domain Bacteria; phylum Bacillota; class Clostridia; order Oscillospirales; family UBA644; genus HGM12619. The sequence continues at coordinate 16,883 of JAFRTE010000023.1, forward strand.
AATACGGCAAAACATCCATCGCCTCCCTTTATTACGACACTCCGACGTATCAGCTCATCCGCACAAGCGTTGAAAAACCGCTTTTTAAAGAAAAAATCCGACTGCGTTCCTACGGAATAGCAACGAATGAGTCTCCGGTATATCTCGAACTGAAACGCAAGGCATACGGTATCGTATACAAACGGCGCGTTGAAACGACCGTCCCGCTCGTGAACAAGTTTTTTTCCGGTGAAGGAGATATATGCTCTCCGGGACAGATAAACAGGGAGATAACAACTTTTCGCGACTTTTACAAAACCCTCGTTCCGTCATGCCTTATCATTTACGACCGTGTTGCATATTTTGAACCGGACGGAGATTTAAGGCTTACGATAGACGAAAATCCGCGTTACAGAACCGACAGCTTAACGCTTACCGAGTCTATGGACGGGATATCGCTTCTGGACGAAGGATGGACGATACTTGAGATCAAGGTCCAGGATGCGATGCCTCTGTGGCTTGCTTCGGCGCTTTCCGACGGAAATATCAGAAAAGCCAGCTTTTCCAAATACGGCGAAGCATACAGGCAGCAGCTTATCAATGCTAAAAAAATGTAGATAAAGAAGGAGATTTATATTATGTTTGATTCTATTTATTCTTCCGCGGTAGCCCCGTCAGAATTTTTTATTATGGCTGCGGTATCGCTCGTTACCGGTTTTCTGTATTCGTGGATAATGAGTTTCCGCGTCCGTTCAACAAAACGGTTTTTTATAGTTACCGCCCTTATACCGTTCGTTGTTGCGGCAGTAATCACATTTGTTAACGGAAACATCGGCGCAGGCGTTGCAATAGGCGGCGCGTTCAGTCTTATAAGATTCCGTTCGGCGCAGGGAAGCGCGGACGAGATAGCTGCGATACTCGTGGCTATGGGCTCCGGGATCGCATTCGGTATGGGGTATATCGGCTACGGCATAGTAATTCTTCTCGTTCTTTCCGTGCTTTTCCTTCTTCTCAGCCTCGTGCCGCTTTTTGAGCATAAAAGCATGGCGGAAGATCAGCTTTTACGGATAACGATCCCCGAATCGCTCGAATACAGCGGCACTTTTGACGACATCTTTGAGCATTATCTCAAAAAATACGAAAATGCGGGAGTTAAAACAACGGGAATGGGCAGTATGTTCCGCCTTTCATATAAAGTTCAGCTGAAAAACCCGTCAGACGAAAAAGCGTTTATAGACGAACTCCGCACAAAAAACGGAAACCTTGAAATCGCGCTTCTGCCTTATACGGAAACACAGAATCAGCTGTAAAGTAACAGCTTGTCGATTAAGCCGAATGCGAATTGCCCGCATTCGGCTTTCTGTTTTTTTGAAATACTGTGATCTTTCCCTTGACAAATCCGTCGCTGTTTGATATAATTAAACTAAAGACGGGAGGATGTGTTTGTATGAAAAGGATTATTTCAACGGTTTTGTCGTTAATTCTGATCTTATCGGTTGTTTTTACCGTGTCGTGCAGCTCTCAGGAAGAAGAGGTTTTCGATTTAAGTATGGAAACCGAGCTTGAGGTCGATTTGACCGGGCAGACATACAGATGGGGCAGTACGTGGGATCAGCAGCTTTTGCCCTCCGTATATTTCAGTCTTGCCGGCGATATGACTCACAAACGTCTGAATGATCTTACGGAAAAATACGGCTGCACCTTTGAGGTCATTCCGTGGGAAGACGGCAGCTCAAGGATCCTTACCGAAACCGCGGCCGGATACAATTCCATAGATTTTCTTGACAGTCACGCTCAAAACGGCGGTATTCAGCTTTACAGGGCAAATCTTCTGTATGCGCTTGACGAAATACCCAACCTTGATTTTTCCGACAATAAATTCGGAACTCCGCGTTTTTTGCAGTACGGGATCTTTGACGGACATTATTACGGCTTTTATCAGTATGCATGGGAGTTTCCGCCCGAATATCACGGCGTTCTCCATTTCAACTCGGATATGCTTCGCACTCTCGGTCTCGCCATTCCTCACGAACTTATGGAAAACGGACAATGGGATTGGGCGAACTTCAAAGAATATCTTCTGTCCGTTCAGTCCGCAGCGGCAACTGCAAGCTATGAAAGCGACTTCGTTCCATTTATCTGCGGCACTTCATACGCTGCTGACGCGATCGGTTTTATGTTTGCAAACGGACTGCAGATGATCGACGGCACGGACGGCAACTATACCTTCGGCTTTGACAACGCGGCAGGCCTAGCGGCGGTAGAATTTCTTGCGGACCTTTACAAAGAGGGGCTATACGTTACCCGCGGTCACGCGGAGTTTGTAAAAAACAAAAAATCCGCTTTGATGTCTCACGAATCGTATTTTTCAACCCATTATAACGAAAAAGCAACTTCAAACGATTACCTTCCCGCGCAGGATTTCGCATACGGCATGATCAGATTTCCTCACGGACCGAACGGTAACGAAAACAGCGTTTCGGGCTACGTTCATCACGGCAGACGTCTTAACTGGGTGCTCAACTGCAGCGGACATGACGTTGAAGATATCGGTCTTGTAATGAATTTCGTTTTTGCGGCTCTTGACGGTTCGGACGGCTGGTCGGGACTTCTGAAAAACCAGATTTTCTATTCTGTAAACGATCTTGACGAATATTCTTATATGCTTGAAAACATAAATTTCAACTATGACGGGATGTTCCTTGAAAATGGCTACAATTCATGGATAGCCGATGTTTCATCCGCCATCAGCGGAAGAAAATCCGTTTCCGAAGCGTTTGAAGCGTCAAGAGACGCTCTCAGGGAAGCGATCAGTAAAAATGTTACCTGGACGATCGACGAACTTTTAAACGAATAGCAATACCGGTTTATATATGATTTTTCGTATACAAAAACAGGAGCGACTTTCTGCCGCTCCTGTTTTAACTTATTGTAAAAATCCTGATTCAGGTAAAGTCCCCGTTATTTTTCTTCTCCGTTCCGAGTTTCGCCGAGACCGATAGCGCGTTCTACGGGCAGCGAGAAAGCTATTCCGTGGCAGGCGCTGGCAAGGCCGGCTTCCTCGTAAAGCGTATTCATAACCTTGTCCTTGATATCTGCGGGGACAAGGATCATAACGAGTTCTTTTTCCGGCTGTATGGTTATGTTGAAAAGCTCTTCGGCTTCACGGCTGCCTGTGCCTCTGCCGTGTAAAACAGTGCCTCCGCGAGCGCCAGCTTTTTTTGCGGCGCTCATGGCAACTTCCGAAAAACCTGCGTTTACTATGCAGAAAATCACTTCATATTTTTTATCCATCATTCTTCCTCCTCCCCGATAAGACGGGGCTCGTTGCTGAGAAATCCGTAGCTCAGTTTGCCTATAACGCTGCTCATCGGTATCGTGAAGGCAATACCCGTGCCGGAATTGATGCTGTGAAATCTATCTTCAAGAGCCGCAAAAACGGCGTCTATGCGCTCCGCTTTCACTACTGAGAAAATAACGCTTCGTTTGTTGTCTTTAAGTCCGATAAGCTCGATAAGATCATTGTGCGCCGTGCCGTCCGCAACGAAGCTCATCTGAAGATTTACTTCAAATGTTTTGAGAAAATCGGCAAAAAATGTTCCTTTTCCCTTATTTACCACCGTTACGAGCAATACAAGTCTGCTCGGCGCAATATTTCCCGTTTTTGCCATCAGTTTGCCTCCTCATAGTCAAAGTAGATTATCTGAGCGTCGTCTGCGGAGAGTATCCTGCGCATTTTTGCCTCCGCCCTCGCCTTACGAGAGACTATCGCCCTGAATCCGAGACTTTGTATCGTTATAAGCGGCGTCATGGCAACGAGCGCTACAACGCCGAAGGCAAAGTCAAGCACGGCTGCTTCGCCTCGCAAAGAAACGCAAGCCCCGATAGCCATGGGCAGAATAAACGAACTTGTCAGCGGTCCGCTTGCAACGCCGCCTGAGTCAAACGCGATCGCGGTATATATTTTCGGAACGAAAAACGAAAGACCGAGACTGAGAAGGTAGCCGGGAATAAGATAGTAAAGAAGCGAAAAACCGCAGATCAGTCTCAGTATCGAAAGGCCGATCGATATTCCTACTCCGACTGAAAGAGCAACCGTCATCTGACGTTTTGTAACGGTGCCTCCCGTAACTTCTTCGACCTGCGCGGTAAGCACGTGTACCGCCGGCTCTGCAAGAACGACTACCATACCTATAATAAACGCGAAGGCAAGCATTATTTTATCGTTGTATTCCGTTATCGAGCGGCCGAGATTGTATCCTATCGGCATAAAACCTACGGAAACCGCAACAAGAAAAATAACGAGACCTGCAAAAGCAAAAATAAGTCCCAGCCCGAGCTGCAAAAGCTTGCGCATTGGCAGATGAAGGACTATAAACTGCAAGATCAGGAAAAACGCCGCCATCAGCAAAAGTGATTTTGCAACGTCAAGAGCAGTTTCCGCAAGAAGCGTCCAGAAAGCGGGGCCAAAGCCGGACTCAACGGAGTAATCGGGCAGAGGCCAGTTTATTTCGCCGCCTCCCGACGATATGGAAAGGATAAGCACCGCAAGCACGGGTCCTACGGAGCAGAGCGCAATCAGCCCGAAACTGTTTTCGCCTGCGTCACGTCCGCCGAGCGTCTGAGCTATACCGAGACCGAGCGCCATGATAAACGGTACGGTTATCGGGCCTGTCGTAACGCCTCCCGAGTCGAACGAAAGAGGTAAAAAAGACTGCGCGCCCTGCGTTATGAGCAGCGAGGAAAACGCAAACAAAAGCATGTAAAAAAACAGCAGCAGCGCCGTAAGATCCGTTTTTGTAATTATTCTTACGATAGCTATTACAAGAAACAGTCCTACGCCTACGCCAACCGTAACGATCAGCAGCGTCGGGTCGATCACGGCGGAAACCTGTCCCGCAAGCACCGAAAGGTCCGGCTCCGCTACGGTAATAAGAAGTCCGAGGAAGAAGCATACAATTACAAGGACTCCTATTCGGCGGGACTTCGTGAGCCCTTCGCCGATATGTTTGCCCATCGGCGACATGGCAATATCCGCTCCGAGATTGAAAAGACCGATACCCGCTACGAGCAGAAGAGCGCTGATTGCAAAAACGCCCCTTTCAAACCATGTCAGCGGCGAGAGAGGCGTAAACGAAATGGCGATAACGATAACCGCCACCGGCATGACCGATATAAACGCCTCCCAAAGCTTGGATAACAACACTTTTTTCATATTTGTCTCCGAAATTATCTTTTTCGCGTTTGATGTATGATCGGGCGGGCATGGCTTTCCGTTTTGAACGGTAAATCCAAACCCTTTTTATTATAACACAAAAAAACGCAATTTTCAACATCCCGAAGCTAATATTCAAAAAAAACCGTTTCGGGTTTTGAGTAATTGTAAATTAAAGGAAAAATTCAGACGTACGGTCGGTATTTTTCGGCATAGGTGGCGACCGTAACCCGTGCGAAAAAAACGCATCGCGCTGTAAGTTTTTTTGTTTCTCTGTTTAGTTTTTTTGCGACGTATCAAGGGAAAATAGATATTGACAATAACCCTTCGGTATGCTATACTGTTTATGTTGAAAAAACCTTCTGAAAAGCGCCCCTAAAAGGAGGTTTGTTTATAAAAAAACGGGTTTTGCTTTGCGCGGACTCTCAATATCAGAGTAGTTTCCGCGAATAAAAGATCATTAACTTAAAACACAAAACAATACTGCTTCATACCGTAACTTTTAAGAGGTAAAACATATGCTCGGAGCAATTATCGGCGATATCGTGGGCTCGGTTTATGAGTGGCACAGAATAAAAACAAAGGATTTTCCGCTTTTTCGCGACGACTGTTTCTTTACTGACGACACAGTTATGACGTGCGCCGTTGCGGAGGCAGTTATGAACGGCGGCGGGCGTGACGATTTTATTGACGCGATGAAAAAATACGGCAGAATGTATCCCGACGCAGGTTACGGAGGCAGATTCGGAACGTGGATTATATCCGACGACCGCGAACCGTATTACAGCTTCGGCAACGGTTCGGCAATGCGCGTTTCGCCCTGCGCGTGGATGATGGACTGCGGGTTTTGCGCCAGAACGGGTATGTGGCCGTCAAGAGCGCGGGCAATGGCGAAGCTTTCCGCAGAGGTAACCCATAACCATCCCGAAGGCATAAAAGGCGCTATGGCAACGGCAGACGCTATTTTCCTTTGCCGTTACTACTTCGGCGGTCATTACGGAGATTACGAAGAGCCCATAAACAACGATCCGTCCGAGTGTAAACGGCGCATAAAAAGACATATCGAGAGAGAATACGGCTACGATCTTTCCGAAACTCTTGACGAGATCCGTCCTGACTATCGGTTTAACGAAACGTGTCAGCAAACCGTGCCTCAGGCGATTATCGCTTTTCTTGAAAGCACCGATTTTGAGGACGCAATAAGAAACGCGATCTCACTCGGAGGCGACAGCGACACTCTTGCCGCAATTACCGGCAGCATAGCGGAAGCCGCTTACGGAATACCCGAACTGATAAAGGAAAAAGCTATCTCTTACCTTGACGAGCCCCTGAAAGCCGTGCTCAGAAGATGGAAAGACGGCTACCCGGGACATTGGGGGAAAAAATCATAAAAATCATCGGTATAGCTCAGACGACAAAAGGAGAAATAATATGAGCAACCAAAAAATCATTAAATCTGTTTTGATCGCGGCTTGCATTTTTCTTATTCTCTCAGCTTGTCAGACATCCTTGCCTGAAACAGTTCCGGAATACGACTTTTCGGTAAAAAATGACGACCTCGGAGGATTCAGACTAAGATGGGCATGGACATATACCGACACCACAATGGGCTATGTAACAGGCACAAATTTTGCCGATATGGCTCTTGAAAGAAAAAAGGACGTAGAAAACAGACTGAACTGTGTTATAGATATTGAATATAATTCCAACGCATTAAATCTTCATCAGGCAGCGGTAGTGACCGGGACCGAATACAGCGATATGATAACGGGAGGCAATACGCTTTCCGGACTTATCAGGGCAGGATACTTTACCGGGCTTTCTTCTTATCTTGATTTAAAAAACACATTTAAATGGGGCGCGCCGATAAATCTTGCGTCCGGCGCATGGAAAAACGACGTATACGCTGTCTGTCCCAATTCGTGGCCCGAGCTGTTTTTGGCGTCGGCAAGCTATCCGATAGTTGTCAATGAGGGGCTTGTCGCAAGATACGGACTGGAAGATCCGCGAGAATTTGTTGAAGCAGGCATATGGAACTGGGACAAATTTGAAGAATGTCTGCATGCATATACGGTGCATGACGGTGAAAATACGGTCTATGGCTTTATGACGCATCCCCCGTATTTCGGAGTTTCTATGATCCTTTCAAACGGAGTTACTTTTACTCAGATTGAAAACGGCAAGGTCAGCTGCGGCATTTATTCCGAAAACGGACGTATCGCGCTTGAAAGAGCACGGGCCATAAAATACGAAACATGCGCAGATTGCATCCACCCGTCCGAAGATTGTTATTTTCAGACAGGCAGAGAACTGTTTTTGAGTAATGCTGCGGTCCTTTACACCTCAAGAGGCGACGATCTTCTCAGTGGAACGGGCTCAATAATTTACAATTACGCCGACATAGGCATCATTCCTTATCCGTACGGACCTAACGGCAAACCCGGCGTTTATTATGGGTATAATCAGGGATTATATTACGCAACATGCATTACTTCAAATGTTTCTGACGCTTTTGCCGCTGCAAAGATACTGAGCGCAATGTATGAGCCCTTTGATGGCTATGAGACAAAAGAGAAAATGATCGATTACATGTCAACGCAGATTTTCTCGGACGAAAGAGATGCGCGAATTTACTACAGCATAATGGAAAATACCGAATACGGATATTACAACGAGGGCGGAAGACAGGCGATAGACAATATTTTCGTATCCGTAAAATCAGTTTCGGAAGTTTTGGAGTCCTTTGAAGAAAAATACGACGACCTTCTGACAAATTACATGGAACCGATATACGAAGGATTGATCGCTGCATACGGAAGTCTTGAATAAAACTCATTCTCGCCTCTGACGGGATCGCGGTAAGGTAAACAAGACTGTTTTTAGCTTTTATAATCTGTTTACAGCTTATTCGTAACTATTAATACGGTAAAATGCATTGTATTCCAAAAATTACAGTCGGTGGTGAAAAATCATGACGGGGCTGATATTTGATATACAGAGATTTTCGGTCCATGACGGCCCGGGTATTCGCACTACGGTTTTTATGAAAGGATGTCCTCTCAGGTGCCGCTGGTGCCATAACCCGGAGGGGCTTTCACGGGAGATAGGACTGCAGTTTTTCGAGGAAAAATGCATCGGCTGCGGCTCATGCGGAAAAAGGGAATCCCTTGCGGACGCCGAAAAATGTCCCGCAGAAGCGCTTATTGTCTGCGGAAAGGAAATAAGCGAAGAAGAACTTGAAAACGAGATAATGAAAGACTGTATTTTTTACGGTACCGACGGCGGCGTTACGTTTTCAGGCGGCGAGTGCCTTCTTCAGGCGGATTTCGTTTCGTCTGTTTTGAAACGAATGAAAAGCAAAGGGATTGCCACCGCCGTAGATACGTCCGGTTTCGTTCCGTGGCAGTCGTTTGAAAAAACTCTTGATTTCTGCGACCTTTACCTTTATGATATCAAAGCCGCGGACAGCGATATCCACCGCGAATATACTGGCGTCGGAAACGAGCTGATTATCTCCAATCTGAAAAAGCTTTCCTCACTGAAAAAACGCCTGTGGATCCGCGTGCCTGTGATACCGGGCGTAAATGACGGCGAAAATGAGATGAAACGTATTGCGGATATCGTTTCCGGACTGTCTTCGGTCGAGCAGCTTACCCTTATGCCGTATCATTCTCTGGGCTCGGAAAGATACAAAACGCTCGGGCTCAAGTACACGTTCGATAAAACGCTGTCCGTGCCTGAAATTGAAATGGATAAACTCAAAAAAATATTTACCGATAGAAATATCGCAGTAAAATAACGAGGTGATTTTTATGACCAGGACCGAATTTCTGAGAGAGCAGACTTTGTCTGGCGCAAACAAATGCAAACGCACGCCCGTACCAGAACATTCCGTTGCCGATGAAAAGTGCTCCATCGCCGAGAGAAAGGCGCTCGCGCTGAAATGGCTTTTTGACGAAATGCCTGTTTATATCGGGCCGAAAGAGCTTATTGTTGGTACGCGAACATATCTGTCTGCCGTAGAAGGCAACGAAGACGGACACGATATTTTCGGCTACAGGCTGGGCGTAATAGTTAAATACCTTAATGAAAAAGATACGGAGCTTTTCGGATGCGATCAGAGTTACCTCAATAAAACGCATATAACTCCGGACTTTTCCATTATTCTTGACAAGGGCGTAGACGGCATAATTGCGAGCGCCGAAGAAAGACTGAAAGATGGCGAACTTAACGCCGTAAGCAGGGAATTTCTTTCAAGCGTGATAATTGCGTATAACGGATTGAAGGATTTTATCATCCGCTATTCGGACGAGGCGCTGCGGATGTCAAAAAACGCTGATGAAGGCGAAAAGGAAGAACTCCTTGAGATCGCGCGGATATGCAAAAAGATAAGCTGCGAAAAACCCGAAACCTTCCGCGAGGCCGTTCAGCTTCTCTGGTTTGCGCATCTCGGCACTATAACGGAAAGCCATCAGTTTGTCAATTACGGAAGACTCGACGTTATACTTTATCCGTTTCTGAAAGACACTCCGCTTAACGAAGCGCAGCAGATAATCGAATGTCTTCTTTTGAAAATGTATGATCAGTACGATCTTCAGGACGGCTATCTCGGCAAATACTCCGCGCAGCTCGTCGTTACGCTCGGCGGCGTCCTTTCCGACGGTGAAAACGCCGTGAACGCCGTAACGATGATGTTTTTGAACGCGATAGATAAGGTACGTCTGCCCGACCCCGAGTTTAACCTTCGCATAAACAGTAAAAATCCGCCGGAATTCCTCGACAGCGCAGCAAAGCTGACGGTATCGGGCTGCAATAACGTATCGTATTACAACGACGATATGTTTGTAAAAAGTCTTATCGGGGCGGGGGTGCCTGCAGAATATGCCCGTCTTTACGGCTTTGATCTTTGCCAGGATATAAATATCCCGGGCTACGGCGACACATGGCTTGCCGGCGAACTTCCTCTCATAAGAATACTTCTTGCCTTATTGGATGAAAATACCGGATTTGAAACGTTTGACGAGCTGCTCTGCGCGTATAAAAACAAAATAGCCGAAGCCGTTGAAGACCGTATAAATCGGTTTAACGAAGCGCAGCGTCAGGTCATTCTTTACGGTTCGGGCAAATCAGACGAATATTTTGACGGAATAAAAAATCACGGCAAACCCGTAAACAGAGACGGAAACACTCCTATGGCGCCGCTTCCGTATCTCAGCGGCCTTTTCCACGGATGTGTGGAAAAAGCGACGGACGTTATATATGAACCGTATCCGGTCAAGGAAAAGGGCTTTATCTTCGGAACCGCCACCGAAGCGGTAAACTCGCTTGCGGCTATAAAAAAAGCCGTATACGACGACAAACGCTATACATTGAAAGAAGTATATGACGAATGCAAAAACGATTTCAACAGCGAAAACGGCAAAATAATGCAGAGCGTTTTGTGGAACTGTCCGAAATGGGGCAATGACGACGATTATATAGACAGTATAGCAAAAGATCTTCTTGATTACTGCCTTGCGCTTTGCAAAAAATACAAAACTTCCGAGGGCGGACATATCCTCGGCGGTATTCACCAGCCGCATCCCGTACCGACCGGAGCGGGACTTATGGCTACGCCGGAAGGCCGCCGCGCCGGAGCCGCGGTATCCGTTACGCTTACGCCCGAGAGCGGAACGATGAAAAACGGACCGACCGCCGCGCTAAGATCCGCGTCAAAAATCGAGCCGATGCTCGTTCAGTGGAATTATTGCGTTATGATCAACTATTTTGCGTCGGTTTTCAAGGGCAACAACGGAAAAGAAGTCTTCAAAAACCTCCTTAACGGGTATTTTAAATCCGGAGGCATGCAGCATCAGCCGAACGTTACCGACGTTGAGCAGTTAAAGAGAGCGCAGACGGAACCCGAAAAATACAGAGATATAATCGTCAGACTCTGGGGCGTTTCGGCGCGGTTTGTGGATTTGCCCAAACGCCTGCAGGATGAGATGATCGCCAGATTCAGCTGCTGATGTTTAAAAAACGTAATTCCGAAGCCGATCAACGGGGATTTTATTCAGAAAGGAATAAAACAATGGAAATAAAAGAATTCCTGAAAGCTGCGGCACACGTAAAGCCGTCGGCGCGTCAGCTCGAGTGGTTTGACACCGAGTTTTATGCTTTCGTGCATTTTACCGTAACAACTTACGCCGATCTTGAATGGGGGCTCGGCACCGAGGACGAAAAGATATTTGATCCTTACGACCTTGACTGCGACGAATGGGTAAGAGTCGTTAAGTCTGCGGGAATGAAGGGAATCGTCCTTACCGCCAAGCATCACGACGGATTCTGTCTCTGGCCGTCAAAATACACCGAACACTCTGTAAAGAATTCTTTGTGGAAAAACGGACACGGCGACGTTGTAAAAGAGTGCGCCGACGCATGCCGCCGCGGAGGGATCAAATTCGGCTTTTATCTCTCCCCTTGGGACCGCAACTCAAAATATTACGGCACACCCGAATACAACGATTATTACTGCGACCAGCTCACCGAACTGCTGACCGGTTACGGCGATATCTTCATGGTATGGTTTGACGGAGCATGCGGCGAAGGGCCTAACGGGAAAAAACAGGTTTACGATTTTGACAGATATATTTCGCTTATCCGCAAATATCAGCCGAATGCCTGCATATTCAACGACCGCGGACCCGATGTTCGCTGGTGCGGCAACGAAGGCGGTGATGCCAGACGTGAGGAATGGGCCGTCGTTCCCTCCGAACTCTGCACCCGTTCGCAGATACAGACGGGCAAAGGCCCTCTTGAAGGCGATATATCTTTTCTGGGTAATTCCGATCAGGAAATCGGCGAGCTCGGAAGGATCCTCTACTCAAAAGGACTCGTTTTCGCAGGCGCGGAAATCGATATGTCAATACGCCCCGGCTGGTTTTATCACGCAAACGAAGAGCCGCATTCTCTCGAAAGACTTTTCAAAACATATCTCCGATCATGCGGAGCGAATACAACGTTTATCCTCAACATTCCTCCGATGCCTTCGGGACGATTCGACAAAAGAGACATTGTGCGCCTGAAGGAACTCGGCGATAAGATAGAAGACGCGCTCGGCGAAGCTAAAAAAGTCCCAGTTGCCGTGACCCGCATAGATACTGGCAGCGATACTCAGACGAAATACGAAATCAAACTTCCCGAAAAGACCGATATACGCTTTGTAAATCTTATGGAAAACATCGCCGAGGGACAGAGGATCGAAAGCTTCCGTCTTTACGCAAACGGACAGTGCGTCTACGCCGGCAACACCGTCGGCCACCGCAAGATCTGCCCCGTAAAAGTCGAATGCGATTCTCTCACGTTTTTCGTTACCGGAGCGAGAGATACCGTTGATATGCGTGAAATCAGCGTATTTCGTGCATAGGATTTCAAGCTCTGATTGTATCTGTCAATAAAAAAACTAAACGACCTAAAAACAAATTAAGTCCAAAAACGCCTCGGCGGAGTTTACCGTCGGGGCGTAATTCGTCTGAAAAAAACGGCTCGCCGTGAATATCTGTGACATTTATTCTTTTTTACGAAAAAAACTATTGACTTTACGCCTCAACAGTGCTAAAATCATAAAAAAGTCGGAAATGGGGGGACGGTTGTAATTGGTCAAAAAAATAGATGCAACAAAAGGCCCCGTTTTGCGCCTCATTATTTTTTACTGTATTCCGCTGATAATAGGTACTCTCGTTCAGACACTGTTCAACGCCGTTGACGTTGCAATTCTCGGCAATATGGCGGATTCAACGTCCGTAGCGTCGGTAGGGGCGACAACGGCTATATTCTACCTCCTCGTAAACGGGTTTATGGGCATCGCTGCCGGTCTTCAGATACTTTTAGCCCGATATATAGGCGCAAGAGATACTAAAAGAATACTTGATTCCGTTGGGACCTCGCTCATATGCTCCGTGATTTTCGGCGTAATAATTGCGCTGATCGGGTTTTTTTTATCGCCTGTCTTTCTCGATCTGACAAACTGTCCCGAAGACTGCTATGACGGCGCAGTAATTTACCTCAGGATATACCTTGCCTCGTCGCCCGCCATACTGCTTTACAATTTCGGCTCGTCTGTAATAAAAGCAAACGGCGATACGCAAAGACCGCTTTACTATATGATTTTCGGCGGCGCTCTCAATCTCGTTTTAAATATCGTTCTTTGCATTATCCTGCCGCAAAAGGTAGTTGCGGTTGCAGTCGCAACGGCAGTTTCGCAGATATTCAGCGCCGCGCTTACTGTAAAAAGAGTATTCGTAATATACAGTCTTGATCTGAAAAATATACCTTTCAGCTTCGCCTCTCTTGCCGCCATGCTTCGTTTCGGCATTCCGCTGGCAGTAACAAATACGCTCTATCCGCTGGCAAATCTTCAGATACAATCCGCAATCAACAGCTTCGGTTCCGCAGCGGTTGCCGGCAGCAGCGCCGCTACTAATATCGAAGGTATCGCCTCCGCATTCACCTCATCGTTTGCCAACGCCACAAGCGTTTTTATGAGCCAGAATATAGGGGCAAATCTGCCTGACAGAGTTAAAAAATCGTTTTTTCACAATCTCTGGCTGGGGATATCCATGGGCATACTGCTCGGCGGAACTCTATACCTGACGGGTGAAGTCTGGCTTTCCTTACTTCTCGGGCAGGACAGCGCCGAAGCCGTACGGTTCGGAATGGTCCGCATGTTTTTCGTAACTTTTGTTTATTTTATCGCCGCTGCAAACGGCGTTTTGAGCAACGCGATACAGGCATTCGGATATCCGCTTGTAAGCTCGATATGCTCCGTATTCTGCGTACTGATATTCAGAATAATCTGGATGAACACCGTATATCCCGCGTTCCCAAATTTTCACTGTCTTAACGCGTGTTTTACCGTATCATGGATCTTGCTTCTTTTATGCAATATAGTCTTTTCTGCCGTCTTTTTTAAAAGATACATGCAGGGAAAATATAAGCATCTTTAAAGGAATCATCGTAAAAAAGCCGGTTTTGTATTGACTTATTGCGTAAATCGGTGTAAAATAGTATTGATAAAAGCAACGAAAGGAAGATAAAAAATGGGAAAACACCGTATTCTGATTATTGCAGTCGTTTTTATGATTTTCATCTCTGCGTGCGCGAGCGCGGAAGAGATAGTGCCCGAATACCTTGACGGATCGCGCGACGACTCGGCGGACCTCAACGGGCAGACGCTTATCATGGGCATGGTTCCGGACTATTTCTTCGAAGGCGAAAATTCCGTATTGACCTATACTTACAATACGGACCTCGGCGATCTTGCCGCTAAAAGAATAAACGACATCGAAAGCAAGTATAACTGCAAGCTTCAGTTTGACTACGTTGGCAGAACGGGTTCCCTTGCGTTCAGCTCCGCTGCGGCAGGACTTTACATTTTCGATTTCATCAGCGAAGAATCGTTTTTCCTTTACAATTACCTCAAAACATACGCTTTTCAGGACCTGACAAAGGTTGAAAATCTCGACGTATTCGATGAAACGAAGTGGGGAAGCAGATATATGCGCGTTTCTACGATGTATGACGGCGCTATAATCGGTGTCCTGCCCGCAATGCACCCCATGAGACTCACAAACTCGATAGACGAGATCCTCGTAATAAACGAAGACTATATAAACAGGCTTTCCGCTACCGACCCGAGGGATTACTACGAGCGCGGAGAATGGAACTGGGATACGTTTGAAGATTGTCTGCTGAATTATGCGTTTACCGACAATTCCAACAATCTTGTTTATTCTCTTGGCGCAGGAATGGGGCAGACTGCCCGTTCGCTTGCAATGTGCAACGGATACGAATTTATAACGTTTTACGACAACGACGATTTCGAGCTCGGATATTTCGGACCCAACGCAATCGAGGCGTATAACTGGACGTTCGAGTTATACAACGGTCCCGCGGGCCGCAATATAGATACGGAGTCGTCTCTCGAAAAATTCATCGCCGGCAATTCGGTAATGCAGTATCTAGGCGCATATCAGATCGTGTCAACTACCGATTCTGTTGCGTTTAAGATGGATAATTTCGGAATTGTTCCCTCTCCGTGCGGACCGAGCGCAAAAGGGCAGGACGACTGGAAAACCAGCTATTCTTCCGCCGACTTTACCCTTGCAATACCCGTCACGGCAAAAGACGTTGAGATTTCGGCTCTTATCCTCGATAAAATTTACGAACCATTCGAGGGATACGAAACAAAAGAACAGGTTATAGATTATCTGCGCAGAAATTATTTCCTTGACGTGCGTGACGCGGAATACTTCGTTGAAATGGCTCTCGGAGACAAACCGTTCTTCCACGACAACTCCAGAGGATTCGGTTTCTTCGGCAGTATCGGAGACGGCGTTACCAAAATGGTAGACTCATATAAGGGAGCGGCGATCGAGGCAGCGAAAAAGAACCTTGTTCCCGCATACAAAACGCTTGAAATGTACGAGGATATGTTCCACGACTGATGATCTGTCGGTAAACGTCATTTTTATTTAATGCAATATCAAATCCCACCCCAAGCGATACACTGTTTCATCCCCAATTAGGTGTAAAAACTCTGCTCGATGGCGGGCGGCGGCGTACAAAAAATCTATATGGTGTTGTTAAGAGAACCGTCCCGGCGGGACAGGTCAGGCAGTGACCTGTTCCACCTCCGGGATGGGTTTGA
>JAFRTE010000024.1 GCA_017427285.1 Clostridia bacterium
CCTCTGCTCTACCAACTGAGCTACAGAGGCGTTTTCGACAACGAGATCGAATAAAATCCGATCTCGTTATCGATGGCGACTTCGATGGGATTCGAACCCACGACCTCCGCCGTGACAGGGCGGCGTTCTAACCAGCTGAACTACGAAGCCATAGCCTTGGTGGAAGCTACAGGGCTCGAACCTGTGACCCTCTGCTTGTAAGGCAGATGCTCTCCCAGCTGAGCTAAGCTTCCGTAACTACCCAACATTTTCGTCGGCCTAAATATAATATCACAAATCAAATGATTTGTCAACACTTTTAGATAAAATTTCTCAAAAAATTTTTTTCCTCAAAAATCCCATAACCGAGCGGTTTTTTGATTTTTTGTCACAAAAAGACAATATTTGTTTGCAATTTTTTATTCTCTTTTTTTTTCCGTTCGTATTGCGTTTATCGGGATAATATGTTATACTTGTTTTATAAAATTCGGTTCGGACGGTAGAAAAAAAATGACGGTCGAAGGCGCAATTTCCGTAAAAGCGGTTCTTTTATCGGGTTCAAGGCCGATAGAAGAGATATACATAGACAAAACGAAAAAGACGAAAGATTTTTCGTTTATTATCCGTGAAGCCGAAAAAAGAGGGGTTAAGACGGTTTTTCTCGATACGGACGGATTATCGAAAGTCGTAAACGGACGAACTCACGGCGGCGTTGCGGCGGCGGTAGGCGAACGGAAATACGTTTCCCTCAGCGAGCTGTTTGCCGTTGAAAATCCGTTTATAGCGCTTTTGGAAGGCATTGAAGACCCTTACAATTTCGGGGACGCGCTGCGTTCGTTTTACGCTGCGGGCGCCACCGGGCTTATTGTACCCGAAAGAAACTGGCTTGACGCCGCGGCGACCGTTGTAAAATCTTCGGCGGGAGCGTCGGAATTTCTGCCGACCGCCTGTTGTAACGACCTTGCAACAGCCGTAAGCGAAGCAAAAAAATACGGGATAAAAACTTTCTGCGCCGAAAGAAAGGATGCGCAGCCGCTTTACGGCAAAGACCTTACCTGTCCTCTTATTATCGCAATCGGAGGGGAACTGAGGGGGCTTTCCCGCAAAATAGCGGACAACGCCGACGGGAATATTTATATTCCCTACGGCTCGCAGTTTAAAAACGCGCTTTCCGCGTCCGGCGCAAGCGCGGTATTCGCATTTGAAATAATGAGACAAAGGCATCAAAAAAATACGAATTGATGGGAGGTTTTTTATGAAAAGGATCTTGTCGTTAACGCTGTCGCTGATCCTGATCTTAACCGTTGTGTTGACCGTTTCCTGCAGTTCGCAGAGTGAAGAGGTATTCGATGTCAGTTTTGAGACGGACCTTCAGGTAGATCTTACGGGACAGCACTACAGATGGGGCAGCACATGGAAAGCGGAAATCATGCCGGACGCTTTTTACAGCCTGACGGGAGACAGGGAACACAAACGCATACGTGACCTTGAGGAAAAATACGGATGTACGTTTGAAGCTATCGCATGGGAAGACGGCGGGAACAGAATTTTTACGGAGTTTGCCGCAGGCATCGATACGATAGATCTTCTTGACAGTCACGCAGACGCGGGCGGCATTCAGCTTTACAGGTTAAATCTGCTTTATCCCATCGAAGATATCCCGCATGTAGACCTCTCAACCGGCAAATACGGCACTGCGCGCTTTCTTCAATACGGAATTTTTGACGGGATGCACTACGGTTTTTACCATTTTTCATGGGAATTTCCGCCGGAGTATCACGGGCTTCTTATGTTCAATTCCGACATGCTCTCCTCTCTCGGCATGGCTCTTCCCCATGAACTGAAAGAAACCGGGAAATGGGACTGGGCAAGCTTCAAAGATTATCTTATTTCCGTTCAGTCCGCCGCGAGAGATGCGGTTTACGGGCAGGATTTCGTTCCGTTTATTTCGGGAAATTCATATTCTGCGGACGCAATCGGCTTTATGTTTGCAAACGGTCTGAAAATGATTGACGGAACAAATGGGAACTATTCCTTCGGGTTTGACAACGCAAACGGAATCGCCGCAGTTGAATATCTTGCGGATCTTTACAGAGAAAATCTTTACAAAAACAAAGGAACGGGAGAATTTGTCAAAAATAACAATGCCGCAATGATGGCGCACGAATCATACTGGGCAACGCATTCGTTCGAAACCTCAGACTATCTTCCGGCTCAGGATTTTGCCTACGGTCTTATCAGATTTCCCCACGGTCCGAACGGCGATGAAAACAGCGTTTCGGGTTATGTGCATCATCACAGACGCCTTAACTGGGTTTTGAAGACAAGCGGCAAGGATATCGAAGATATAGGCATAGTCATAGATTTTATGTTTGAACCTCTCGACGGTTCCGAGGGCTGGCAGGGCGAGCTTAAAAGACAGGTCTTTTACACCGAAGAGGACAACACCGAATACAACTATATCATCGAAAACTTAAACTTCAGCTACGGCAGGCTGTATCTCGAAAACGGATACACCGACTGGACAAACGCCCTCGGCTCTGCCGTTACCGGCGGCAAAACCGCTTCGGAAGCGTTTGAATCATCGCGGACCGCTATTCAGGAAGCGATAAACAAAAACGTTACCTGGACATTCGAAGAACTCGAAAACGAATAAAATGTATACCGAAAAACTCCCGCGCCGTCTTTGACGGCAGTGCGGGAGTTTTGATTTTGTTAAAATTTTTCGTACCTACGACGGAGTCTGAATTTTGCGTATCGGATGACGGATAACGGTTTTCAGTTTATCCGCCGAAACTTTTCTCGGGTCGCTAAGATATATTTCGTGATGAAACCTTTTATCGGTCATATCCGGCAAATATCCCTCGTTTTCAGCAAAATCGTGCATCAGTTTGACAGTTGAGGGCTCGTCGTCGTAAGAACCGACGTGCATACACTGAACGCACAGTCCCTCGGAGTATGTAAAAAACTCCACCTTTGAAAAATCCGTCTTTTTCTTCTTTGCGGCTTCATCCGCAGCCCATTCGAGATCCTCTTCGCTCACAAAATCGGGCAGACGGATAACGGATATCCACTCGAAGTCTTCTTTATGCTTATAATCCGGCTCCGCAGCGCCTTTCTGCCACCAGAAGCCCTCAAGCGGAGGAACGACATAATCAAAATACCCGTTGATCCGACGTCCTCCCTTTTTGCTCATTTTTATCGTAAAAGCAACTCCGTAAAGAAGACTTACCGATCGTTTGTATTCGCCGTCTTCCGAATTGGGGTCGCCGTGTCCGCGAACCGCTATATAATTCATGTCAGGTACGGTGATTATGCTCGGGCTGTCTTTCGGCATATAAAATTCTTTATATTCCTTTTTATAATCAAAAGCCATATTTTCCTATTCCTCTTTTTTAATGATTTCCATATAGACCGACGTCGGCGCCTGCCCGTCTTTGCATAAATAGTCGGGCGTCGCTTTTGTTTTGAAGCCGAGTTTTTTATAAAGAGCGATCGCTTTTCTGTTTTGTGGTACAGGGTCTACCCAGACTCTCGCCGCGCCGTGATCAAACGCCTCTTTTATCGCAAAAGACAGCGCCTTTGCCGCAATTCCCCTGCCGCGGGCAAAAGAATGAAGCTTTATATCCAGCGCGGCGCTGTTGCCGTGAGATTCGTCTATTTCGTAAAACGCTTCGCCGCAGTATACGCCGTCCTCAAAAACCGAATAGTGATTTATCAAGGGTCTTGACGAATCGATCCAGCGGTACCAGCCGAGCATTTCTTCGTCGTTTTTTACCAGTCCGTTCGGAAATCCGACAAAATGCATTACCTCCCCGTCAGCCCAGAGCCGCTGAATGTTTTTTAAATCGTCCGGCTCTGTTTCCTTTATCCGGATAACCGCGCCGAATTTTTCCGTAGGACATTCTGCGAGCCTGATACATCCTTCCGCCCCGCCGAGGAGCGCAATACCCGGAATAAAGCACGGTTCGTTGAAAATCGCGTCGTTTTCAAGCGACGCCGAGGTTACTCCTTCAAGCAGCGGAAGCGCGCATGCGGCGGCAACGGCAGCGATACCGTACGCACGAAGAGAGCAGACTGATCCCGTATCGCGCGTAATTTGCCACAGAAGAGCGACGTCTGACGCTCGGTATGCATCGGGAGAATAACGGAAAGTTGTAAAAAACCGCTGTTCGGTAGATATTTCCGCGCCGCCGTATTCTCCCGCGCCGAAAATGTCTCCGCTTACGAGCGCAACGTTTTCGCAAAGCAGCTTTTTAACCTCGGGGCGGTCGAGAATATCCTTTCCCTCGCCGCCGAGAACAAGAAAAACGCGTTTGCCGTCCCAGTTTTGCGGAATAAGACGGATAAACGGGATCATTTCGCCGTGATTACTCATTGCAACGCTTTTTTCCGAGCGTATTCCGTCTGCAAAGCCTATATTCGGGTCTGCAGCGCGGACTTTTCCGCCTATACCAGTCATCCAGGCGAGCATTTTGCGTTTTTCATCAACGGGAAGAGCGTCAACGGAGGCTTTTCTTCTATCGCGGTCAAGAGCGAAAAACTCTTCGTCGTTTGCAACTCCGGGCGCGTGTCCTTCGTTGCGAAACCAGGTAAGATCGACAACGTCGCAGATATCCGCATGCCGCTCTTCCCACACCGTTTCTTTGCCCATCAGATGTTTTGCAAAAAACGAATATACGCGGCGGCGTGTTTTTTCGTTATACTGGTGTCCCGCAACCTGATAGTACGTTTCAAAGTTTTCCTCCGCCCCGTAAAGACGGTAAACATTGAGGATCGCGGGCGCTTCAAGCGTTTCCTGTTCGTGTGT
This sequence comes from Clostridia bacterium, assembly GCA_017427285.1. Classification (GTDB taxonomy): domain Bacteria; phylum Bacillota; class Clostridia; order Oscillospirales; family UBA644; genus HGM12619. Next base: position 4,790 of record JAFRTE010000024.1, read on the forward strand.
CCAGTCGCCCGTCGAGCCGGCGAGAAAGAGAGGGCGCGGCGCAATAAGCGAACACATCTCGCAGTTATCCGTTATGCGACGAAGCCCAGGCGCATTTTCGCACGAGCATCCGCCCTGCATAAGAAGCGAGATCATATTTATCGGCGCAGCCGCGCGTATTCTGTCATCGAGAAGCGAAAGGAAAAGAGACTGAGAGCCGCCGCCAGACGCACCCGTAGCGCCTATTTTTCCCGGATCCGTTTCCGGCATGGACTGCAGAAAATCGAGCGCCCGTATGTTGTTCCAAAGCTGAACGCCTAGCCCGTTTGAGAGCCAGAGCTCCTTTTCGCCTCCGCCGTAGCCGTGAGAGATCTGGCGGCTGTCTACCATGCCGATCATATCGGTAACAAGGCAGATAAAGCCCATCCTTGCGAAATTTGAAAGCTGAGTGGGATAATCCGCGCGGTCCTCCCGGGTAAGACGCTGGCGCTGCCAATGACCTATAACATTTAAAATCGCAGGACATTTCTTTTGAGGCATCGGGTCGGGAAGATAGAGATTTCCCGTTGACCAGAAGCCCGGCTGAGTTTCAAACATGATTTTTTCTATACGGAACCCGTCGAAAGATCCGACGGCTTCGCGGCGGACATTCAACGGCGTTTTTTCGGGCCACGGATAAAGCCCCGCCGCCATACGGAGATTAAAACGGAGCTCTTCCCGCCTTGAATCCGCTTCTTCGCGGGAAACGAACCGTGTGGGAGAAAACCGAAAATCGGTATGGCGCACTTCCGTAAGACGGTGATCCGACGGGACGTCGGGTAAAACGCGATATGCAGGATTTTTCACAAAAAAATTACCTCCGTATTTTTCGCTGCAGGGGGCGCAGATCAGTAAACGTTCAATATCCTTTTCCCTGCCATTATACCGGCGGATATACGTTTGTCAATATACGGCGACAGAGATTTTTCTCTTTATTTCAGGGATTTTTCATACTCGGTAAACGACAAAAACCATGCGGAAGATAAACTTCTGCATGGCATTTTCCGTTTTTTGATTAATGCGTAAGCAGCAATCAAACAACCTCGATTATATTCACTACGAGAATTATAAGAACGAATAATATCGAGAAAATAATGGTTGCTCTCTTAAGGAAGAGATCTTTTGCCGCACTTTTGTTTCTTGCCGCAGAGCTGCCGAGTCCGCCGCCTATCGCATCGGAAACGTTTGCATTTCTTCCGGACTGTAAAAGAATTATAGCAACAAGCGCAACGCTTATAACGATAAGAATTATCGTCATTACCAATACCAGAGTATCCATCTTTTTAACCTCCATCCTTTCGCATTTTCAGTCTAATAATTATATCACACCGTTTCAGTGATTTCAAGTGTGTTTTGTGAATTTTTTCTGAATTTTGCGTTTTGACCGTTTTTTTTGCTTGTGACGGGCTGTTTTTTTGAAATATTTTTGTGTCAGAAAACAAAAACTCTTTACAAAAGGCAGATATGGGTGTATAATAAGAATGGTATAGTTTGCGGTATGATCATAAATCGATACGGTTACGGAGGATAAAGTGATACTTGAACTTATAATGGGCGGATCGTCGGCATCCTTCGGCGAAACGCTTGCGGTAATAATAATCACCCTTGTTATCGCTCTTTTGTCGATAACATTCCGCGAGTATGTAAAAGACCGCGTTGCGGTAAAGCTCGGCGGGAATGCGGCTCCGTCCCTAAATCCCGCAAAGCATCTTAATATTTCCGACCTTTTTTCCGTTGCGCTCACGGTGCTTTTTTCCGCATCGTGGATAAAGGCGAAAAACCCGGGGCTTTCGCGGGAACGCACCGTTGCGGCGGCTCTCTCCGCTCCGATCGCAAATCTCGCGCTCGCTTTTGTTTCCGTGTTTATATACAGTATTCTGGACAGGATAAACGTTGCCATCACCACTCAGACGGAAAATCAGTCCGTAGTCATCATATGGATAGCCATGATTTTTCAGACGTGCGTGCTTGTAAACATCGCGTATGCGGTTTTTGATTTTATACCTATACCCGGCACGAACGGCGGACTTATTATCGCGCAGCTTCTTCCCGAAAAAGCGGCGGAAAAATTCCTTTATTTCGATAAATTCTCATTCGTCGTCCTTCTTTTTCTCGTGATAGTTTTTGCGCGCTCGGGCGTTACGGCAACGGTCGTAAACGCTGTTGCAACCGCAATGCAAACTCCTTTTGTTGCCTTGTTCAATCTTATTTTCCCGATCGGATAGTTTTTTAAGGATACATTGATATGATAGTTAACGCAATTTTATCTGGCGGTTCTTTTACCGATATTCTGAAAGCGATAGTTTTCGGCGCGGTAGCCGTACTGCTCTCAATTTCCGTTCACGAATGGGCGCATGCGGTCGTTGCATATCTTATGGGGGACTATACTCAGAAATCGCTCGGAAGAATGACCTTAAATCCAATAAAGCATCTCAACCCGATAGGAATGATTATGTTCCTTATCTTCGGCTTCGGCTGGGCAAATCCTGTTGTGATGGACTCAAGAAACTTCAAACGTCCTAAGCTCGGCATCATCTTAACCGCGCTTGCAGGCGCTTTTGCAAACTTTACAAGCGGGTTTATATGGCTGCTTATTTATGCGATTATTTACGTTGTTTTCCCGGAAGGCGGAGTTTTCTGGGAAAATCTGCAGTCTCTTCTTTCTATTCTTGCGCTTTACAATCTCTCTTTCGGTATTTTCAATCTTATTCCCATTCCGCCGCTTGACGGCTCAAAGGTCGTGGCTGAGCTTCTGCCCTACAAATATAAATACAAATATCTGAGCATTGAAAGATACTCTATGTATATTTTCTTTGCGCTGATCTTGATACTCAACAGATTCAATTTCATTTCTTCGCTTACATACGGACTGATGTCGGTTTTCTTAAACTTAATAGTTATAATCTTAAACCCGTTTAAATAATATGACAACTCTTAATTTCAAGCTTGAGATATTCGAAGGTCCGCTTGACCTGCTCTTATCTCTGATAGAAAAAAACAAAATAGATATCTGCGATATCGAAATAACCGTTTTGCTCGACCAGTATATGGACTACCTTGAAAAGGCGCGCATGATGGAGCTTGACCTTGCCGCAGACTTTCTTGAAATGGCGTCCACGCTCGTTTACATCAAATCGAGGACCCTGCTGCCGAAAGAAGAGGACGAAGACGAGGAAGACCCGAAGCTCGTGCTTGAACGCAGACTTGCGGAATACGCAAAATGCAAAAAGGGCGCGGCTTATCTTGCGGAAAACAGCTTATGGGGCAAGGTTTTTTTCAGAGAGACCGAGCCGCTTGACCTGCCCGCTCTTACACGGGAATACAAATCGTCCGCGCAGCGCCTTACCGAGGCGTATTCAAACGTTTTAAGACGGCTTGACGGCAAAAAACCGCTTAATCCGAAAACGTTTTCAAAAATAATCGGCGCAAAATTCATCTCTGTCGGCACAAAAATCATCTCTCTGCTCAGACTTCTGATAAAAAATACAAAAGTTTCATTCAAAAAGCTGTTTAAAGGTATGTCGAGCCGTTCCGAAGCGGTCGCAACATTTCTTGCGGTGCTTGAACTTATCCGCTCGGGCAGAGTGGATATTTCGGAAGGCGAAGACCCCGATATTACTCTGATAAGGAAAAAGCAATGATCCTTGACGACAATCTTTCACTTACTGCGGCAGTATCCGCAATACTTTTCGCATCGACCGCGCCCGTTGAGGCGGCAAAGCTCGCGTCTCTTTTCGAGATAACGCCCGAAAAGGCGCAGGAAGCGGTAAAAGAGGTTTCTAAGACGCTTGAAAAGGCAGATCTCGGCATCCGTGTAAAGGAAGTTGACGGGCGTTATACGCTTTCGACAAAACCGGAATACGGCGAATCCACCGCCGCGTATCTCGACTCGAGACGAGCTGCGTTTTTATCGAATGCGGCGCTCGAAGCGCTGGCGATCGCGGCATACAATCAGCCCGTAACGAAGGCGTACGTTTCGCAGGTACGAGGCGTTTATTCGTCCGAAGTTGTTGAAAGTCTTGTTGATAAAGGACTTTTACAGGAAGCTGGACGGCTCGATCTGCCGGGACGTCCAATGTCTTATATAACTACCGATAAATTTCTCACGGTTTTCGGGCTTGACAGCATCGAAGACCTGCCGGAAAAAGACGCGCTTTCTTCGGATGACAGCGAAACCGAAGAATACGTTCAGACAAACCTTACCGAAAGCATATGAGCGCTTTTTTAACAGTCCTTTCCGTAATCGGGGCCGTTATCGGCGGAATTACAGCGCTGATACTGATCGTATTTCTTGTGCTGCTGCCGATCAAAGCCGAAATTGACACGGGATACAACAAAGACGACGGTTTTTTTATCCGCATAAAGTATTTTGCGTTTTCTTACGACATAATACCGCGGCAGGAAAGAAAACCGAAAAAGAAAAAGAAGAAAGACGGTACCGAAGATACGGTCAGACCCGAAAGCGTGCTCGACGAAAGCGGCGCACACCCGGAAAAAAAGACGGAAAAAAAGGAAAAGCAGACAAAAGAAAACTTGATTTCAAGAAAAGTAAAGCAGTTGGGGATGTCCGATTATCTTACGCTGCTCGGTTTCGTTAAAGAAATGCTCGGGAAAATACGTTTCGGCGACCTTTGCATAAATCTTATCTTCGGCACGGACGACGCCGCAAAAACCGCCATGTTTTACGGAACCGCGACCTCGGCGGTCTTCCCGCTGATAGGAAAGATACATAACGAAAAAAAAGCGGACTATATAGACGTCCATATAAACGCCGATTTTACTTCGGAAAAAACTTTCGCCGATGTTTACGCGGAAATATATTTAAGGACAGTACATGCCGTTGCGCTTTTATTTAAAGCGCTCGTTTACATATTGAAAAAAAAGGAGAATGAAAATGGAAAATAAACAGCATCCCGTTCAGAACGTTATGAACACCGCCATGCAGAATATCAAAGATATGCTTGACGTCAACACGGTCGTGGGAAACCCCATAACAACGCCCGACGGCACGGTAATAATACCCGTTTCGCGCGTAGGCGTCGGCTTTGCTTCCGGCGGATCGGATTTCAATTCTAAAACATCGCCCGAAAACCCGAATTTCGGCGGAGGAAGCGGCGCGGGCATCTCGATAAATCCCGTTGCTTTCCTTGTTGTTTCTTCAAAAGGCGAAGTATCGATCATTCCCGTAAACGCAAACGGTGCGGGTTCGGGCATAGATAAGCTTGTTGCTTCCGTACCCGAAGTGATCGAGCAGGTAAAAGGCGCTTTCGGCAAAAAAGGCGAAGACAAATAAAAAGAGGCAGTAAAAATGTCAACGGAAATCGAAACAAAATGTATCCATGAAGGATGGAAGCCCAAAAATGGAGAACCCAGACAGCTTCCCATTTACCAGAGCACAACTTTCAAATACGACACAAGCGATGAAATGGGCAGACTTTTCGATCTTGAAGATGACGGCTATTTCTATTCGCGCCTTGCAAATCCGACAACGGACGCAGTGGCAAAAAAGATATGCGAGCTTGAAGGCGGATATGCCGCGCTGCTTACATCGTCGGGCCAGGCGGCTAATTTCTTTGCGGTTTTCAACATCTGCGAAGCGGGCGACCACATTCTTTCAACGTCCTCAATATACGGAGGAACGTATAATCTCTTCGGTGTAACGATGAAAAAAATGGGTATCGAGTGCACTTTTGCAGACCCGACGCTGCCTGAAGAGGAGCTTGCAAAGCTCATAAAGCCGAACACGAAGGCCGTTTTCGGCGAAACGATAACAAACCCTACCGTAAGCATTCTCGATATTGAAAAATTTACACATCTTGCGCATTCACACGGCGTTCCGCTTATTGTGGACAACACTTTCGCCACTCCCGTAAACTGCCGTCCGATCGAGTGGGGAGCGGATATTGTCGTCCATTCAACAACGAAATATATGGACGGACATGCCGTAACGCTCGGCGGCTGCATAGTAGACAGCGGTAATTTCAGCTGGGCTGACCATGCGGATAAATTCCCGGGACTGACTATGCCTGACGAATCGTATCACGGCATCACTTACACCGAACGCTTCGGCAAAGGCGCATATATAACGAAGGCAACGTCTCAGCTTATGCGCGACCTCGGCTCCGTTCAGACTCCGCAAAACGCATTTTATCTCAATCTCGGGCTCGAAACGCTGCCGCTCAGAATGAAAAAACACTGCGAAAACGCTCTTGCGGTTGCAAAATTCCTTAACAGTCATAAAAAAGTCCTCTGGGTCCACTATGCGGGACTTGAAGGCGACGAATATCACGAGCTTGCAAAAAAATATATGCCCTCAGGCACCTGCGGCGTTTTATCGTTTGCGATTAAGGGCGGAAGGCAGAAATCCATCGATTTTATGGACAAGCTGAAATTTATATCAATCGTCACCCACGTTGCGGACGCAAAATCGTGCATTCTTCACCCCGCAAGCCACACCCACAGACAGATGACGGACGAACAGCTCAGAGACGCCGGCGTAGACCCCGGGCTCATCCGTCTTTCCGTCGGAATCGAAAATATAGACGATATTCTGGCGGATATTGCTCAGGCGCTTGAATAAAAGAATAAAAACAATGCAGGAGAGTTGATCTCCTGCATTTTTATTTCGTGTTGCCGATCGGCAATCAGTCAAGTCCGTATATCGCCATCCTGCCCTGAAGCTGAGGAGTGATATATTCTGCGATAAGCTTGTCGTAGTTGTTTTCAAGTCCTTCTACTATCGATGAAACGGGGTTTGAAGAGGACGTGCATTGCTCTATCGCGCTTCTGCCGCCTTCCCAGAAATAGATATATTCGGTGTTTCTTATCATATTTACTATAATCGCGGCGTCTCTTCTGTCAAAGAAGACCTGATCGTCCATATAATCTATTATATCGTCTTTCGTTTCATATCCCTCAAACGGCTCATACATTTCGGATATTATCTTTGCGCACGCTTCTGCGTCGTTTGCGGTAATGGGTATTGAAGTTACATACGGTATCTGCTCGTAAGACGAGAAATATTTGCCCGGTGTGGCGTTCGGACCCTGCGGGAACGGAATAACGCCTATAATATAGTCCGTATTGTAGGGTATAGAATCCGTGCCGCCTATAACTTCGCTGTGAAATGCGACTATCATGGTAACGTCGCCGTTTATAAATAGATTTCTTGTCTGGCTTGTGGAGGTATCGGGATATCTGTAATCCCTGCCCGTTCTGAGATAAATTTCCTGCGCGCGTTCAAGGGCCTGTTTTCCCGCCTCGGTATATATGCCGCAGGTTATATTTCCGTCTTCAAATGCTGACATCGCAACGCCGTTTGAAAGGAACATACCCGTTGCAAAGTATGCGTCATGGCTCTGGAAAGCGTAAACCTGTCTGCCCATATTGTCAAATGTGTATCTGGGAAGGACCTCTTCAAACATATCCCACGTCCACTGATTGTTTTCAACGTAGTCGCGCGGATCGGTCTCGCCGAGCTTTGCGATAAAATCTTCGTTTACTATAAAAATATGTCCGGCATAAGAATAAAGAAGATCTGGCCACGCAAACGGAACAACGCCGTAAACGTCGTCGATATTGCACATCGTCATAAGCATACCGGGACTGCCGAATTTTTCGGTGTCGGTAACGTCGAGCAGCGACGACAGCGGGGTAAATCCGCCGCTTTTAAGAAATACGTTAAGACTGCTGCTGTCTGCCGTAACGATATCGAAAACGTGAGACCCCGCCATAAGAGAGGCGTTAAGATTGCTTCTTACGATATTTGAATCTGCCATGAAATCTGCATCGATAACGCAGTTAAGGTCTTTTTCGACCTGTTTTTTCCTTTCCATTGCGGTATCGGCAAATACGGAATTGGGAATATAGCCGAAAACGTAGTCGTCATCGGAAGACGCATATCTGCTTCTTGAAAAAGCCCATGATACCTTCGTTCCGCCGAGATCCGCGGGTCCGTCTCCCTGCGAATATTCCGGAATAATCTCCGGCTCTTCGGCAGCGCACGCGCAGAATATAAAAATAAGCGCCAGCAAAAGCGATACGATTTTTAAGGTTTTTTTCATCTGTCTGCCCCCTGTAAAACATAAATCGGGTTTTATGCGTTTTTATTTTGTATATACATTATTATAATGTAAAATCTTCGCATTGTCAAGCCCGTTTTGAAATTTCGGCAAATAATTATCAGCTCAAACAGCAGGTGATGTTCCATTATACAATAAAGAGGACATGCTATCCGACATGTCCCCATGTTTATATTTCATGAAGAATCTTATCATACACGGTAAATGCTGTTTTCCGATGAATGGAATGTTTTGACCGTAGCTGTCAAAGACAGGAATCCCGCAAGCATGATAACCGCAGCAAGCGAAATGATCAGCACGGCAGGCTCCGGCATATACAAAGAAAAAATACCGAAATTTTTCAGAATAGTTTCTTTGAGCAGAAAAGTAACCGCATTGCCGACAATGAACGCCGCGATAGTCAAAACAGAAAAATCAGCGAAAGTATCACATAGCATCATACCCTGAGAATATCCGACGATTTTTTTCACATAATATATGCCTTCCTGCTTCGATACGTAGTAAAAGCAGAAAACCGCTGTGTTTATCGACACAAGTATAAGAAGCATTATAAGCAGATCGGCAGGGGCTTGAACGGTTATTCTCGGGTTGTAATCTCTCATGCTGACCATGCCGGTGGCAGAGACGTGGTTTTCAAATATTTCCGCAAGGTTTTCGACCGTTGCTTTATCTTTCCCGTCAAGAGTATATGAACCTGCTCCTCCGAACTTTTCCATACCGACTTTGATGGGAAAAAATACTGTAAAGTCTATACTTGTTTCGGATTCCTCTTTACCCATAACGCCTATAACAAGAAGGTCGGCATCAAGCTCATCACTGTGGTATACGGGGTCGCCGTTTTCGTTGAAAGTTACATATTTACTGTAAATTTCTTTACCAACGACCGCGACATGCTGTTTTCCCGCAACTTCCTCATGAGTAAAGAATCTTCCGTAAAGCATATTGACAGGATCGATATAACCGTTAAAGTAAATACCGCGTTCAGAGATATAATCATCGCCTTTGTATCCCGTAAAAACATATTTATTGATTATTGCGTCGTCAACATTTTCACATATCTCACCGATATCAACAGACACTACGGGCGCATCCTCAGCTGAAAGCGCGTTTACATACGCTATTTTTACGTTTTTGGTGTAATAACTGTTGTAGTAAATATCTATCCTGTCAAGAGTAACGCGATAGCCTGTTATAAACATGGCAAAGACACTGATCACAGAAAGCATAATAAAAATAATCACTTTGTAAAAAGGAATATTTTTTTCTTTTCTTACTTCTTTGCCGTGGATCAGAGATGACAGGCTGAATTTTCTGAATTTGGCAGTTATACAGATATACAGCGCAACCGCACATACGATACAAAAGATAATATTTACCGCAGTTCCTGTTTTTAACGCTTTAATTAAGATATGTTCACTTTCTCGAAGATAGTTTATGTAGTAAACACTGAAAAGACAATAGCTTGTAGGCAAGCCAAAAATGAACAGAACAAAAGCCTCAAACAGAAAGCGAACTGTTATTCCGCCGGCCGTTTCTCCTACTACCATGCGGATCGCATAGTTTTTTATGTTGCCGTCTATTTTATAGAGCATTGTAAAAACTATGCTGAACAAAGAAAACACAAGCGTTAACGCGCATGCGAAAATGCTTATGGAAAGCTGATCAGCATAATTGCTTGCCAATTCCTTTTCTATGCGTTTTTTATACGTGCAAAAATTTTCTGAAAGCCCTGTTTCATCGAGAAGATCGTCAAGTTTTTCGCGCACCTGCGCATATTTATCGGGGTCAATTATATAATACGCATTGCATAATCTTGACGCATAAAGGAATTTGAATTCTCTGAATTCATTTTTATAAGTTTCCAGATCCATTTCGGGGTATGGGATAAGGATAATATTATCATAAGAACGCACGTCGCCTGCGTTAACCGTTGTATAATATTGATTTTCCGCTATAAATCCGACAACCTTAAAAATACGCTCCTCATTTTTCCATTTTTCTATTCCGTTCAGGCATCCGCTGAATTCTTCACCGAGCTCAAAATATTTTTTATATTTACTGCCCATCAACACGGGGATATAATCGCCTTTATAAAGAAAATCTTCTTTCTTCAAATATTCCCCCTCGCTGAGATCAACCTGGAAATAATCAGTATAATCGCTGCCGATATAAAGTGCGTTCAATTCACTAACCTGCGAAGATTCCGGGGAGCGGCTGAAAAATCCATGGAGTCCGACAAGCATATCGTCGCCTTCCCAGTCTTTTTCCGTCAACAAAAAAACTGCCATGATGGGTTATTGACAATTATATGCAAACCGTCAATCTGCTTTGCCTGTGTATAAAAGCTTTCTATTTTATCAAAATGAGCCATAAGCTCATCATATTTTTCCGTATCGTTTTCACTTATGCCCAGACCGGACGCCCAAGTTAGATCAACTATCTGATGAATTCCCTCAGGAGTTTGAAACGAACTGTCTTTTCCGCTTACAAAAACGTATTCCTTGTCTCCCCAAACGATCTGAGCCCTGTTGCTTTCCTCTTCAGTTACATGATAATATGACATAGCTGAATACACTATAAAAGATGTTATGACGATTTGTATAAAAATAAAAATGAAAAGAACAGGGTTTTTTCTTATACTGTAAAACAAATCTGTGAGGAGCATAAAGTCACCATATGAATAATCAAATAAACAACCGATATCGAACCGAATGGTATATTGGTTGTCAAAAAAAAACTGTATTTTATAAGAACTTGCATTGTAAATTCCCGAATTTTTCTATACGGGAAAATACAACGCAAGTTCCTTATTTCACATTAACTTATTATTTGCCTCTTGCAATATAGGTCGTATGAAGCAGATGATGCGCCTTGTGGCTTCCGGGTTCGCCGAGATATTCGTCGTAAACCTTCTTGACAACGGGGTTTTCGTGAGATTTACGGAAAACGCATGCCTCGTCTTCGGAATAAAGAGCTTTTGCACGGAGAGTTTTAAGATCGACGTGCGCTCTTGTGTATGCGCTCTGCAGGGGCTGACCGCCGCCGTTTACGCATCCGCCCGGACATGCCATTATTTCGATAAAGTGGTAATTTCTCTTACCCTCTTTTATCTCCGTAAGGAGTTTGCCCGCATTTGCGGTTCCGCTTACTACTGCTACCTTTACTTCAGTGCCGGCAACGTTGTATGTTGCTTCCTTTATGCCTTCGATACCGCGAACGTCGTGATACTCGATGTTATCCATCGTCTTCTTTTCGAGGATCTCAACAACTGTTCTGAGCGCGGCTTCCATAACGCCGCCGGTAGCGCCGAATATGTGGCCTGCGCCGGTAGCTCCGCCGAAGATGGGATCGAATTCCTCATCGGGAAGAGCCGTGAAGTTGATGCCTGCAAGCTTGATCATGCGGGAAAGTTCGCGGGTGGTGATCGAGATATCTATATCTTCCATACCGTCAACGAGGTTTTGTTCGCGGGTGCGCTCAAACTTCTTTGCGGTGCAGGGCATTACGGATACAACGCAGATCTTGGCGGGGTCGATGCCCATTTTTTCCGCATAGTAGCTCTTCATGAGAGCGCCGTACATGCCTTGCGGAGATTTTGCGGAAGAAAGGTTGGGGATAAATTCGGGGAAATAATGTTCACAGTATTTAACCCAGCCCGGAGAGCAGGAGGTGATAAGGGGAAGAGGACCTTCTCCGCCGAGACGTTTGATAAATTCGGTTCCTTCTTCCATAATTGTGAAGTCTGCGGCAACGTCTACGTCAACAACGGCGTCAAAGCCGAGTCTGTGCATAGCGGCAACCATTTTGCCTTCAACGTTTGTGCCGATAGGCATATCGAAGCATTCGCCGAGAGTTGCTCTTACGGAAGGAGCGGGAGCGATAACAACGTGCTTTTCGGGATCTGCGATAGCGTCCCATACCTTCTGTGTGTCGTCTTTTTCATGAAGCGCGCCGACGGGACAGTGAACTATGCACTGACCGCACGCGATACAGGGAACGTCTTTAAGATCAAGGCCGAAAGCGGCGCCGATATTCGTTGCAAATCCTCTTTCGTTGGCGCCTATAACGCCTACGCCCTGATTATGTCTGCATACCGCAACGCAGCGGCGGCAGAGTACGCACTTGTTGTTGTCTCTTACGAGATACGGATTTGTGTCTTCGATCTCGTATTCGGGCTTTGAGCCGGCGAAACGGTCAACGTCCTCAACGCCGTATTCGTTACAGAGCGCCTGAAGCTCGCAGTTCTGGTTTCTTATGCAGGAAAGACACTTTTTATCGTGGGTGGAAAGAATAAGCTCGAGAGTTGTTTTTCTCGATTTTCTTACTGCGGGGGTGTTTGTGAAAACTTCCATGTTGTTAGCTACGGGATATACGCAGGATGCCACGAGAGATCTTGCGCCCTTTACTTCAACAACGCAGATACGGCATGCGCCGATAGCGTTTATGTCTTTAAGGAAGCACAGCGTGGGAATTTTTATACCAACGGAGTTAGCCGCGTCAAGAATAGTCGTTCCGGCAGGAACAGTAACGGGCAGACCGTTTATTTTTAATGTTACATCAGCCATTGTTCTAACCTCCGATTATTTCTTGATTATAGCTTTGAAGTTACAGTTATCCATACATGCGCCGCACTTGATGCACTTCGACTGATCGATAACGTGTTTCTCTTTTACCTTGCCTGTGATAGCTCCTACCGGGCAGTTTCTTGCGCACTTCGTGCAGCCGCGGCAATCGTCTGTGATCTCGTAGCGAACGAGCTTCTTGCAGACGTGAGCGGGACACGTCTTATCGACGATATGAGCGATATATTCGTCACGGAAGTAACGGAGAGTTGAAAGAACGGGGTTCGGAGCAGTCTGGCCGAGGCCGCAGAGAGAGTTGTTCTTTATGTAGTTGCAGAGCTCTTCCATCTTGTCAAGGTCTTCGAGCGTTCCGTTGCCGTCGGTGATCTTGTTGAGCAGCTCGAGAAGACGCTTGTTGCCTATACGGCAGGGAGTACATTTACCGCAGCTTTCGTCAACGGTGAATTCGAGGAAGAATTTTGCGATATCGACCATACAGTTGTCTTCGTCCATAACGATAAGTCCGCCGGAGCCCATCATCGAGCCGATGGCGATAAGGTTATCGTAGTCGATCGGAGTATCGAGGTGCTGAGCGGGGATACATCCGCCGGAAGGACCGCCCGTCTGGGCCGCCTTGAATTTCTTGCCGTTGGGGATGCCGCCGCCGATGTCTTCGATGATCTCGCGGAGAGTCGTGCCCATGGGAACTTCGACAAGACCGGTGTTTGTGATTTTTCCGCCGAGAGCGAAAACTTTTGTTCCTTTGCTCTTTTCGGTACCCATCGAAGCGAACCAGTCGGCGCCGTTGAGGATTATCTGGGGAACGTTTGCGAGAGTCTCAACGTTGTTGAGAATGGAGGGTTTGCCGAAAAGACCTTTTTCCGCGGGGAACGGAGGACGGGGACGCGGTTCGCCTCTGCGGCCTTCGATCGAGGTCATAAGAGCGGTTTCTTCGCCGCATACAAATGCGCCGGCACCGAGACGGACGTCGATATCGAAGTCGAATCCGCTTTCGAATATGTTTTTGCCGAGAAGTCCGTATTCGCGGGCCTGATTGATAGCTATTTTAAGACGTTTAACGGCAATCGGGTATTCTGCTCTTACATAGATATAGCCCTGGGAAGCGCCGATAGCGTAGCCGGCAATAGCCATCGCTTCGAGAACCGCGTGGGGGTCGCCTTCAAGTACGGAACGGTCCATGAACGCTCCGGGGTCGCCTTCGTCAGCGTTGCAGCATACGTATTTCTGATCTGCGTCGGGAACGATCGTGCGGGCGAGAGACCATTTTCTGCCCGTGGGGAATCCTGCGCCGCCGCGTCCGCGAAGACCGGATTTGAGAATAACGTCTATAACCTCTTCCGGAGTCATTTCGGTAAGAGCTTTGCCGAGAGCTGCGTAGCCGTCGCGCGCGATATACTCTTCGATGTTTTCGGGGTTTATAACGCCGCAGTTGCGAAGAGCGACGCGGTGCTGTTTTTTGTAGAAATTGGTTTCGTTAAGAGATTTAACTCCGCTTTCGGTAACGGTTTCTTTGTAAAGAAGACGGGTAACGACCCTTCCTTTGAGAAGATGTTCGGAAACGATTTCGGGAACGTCTTCAACCGTTACTCTGCTGTAAAAGCATCCTTCGGGATAAACTATCATTATCGGACCGAGGGCGCAGAGACCGAAACAGCCGGTCTGAACTACTTTTACTTCGTTTTCGAGACCCTGTTTTTTGATCTCGTTTTCCATTTCGGTGCGTATTTTTGCGGAACCGGACGATGAACAGCCTGTGCCTCCGCAAACGAGAACGTGTGATCTGTACATATCTTTATCTCCTTATTCTGCGCTGCCGATTGTATACTCGGAAACAATATTTTTGTTTACAATGTGATCGTTAACAACTCTGACTGCCTTTTCCGGAGTCATTTTTATGTAGGTGACCTTTTCTTCGCCCGGAAGAAATACGTCTACGAGGGGCTCGAGCTTGCACATACCGATACATCCCGTCTGAGATACCGTTACGTTGTCAAGTCCGCGTTTTGCGATCTCGTCGAGGAAAGCCGTCATTACGGGACGCGCACCCGCCGCGATACCGCAGGTAGCCATACCGATAACTACTCTGATTTTATCGCTGTTTTCGTTTCTGTCGTTAACGCTTGCCTTCATTCTTTCTTTTATGGCTCTAAGTTCTTCAAGAGATTTCATCTCGTTCGCCTCCAAATAATTCGTTTAGATTTTCGTGAATGTAATCATGTATGTAATTAAGGACTTCGGGACTGTCTATAGGCGTGTCTTCGATAACTTCTTTTATGTCTTTCGTTGAAAAAACAAATTCGTTTCCGCGCCATATATGCCTGTATATAAGGTCAAAGTCCTGCGCCTTTGCGGAGAGGAGCATCATTGTGCCTGAAATGTCTCCGAGAGGCATGCGGTCGATGCTGCTGTGTCTGAAGACCGCCGTTGTGACCGTGCCCTCGCCTTTTTTCGACTCAAGGGTGAGATAACCGTCGGAAAGTTCTGCGGCTGCCCTGAAAAGAGCGATTCCCATACCGATTTTTCTCGTGGTCCTCGACGTAGCGAAAGTACCGTTGACCCTTGCAAGAGTTTCTTCATCCATACCGCATCCGTTATCCGATACGGTTATTTTCAGCTCGTCCGCGTCGATGTCCTCCGATATCTCAACAGTAATCGTGTCGGCCTTTGCCGATATGCTGTTCTGGACGATATCGAGAATATGAAGAGACAGCTCTCTCATTACATGTTTTTATACTTTTCGAGTATCTTGGGCACGTCGTCAGCCGTGAGACGTCCGTAAACGTCGTCGTTAACGGTCATAACGGGAGCAAGACCGCAGCAGCCTATGCAACGGGTTGCTTCAAGCGAGAATTTGCCGTCGTCCGTTACGTCGCCGCTGCCGATTCCGAGCTCGGAGCATGCTTTGTCAAATACGTTCTGCGAACCTTTGACGTAGCAGGCTGTGCCGAGGCAAACGCCGATTCTGTACTGACCCTTGGGGTTAAGAGTGAACTGCGCGTAGAAAGTGGCAACGCCGTATACTTCTTCGAGCGGAATATTCATGGAGTCGGCGATTATCTTCTGGACTTCGATGGGAAGATAGCCGTAAATCTCCTGCGCTTCCTGCATTATAGGCATAAGCGAACCCTGAACATCCTTATTCGCCGCGATGTAATCACGGAGTTTCTGTTCCTGCTCCGCAGTCCCCTTGAAAGGGATTTTGGAAATAGTAGATTTACCCATTTGGTTTCGTCCTCTCTGTTTTGTATTTTATAAAACGAAATATAATTTCCGAAAGCTCTTTATATCAAGAACTGTCACCGAATATTATATCACATTTTTCATTAAATGAAAAGGGGGTAAATCAAATATTCCGTGAACTTTTTGTATTTTATTATAGATGACTTTATATATAATAATAAATCGCGGGAATTTTTCCGATTTCGTATGTGTCAACGAACCCCGAACATAAGCGCAGATACCGCTTTTCGGGAAGCGGCGAAACATCCGCAAAAATTGAATAATTTTCAAACAAGACGGCATATTTTACGAAAAGACTTGAATTTAAAGTAATTATATGTTATAATATAATGTAATAGTGAAAAATAAACCGCAATAAGGGGTTGAACATACAAAAATGGAATTAAACATCAAAGAGCAGCTCGAACAGATCCGCGCGACCGCAAAGGACAGACTTGCGCAGATCGGGTCGTCCGAGGAGCTTGAAAATCTGAAGGTAAAACTTCTCGGTAAAAAAGGCGAGCTGACAAACGTACTTTCGCAGATGGGCAAACTTCCGCCCGAAATGCGTCCCGCCGTCGGACAGGCCGCAAACGAGGTGCGTTCGTTTATCGAAGAGAAAATAAAAACCGCAAAGCAGCAGCTTGAAGAGCGTGAGCTCCTCAGAAAGCTCGAAAACGAAAAACTCGACGTCACTCTTCCCGGCAAGGCGCACCGCACAGGTAAAAAACACCCCTGCTCGGTAGTTCTCGACGAAGTAAAAGACGCGTTTATTTCAATGGGCTTTACCGTTGCGAGCGGTCCCGAAGTCGAATACGACTACTATAATTTCGAAGCGCTCAACATTCCGAAATATCACCCCGCGAGAGATACTCAGGATACCTTCTATTTTACCGACGATATTCTTCTGAGAACTCAGACAAGCTCCGTTCAGATCAGGACGATGGAAAAGATAAAGCCGCCCATAAGGGTCATCGCTCCGGGCCGCGTTTACCGTATAGACGAGGTTGACGCAACGCATTCGCCGATATTCCATCAGATCGAAGGTCTTGTTGTGGACAAAGGCATCACGATGTCACATCTGAAGGGTTCGCTTGACATTATTGCGAAAAAGCTTTTCGGCGAAAGCATAAAAACGCGCATCCGTCCCGACTATTTCCCGTTTACCGAACCTTCTGCGGAAATTTCGATCTCCTGCTTCAAATGCGGCGGCGAGGGCTGTAAATTCTGCAAGGGCGAAGGCTGGATAGAGATAGGAGGAGCAGGAATGGTAAATCCGAAAGTATTGGAGCTTCTCGGAATAGACACAAACGAGTATTCCGGCTTTGCTTTCGGTATGGGACTCGAGCGTCTCGTTTTAAGAAGATACAATATCGACGATATCCGCATGCTTTTCGAAAACGACGTGCGCTTCCTCGAAAGTCTGTAAAAGAAAACCTTTTACAATGATATTTCTGTAAATGAAAGAGATGGAATAAATATATGAACGTACCGTACAGATGGCTCAGAGAATATACAGACGTTAACGTTGAGCCGAAGAAATTCGCACATGAAATGAATATGACCGGCACGGAAACGACCGGCTTTACCCGTGTTGCAGACACAATAAAAAACGTTGTCGTAGGTCTTATAGAAAAGATAGAAAGTCACCCTAACGCGGACAAACTCGTTGTTTGCAGCGTTAACATCGGAAAAAGCGAAAATATCCGGATAGTTACCGCGGCAAAGAATATGAAGGAGGGAGACCTTGTTCCCGTTGCGCTTGACGGCTCCGTGCTTGCTTCCGGAAAAGAAATACGCACGGGAGATCTGAGAGGCGTAACGTCTTACGGAATGTTCTGTTCCGTTGAAGAGCTCGGTCTTTCGGTAAACGATTTCCCCGGCTCCGTTGCGGACGGACTTCTTATACTCAACAACGGCGCGTGCGATTTCAACGGGGCGCCCGGAGACGATATCTGCAAAGCTCTTTCTCTTGACGACACCGTTTTTATCGTTGATATCGTTACAAACAGGCCCGACTGTCTTTCGATAATCGGCGTTGCGAGAGAAGCCGCCTGCACGTTCAGAAGACCTTTTGCGGTCAAAAAGCCCTCGTATACAACCGGAGGCGGAAACGTATCGGATTATCTTTCCGTTTCCGTTGAGGACTCTCAGCTCTGCCCGAGATATATGGCAAGAGTTGTCAAGGATATAAAGATCGCCCCCTCCCCGCTCTGGCTCGTCGAAAAGCTCAGAGACTGCGGAGTAAGAGCGATAAACAATATAGTTGACATTACAAACTACGTTATGCTCGAATACGGTCAGCCGATGCATGCGTTTGACTACGAATGCGTCGGAGGCGGCAAAATAACCGTAAGAAGAGCCGCCGAAGGCGAAAAAATGAATACTCTCGACGGTCAGGAAAGATCGCTCGACTCAGATACTCTCGTTATCGCCGACGCCGTAAAGCCAATAGCGGTTGCAGGCGTAATGGGCGGCGAAAACAGCGAGATAAAGCCCGAAACGACAACAATAGTTTTCGAAAGCGCAAATTTCTTCGCTCCGTCAGTAAGAAAAACCTCGAAAAAGCTCGGTTTGAGAACAGAGTCCTCCGCGCGTTTCGAAAAAGGTCTCGATCCTCTGCTTGCAAAAGAAGCGCTCGACAGAGCCTGCGAGCTTATCTGCATGCTCGGAGCGGGAACTGTTGTTGACGGTACGGTCGATATAAACAACGCGCCTTCCGTAATAAAGACAGTCCCCTTTGAATACGACTGGATAAACGCATATCTCAACATCACCGCTTCAAAAGAAGAGATGACCGATATACTTGAAAGACTCGGCATGAAAGTTGAAAACGGCGTTATTACCGTTCCGTCCTTCCGTTCGGATATCGAAAACAAATACGACATCGCCGAAGAGATCGCAAAATTTTACGGATACGACAGAATCGAGCCCCTCTTTTTCAAAGCCGACGTCAAATCTGGAGGATACACGAAAGAGCAGAAATTCGAGATCCGTCTCGGCGAAGCGCTCAGAGCCGCGGGTCTTGACGAGATAATGACTTATTCCTTCGTAAGCCCGAAAGGTTTCGATAAAATCCGTCTCGCTCAGGACGCACCCGAAAGAAATGCGCTTAAAATAAAGAACCCCCTCGGCGAAGACACGTCGATAATGAGGACGACGGCGCTGCCGTCGATGCTCGAAGTACTTGCGAGAAACTACAATTTCAGGAATCCTTCCGCATATCTTTACGAAATAGCAACGGTATATATCAAAAATGCGGACGAAACGAAGCTTCCCGACGAAAAGAAAGTTATCTGCGCCGGATTTTACGGTGAAAAAGGCGATTTTTACACGATGAAAGGCATAGTTGAGTCTGTGCTTACTGCCATGAACACGAAGGAATGCGAATTTGTTGCCTGCACCGACAATCCGTCCTACCACCCCGGCCGCGCGGCAAAAATCGTTGCGGACGGAAAAACGATAGGCGTTTTCGGTCAGATACATCCGCTTGCGGCGAAAAACTACGGGATCAACGACGAGCTTTACGCCGCCGAAATACCGTTCGACGCGCTTTTCGAGGCGACAGCGCCCGAAAAAACGTTTACTCCGCTTCCGAAATTCCCCGCTGTAACGAGAGATCTTGCCCTTATCTGCAAGGACGAGACAACGTCGGGAGAAATAGAAAAGAAGATCAGGGCGCTCGCCGGTCCGTGCCTTGAAAAAATCGAGATATTCGATGTTTACAAGGGCGCTCAGGTTGCTTTTGGACATAAAAGCATCGCATATGCGCTCGTGCTTCGCTCCGATGAAAAAACGCTCGGAGAAAGCGATATCGAAACCATTATGACAAACATAATAAACGGTCTTGAAAAAGACGGAATATCGCTCAGAAGATAACACCGCTCATTCAGAAAGGATGAAACCATGGATACGAACAGCACAATCACCTTTTCTCTCAAATCAAGCAAAGACGATGAGATGAAAAAAACGCTGATCGCCATATACGAAGCATTCGTCGAAAAGGGTTACGACAACCCGATCAACCAGATTGTCGGCTATATCCTTTCCGAAGATCCGACGTATATAACGAAGCATAACAACGCAAGAAATCTCGTAAGAAAACTTGACAGAGATGAGCTTCTTGCAGCTCTTGTAAGAAATTATCTGAAGTCTTAAGGAGAAAAGATGCAACAGACCAACGATGTTTTTTACGAACAGCTTTACGCGCGGAAAAAAACTTTCAAAGAATACGGCATTCAGGCGCTTATTTTTATTGTAACGATAGGTCTTTCCATGGCTGTATTCATGTTCTGCATGGCAAAACTTCAGCCATACGGACTTATGATAGGCACGATAAGCATAGGAATCCTCGTTTATTTCGGTTATAAGCTTTTCATGCGCCTTGACGTGGAATACGAATACATTTATCTTAACGGAGAGATAGACGTTGACAAAATAATCTGCAAAAGCGAAAGAAGCCGTCTGCTTACCGTTAAAGCCGCCAATTTCGAACAGTTCGGAGAATACAACGAGGCAACGCGGGAAAAGGTAGACTCTTATCCCGTAAACAAACGCTTCGACGTCCGTTCAAACAAAAGCGACAAGCTTTACTATGCCGTTTTCAACCATAAGGAACACAACAAATCTCTTCTGATATTCGAGCCGGACGAACGGATATTCGAGGATATGAAACGCTACATCCCCAAATCCGTATGGCACTGAAAATAACGGATGATACCGTAAAAGCGATCATAAAAAAACGCCCCGAAAACTCGCACAAGGGCACTTTCGGCACGCTTCAGCTTTTCTGCGGTTCAAAAAACATGAGCGGAGCGCCGTATCTTGCCGCTTCAGGCGCGCTCAGATGCGGCGTGGGTCTTCTTTACGTCTCCGCAAAAGGGAAGCTCAGACGCGTTTTGCAGTCAAGACTGGCGGAACCCGTTTTTTGCAAACTTAAAATATCGCCGAGAGCGACCGCTTTTGTCGTCGGCTGCGGCTCGGGCAAAAACGCAAAACACGTAAAAAAGGTTTTATCGCAGTCAAAACCCGCCGTTATAGACGCCGACGCGATAACGTGGCTGTCAAAACATAAAAAATACCTTATAAAAAAACGCTGCGAGACCGTGCTAACGCCGCACGAAGCGGAAATGTCGCGGCTGACAGGCAAGGACGTTTCCTTTATTTCGCAAAACAGAGAGCTTTGCGCCGCAGAAGCCGCAAAAGAATTTTGTTCGGTTATTTTGCTCAAAGGTCACGAAACCGTGATCGCTTTGCCGTCGGGCGAGATACTGATAAACACAACGGGTAACTCCGGGCTTGCAAAAGGCGGAAGCGGAGACGTTCTGGCAGGGATGATAGGCTCGTTTCTCGCGCAGGGCTATTCCGCAAAAGACGCCGCGACAGCCGCCGTATGGATTCACGGCAAAGCAGCGGATATACTTGCCTCCGACGTATCAAAACACGGTATCCTTCCTTCGGAAATACCTTTTGCCGCCGCAAGATTACTTGCGAGATTCGAGTAATTTTGAAATAGGCGTTATTTTACTAAAATATTTCTTTTCGGGAAAAATAAATGGAACACACACGCAGAACATGGGCGACGGTAAACCTCGCATCGGCAAAGGAAAACATAATAAAAATACGCAAAATAGTCGGTCACGGCTGCGCTCTTATGTCCGTAGTAAAGGCGGACGCATACGGGCACGGCGCCGTTGAGATATCAAAAACGGTTGAAGATTATACGGATTACTTCGCCGTTTCAAATATAGACGAAGCTGTTCAGCTGAGGAATGCGGGAAGAAAAAAGCCGATCCTTATTCTCGGCTACACGCCTCCTCACTCTATGAATCTTCTTGCCGAGTACGATATTACTCAGACGGTTTTTTCGTATGAATACGGAAAAATGCTTTCGGAAGCGGCAGAATCGATCGGCAAAAAAGTAAACGTACATATAAAGATCGATACGGGCATGAACCGGCTCGGTTTCAGCGCGCAGTCCCCCGACGCATTTAACGTTTCGGTAAACGAAATAAAAGAGCTTGCAAAAGAAAGCTCTCTTTGTTTTGATGGAATTTTTACGCATTTTGCCGTTGCCGACGAGCCGTCGAACCCGTTTACCCAAATACAGTTCAAGCGCTTTACCGATATTGTTTCCGCTCTTGAAAACGAGGGCATACGTTTCAGATTCCGCCATGCCGCAAACAGCGCCGCAATACTGAATTTTCCCGAAATGAAGCTCAATATGGCGAGACCCGGACTTATTCTTTACGGAATAACGACGAACCGTCCCGACAAGATCGGTCTGAAGCCCGTAATGGAGCTTAAAACGACCGTTTCCTTCGTCCACGCTTTCAGAAAAGGCGACAGCGTGAGCTACGGACTGACTTATACCGCAGAAAAAGATATGAAAATAGCAACTTTGCCCATCGGATATGCAGACGGGCTTTTCAGAGCGCTTTCAAAAGACCTGAAAGTTGTTATCAACGGACAGTCCGCCCCTGTCATAGGCAGGATATGCATGGATCAGTGCATGGCTGACGTTACAGGTCTTGACGTAAATACCGAAGACGAAGTAACCGTTTTCGGCGAAGGGAAAAGCGTTTACGAATTATCCGATGCGATAGAAACCATACCATATGAAATAATCTGCGATATCGGCAAACGCGTTCCGAGGATATACATACAGTGAAAAACAATATCAGACCGCTTGTTATGACCGCGCTTTTTGCCGCGATAACCTGCGTTCTTTCCGTAATATCGATCCCTCTGCCGTTTTCTCCAGTTCCGTTTACGCTTTCTCTTCTTGCCGTTTATCTTTCGGGCAGTTTTCTTTCGCCTCTTTGGGCTTTTCTTTCGCAGATAATCTATATTCTCATCGGCGTTGCGGGCGTTCCCGTATTTTCGGGCTTTCGCAGCGGTCCGGCGGTGCTTATCGGACCTACGGGCGGATTTTTGATCGCATATCCCGTTATGGCGCTTATTACGGCGCTTGCCGTTAAATATTTCAAAAGAAAAAACGGATTTTTTCTTCCCCTTGCCGGCATGATCGCCGCACTTTTTTTCTGCTATGCGCTCGGAACGGCGGTATACTGCCTTTACGCAAAAGCTTCCGTTGCCGCCGCGCTGCCCGCCGTTGTATTGCCGTTTATTCCGCTTGACGGCGTAAAAGCACTTATTGCGGCAACGCTGAGAGTTGCGGTAAACAAACGCACGGAAAAAGAAAACCGGAATTAAAATACTTAAGACAAAGACGCCGCGGTTTTGCGGCAAAAAACCGAAAGGAGCGGCGGAGGATGCGTATCGCTTTTTGCGGATGTGATTTTTCGGACAAAAACATTGCCTTGATCCGCTCAAAAGACGGAGTGGCGGACAATACCGATACTCTGCGCAGATCGGACGCTTTTTACAATGAGTTTAAGCTTTGAAAAGCTGCTTTCCCGCGACGGATATCTTGTATACAAAACGAGCGGTGTAAGCATGGAACCTATGCTTCGGCAAAACAGAGATACCGTGGGCATACGCATACCCTTGTCGCGTCTGAAAAAAATACGACGTTGCGCTCTATAAGCGCGGCTCAGATTATGTTCTTCACCGCGTGATCAAAGACAGAGGCAATTATTACCTTATTCGCGGAGACAATACGTATACGCTCGAAAAAGTTCCTGCAAGCGCAGTTATCGGCGTTTTAACGGACTTTCGGCGAAAGGGCAAAGAATACTGCGTATCAGATAAGCCGTATCGGCTTTATGCCCGCATCTGGACCGCAATATACCCCCTGCGTCGCGGTTATGATCTCTTTCGCGGACTTTGCGTAAAATTAGCCAAAAAGCTCGGCATTCTACCGTTTTTAAAAAGACTTTTCAAGAGAAATCCCTAACCGCAAAAAGGAAGGGAAAGACAGTTAAATAAGCGAAAAAAAGACAGACCCTTAAAGGCCTGTCTCTTATTTTTTGAAAGGAATCAGATTATTATCTCGCCGTCGAATATCTTGTCTGCGCTGCCGGTCATAAACACGGTCTCGTCGGTGTATTTTATTTTGAGATCTCCGCCTATAAGCTTAACGGTGACCTCTTCGCCTTTCTTGCAGATTCCGTTTTCGCAAGCCGCAACCACAGCCGCGCACGCGCCTGTTCCGCAAGCCCACGTTTCGCCGCAGCCACGCTCCCACACGCGCATTTTAAGCGTTTTTTCGTCGATAACCTGAATGAATTCGGTGTTTATTCTTTCGGGGAATTTCTCGTAGTTTTCAAACTGCGGGCCGATTTTTTCGATATCGAGCTTATCAACGTTTTTAACGAATACGACGCAGTGCGGATTTCCGAGACCGACGCAGGTGATGTTGTAGTTTTCGTCGCCGATGTTTACAAGACGGTCCACGACCTCTTCGCCGCTGAAATTTACGGGGATAGCCGCGGGATTGAGTATTGCCTTGCCCATATCAACGCAGGCGGAATCAACTACTTTATTGTGTATAAACAGGTGAAGCTCCTTAATTCCGCTTACCGTTTCGATAGATACGTCTTTTTTGTCTATCATATGGTTGTCGTAAAGATATTTGCCTACGCATCGTATCGCATTGCCGAACATTCTGCCTTCGCTGCCGTCGCGGTTATACATCCTTACTTTCGCGTCTGCTTTGTCCGAAGGACCTATAAGCACAACGCCGTCGCCGCCGATACCCGTATGTCTGTCGGAATACCTTACCGCAAGACCTTCGGGATTGTCTATCTTCTGATCGAAGCAGTTGAAATAGATATAGTCGTTGCCGCTTGCCATCTTGGTAAATCTGAGCTTTATTCTTTCAGAACGCATGCGGGTGATATCTATAAGCTCTATCGAACCTTCCGAATATTTGCTTTTCAGACTATGCGCAAGCGCATTCGCAGTGTCTATCGAGGTAAGACACGGAATAGAGCGTTCGACCGTCTTTCTTCTGATCTTTACGCTGTCTCTCGAAGGAAGTCTGCCTTTTGAAGAGGTTGAGATAACGTAATTTATCTTTCCGCTTTCAAGAAGCGTTATTGTGTTTTCTTCGCCCTCGTGGATCTTATCAACTACCGTTACGGGAATGCCTACCTTGCTTATTATATTCGCAGTACCGCGCGTTGCGTAAATCGAGAAACCGAGCTCGCTGTAGCGTTTTGCAAGATCCGCGACCTCGGGCTTGTCGCTGTCGCGGACGGTGATCATTACTCCGCCGGATTTTTTCATCTTGTATCCTGCGGCGATAAGTCCCTTGTAGATCGCCTCTTCCATCGTGCTTGCAATTCCGAGCACTTCGCCCGTGCTCTTCATTTCGGGACCGAGATGGTTGTCCACGTCCGCAAGCTTTTCAAACGAGAATATCGGTACCTTGACCGCAACGTAAGGCGAGGTGGGGTAAAGCCCCGTGCCGTAGCCCATATCCTTCAGCTTTTCGCCGAGCATCGCCCTTGTGGCAAGATCTACCATCGGTACTCCCGTTACCTTCGTGATATACGGCACCGTTCTTGACGAACGCGGGTTTACTTCTATAACGTAAAGGTCGTTATCATAAATAAGATACTGTATGTTTACGAGACCTTTCGTATTAAGGTCTACTGCAAGCTGTTTTGAAGCGGATATTATCTTTTCGGTAAGCTCGTCCGAAACATTCCATGCGGGATAAACTGCTATCGAGTCGCCGGAATGGACGCCCGTTCTTTCTATATGCTCCATAATACCCGGGATAAGGATATCTTCTCCGTCGCATACCGCGTCGACCTCAAGCTCCGTTCCCATAAGATATTTATCTATCAAAACGGGGTTTTCGATATTGTGAGAGAGGATTATCTGCATATACTCCTTTACGTCGCTCTCTCCGAACGCTATGATCATATTCTGACCGCCCAGAACATATGACGGACGCAGCAAAACGGGATATCCGATCCGCTTTGCAACGGAAAGCGCCTCCTCGGTCGTCATAACCGTATCGCCGATCGGGCGTTTTATATGATATTTTTCGAGAAGTCTGTCAAAACGTTCCCTGTCCTCTGCGGCGTCTATGCTGTCTGCGGGGGTGCCGAGGATATTCACGCCGGACTTGTCGAGGAATTTAGTGAGTTTGATTGCGGTCTGTCCGCCGAACGCTACCACCGCGCCGAACGGCTGCTCGGTCTTTATTACGTTCATTACGTCTTCGGGCGTAAGCGGCTCAAAATAAAGTCTGTCCGCCGTATCGAAGTCCGTTGAAACGGTTTCGGGGTTGTTGTTTACTATTACAACTTCAAAACCGAGCTTTTTCAGCGCGCGGCAGCAGTGGACGGAGGCGTAGTCAAACTCTATGCCCTGCCCTATGCGTATCGGGCCCGCGCCGAAGACGATTACGGTCTTTTTATCGATGGAATGCTCGTTTTTAAATTCGAGTGCTTCGTTTTCATCATCGTATGTGGAATAAAAATACGGCGTTTCCGCAGCAAATTCCGCGGCGCAGGTATCAACCATCTTAAATACCGCGTCACGGTGATACTCCGGCTTTTTGCCTGTCAGCGCTTCTATTACCGAGTCGGGATATCCGAGCTTTTTGGCTTCAAGATACTTTTCTTCGTCTATGCCGTCTTTAAGTGAAGCGGAAAATTCGGCGAGATGAAGTATTTTATGAAGGAACCATCTGTCTATCTTCGTTATTTCGTATATCTCGTCAACCGAAACGCCTCGTTTCAGCGCCTGATAAATAACGAAAAGGCGTTCGTCGTCGCAGTCGTAAAGGCGTTTGTGTATCTCTTCGTCGTCAAGCGCTGCAAGTTTGGGTGAATCGAGACTTGTAAGCGATATTTCGGCGCCTCGGACTGCCTTCATGAGCGCCTGCTCAAAAGACGTGCCTATCGCCATTACCTCGCCCGTCGCCTTCATCTGCGTGCCGAGCGTGCGCTTTGCATAAACGAATTTGTCAAACGGCCATTTCGGAAGCTTAACAACTATATAGTCTATCGTCGGTTCAAAGCATGCCGACGTTTTTTTTGTAATTGCATTGGGTATTTCGTCAAGATTGTATCCTACTGCGATTTTCGAAGCGACTTTCGCTATCGGGAAACCAGTCGCCTTCGAGGCGAGCGCGGACGAACGCGAAACGCGGGGATTAACCTCTATTACCGCATACTCCATGCTGTTGGGGTCGAGCGCAAACTGAACGTTGCAGCCGCCGTTTACACCGAGCTCCGAAACTATGTTGAGCGCGGCGGTTTTGAGCATCATAAACTCTTCCGTTGCAAGCGTCAGCGCGGGAGCGACAACTATGCTGTCGCCCGTGTGAATGCCGACGGGGTCAACGTTTTCCATACTGCAAACCGTAATAACGTTGCCGGAGCTGTCTCTTATAACTTCAAATTCTATCTCTTTCCAGCCGGAAACGCATTTTTCAACGAGTATCTGATTTATCGGCGACATACGTATACCCGTTGAGGCAACTTCGCGAAGCTCTTCCTCGTTATTTGCAATTCCGCCTCCCGTACCGCCGAGAGTGAATGCGGGGCGTATTATAAGCGGATAACCTATCTCTCCCGCAAAATCAACAGCGGAAGCAACATCGGTAACAACTTTTGAGGGTATGCACGGCTGACCGATTTTAAGCATCGTTTCCTTAAACATCAGTCTGTCTTCGGCTTTGTCTATCGTTTCGGGGTCCGCGCCGAGCAGACGCACGCCGTTTTTCTCAAGAAATCCTTCTTTTGCAAGCTGCATCGAAAGCGTAAGGCCCGTCTGTCCGCCAAGCGTTGAAAGGATCGAGTCGGGACGTTCCTTTTCGATTATTCTTTTAAGGACGGGAAGAGTGAGCGGCTCTATATATATTCTGTCCGCCATTTCCTTGTCCGTCATAATGGTCGCAGGGTTGGAGTTTACGAGCACGACCTCTATCCCCTCTTCGCGCAGCGCTCTGCACGCCTGCGTTCCCGCATAGTCAAACTCCGCGGCCTGACCTATAACTATAGGTCCCGAACCGATTACAAGTGTCTTTTTAATGGATCTGTCGAGCGGCATTCAGTTCACCTTCGCTTTCCTTACGTTTTCGCAGAATTTACCGAACAGAAATCCCGTATCGTTCGGACCGTCGAGCGTTTCGCAGTGAAACTGAACGGAAAAGACGGGTCTGTCTGTAAATTCGATTCCCGCACACGTATTGTCGTTTAAATTTCTGTATATCATTTTTATATCGGACGGCAGTTTTTCGGCGTTTACCGCATATCCGTGATTCTGTACGGTAATATGCGTTTTTCCCGTTTCGGTGTTTATTACGGGGTGGTTTGCGCCTCTGTGTCCGTGTTTGAGTTTATATGTCTCGCAGCCGCCCGCAAGAGCGATGAGCTGATGTCCGAGCCCTTCGCCGAAAACCGGGGCGCCGCTTTCAAGCATAGTTTTTACTTCGTCCGCGATATTCATATAATCTTTCGGATTTCCGGGGCCTTCGGAAAGCATTATCCCGTCCGCGCCGTAGCCAAGCGCCTCTTTTGCGGATGTAAAAGCGTTGACGCGTATAACGTTTGCGCCGCGCGCCGTGAGCTCTTTTACGGCGCTTTCCGCAGAACCGAGATCATATAAAACGACAGTAATATCGGCATTCTGCGCCGCATATTCCGTTTTTTCGGAGCAGGTGGTGTTTTCAACAGCCTTTTTTGTTTTGTAATTTTTCAGTTCGTTTAAATCGCAATCCGGAGTTTTTGAGATTTTGGCGTTCATCGTTCCGTTTTCACGAAGTATTCTCGTAAGCGCCCTCGTATCGATATCGCACATGCCTATAATGCCGTTATTTAACAAAAAGGTGGAAAGATTACCCTCGCATCTGAAATTCGAAGGACTTTCACACCATTCACGAACTATATAAGCTTTCGGTCTCGCCGAAGAGACGCCGATTTCATCGGAAATAATACCGTAGTTTCCGGCAAGAGGAAACGTTTGAATAATAATCTGTCCGTAATTGCACGGATCGGTGAGCGTTTCGGTATAGCCGATAACACCGGTTGTAAAAACAAGCTCGCCGAGGGTCTCGCCATAAGCGCCGAACGAACGTCCCTCAAAGACAGTGCCGTTTTCGAGAATCAAATAAATCCTTTCCATATTGCTTCCTTTCAGATTGAAACTGTCCGATTGATAATAACGCGGTAAAAACCGGCTATAATTAAAGCGGGATTTCCGAAAACGGAAGTCGCCGCAACAAGCATTACCTATAAAAAAACGTTTGACGGGCGTGTTAAACCGCGCATCCGACAAACGCCCTTTCTGTTTTTCTGACTTAATATTATATATTAACCCCTTTGAAATGTCAAGATACCAAATACAAATTTTTTTTGACATAAAAATGATTTCTTTCCCGAAATGATACATTTTTTATGCAAATGCTTTTCGGGACTTTTTCCGCGGCAGATACGTTATTGAAGAGATTACCTTTGAATTGCCGGATGGATCGCGATATTGATACTGTATAATTATACTGAAAGAGTTTTTCGTATTTTATCGGCAAAAAATGTGATTTTATCCGATTTTCCGCTTGATTTTTCTTTAAAATTATAGTATAATAAAAAGGGGAAAACGATATTTATTTACAATATCTTAAAAATCAGAGAGAGACATATTGCAGAGGGAGGAATAATGGCTAAAAAATCTGAACTTTTATCTCTCAGGAGAGAAATACTCAACGATGAATTTTCATCTCTCAACCCGGCGCAGCGCGAGGCGGTCTTTTCAAACGACGGACCGCTGCTGATCCTTGCAGGCGCGGGAAGCGGAAAAACGACTACCGTAATAAGCAAGATCGGATATCTTATCAGATACGGTGATTCCTATAACTCGCAGGACATCGTTTTTGAGGAAGACGATCTTGAATTCCTGAAAAAATGTCTTGAAGACAGATCTCTTCGCAGCGGATCGGCTTATTCGAAACTTATGTCCGTATCGCCCGTCGATCCCTTCAATATTCTTGCCATAACGTTTACAAACAAAGCAGCCGGCGAGATGCGCGACCGTCTTGAGAAGAAGTACGGAATAAACGGAGACAAGCTATGGGCGCTTACTTTTCACTCGCTTTGCGTCCGTATTCTGCGCCGTTTTTGCGACAGACTCGGGTATGACAGAAATTTCACCATCTATGACGACACCGACAGTCACCGTGTGCTTGAAGCGCTGATCAAAAAATACCGTCTTACCGAGAGATACAACGCAAGAGCCGCAGCAAGAGTTATTTCCACCGCTAAAAGCAGATACGTTTCGGCGGACGATTTCAGCGACGACGGCGATATCGAGAAAATATACAGAGATTATCAGGCGGAACTGAAAGCGGCAAACGCCTTTGATTTTGACGATCTTATCTTTATGACGGTCCGTCTGCTTTCGACCGACGAGGACGCAAGAAAAGCGGTCAACAACAGGTTCAAATACGTTCTTGTAGACGAATATCAGGATACAAACCCGCTTCAGGAACGGCTCGTTTCCCTTCTTGCACCTCACGGCAACATTTGCGTTGTCGGAGACGATGACCAGAGCATTTACCGCTTTATGGGCGCGTCCGTTGAAAATATCCTGAGCTTTGAAAAGCATTTCAAAAACGCAAAAACAGTTCGTCTTGAACAGAATTACCGTTCTACCCAGACTATCCTCGACGCCGCAAACGCCGTTATCTCAAACAACGAAGACAGAAAAGGCAAAAAACTCTGGACAGACGCGGGATACGGCGATAAAATAACGGTCAGCCGTCTTCATTCGCAGTCCGAAGAGGGCAGCTATATATGCCGGGCGATATCCGAACGCAAACAGAAGGAAGGGCTTGCAAACAACGATTTCTGTGTGCTTTACAGGACAAATGCGCAGTCAAACGCCATTGAACACGCCATGCGCTTAAACGACATCCCCTACCGCGTATTCGGCGGACTTCCGTTTTTCAAGCGCAAAGAGGTCCAGGATATCCTTGCGTATATGAACGTTATATGCAATCCTCATGACAGGACGAGACTTTTACGCATAATAAACGAACCGAAACGCGGCATCGGAGACACGACGATAGAAAAAATAAACGCGATTTGCGAAAAAACGGGAAAAAGCTTTTTCGAAATAACCGCAAATGCTTTTTTGTATCCCGAGCTTCAGCGCTCTGCGGAAAAACTCGTCGATTTTGCCGCGCTTATCTCATCGCTTGCTGAAAAAGCTAAGGAAATGATGCCCTCAACGCTTTTTACGGAGATATTAAACGACGTTCACTATGAGCAGGAGCTGAGAAAGCAGTACGAGCTGAACGAAGCTATAGCAAGAACGGAAAACATCAGAGAGCTTCAAAACAGTATTGCCGAATATGAAGAAACGGAAGAAAATCCCACGCTTTTAGGTTATCTTGAACAGACTGCGCTTGTTAATGCGGTTGACGCGCTTGACGAAAACGAGCCTGCCGTTACGCTGATGACGATGCACTGCGCAAAAGGGCTTGAATTCAACACCGTTTTCATCACAGGATTTGAAGAAGGGCTCTTCCCGTCGTCGATATCTCTGCTTGAACAGGGCGGCGTTGAAGAGGAAAGACGGCTTTGCTACGTTGCGATAACCCGCGCGAAGAAAAAGCTGTTTATTACGAGCGTTGATTCAAGGATGATATACGGCTCGGCACGCCCGGCTATCCCATCGCGTTTTCTGGGCGAAATCCCATCAGAGCTTATTTCGGAGACCGAAAGCGAGCACATGGAAAGACCGCTTCCTCGCCGCACAAAACCGCTTGCGGAAAGACAGCTTTTAACTAATTCCGTTACCGTTATGCCGACGGCAAAAACAACGTCAAAAAGATACCGCGTCGGACAGCGCGTGCGCCACAGGGTTTTCGGCGACGGGGTCATAACCGCGGTTACGGAAATGTCTTCCGACAGCATGCTCGAAGTTGAATTCGAGACCGTCGGAAAGAAAAAGCTGATGGCAAATTACGCAAACCTCAAAGAAATACTGTAAAAAGTTAAATAATGAATGCCGAAATCCGGTATATGCGATTTCTCTTCTAAAACTGTAATGATCGGGAGGGGAAAACAAAATAGTTCAAAAGAGTTTTAACCGTATTTACGCCGGTGTCTCTTCTTGTTGCATTTATGATTATTTTGTTACATACGGTGCAAGAGAAATCTCCGAAACAGTTTCCTGCCGGACGCATACGGCCGGCTTGACGATCTCCACATCCCTCAAACAGATCATCTTGAAAGCTACGCCATCGGCTCCGCATACGAATTTCTGACGGAATACGACGAAGACGGAAAAGAAACGGCGCTGCATAAAATAATGCTGGAAATCGTTGATGATCCGTCTGAAAAGATAACCGATACGGTAGTTGAATCATACGGAGAGTATGTCCCTAAAAGCGATCCGTCCACATACGGCGCGTACATCCTGATTTTTTCAGCGTCTGCGGTTTTAATCATTGCGCTTTTATTGATTTTGTCAGGAAAAAGCAAAAAGAAACAATAATCATAAAAAAAAACGGTGCAGTCTCTTTTTGGGACTGCACCGTTTTTAATATACGGGGATCGGCAGATACAGACTTTCCGTTTTAATCCGGCCCGATCGGCAAATATCGCTATCTGTAAACCCTTATCTTTACGGGACCGATAAGGCCCGACGCTGCGTCCTGCGGATAATTGGAGTAAGGCGACGGACTTGTGCAGTAGTGGTTGCAAAGAGTGTTTGCAACTTCGATACAAAGCGTGTTTTCGCCGTTTTTGATATATTCTGTTATGTCAAATTCAAACGGAGGCACGCAAGATACGGCTGCCGTTTTGCCGTTAAGCGTAACTTTGCACGAACACGCAACGCTGCCGAGAGAAAGAAAATATCTTCTTCCGTCCTCTTTTTTGATATTGACCTTCTTTTCGTATAAAAACATTCCCGAATAGCTTTCAAGTCCGCCTGTTTGCGAAACGTCGCCGAGATTTACAAGCCCTTTGCCGCAGATCTCTCTCATCGGTTCGGGGAATATCGCGCCGCCGCAGTAACCGGTAAACGGTTTTATATCCAATTCAAGAGCGCCCGACGATTTTTTCACGTCGCCCGCGGTGATAAGATATACGTTTGCGCCGTCTCTTTCGCCTGTTTTTTCAAAAATCGCTCCGCCGGCGTTTATTTTTGCAAACTCAATCTCGCCGAATATAACCGCTTCGATCTTTTCAACGCCCGGCGCTATGCCCGCTTTAACGGAAACCTCGCTTTCAAAGCCGTCTTTTGAAAATCTTATTAAGGACATATCCGCAAACCATCTGTTTGTAAGCGGCAAAGACGGATGCGAGCTTTGTTTATTTCTGTCCTTTATTACGATATATCCTCTGCGTTCCCTGTTTTCGCCGTTATCGTACTCTACGGAAAGACGGTGCGACCCTTTTTTGATTTTTATATCCGAAAAATCGCGTATAATATCTCTGTCTATCATCGTTACTTTCGGAATAATGCCGTCAGCAAGGATTTCCGCGTCGGTATCTTTGTCAACGTAAAATTCCGCCGCAAAAACCGCTTTTTCGTTTTGCTGCAATAAAACGTTCCAGTCGTAAACCTCTTTTTTCAGACCGTGATATCCCTGCTCGTGCGGCTGCCCAGTCACGATGCCGTATCTGTCGTTTATTGTAATCTCTTCCGTTTTTCCGTCCGGCGCAGTCTTTTGCCAGATAGCGTATGTTGAAACAGTCTGTTTTTTGCCGTTAACGGTGGGAAATCTTATTTCCGCGCCGATATAATCTTCGTATACGGGAAGTCTGAAGTCGCCCCAGCGGTTGAAGAGCGTGGGCTTTAAAGAAAACTCCCATTCGCCCTCGATCTCCGTTTCGCTTGCGGGATTTTCGAATTTTACGTATTGTTTGTCTGCCGTGTCGCCGCTTCTGTTAAAAACTATGAGATTGTCGCCTTCCGAAGGGATACAGACAAGCGTTTTGCCGCCCCGTTTTTCGCTTTCGAGAAGCAAGCGCTCTTTACCGTCCGCAAACCACGCCTCGACCGTGCCGTCGCAGTCAAAAAGACATTCCGCGCCCTTTTTCGCGTTTCTGACAAAATAAACGTCCGTGTCGCCGTCGTGTCTGTGCAAAACGTTGGCGCGCGAACCGTCCGAAACGGCAAAATCGCGCGAAATATTTTCGTTTACGATACGTATAAGTCCGTCGTTGTCTTCGGCGCGTAAAGACGGGATATCATTTAAAAGACTGTCGTTTATAACGTCGGTATATTCGGGCGATCTTCCCAGAATTATGAGTTTTCCGCCCGCCCTGTGAAATTCCGCGAGCTTTTCAAGCATTGAATGACGGACGCAGTCTACGGATGCGAGGATAACGCATTTATACTTTTCGCCCGCAACGCAGAGCTTCGAGTCTTTTATTTCCGCCTTAAGAACGGACTGAAAATCGATAAAATCAAAGTCTATCCCGTTTTCAAAAAGCGCTTTTGCGGCGGAAAATGCGGCATTGACGGATGTTTCGGGGTCAAGAGCCGCGTCGCACGAGCTTACGGGGTAGAAAATCGCGGCGTCGCATACGTGCTTGCCCCTTGTAAGCAGATACGAAAGCCGTTCGTAATATCCGTAAAAGCTCTTTGAATGCTCCCAGTAAGGCATTCTGAAATGAAAATCGGGGGGCGCCCATTCCCAGAAACCGCCGTAAGTGCTGTAATAAAGTCCGTGCATGCAAAGAAGGTTCATGCCGTATATGAAATTGTCGCTCGTCGGCGCCTGAAGACTTGCGAGCGAAGTCCCCCAGCCCGAGCTGTGATACCCCTCGAGCCACGTGCGTTCGTGGCCGTAAAGATGCGCGATCGAGCTTGAGACCTTGTCCTTTATAAGATTTGCCGAACGCAGGGGAGTATCGTTTCCCGGCGCGGTAAACCATCGGGTCGTGCGGAAATAATCGCCGTATTCTCCGGGCGAATACCCTCTCGAGCACTGATCGCAGCCGTATATCAGTCCGCGCGAAGCATGGAAATCGTATACGGGTTTAAAATAGCCCTCTTCTGTCATCGCCGCTTTTACGTCGCAGTAATCAAGGCGAGTTTTAACGCATTCGGGCGTGTTTTCAAAAAGCTCGAAAAGCCGCGGGGCAATATCGTAGCCCTTTTCTTTCATTATCCTTTCGCGGAGCGGTTCTGACCATATGCGCGAAACGTTGCAGCCGGGGATAAACTCGTCCTGAAAACAGTAATTGAGCGCGTCGCGGACGTCTTCGTCAAGATGTTGCTCAAAATACTCAAAAAACACCTTTGCAAGAAGTTTTCCCGCCTCGGGGTCGAGCACGTTTACAGAGCGCGGGTTTACTTTTTTGTAAATCACGCAGACTTTGCAGTCGTCTTTCGCGGTAAAAGACTCCGTTACGCTTTCCCATCTGCCTTTTTTATAAACCGCCGCCGCGGAAATAAATCCGTCGGGCTTTTCAAAGACGTAATCATCGCCCTTTTTCACTTCGGCGCCGTCGCAGAAAAGCTCTTCGGCGCAAAGCTTTGCTTCCAGCGCAACTTTGTCTATAAAATATCCGTTGCCTATCCAGCCGATCGTATAGTCGCTTATACCGACGCCCATTCCGAGAGATTTTGCCTTGCGGAACACTTTGTTTACGATTTTCCACCATTCGTCCGTAAAAGCTTCGGGATCGCAGTCGTATGTTTTGCCGAAGCCGCCGCCCGCCTTGTCGGGTCTGTGCGCGGGACAGTGATGCGCAAAATTTATCTGAACGCCCGATACTCCGTTTTCCGCAAGCTTTTCAAGCTGCCACGCTATTCTGTTTTCGTCGAGTCTGTCGCCGTTCCACCAGTAAAACGGAACGTTGCCGTATCCCTTCGGGGGATTGAGAAACCGACTGTAATTCATCTTATTCTCCCTTTATACCGATTTATCGTAAAACCTTTTATAATCTTGTCCTCTGCCAATAGTTATTCATTTTATACGAATTGTCGTATGTTACTTCTTTTTTGAGAAATTCGGGCGGAACGAATTCTTCCGCCTCCTTTACGGACCTGAATTCAACTTCCGCATACATAAACTCGTTTTCCGTCCCTCCGTCCACGAGCGAACATTCAAGAATATGTCCGTCCGGCAGAAAATAGCATCTTTTATGCTTTGTTATCGGAGTTTTACCCGCAATTTTCACAAGCCCGTAAAACTGCTTTTTTGTTATTGCCGTTTCTATTTCCTCTCTGCAAAGCTCGCCCGGACCTTTTACGGTAAGCTTGTAAGTTTCCTTGCCTCCTGCCGCTTTGCTTCTTGCGCGGACCGTAGGGGTTACGGAAAGATAAATCTGCAGCATATCGCATTCGGATTTAAGCGAAAGCCCTTCCGGGAACCCGTCTATTAAAAATTTTCGTTCGATTTCCATAATAATCATCTCCGTAAAATGCAGTCTTATATTTTTATCGGCAAACGGCTATAAACAGTATACCCCAAACTTGCGTATTTTGCAATAGATAAATACGCAAAAATTGCGTAAAAATATTTAAATTGATACGCAGAAATTGCGTAATGAAATTGATGAAGGTTTTTATTGGGAAGATCTTGTTATATTTCCATCAAAATAGATAAAATACAGTCTCAGTTCTTTTTAATTCACATTTTTGCCATACTTTTGCAAAAAAAAAAAAAAAAAAAATATTGATA
>JAFRTE010000025.1 GCA_017427285.1 Clostridia bacterium
CGGCTGCCGCCGTCGCCCGGCTGATCCCGCCGCCTTGACGGTCGATGAGATACGCCAGCAGTTCTTTGGACTTGGAGCGCGGGAACGATACCGGTTTACCGTCGACGAACAAATCGAATTCGCCGAAGGTATGCGCGGTGATACGCGATCCTTCCGGCGCTTTCTTTTTCGCATATTCGCCGTGAAGCTTTGCCGCATGCTCGATCTCCTCGGCAAGGCGATCTTTGTTCACCGGCTTCATCAGATATCCTGATGCGTGCAGTTTGAATGCGTCAAGCGCGTATTCCGAATAACCGGTGAGGAATATGATCGCCGTATTCTGGTCGATCTCACGTATTTTTGCGGCGAGTCTCAGCCCGGACATATCGGGCATATTGATGTCGAGCAGCGCGATATCCGCCGCGTGATCTTCAAGCCAAAGGAGGGCTTCACCTGCTTTTGTAAAGCCCTTGACCTCCGGTTTTTGCGGCAGTTTTTCGCAAAGCTCCACCGTCATATTCAGTATAAGCGGTTCGTCGTCTATACAGATGATTCTCATAACATCCTTAAACTGTTTTTCAGCGTGTTGAACAGCGTTTTGCGGTTGCCGCCGTTGTCGGCGGTGGCTCCCGTCCTTGCAAAAGCGACGAGGGTGACGAAGAGCGGTTCAAGATCCTTGGCGCGCGTCCAGATGCGGAAGAAGCCCTTAACGGGAACAGCTTTGGCAATCTTATGCGCTTCGGCGTCTTCCTCGTGGACGTACTGGCTCGTGGTCTCCACACGGGCAATCTCGACGTCGTTATGATAGATCGTGTAATTCGTACCGATGAGCTTGTCGCTTCCTCCGCCGAGGGTGGAATCCACGCGGATGTTGTTGCGTTTCAGGTGCTTCCAGATATCTTCGCCGTCGAACGTCAGGGTGTAGTGGTTGTCAAGTATCAGCGAATTCCAGTCGGTCTCTTCCTCGTGTCCGACAAGATGCTCTGTCGTTTTATTGTGTTCGTGATCGATAAAGTCAAAGCCGAAGGGCGAGGTCATCGTGAACTTCGTCATTTTGGCTTCATAAAGCACGTTGCGGAACGCGTCCTCTATTCTGTGACCGTATTTCGGCGTGCCGAGATCCGTGAGGAAATAAAGCTTGCGTTCTTCGCCGAGCTGTGCGGGCGCATAGAACGCCTCTTTGCCGACGTTTCCGGTCTCTTTGATCTTTTTGAGCGACATTTTACCGCGAACGATCGAGAAGATCACGATCGCCGCGATCACGATGCCGATGATGAGAATATATATCCCAAATCCGTTGCCGCCGTGTACCTCCGAAGGGTTATCCGGGTTGTATTTGACGTCGACCGTCTTGCCGACTTCGAAAGATGGACTGTAATAATCCAGTTTTTTGGTGTATTTCTGCCCGTTTACCGTGTATTCGACGACGACGTCGTAATCTGTGTCCTCGGATGTGGAAAACTCCGATTCCGTTATGGAAATAATGGTCGCCGTGGTCTTTTCAAACCCGTTTGTCCGGAAGAACGTGAAATACACGCCCGCGATGATGGCGATAACGGCAATTGCCAACGCAAAATACTTGATCCCGACTCCTTTGAATGACATAATGCGTCTCCTTACATAATAATATTTCTTTATATGATATCATCTGTTGTCCAACAAATGTCCAGCAAACGTCCAGCAATCCCGGCGCGTTAAGAGCGTTTTTGATGTGTTTTTATTTTTATTCTGCGGGAATCCGGATCGTGACCGTCGTACCGACCCCCGTTAAGCTCTCGACAGTCAAGGTCCCGCCGCACATTTCCTCGATCCTTTCCTTCACGTTGCGGATCCCGATGTGCGTGCCGCTTGCGGTTTCGGCGGCTTCTGTGTCAAAGCCTTTTCCGTTGTCGGCGATAGTGATCTCATAGCAATCACCCGCCCTTTTCGAGGAAACACATACGACGCCGTTCTCGACGCCGCGTATCCCGTGGCGGATTGCGTTTTCCACCAGCGGCTGAACGGTGAGCGCAGGGAGTGAAAAGTCCGTATCCTGCGTGTCGTATTCGATTTTTATCGACGGGAACCGGATCATCTCGATCTCAGAATACACGCGGGTGTGCTCCAGCTCTTTCTCAAACGGGATCAACTGCGGCTGATCGAGCGAGTCAATGTTCTGGCGCAGATATGTCCCGAATTTTTCGGTCACGTCAAACGCCTTTTCTGGGTCGGACAGGCAGAGCGCCTGGATCGAAGATAGCGTATTATACAGAAAATGCGGCTGAATCTGCGACATCATGATCCTGATGCGCTGCTCCGCCATCAGCGCTTTTTAGTGATCGTGAACGAACTGAAGGTGCAGCCATATATAATAGAACAGGCAGCTCGTTACCGTGGTGATCGTCGTAAAAGTGATGCCCTCATCCGTATACGTGACGAAGGTGTCCAGCAAAAACGCGGCGACGACCGAAAGAAAATTTAACACCGGTATGAAAAGCCTGCTGCTCTTCCGGTCGCTTTTTCTTTTCAGCGTCAGATACAGCAAATAGAAAAGCAGTCCCACACAGACAATGTGGCTGGTGTATGTGAGCGGTCCGCGCAGAAAATGATTGTCTTCGCTGATCCAAAAACAGATATGGCTGAAAAGCGCGGTCGAGTGAATGAGAGCGTTCGCCGCGGCAATGATCCAAAGCGGAAAAAGCTTTGTTTTGCTATCAACAAGCGCACAGAACAATATGATGATGAAAGGCGAAATAGAGTAACCGAAAATGGAATTGAACGTCCGCAGCGTCGGGCTGTCATAGTAGAACACGAAAAAGTCGTTGAGGAGATTTTGAACGACAGACAGCGCGACAAATATGATACAAAGAAGCATGATGCGTCTGTGTGACCGTTTGATATACGGATCGAACAAAACGACGAACAAAAGGCAGAATAACTCCAGAAACAGCGGAACGATCGCCGTCAGATTGTCCTGAAGTATTTTAACAACGTTTTCTAACACGGTTTTGCTCCTTGTGTGTTTTCATTTGAAAGACAAATGCTCATCCTGTACCTGCACAGTCCGGCGTAATCCTCGCGTTCAATGATACTTTCCGGGAACTCCGGCAGCCACTTGCGGTCAAAGCAGGTCGTGCCGAAATAG
This sequence comes from Clostridia bacterium, assembly GCA_017427285.1. GTDB lineage: Bacteria > Bacillota > Clostridia > Oscillospirales > UBA644 > HGM12619. Next base: position 3,104 of record JAFRTE010000025.1, read on the forward strand.
GCGTTGAAGCTGTCGACGGGAAGGATCACCCAGTCGGTATCTTCCTGTTTGTTGGCAATGTAATATTTTGCAAGCTCTATGATCACGTCAAGGCGCTTTTTATCGATCAGCGCGTCCTTCAATTTCTGTACCGTTTCGGCAGGCAACTCAAAGTCTTTGTTTTTCAGCGGTCCTTCTTCCTTCGCTTCGGCGATAATATCCGCAAAACGCCGCACCCAGCCCTTCGTGTTGACGGAATAGAGCGACGCCTGATACTGTATCACCTTGTCACGCCATGCGTCGTCAAAGCCTTTTGTGAGAACGATCGCGCTGCCGACGGACGTGGGATAAACGCCGTCAGTATGGTCGAGTACGACTTCAATGACGTTATGAACGTGCGTGTAAAACCAACCTTCACCGTCTTCGTTCACAAGCTCCGGGAATTCAGCGTGCAATTCCGGGAAGCAGGTCTTGTTCTTCCACGGCTCGTCATTCTTCGTCTTGCCTCCGTCCGGCAGACTGCACCACGCTTTGAGCGCGCGCCAGGCGCGTTCTAAGTTCGGCATGCCGGTCTCCCACATATATCCTCTTGCAAGGATCGTGAAAACTCTGGTCAGCGCGTCGAAGTTTTTGAGCATATCGTAGGTGAAACGCCCGAGATAGCCGGTATCGCGCTTGTTCTTTATCACATATTCCGGAAAGGTCGTGTACGCTTTGAATTCTTCTGTTTCATTCAGCATATATTCTCACCCCTTTACCGCTTTATCCGCTATGCGGTCGAGCAGTACGTCCATAGCAAAGTCGCGCTTTTTCAAAGCGACCACACACATCAAAGCTTTATCCGCGTCGATGCGTTTGTTGAGATAACGCCTTGTTATGCTCGCCGCGAGATCGCGGTAGTCTTTACTTCTGCCTTTCAGATAGTGCTTCATAATATCGTTGACAAGCTCGCTGTCCGTATCGGTACGGACGGCGTTTTTCTTTCTCTCCTCGGCAACGTACATATCGTCAAGATCGGCGATGATATCCGAGAGGATACGGAAGCCGAAGTTTCTGAAATCGGCGAAAAGGTCAATATATTCGTGCCTGTTGTACGGAAGATAGCGCAAAAGGAAATCTTCGCGTCCGTCCTCGTCAAGAAGATGCCAGTTCTCACGGTCGAGCGCGGCGCGGATACCGTGTATCTCTTCAGCGCTCGATTCCTGGAATACGCCGTAGAGTTCGTCGGTCGTATATTCTTCCTCCTGTGCGCGTGAGAAAAGGATGCGCTCGATATCGCCGCAGCGTGTCATCTGTTTGATCTTGATCCGGCTGACGCGGATGCGCCGCAGCGCTTCGTTGTAATCGGCGATGATGCCGCGCATAAGCTCCAGATCCTTCTGATCGAGCTTGTCCGCCCAGCCTCTTTTTTTAGCGAAGGAAAACAGTTCCGCGTCTCTTGCCGGCTTCGGTTTCAGCTTCGGCGTGTTCTTTTCAAGCATCCGGGCGTAATACGGCAGTTTTTCCACGTTGGAGCTGACCGCATCCCAACTCGTGTTTTCAAAGAAAGCGTCGAGCTTTTCCTTAACGGTCGGCTCATACCATTCCCGTCCGTCCTTGCTGTTTACGATGTTTTTGTACGTCAGAAACGGACTGCGCGGAACGCCGAACGAGAAGAATCCGACGTATTCTTCAATATCCGGCTTGACGCCGCTTTTCGCGGAATCGATCTCAAGCCCGGTCAGTATTTCGAGCGTTTCGGTCTCTTCCGTCATTTGCTTTCGAAGCTTGGAATCGGAGTTTTCGTCGTATGCGATGATACTGCGGTTGAACGCCGCGTTGCAGATCTGACCTATACGCTCGTCAAAGGTGGAGCGCACCGTTTCAAAACGCGCTTTCCAGTCGCTTGCGTCCCTTATCTGCGGCACGGCGGACGGAATATGTAAAACCGGGATCTGCGCGGACGTATAGTCGAAGTGCAGTCCTCTGTAATTACGGGCAACACAGCTGTTCATCAGCGGGTCGGCGATGGTCTTAATCTTGTCGCCGTCGAAGTCCGCACCGCCGAGCCGTTCGGGAATAAGGGTATCCGACGCGACCATAATGACGTAACCCAAGTGGGAAAGATACTTTTTGCGGTAATATCCTTCCTCTATCGGTCTTGCAACGGCTTCTTCGTTTCTTGCAATATGCGGATTGCGCAGAAGCGTATAATATTCGGTCGTGCGGTACGCGGCACCCGGCGCGTAAAACTCTCCCTCGCCGAGATATTCGCGGGACAACTCCACGCCAGCCGGACCTTCAAGCGCCTCTCCGCCGAGATAACGCAGGAAACGTATCAAATCACCGGACAAATACCTTGTATCACCGGCTGAGGTGAGCCTGCCTATGGCGTAATCCTTCAGAACGCTTTCGGCGAGGTCATCCATCTCTTTGGTAAACGCTTTTTCGTTTATGAATTTAGGATTCTTGCTGAGAATATCCGACCACGCTTTATCCTTACCGCCCGCGTTTTCACGCTTGCCGTTATGCGTGAAATACCATAGACGGAATTCTTCGTCGGCTACAAGACGGTAATATCGTATTTCGGTCGGCTTTGTGATCCAGTCGCGCTCATCCTGCTCGGGGCTGTACGTCCATCCGAGCGGCAGGTCGGCGGGACGAAATTCTTCGCTCTGTATCGCCGCCGTGGTGAGGAATTGATAGTTCATATGCGTGAACGCCTCGGGGTCGATCTGTCCGACTTCGGAGATATACAGTGCGTGATCGTAATACCTGCACCTTTCAAGATACTGCGCCCACGTCAGTCCGTTCTCGGTCATCCAGCCGAAGCCCTTAAACATACTTTTCGTGAGTATGATCGCAACGTCGGCGGTGTTATGAACGTTGCCCCATATATCCGTGATCTCGGTAACACCGAATTCGGAAAGAAAACCTTTGAAATCGACCTCGTGAACTACGCCCTTGATATACGGCATACGGATCTGAAAAGACATATGGATATGTTTCTTGCAGTAAAGGTAATCGATGAAGTCCGCGTATTCGGGGGAAATCAGTCCCTCGCCGTCGAACTCCATAACGTCGAGATCGCCGTGTTTCACCACACGGTCGTAACGCCGCATCGGTCTGTCGCTGCCGTCGTCCTTAACCGTAATGTAATTTGCTCCGTGAACGGTCGTCGTCGGATTATCTATGACGATGATCTTTTTTTCGTCCCATATCGACATATCGTTGACCCGGAAACCGTCCGTCATGATCAGTCCGTTGTAGGCGTAGAACTTGGAAAGCTGACATTTGCCGATCTTCATTCCGAGAGTGATACGCTCTTTGACCGGCTCATAAAAATCCTCACGGATAAAGGAAAGTCGAGAGTGTCTGCTCATATTCGCCGACCGTTCAAAGGCAACATAACGATAACCGCCGTTTCCGAGATCGAGAAAGATCCCCTCGGGACGGAACATGGCTTTTGCTTTCTCTATACGTTCAACGTATTTTTTCTGACTGCTTCTGCGGTCGAAGATATTGGAGAAGTCGATATATACGATAATATCCTTTAAGTCTTCCACAACACCGTAGTCGTTAAACTTTCCGTTGTGAAGCACCGCCATCGTCTGATAAAACAGCGCGCAGTCGTCCTGTGTTTCGGGAGCCGAAAAAGCGATGCACTTGCGCGTCGCTTCCTCTTTCAGATGGTATTGATATTCTCCGTCCTCGTCCTTTTTCGCGTTGCGGATGATCGCACGGGCGGAGAGTTCGTAGATCTTGTATTTGGTTTTCGTGGCGCTCACCTCGATTCAGCAGACAGTATATCATATTTTTATGAATTTTTCAAGGCGAAACGAGAAATACGACATTTTTGAATATTGCACCCACCTTTTTGAAAGCGGCTGCAAAAATCAACGTAACTTTCAGCCGGTTTTCATCAAAAAAGCGGAAGAAAAACATAAACAATACATTTATGAATATTGCGCCCACCTTCAGAACGATTCATGTCAGAGAAAAAGGTGGGTGTAATATTCTTTTTTGCAAATCTTGAGCGAAAGGAGGGAAAAACATGCTCAGGATAACCCCGAAGCAGGCGCGGACTGCACACCGTCTGGCGCGCGATCAGTGCTGTAACTGCGTTTGCGGAAACTGTCTCTTACTCGATGACGGAGACAGCCACCCCCACATACAGATGATCTCACTCTGCGTCATGGTAAGTAATCAAAATGAGCACTTACCGCAAAAAGAATGTGCAAAAGAATCTTAAAATTGACAGTCCGGAGAGACGGACAGGAGGAAACTGTAAAATGAAGTATTACAAAAACAAAGTCATCATCGGCATCGATCACGGTTACGGGAATATCAAAACCGCTAACCACGTTTTCAGGACGGGCGTATTGAAGCACGACGCGGAACCGCTGTTCACGAAAAATCTTCTCGTGTA
>JAFRTE010000026.1 GCA_017427285.1 Clostridia bacterium
AGACTCCCTTGAAGCGGTCGTTGATATAGACGCGATTGGCGCGGAAGCGAACGATGCGATAATAAACAAGTATCTTTCAACAGGATATCGAGGCGATGATTACATCGAGGAGCGCGGAATATACTTTAACGGATATATCGACCCCGTAAATATGCTCGAAGGCAGATTTTTCACAGCGGAGGAAACCGCCGATAAGAAGAACAAAACCGCAGTAGTCGGAAAAGAGATATATAATAAATACGTAACGTTTGACGAAGAAGGAAAAGCGTATTATTACAGCGAAGACCTCGACACAAACCTTGAAGTAATAGGGGTAATGGGTAAAGAAGACAGAGAAACCGCACTCGACTTTCTTGTTATCACGTCACTGAAATTTGCAAACGATAATCTGGGACCGATCGGAAGCTATACCCTTGATGCGAAAGACAAAATGGCAGCGGAAAAACTAAAAGAGGTGTTTATCGAGCACACCGCGTTGACCGCAAACGTATCGTCTTATAAATATACTCCGAGAATAACGGTTGAAGCGCCTACGGATATACTGTTGATGCTGCTGATTATCATAATAATCAACGCTATAGTCTTCTGCTTCTACTACGTATCAAAGCAGGGACATATTCACGGCGTAAAGAAGATAATCGGATATTCTAAGCTGATGATACTGACGGATACGTTTTTTGATTTTCTTCTTTTAACGCTCGGCGCATTCGTAACGGGAAACGCGCTTGTAATACTGCTTAAAGAAACGGTATTCAAAGAAGTTCAGCTTTTCTCGATATATATGCTTGACCCGCAGGTCATCGTATTCTCACTTTCTGCCGTCATACTGTTAACCGTATTTCTCTCCGTCATCGCGATCGCAAAAACCTTCACTTCCGGCAATACGAACGAATACAGAGGGTAAAACATAATTAAAACTGTTTCTCCCTAAAAACAGAAAAAAAAGCATACGAAACCTAAAAATGCGCCTTGTGTCATCTAAGGCGCATTTCTTCAAATGACGGTCAATATCGACACTTTCTGAATAGTGTCGCTTGATTGTCTTGAAAAGTGATGTTATACTTTAATCAGAAAAGAACCAACCATTTTTCGGATTATCACGATTCCCGTTGTTGCGCACAGAAAACGGAAACAAACCTTGCATATGCTCAGCATGGGTGGATTAAGTTGTTATTTGGGTTATAATAATGTTATCCTTTTTATGTTTTATATTCTTTCTGCGTAATGCAATCATAAAGGATCCTTGATAAATCCTGCGGAGATTCCTTGCAGCCTTGATTAAGCCAGTTCCTTATGCATATTATTATTCCAGACTGTATATATGTGAAATGGTAGAGTATCTCTTCTTCATCTTTGATTCCTCTGTCATTCAACTTGCTTCTTATTTGCTCGACATAAACATCAAATAGAAAACGTTTAACAGGAAATGTTTTTATTTGAAATAACAGGTTTTTATATATTTTACGTTTTTTATATAATCGTGAAAGGAGCGGAGTAAAATACAATTCGTCAAATGGACGTTTGTCAGAAATAAGCTCATCTGCCAGTAGTTTTTCAGCATCATCTGTGATGTTGTCAAAAAGATCATCAATTCCGTTAAAATAAGTGTAAAATGTGTTTTTGGAAATATTCGCTTTTTGATAAATATCACGGACATAGATTTTAGAATTCGGATTATTCTCTATCAGCTCAAACACTGCATCAATGATTTTACGCTCTGTATTTGTTCTTATCCCTGTTTTCATACAACTTTCCTCCTATAAAAATGGACATTTTTGAAAAAGTGGGCATTGACAGCGCACCTTTTTTTATTATACTGTATTTGTGAAACAAAGCCAACCCATTTTTCGGATTATTGCGATTTCCGTTTTACGCGGCCGCAATATAAAACGGAACCCGACCGCGCGGA
>JAFRTE010000027.1 GCA_017427285.1 Clostridia bacterium
GGCGTATCAACCGAGAAAAACATGATTTTTTCATACCATTCTCTATCATCGTTCTTTTGAATAGAAAGAGTTCCGTTTTCAACGGCCGCCGTGTGTTCTTCTTTCTCCGCTTCATAAAAGACGACGCTGCATTTGCCGTCATCGGACGGAAGAAAAGAAACGTCTTCCGTGCTGCAGGAAATGAAAATATTATTAAATTCTTCATCTACGGAAGCCGTACGCGTTTCATAATACGGACTGCCGAAGGCGGAAAAATCCCAGCCTGTTTTAAGCATCGTCCCGCAGAAAATCGCGCCGCCGACAACGATGAGAAGCGCAGCTGCGATCAGCCAGATTTTAGTTGTCCGTTTCATTTTGTGTTCTCCTTCCCTTAAACGATGATTTGATTTTCGATCCGATTTTTTTCGTCAGGACCGCAGCGCATTTTGTGGTCTCTTTGCATAAGAAAAACAGAAAAATGGATAACCCCGCAAAAACCAGCCCCGCGCCTAATACCGGCAGCCCCGACAATATGCCGCTTCCGGTGAAGAAAAGAACGCCCGCTATCAAGCCGCCGAGGAAAGCTGCAAAGAACGCAAGGTCAACGATCCACAAGGACAAAACCAGAACCCAGATCGCGAGGTAAACGGTCAGAACGACAGCAAACGCGGCAAGTAAAAGGGAAAGCCATAAGGGAGAGCCCAACACCAGCAGGACGATTTCCCAAACACGCAAACGCCGTTTGGGACGGAGCTTTTCTTTTGCCAGCGTTGTAAGGGGCGTTTCTTCTATGATCTGCGCCACGATTTTTTCCACAGGGCCGATCCCGGCTACCGCTTCTTCTTCTGAAAGGCCGTCTTCGATTCTGTCGTCGATCATTTCGCTGTAAAACGCCAGACGCCCCGCCGCGTCTTCCTGCGGCAAACCGGACAGCCCTTCGTTTAACCGGGACAGAAATTCCCGTTTAGTCATACCGTCCATCCTCCTTTGTTATAAACCGATAAATCGCCATGATTTCCTCCCATTCTGCCCTGAATTCGTCGATCCGTTTTCTTCCGGCTTCGGTGATACGGTAATATTTCCGGAGCCTGCCGCCGTGTTCCGCGCTTCGCACCGTCAGCATTTTCGACTCTTCCAGACGTTTCAGGATAGTATACAGTGTGGATTCCGACAATCTGACGTAAGGCTGCAAATCTTTAATGATTTTATAGCCGTAAGATTCTTCGTCTTTGATCGCGGCCAGAACGCATACGTCCAAAATCCCACGTTTCAACTGAACATCCATAGAATACCTCCCTTTGCGTAATACATCATAACACGAAGTATTAAGATTGTCAAGCGTTTTTTGATGATACGTTCATTACCTTGCCTATTGGGGCAGCATTGGATATAATGAAGATGCAGCGGAGGTGAGAATAAAGTGCAGACCGGTCAAAAAATAGCAAAGCTGCGAATACAGGCGGAATTGTCGCAAGCCCAGCTTGCGGATGCCTTGTTCGTTTCACGGGAGCTTGTCTCCAAATGGGAAACGGGATCGAACCGCCCTGATCGAAAAATGCTTGAAGCGCTGGCAAAGTTGTTTTCCGTTCCTCTGAACGAACTGATCGATATCGACGCCATTCTTTCGGAAGAATTATCTTCCGCAGTCCCTGAAGACTATCTGCTTGACCCCGACGTTTTGAAGGCTGATCTGAACGCATTTTTGGAAACGTTAAACGAACGTGACCGGAGCGTTTTCATCCGGCGGTATTACCGCCTGGAAGAACCCTTTGAGATCGGCGAGAAATACGGGATCAAAGAAAATTACGTAAGAACGATCCTTATGCGAGTACGCAAAAAACTGAAAAAATACCTGAAGGAGGTACGATCATGAATACTGAAAACATTTACGATGCTGTTTCCGGCGTTGATAAAAAGTTTGTTTCGGCTGCGGATGATACCGACACCATCCGGCTCAGCTTCAAAAGAAACAGAGCGAGAAAAACAAAAATCATAGGCTCGGTTGTCTGCTGCGCCGCATTGGTGCTTGCCGCGGGGTGGATCAGCTCGCAAAATTGGTTAAGCAAAACGCCGTCCGTAACGCCGAACGAAGCCACAAACGCAGGTGCGCATCTGACAGATCCCACGCAAACAGAACCGACCGAAACACTTCCCGGCAGCATTTCTCCGGCAACGGATTCCACGCAAAGCTCTGAAGACCGTCAGCCGACGACCGTCGGTGAACAGCCCTCAGTGTCTGATAAGGAAACGGAAGAACCCGCTTCAAGCTCTGATAAGGAAACGGGACCGACGCAGGCAGACGATACGGATGTCAGCCAGACGCAAGAGGTGCCTCAAAGTGATCCCAACGGAGCCGATGAACCTTCCGGCGGAGGTAATATGTATCTCATGAAGCTGAGCACGTTGGAATGGAACGGCAGCGTTTATCATGATACCGATATGCCGCGTCTTAAAGCGTATACGCAGGACCGGTATATTGGGAAAGCAAAAGACCTCCATTGCAACAGTAACGGTGAA